>JBLGAF010000001.1:0-425612 GCA_047612075.1 Oleispira sp.
TTCAATTAACATTTAAAAAAACGTTTAAAAACAACACCTTATCTCAACTCAATCACAAATACCAAAAGGTCTTTCTGTCTGAGCAGGCGGCGAATAATACGCTTATCCTCAGCCCCGTCAACCGATTCCTGTAAATATGTTACGAAAGCATGAAATGAATACAAGAAACACTCTATATGCTTAAAAATCGTACAAACCTAAGCTAGGAATTAGAGAATAGATGGGATTTGAGCAGATACAAGGAGGCTTCAATAAAGATTAAGAAAACCTTAAAAGAAATGGAAAACTTGGATTTATACTGAAAAAGATAATTATATAAATGCACAAACAAAAAAGGCGCTAACCGTTTTCGGTTAGCGCCTTTTTTAGATCAAATGATCAAGCAGAGATTACGCGTCTTGCGCAACACCCTTCATGGTCAATTTGATACGACCCTTAGGATCAACGTCTAATACGTTAACGTTAACCTCTTGGCCTTCTTTCAAGTAATCAGTAACGTTTTCTACACGCTCCTCAGAGATCTGAGAGATGTGAACCAGACCGTCTTTACCTGGAATAATGTTAACGAAAGCACCGAAATCGGCTAGCTTCATAACTTTACCACGGTAGATCTTGCCAACTTCAGCTTCAGCAGTGATGCCTTCGATCATCGCTTTAGCGGCATCAGATGCTTCTTTACCCGCCGCGAAGATCTTGATGTTACCGCTGTCATCGATATCGATGTCTGCGCCAGTCTGTTCAGTGATTGAACGAATAGTCGCGCCGCCTTTACCAATCACGTCACGGATCTTATCAGGATCGATCTTGATGGTGCTCATAGTAGGAGCATTATCAGCCATTTCAGCCGCAGGCGTTGCAATGCATGCATTCATAGACGCAAGAATCGTCATACGAGCGGTGTTTGCTTTCTGCAAGGCGATATCCATGATCTCTTCAGTGATACCTTGAATCTTGATATCCATCTGTAAAGCAGTAATACCTTGATCAGTACCGGCTACTTTAAAGTCCATGTCACCTAAGTGATCTTCATCACCTAAGATATCAGTCAATACGGCAAAACCGTTGTCTTCTTTAATAAGACCCATTGCGATACCCGCAACTGGAGCCTTCATCGGAACGCCTGCTGCCATCAATGCCATAGAAGCACCACAAACAGAGGCCATAGAAGAAGAACCGTTAGATTCTGTAATCTCGGACACTACACGAATTGAATAAGGGAAATCTTCGTGCTTAGGCATCATCGCTTGAATACCGCGACGCGCTAGACGACCATGACCAATTTCACGACGACCAACACCGCCCATACGTCCAGCTTCACCAACAGAATATGGAGGGAAGTTGTACTGGAACATAAATGGATCTTCTTTACGGCCGAACAAAGCATCAACCATCTGAGCATCACGACCAGAACCTAATGTTGCAGTAACGATTGCTTGAGTTTCACCACGAGTGAACAAAGCAGAACCGTGGACGTTATCTAGAACGCCAGTTTCAACCGTAATCGGGCGAACCGTATCGTTATCACGACCATCGATGCGAGGCTCACCGGCAACAGAACGCTGACGAACAATATTCTTTTGGATTTTAGAAATCATGCCAGCAACATCGTCTGCAGATGGCTTGCCTTCTTCTTCACCGCATAAAGCGGCAACCGCTGCTTTCTTAGCCGCATCGATCTTGCCATAACGCTCCATCTTGTCAGTAGCAAGATAAGCGTCACCAATAGCAGCACCGACTTGAGCAGTAACTGCATCAAACAATACAGTATCGACCGCAGGAGCAGCCCATTCCCAAACTGGCGTGTTAATAGTCGCGGCAAATTCAGCAACGGCATCAACAACACACTGGAATTCTTGATGAGCGAATAATACACCGCCCAACATTTCGTCTTCAGTTAATTCGTCAGCTTCTGACTCAACCATTAATACAGCGTCCTTGGTACCAGCAACAACCATATCCAGCATTGAAGTTTCTAATACTTCATAGCTTGGGTTTAAAACATAGCCTTTATCTTCAGTGTAACCAACACGAGCTGCACCGATTGGGCCGCTGAAAGGAATACCGGAAATAGAGATAGCAGCAGAAGTACCGATCATTGCTGCGATATCTGGATCAACGTTTTTGTCTGCAGAAATCACAGTACAAACAACCTGCACTTCGCTCATATAACCCTTAGGAAATAATGGACGAATCGGACGGTCAATAAGACGAGAAGTCAGCGTTTCTTTTTCAGAAGGACGACCTTCACGCTTCAGGTAACCACCAGGGATACGACCTGCAGCATAAGTTTTTTCTATGTAATGGACAGACAATGGAAAGAAGTCTTGTCCTGGCTTGGTAGATTTAGCACCAACCACTGTGGTCAATACTTGGGTTTTACCGATAGTAACTAAAACAGCACCAGAAGCCTGGCGTGCAATACGGCCCGTTTCTAGCGTTACAGTATCTTCACCAAACTTAAACGTTTTGGTAATCGCTGTAGGGATAATGCTCATTCTTTCAATCCTTAAATGACCGCTCTGTTAGCACTTCTAAGCATTGGCCCTTTTCGCATGCCTATAAGAAGGAGCTGAAAGGCGAATGGTTAGAAGTAGCTAAGAACTGACAGTACACAGTTAATTAAATGGTTTAGTTGAGATAAAAAAATAGAAGCCCTAAAAAGGGCTTCTATCAAGGACTATATCTTAACGACGTAGACCTAAACGTTTGATCAAAGAAGTGTAACGAGAAACGCTTTTACCCTTCAAGTAATCCAACAATTTACGACGCTGGTTTACCATGCGAATCAAACCACGACGAGAGTGGTGATCTTTATGGTTCACTTTAAAGTGATCCTGCAAACCAACGATGTTGTGAGTCAACAAAGCAACCTGAACTTCTGGTGAACCAGTATCGCCTTCGGCTTGTTGATATTCAGCAACGATTGCCGCTTTATTTTCGACAGTTAATGCCATGATAGTATCTCCATAATATGCGGTTAAATCAGCCAAACATCTCCACCGTGCATATTAACAGTAGGATGCTGTTCGAAACTCTTAATTCAAAAGAACCAAGAACCTCAAACTAGCCAGAAATCGTTCGAAACTAGTTATACTCAGGCATCTCGCTGGGCAATTTGACCTGAAAAACACGTTTCGGTATCAGTGTTCCGTTGTCAGTAATGTCACCAACACCCACAAACACAACTCCCTCAGGAGTATTAACCCATAATTGTACTTGAGGCGTAAGCGGGAAGCTAGTTTTGACTCTCTGCCCGTGTAAAATTTTGTGACCTTCGCGTAAGGTTAGCTCAACTTTAGGCCAATCGGGAATGGCTTCCGCAGAATGAATCAACATATCATCCATTACCGCTTGGCGATCAGTAGCGACGGGGTAAGCTTCCTCAAGATCCAGTAGCGTTTGATAATCAATACATTGGGCTTCTGAAAATGGCCCTGCCTGTGTGCGATGCAACATACTGACATACGCACCACAACCCACTTCATTGCCGATATCTTCGACTAAACTGCGAATGTAGGTGCCTTTTGAGCATACAACTTCCAAATCAATCTCACCAACATCCTGGCGAATCGCTAATACCTGCAAAGAATGAATAGTGACTTGGCGCTGCTTTAAAGTCTTTAAATCCAACTCAATACCTTTGCGCGCAAGTTCATACAAGGGCCTACCTTCATGCTTAAGCGCTGAATACATCGGCGGAACTTGTGTTATTAAGCCTCGAAATTGTTGCAGAATTTTTTCAATAGAGGCCGCATCAAATTCAGGGACGGGCTTAGTGGATACAATCTCGCCATCTTGATCCCCAGTCGAACGAATCTCGCCCAGTTTGCAGGTGGTGATATAACCTTTACTGGATTCCAAGAGAACCTGAGAAAACTTAGTTGCATCACCAAAACATAAAGGCAGTACCCCAGAAGCCATGGGGTCAAGCGCCCCTGTGTGGCCCGCTTTTTTAGCACCGAGAAGCCATTTTATCTTTTGTAGAACTTGATTGGAAGAAAGGCCCAATGGTTTATTGAGCACTATGATGCCGCTGATTTCACGGCCTTTTTTTATACGCGCCATACTTCTATGTCTACTCTTTGCTTCTAATCTTTGCTACTAATCTTTGTGCGGCTTTAGCGTTTATGACTCGCTATCGTCAGCAGGCTTACCCGCACGAGCAACATCTTCAGCAACGACTTTATTGATCAAGTTTGTCATGTGGTGACCGCGCAATAACGACTCATCGTAGTGGAAGCGCAACAAAGGCGTAATACGGGTGGTCATCTGGCGAGATAATTCACCGCGCAAAAAACCAGCGGCATCATTTAAGACTTTGCTAGCTTGCTTTTGAATGGCCGCTTCATCAGCTTCGTCACTATCACCTTTTGCACCCATTACAGTAAAATAGATGTCGGCATAGCCAAGGTCTTTAGCAACTTTAACCGCATTAAGTGTCACCATGCCTAAGCGTGGATCTTTCATATCGAATTGAATTAATTGCGCGAGATCTCGACGGATCTGTTCGCCTAAGCGCGTAGTACGGCTAAACTCTTTTGGCATTGTGTCGCCCCTAAATATCTTTTATATAACCCACTATATAACTAGTACAGATACTAATTATATAACTAGTATAGCGAAAAAACGCCGCATAAAGCGGCGTTTTTCGTTTTACTAACCTACTAACTTAATAGCCAGCTAATTAAAGTGTACGTGCGATTTCATTCACAATATACACTTCGATCTGGTCACCAGCGCGAACATCTTGATAGTTCTTAACACCGATACCACATTCCATACCTTGGCGAACTTCTTGAACGTCATCTTTAAAGCGACGTAGAGATTCTAATTCACCTTCATAGATAACCGTATTCTCACGAAGTACACGGATTCTCTTATTGCGATGAATAACACCATCAGTAACCATAGAACCAGCGATTAGACCGAATTTAGGCGACTTAAATACTTCACGTACTTCCGCAACACCTAGGATCTCTTCACGTAATTCAGGAGCCAATAAGCCAGACATAGCCGCTCTGATATCGTCAATCAAGTCATAGATAATGCTGTAATAGCGAAGATCTATTTGATTGCTTTCAATCACTCTTTTCGCTGGCGTATCCGCACGAACGTTAAAACCGAAAATCACAGCTTCAGAAGCTAATGCCAAAGTCGCATCCGTTTCAGAAATACCACCAACACCAGAAGATACAATATTAACTTTCACTTCGTCAGTCGCAAGACCTTGAAGAGAAGCGGTTAAAGCTTCTAGAGAACCACGAACATCTGTTTTAAGAATAATGTTCAGATTCGATTGCTCACTGCCACCCATGTTATTAAACAAGGCATCCAGTTTCGCTTTCTGTTGACGCTGCTGAATAACTTCTTTGCGCTTAGATTCACGATACTCTGCTACTTCACGCGCTTTCTTCTCGCTTTCAACAACGATAAACGCTGCGCCAGCATCAGGCGTACCATTAAGACCTAAGATCTCAACAGGAATAGAAGGACCAGCTGATTCAGTTGGCTTACCATTCTCATCCAATAACGCACGAGCACGACCATAACAAGTACCTGCAAGAACGATATCACCCTTTTTAATCGTACCGTTTTGCACAAGTAAAGTAGCCACTGGACCACGACCTTTATCAAGGCGAGATTCAACAACAACACCTTGACCAGGACCATTAACAACGGCTTTAAGTTCAAGCAATTCAGCTTGTAATAAAACAGCGTCTAATAATTCTGTAATACCCTCACCCGAATGGGCAGATACAGGCATGAAAGGAACGTCGCCGCCCCAATCTTCTGGAATCACATCAAACGCAGACAGTTCGTTTTTAACACGATCTACATCAGCGCCTTCTTTATCCATCTTATTAATGGCAACAACGATAGGAACACCAGCCGCTTTTGCGTGCTGTACGGCTTCTTTCGTCTGAGGCATTACGCCATCATCTGCTGCAACAACTAGGATAACAACGTCAGTACACTGAGCACCACGAGAACGCATAGAGGTAAACGCGGCGTGTCCTGGCGTATCTAAGAACGAGATCATACCGTGATCTGTATCTACGTGATAAGCACCAATATGCTGAGTAATACCACCGGCTTCGCCCGTCGCGACACGGCTAGAGCGAATGTAATCCAATAACGAAGTCTTACCATGGTCAACGTGACCCATTACCGTCACAACTGGCGCACGATTTTCTTCATCAGCGTCATAAGTTACCGATTCAAATACGTCTTCTTCAAGCGCGTTATCCGAAATTAACTTAGTCACTTTATGACCCATTTCTTCAACCACTAAGGTTGCAGTATCTTGGTCTAAAGTCTGATTAATGGTGGCCATTACGCCCATACCCATCAATGATTTAATCACGTCACCCGCTTTAATTGCCATCTTAGCGGCAAGTTCACCCGCCGTAATCGATTCTGGCAATTCAACTTGGTGAATCACTGGAGCCGTAGGCTTAGTAAAGGAATGCTCATTATCCGCTTGTGCTTGCGCAGTACGAGCTGCTTTACCTTTAAGCTTCTTACGACGACCACGTTGATTGGCTGAACCATCTTCAGTACGAAACTGACGTGGAGCACCTGAACGTGGAGCGCCTGGAGCACCTGTACGCGGAGCGCCTGGAGCACCTGCACGTGGAGCGCTTGGAGCACCTGTACGCGGAGCGCCTGGAGCACCTGCACGTGGAGCGCTTGGAGCACCTGCACGCGGAGCGCTGGCTGGAGCACCTGAAGCACGCTTTTTATTCGCTGCGTCTGCGGTTGCTTGCTTTTGTGCTAATTCTTCTTTAGTAAGAGGAACTGTCTTAGTCGCAGCAGTAGCCGTTGGCTTCTTGTTACGCGTATCACGCGCTACTGGCTTAGCACTTAACTTAGGCTTAGCACCGGTTTTAGGCTTAGCAGCCGCCGTCGCTTTTGGCTTAGCTTCAGGTTTTGGCTTAGCCGCAACCTTTGCTTTAGCTGCAACACGAGCTGTAGAGCCCACATCACCGCGAGCTTTTGCTTCAGACTGAGATTTCTGAGAAATCTTATGCTTAGCAACTGGTTTAATCTTTTTCGCTTCAGCTGCGGATTTCGCTTTCGCGGCGGCCTGAGCTACTGCTGCGGCATCTAGTGCGGCGGCGGCAGCTTTTGCTTCTGCTGTTGCGGCTTCAGCGGCTTGCTTAGCTTCAGCTACTACGGCCTTATCGACCTTCACAGCAGTGACTTTTTCTTCCACTGCGGCGGCAACTTCATCAGCATCCGGCTTAACAAAAGTACGCTTTTTACGAACTTCAACGGCAACTTCTTTCTTGCCGCCTTGACCCGTTTTCAAGGTACTCGTTGTTTTGCGCTTAAGACTAATCTTCTTCGGCTCAGCTTCTGCTGCATCGCCGTGATTTTTCTTTAAGTGGCCTAATAAGGCCTCTTTTTGCTCAGCACTTACCGCATCGTCTGCGTTAGTCTGAGGTAAGCCCGCTTCTTTCATTTGTGATAGTAAACGATCGGAATCGGTACCTACCACCTCGGCGAACTCTTGAACTGTTGTATCGGTCATGCATCTCTCCTAGGCCGAGTAAATCTATTACTCAGTGCCTTCAAACCAAGGCTTACGAGCGGTCATAATTAACTCGGCCGCTTTTTCTTCTGTCATGCCTTCGATTTCAATAATATCGTCGATGGCTTGCTCTGCTAGATCTTCCATTGTGCAAATGCCTTGGCTTGCCAATACAAGAGCAAGGTGTCTCTCCATGCCCTCCATTAATAACAAGTCTTCAGCAGGCTCTGCGCCTTCCAGTCTTTCTTCGGAAGTAATCGCTTGTGTTAACAACACATCTTTAGCGCGACTTTGCAGCTCAGTTGCAATCTCTTCATCAAGGCCATCAATGGCGATCATTTCAGCGATTGGAACATAAGCAACTTCTTCTAACGTGGTGAAACCTTCTTCAACCAATAATTCTGCGAAATCTTCATCGATATCCAACTGTTGGGTGAATTCAGCGATGATGCCACCTGACTCTTCATTCTGCTTTTCAGCAGCAGCAGCTTCAGTCATTACGTTGATTTCCCAGCCGGTAAGCTCAGAAGCCAAACGCACATTCTGTCCACCACGACCAATCGCTTGCGCTAAATTTTCTGCAGCTACGGCGACATCCATCGAGTTAGACTCTTCATCCACGATGATAGAGCTCACTTCTGCTGGGGCCATGGCATTGATAACAAGTTGCGCTGGGTTATCATCCCAAAGCACGATATCAATACGCTCGTTACCACCCAATTCATTCGTTACCGCCTGCACACGAGAACCACGCATACCCACACAAGCTCCAACAGGATCCATGCGGCCATCGTTAGTTTTCACAGCAATCTTGGCACGAGAACCTGGATCACGAGCAGCACCTTTAATTTCAATCACTTCTTCAGCAATTTCAGGCACTTCTACACGGAACAACTCAATGATCATTGCCGGTACAGTTCGACTAAGCATCAATTGAGGTCCACGATTTTCTGGACGAATAGAGTCTAAAACAGCACGTACACGATCACCCATACGTACTATTTCACGACCAATCAGCTGATCTTTTGGCAATAAGCCTTCAGCGTTATTACCCAAGTCAAGAATCACGTTATCGCGCGTAACTTTCTTAACGCTACCGCTAACCAACTCGCCAACACGATCTTCGTATTGTTCAACAACCATAGCGCGCTCAGCTTCACGTACTTTTTGTACAATGATTTGCTTCGCAGCTTGGGCGCCAATACGACCAAAGCCAACATTCTCGACTTCAGTTTCATAGACGTCACCCGGCTTCAAATTTTCATCGATCTCTAACGCTTCTTCAAGTGTTAGCTCATCGCCTAAGCCAGGTACTACATCATTGCTTACCACTAACCAGCTACGGAAAGTCGTATAATCACCGCTACGGCGATCAATATTTACAGTAATAGTTGCTTCTTCGTCTTCGTAACGTTTTTTAGTCGCCGCTGCTAATGCGAACTCAATCGCATCGAAAATAATCTCTTTATCAACGCCTTTTTCGTTTGAAACCGCTTCCGCGACCAGAAGTATTTCTTTACTCATTCCTAGCCTCGCTCTCTGCCTTAGTCCTTGAATTGGGGAATAACGTGTGCTTTTTCGATCATATCAATGGGCAGTAAGTATTCATGCTGGTCAACCCGCACAACGACGTCCTGATCCTCGATATTGATGATGACACCCTTAAACTTACGTCGACCATCAAATGGCATACGCAAACGGATATCAGCCCACTCGTTAATGTATTTTCTAAACTGTTCCAGAGTAAACAACGGGCGATCCATACCCGGTGATGACACTTCCAGGGTATATTCCTGGCTAATAGGATCTTCGACGTCCATGATCGCACTAACTTGTCGACTGACAGAGGCACAATCATCAACACTTACACCGTTATCATTATCGATATAGATGCGTAAAACGCTGTGACGGCCTTGAGCGGAATACTCTAAACCCCAAAGGGATAAGCCCATCGCTTCAATCGCCGGAGCAATCATTTCACGTAATTCTTCTTCTTTACTAGCCAAGCTTAGTAACCTTTATGTTGTACATTTCATAAAAAAACTGCATTTTTCAAACGCCAGAAACAAAAACTGGGCAACATGTGCCCAGTCCGCGTAACGCTTTGCAGACAAGAAAACCAAATCGCACAACGCGGTCATTAGCCTTCTCTATTCGGTACCATTAATAAAAATGGCGCCTAACAAAAAGCCCCTAACGAGGGGCTTCTTGCTGTGCTTTTCTAATCTGCGGCAATTATATGCCTGATCGACTAAAAAAGCGAATTGGTGCGGATGGGGAGACTCGAACTCCCACGGGCGTGAGCCCACCACCCCCTCAAGGTGGCGTGTCTACCAATTTCACCACATCCGCGAAACTACTGTTTGACGATTATTCTGCTGGTACTTCTAGTACCGGCACATCATCAATCGACACATCCACATCAACATTAGGAGCATCGGTCGCTGGTGCGTATTCTTCCACAATAGGGGCATCTTGCTCAAGAACTTCTGTCGTTTCTTGCATCGGAACACCAACATCATTAATACCTTTTGCTTTATTGCTAGCAACAACCGCAAGAAACATAGAGGTAGCAAAAAATACAGCCGCGAAAATCGCAGTCGCACGGCTTAAGAAATTACCTGAACCTTGGCCACCAAATACTGTTTGTGATGTGCCACCACCAAACGAAGCACCTGCGTCAGCGCCTTTACCTTGCTGGATCATTACTAGTCCGATAACACCAAAGGCTAATAAGATATGCACTACTAGGGTAATCTTTTCCATTATACTCTACCTATTACGCTTACCAGCGTTACGCTGGATTACAGATTCCTAAAAATTCTTCAGCTTTTAGCGAAGCACCGCCCACTAAGCCACCATCGATATCTTGCTGCGCAAACAATTCTTTCGCATTGTTCGCTTTAACACTACCACCATAAATAATATGACTATTTAGTGCTAAATCCGCATCTTTCGTCGCTAAAAGGCCACGAATAAATGCGTGTACTTGCTGCGCTTGCTCTGGAGAAGCTGTCTCTCCAGTACCAATTGCCCAAACGGGCTCATACGCAAATACACATTGTGCTAACTGTTGAACATTTAAGCCGTTCAACACCGCATTAATTTGTTTTTCAATAACCACTTCGGTTTGATTCGCTTCTCGTTCAGCCAGCGTCTCACCAATACAAACGAAAGGCCTTAGACCTGCAGCCAATGCTGCCTCTGTTTTCACCAACACATCTTCATCAGTTTCAGCAAAAATCGAACGACGCTCAGAATGCCCAACCAATACCGCTTCACAACCACAATCAATCAACATATTGGCTGACACTTCACCGGTGTAAGCACCATCACAGTGAGGACTTAAATTCTGACCACCCACTTTAACTAAACTGTCCTGTAATTTTTCAGCCGCTGCCATCAAATACGGAGCCGGAGGAAATACCACGACGTCTGCTTGCTGCGGAGCATTTTGTATAATACCCGCCAACAATTCATCCAACATGGCCTTACTAGCATTCATTTTCCAATTACCAGCAACCAATAGACGACGCATAATCAACTCACGATATAAAACAGGGCGAGATAGTAGCGAAGTTAGCCAGTCGACTCAAGCAGTAGATGGCTAAAATCACAATTAAGATATAACTTGTTCGACAATTTTAGCCAAATACTGAGCTTTTTGAGCAACGAGTGCACCTTCTTCACCTTCTACCATCACTCGCACAACAGGCTCAGTACCCGATGGGCGCAACAGAACTCGACCTCGGCCCGCCAACTCTAATTCAACCTTCGCAGCTGCCGCTTGTATTACTTCATCTTTACTAACGTCAACCTCTTTATTACGACGAACATTAATCATAGTTTGCGGACATTTAATCATACCCGATTTAAGCTCATGTAATTTTTTGCCTGAATCTTGTAGCGCCATCATAATTTGCAATGCTGAAACCACACCATCACCGGTTGAAGTTGAATCCAAACACAATAAGTGGCCAGAAGACTCACCGCCGAAACGCCAATTATGCTCTTTCAATTGCTGCATAACATAACGATCGCCGACATTAGCACGCACAAACTCGATATTTTCTTTCTTTAGTGCTAGCTCTAGCCCTAAATTACTCATCAAGGTACCGACCACACCACCACCAAGACGCTTGCGATTGCGAGCATGAATTGCCATGATATAGAGTAACTCATCACCGTCGACGACCTCACCTTTTTCGTCCACCATAACCACGCGGTCGCCATCACCATCAAAACCAATGCCTAAGTCAGCACGAGTTTCAACAACCTTTTGCTGTAACTGCTGCGGAGAAGTAGAGCCAATGTTTTTATTAATATTGAGACCGTCAGGGCTGGTGCCAATAGCGATTATCTCAGCACCCATTTCTTCAAAAACTGCGGGAGCAATTTGGTAAGTTGCACCGTGTGCACAATCCAATACGATGCGCTTACCTTTTAATTTTAAACGACGGGCAGTACTTTTGCAGAATTCAACATAGCGCCCTGCGGCATCATTGATTCGAAATGCCTTACCGAGCTGATCAGAAGGAACCGTTGTCATTGGCAAGTCTAAATACTTCTCAATTTCCAGCTCAATTTCATCGTCAAGCTTAGTGCCGTCAGCAGAAAAAAACTTAATGCCGTTATCTTGAAAGGGGTTGTGAGAAGCACTAATAACGATACCAGCATCTGCGTGAAACGTTCGCGTTAAGTAGGCAATGCCAGGCGTGGGCATAGGGCCTAACATACCACTATTGACACCCGCCGCTGATAAACCAGCTTCCAAGGCCGATTCAAACATATAGCCAGAAATACGCGTATCTTTACCGATTAGAATTTTACTTTTACCCTGCTGAGCAAATACTTTACCTGCTGCCCAACCTAGCTTCATTACAAATTCAGGAGTAATTGGGTAAATACCCACTTCGCCACGAATACCATCAGTACCGAAATATGTCTTACTTACATTAGTGCTCATATTATTATTTGATCCTTGCTAAATTCTTTTGTCGCTGCAACCACTTGCAGTGCATCGAATGTGGCTGCTACATCATGCACACGAATAATTGCACTGCCTTTCATCGCCGCAATAACGGCGGCTGCCAAACTACCATACAAACGCTGATCAGCGGGCCTGTCTTGTAAAGCACTATTCTGCAAAACTTTGCCTATCATAGACTTTCTTGAAATCCCAACCAAGAGCGGCAAGTCAAATTGATGAAAACTTTCCAGTTCATTTAACAGCTGGAAATTATGTTCAAACGTTTTGCCGAAGCCAAAACCTGGGTCCAATAATAGGCGTGCTTTCTCAATACCTACCTTAGCGCAAGCCTCTATTCTCTCAGCTAAAAAAGCATGAATATCATTAACAACATCATCATAGCTAGGCGCCTGCTGCATGCTATCTGGCTGACCCTGCATATGCATCAAACAAACAGGTAGACCAGTGGCTGCTGCTGCCGTAAGAGCTCCTTCACGCTGCAAGGCGCGCACATCATTAATTAATCCTGCACCTAACAACGCAGATTGAGTAATCACCTCAGGCGTACTGGTATCAACAGAAATAATGGCCTCTAAATTCTTATGAATTGCTTCAACGACTGGCACAACTCGATCTAGCTCTTCTTGTATCGAAACTGAAACCGCACCTGGACGGGTGGATTCACCGCCCACGTCAATCAGGACAGCGCCCTGTTTGATCATTTCCTCGGCGCGAAACAGAGCCTTGTCGAGGTTATTATAAGAGCCACCGTCAGAGAAAGAGTCTGGAGTAACATTCAACACCCCCATAATATTACAGCGATTTAAATCCAACTGCTGGATTGAACCGTGGCGAGAGCCGCACATTAATAATTTATTTTTCATACTGATTTAAATTCATTGCACTAATAGTATAAGGAATACTTTAAGAGACGCTCTAAAAGAATGCCATAAAAAAACGGGCCGTAGCCCGTTAATTTAACTGATTAATAACCCAACCTATACGTCGACTTTGTCGCCAGGAGCATCATCATCTTTTTGCTCACCCAAATCTGTCTCTTCGACAGCGGGTGAAGGTGAACCACCATTCTTATCATCCCAAGAAGCAGGCTGGCGTACCTTCTCACGATTCATCAAGTCTTTTACTTGGTTCGAATCAATCGTTTCATATTCCATTAACGCTTCTTTCATTGATTCCAATATATCACGGTTATCCGCTAATATTTTCTCTGCTCGAGCGTAACACTCTCCAGTAATACGCTTGATTTCTTGGTCAATTAAACGTGACGTTTCATTCGACACGTGACGTGAACCAATACCATCAGAATCACGAGAATCATAATCCAGTGGCCCTAGCGCATCTGACAAGCCATAGTTAACAACCATTGCACGGGCAAAATGAGTAGCCATTTTGATATCTTGCGAAGCACCCGTACTAACACCTTCTTTACCGTACAGTATTTCTTCTGCAATTCGACCACCGTAAGCGGTGGCGATGTCACCCATAATTTTTCTACGACTTTCACTGATGCGATCTGCTTCTGGCAAGAAAAAGGTAACACCCAATGCTCTGCCGCGAGGAATAATCGTTACCTTGTGAACAGGATCGTGTTCTTCCGATAAGCAACCTACGATGGCATGGCCTGCTTCGTGATAAGCGGTACTCTCTTTTTCTTTCTCAGTCATGACCATGGTTTTGCGCTCTGCACCCATCATGATCTTGTCTTTAGCTTTTTCAAACTCTTCCATCGTCACTAGGCTTTTCGCTGCGCGAGCTGAAAAGAGTGCGGATTCGTTTACTAAGTTGGCTAAATCAGCACCAGAGAAACCTGGCGTACCGCGAGCAATGACTGATGCTTTAACATCATCAGCGATTGGAACTTTACGCATATGCACTTTTAGAATTTGTTCACGACCACGAACATCAGGCAAACCTACAACAACTTGGCGGTCAAAACGTCCTGGGCGTAACAAAGCTTTATCCAATACATCAGCTCGGTTTGTCGCAGCAATCACAATAACGCCGTCGTTAGCTTCAAAGCCATCCATTTCTACCAACAGCTGGTTAAGCGTTTGCTCACGCTCATCGTTACCACCGCCATGGCCGCCACCACGAGTACGACCGACCGCATCAATTTCATCAATAAAAATAATACAAGGCGCTTGTTTTTTAGCTTGCTCAAACATATCACGCACACGAGACGCGCCGACACCGACAAACATTTCAACAAAATCTGAACCCGAAATAGAGAAGAAAGGTACTTTAGCTTCTCCAGCAATCGCCTTGGCCAGTAACGTTTTACCAGTACCTGGAGGCCCTTCTAATAAAACACCGCGGGGGATTCTGCCACCCAAACGCTGGTACTTACCCGGATCGACCAGAAAGTCGACTAATTCTTTAACATCTTCTTTCGCTTCATCACACCCAGCGACATCTTCAAACGTTGTCTTAATCTGGTCATCACTTAACAGCTTGGCTTTACTCTTGCCGAATGACATTGGGCCGCCTTTACCGCCAGCCCCACCGCCTTGCATTTGGCGCATAAAAAACATAAAGACTGCAATAATCACCAAAATAGGAAAGGAAGCGACTAACAATTGCGTCCAGATGCTCTGCTTTTCAGGTTTTTTACCTTCAACCTGAACATTGTTATTCAATAAGTCGTCGATCAGCTTTTCGTCGTAAGCAGGCAATATAGAAGAGAAGCTCTCACCATTGGTCAGTACGCCTTCAATATTCTGACCGGCAATGCTGACACGCTCGACTTGGCCGGTGCGTACACTGCTGATGAATTCAGAATACTTGAGTTCTTTGGCTTGGGTGACATTTTGAAAATTGGTAAAAACCGTCATCAATACCGCAGCGATGATGGCCCAAAGCACTAAATTCTTTGCCATAACAGGCATACCTCTAATTTTGTATGTAGCATAAGTTTTGTCGCTTACGCATCTTTAATCTGATCCCTATTATATATACAGCACTACCATATCCATAACATTAATAAAGAATCAGAGGTCATTTATACCTTTCTTTACTCTAGTCTACTTACTAACTTAGCAAAAGATCAACTAGCCTTTATAACCCTTTGCTACTAGATACACCTCACGAGAACGCGCTCGGGACGATTCTGGTTTACGGGTGACGACTTTTTGGAACGATGAACGCATATCTTTTAGATATTCATCAAAGCCTTCTCCGTGAAAAACCTTAGCCACATAGTTCCCACCCGGCTTTAATACTTGGCGGGCCATATCTAGTGCAAGCTCTACCAAATACATGGCACTGGGTTGATCTACTGCGCTCATACCACTCATATTGGGGGCCATATCGGAAATTACAAGGTCAACTTGTCTATTACCAATAATAGTCATCAACTCATCGAATACCGATTCTTCGGTGAAATCCCCCTGCAAAAAAGTAACCCCTGCAAGACCATCCATCAGTAAAATATCTGAGGCCACGACTAAGCCATGATCGCCAACTCGCTTCACTGCAACTTGCGACCAACTACCTGGGGCTGATCCCAAATCAATGACGGTCATCCCTGGTTTAATCAACTTATCTTTATCGTCGATTTCCATCAACTTATAACAAGCGCGAGAACGATAGCCCTCTTCTTTGGCTTTCATCACATAATGATCATTAAAATGCTCATCCATCCAATCATTACTCGATTTTGAACGCGCCATAACTCTGTTTTCTCACATTAGGCCGCTTTAAGCGACAAATTCAAGTTTATTGCTATACAATGAGAGTTTACCACTTAATTAAGTTAGGCAACCGAA
Source organism: Oleispira sp. (assembly GCA_047612075.1). GTDB lineage: Bacteria > Pseudomonadota > Gammaproteobacteria > Pseudomonadales > Oceanobacteraceae > Oleispira. The sequence goes on from JBLGAF010000001.1 coordinate 16,289, forward strand.
TCTGATGGCAATTTCTGCTGAACAAAAGAAAGCAATGCGCTCTATTGGTCATAATCTGAGCCCAGTTGTAACCATAGCCGGTAACGGTTTATCGGAAACAGTACTGGAAGAATTAAACCGTGCTCTTGATGATCACGAATTAATTAAAGTAAAAGTCTCTATTGGCGAACGTGACATGCGCGCTCAAGCTATTAAAGACATACTAAAAGAAACCGGTTCTGAGTTGATTCAGAAAATAGGTAAGGTTGCCTTAATCGTGCGCCGCAACCCGAAAGCTCACCCTAAGCTTTCTAATCTATCCTAGCTGTTTCTAGTGATAAGTAAGCGCCAGATATCAATGCTGGCGCGAATATCTTTACGTCTGGATAAACGATCTTTTGCTTCGCTGGAAAAACAATATTTTTATAAAAACTAATATTAGTGCTCATATATCGCCAGTCGCACAAGACCCACCTAGATAGTTTTGATAGCATAGAGACCATAATTACAGATCAAATTATTTAGGTTACAGCATATGTCTCAGTTCGTTATTTCCGGTACAGGCTTATTCATCCCTCCTCATACAATAAGCAACGAAGAGTTAGTAAAGTCTTTTAACCAATATGTAGAAAAATTCAACGACCAGCATGCTGCTGAAATCAAAGCCGGTGATGTAGAAGCTTTAATAGGCTCTACACCAGAATTTATTGAAAAGGCCTCTGGTATTAAATCCCGCTATGCCATGCATAAAGACGGCATTATCAACCCTGACATCATGCGTCCCGTCTTTCCTATGACAGAAGAAGGTAAAACGCCTGAGATGGTAAGTATGGGTATCGCTGCCGCTAAACAAGCGATGGCGGAAGCGGGTAAAACCGCAGAAGATATTGATCTAGTCGTTGTATCAAGTACCTTCCGCCAACGTGACTACCCGGGTATTTCGATAGAAATCCAACGAGACTTAGGTATTAAAGGCAGCGCCTACGATATGGGCATTGCCTGCTCGTCAGCCACCTTTGGTATGATTAACGCTTATGCTGCATTAGCGGCGGGTATCGCTAAATGTGTGCTATTCGTCAACCCAGAATTTACCACCCCGGGTTTAAACTTCAAAAATCGCGACAGTCACTTTATTTTTGGCGATGTCGCCACTGCCGCAATAATTGAACCCGAAGCTACCTGCACCAGTGATAGCGCCTTCCGCATCATCGACACCAAGCAGATGACTCAGTATTCTGACAACATACGCAGCGATGCATCTTATGCAGACTATTGCTTTGATGACTTGCCTGAAAATCGTCCTTTCTTTCAACAACAAGGCCGCAAAGTTTTTAAAGAACTACTGCCTTTAATTGTTACCTTTATTTCTGAGCAACTAGAAGAAAACGAAATGAAGGCAGAAGAGTTAAAACGCATGTGGCTGCACCAAGCCAATATCAATATGAATAATTTTGCCGCCAAGAAGCTATTAGGACGATTACCCACATTAGAAGAAGCCCCTGTGGTATTGGATGAATTTGCTAATACCGCTTCTGCTGGTTCTGTTATTGCTTTCCATAAGTACAAAGAAGACTTTAAATCAGGCGATAAAGGTCTAATCTGTTCATTTGGTGCAGGCTATTCTATTGGTAGTTTAATGGTTGAGAAAGTATAATAAACCAGCAAACGCTTGCTTTTTAAGGCTTAGGCCTTATAAAGTGAACATTGAATCATTGTAATTTGAGAGATCAATAACACCCCATGAGCGAAGAGCGACCGAGTAGCCAAGCTAAAACTTGGCTAGACAAGCTATCCACCTTGTTTTCCGACGATCCGAATGACCGTCAAGATCTAAAAGATATATTACGAGAAGCCGCTGAGCGTAATGTAGTAGATACCGAAACTCTTTCTATTTTAGAAGGTGCATTGCAAGTTTCCGACATGCAAGTACGTGACATCATGGTGCCACGCTCGCAAATGGTCTGCATTAAGGCAGAAGAGTCTCTCAAAGAATTTCTTCCCTCTATTATCGAATCAGCTCACTCGCGCTTCCCTGTATTAGGTGAAGATCAAGATGAAGTGCTTGGGGTTTTATTAGCCAAAGATTTATTACCTCTTATCCTAAATGAAACCCTTAAAGATTTTAATGTTAAAGATCTTTTGCGTGCAGCGGCCTTTGTACCAGAAAGTAAACGTCTTAATATTTTATTGAAAGAGTTTCGTGCTACCCGCAACCACATGGCCATAGTGGCGGATGAATTTGGGGGCATTGCAGGTATTGTTACCATTGAAGATGTACTGGAACAGATCGTTGGTGAAATTGAAGATGAACATGATCAAGATGATGATGATAGCTTCATTAAAGAACTCGATAACGATGTTCGTATGGTGAAAGCACTCACTCCCATCGATGATTTTAATCAACACTTTGATACGAAGTTTGACGAGAAAGAGTTCGATACTATCGGCGGCATTGTTATTCAACACTTTGGCCGAGTACCTGAATGCGATGAGGCAATTACCATCAATGACTGGCGCTTTAAAGTTGTTAACGGCACAGGGCGACGGATTAATTTAATGGAAGTCACTCCCATCGATTAGTTTTACTTGGTAAAACTGAATAATTGAAAAAGAAAGCTTAGTGCTTTCTTTTTTTTTCATCTAGGATTTCTATGTTTCTCATTCAAAAATTAAGCGCTCAGCCGCGTTTAATCGCTTTATTGTCTGGATTAATTTTTCCCTTTGCCATCGCACCTTTTTTCCTTTGGCCTATCGCCGTCGCTGCGCTTATCGGCTTACTTTTTAGTCTTCGCAACAGCTCGGCAAAAGAGGCAGCTATCCGCACTTGGTTCTTTGGCTTTGGAAAATTTTCTGTCGGAGTGTCTTGGATTTATGTCAGCATGCATGACCACGGTGGCACGCCCGCTGTATTAGCCATATTAATGGTCGGCTTATTTGCCGCTTTTTTAGCCACCTTCCCTGCTCTTTTCATGGTTTTCTTTCAGCGTTTTTACAACCAAAAATATAATACCCCCCTCACGTCTATTCTTGCATTTTCTGCATTATGGTTTGTTTATGAATGGTTTCGTAGTTGGTTTATGACCGGCTTCCCCTGGCTATTTGCCGGTGATGCTCAACTGCATACTTGGCTGAATGGCTGGGCACCGATTATAAGCGTCTATGGCCTTTCATTTTTCACTGCGCTCACCGCGGCCGTAATTTATTACAGTTTACGACATAAAAAAAGCCGCTATTTAGCTTTTTTAATCGTCTGGCCAATCGGCTTTTTACTTCAAGATATACGCTGGACAGAAGTAACAAACGAATTAAAAGTGAGTGCAATGCAAGGGAATATTGCCCAAGACATCAAATGGTTACCCGAACAACGCAGGCCCACTTTTAACCTCTACTTAGAACAAACGCGACAACACTGGGATAGTGATTTAGTGCTGTGGCCAGAGACAGCAATTACAGCATTAAAAGATCGGTTCCAACCTTATCTTGACGCGCTTAACCAAGAGGCTATAGATAACAATACTACACTCATTACTGGCATTCCTTTTCGCTACACGGAAGGCGCTTTTAGAGGAGAGTTTCATAATAGTATTTTAGCTATTGGCATGGGCGAAGGTTTGTATCATAAACAAAAACTGGTGCCATTCGGTGAATACATTCCACTAGAACAGGCTATTCGAGGACTGCTGCCTTTCTTTGATCTCCCTATGTCGAGCTTTAAACAGGGCGATAAAAAACAGGCGCTATTAAAAGTAGAAAAAGATGAAAAACTCTTTTTAATTGCACCTTTTATTTGTTACGAAATTGTTTATCCAGAGTTTGTTGCTGATATGGCAAAAAACTCTGATCTGCTTATAACGATTAGTAACGATGCATGGTTTGGTGATTCATTGGGTCCAAAACAACATATGGCTATTGCTCAGATGCGCGCGCTAGAAACCCAGCGTTATTTATTGCGCTCAACCAATACAGGCATTACTGCGCTAGTGAATCATAAAGGGGAAATTGTTAAACAGTTGCCTACCAAGCAAAGAGCCACACTCACCGCTCTAGCACAAACTCGCCAAGGTTCTACGCCTTTTATGCAATTTGGTTTGTGGCCTCTATTTATAATAACGATATTAATTCTTCTGTTAGGTCTTTACCGCAGAAAGACATGAAATAATATTTTCTGAATCATTCCTCATTATATCATCTAGGTCCATAATGTTTTTTCCGTTGTGTAAAGGTGAGGAAATTAAATGTGGCTCTTTAGGCAAGGTAAATAAATAATTTTTTAGTGGCTGCAATGTTTTATCGATGTATTCAACGTACTGATCCACTGTTTCATCAACATCTGCAATACCACTAACAATAAGCATCACCATGCCTATCAACCAATCAAGATGAGCTTTCACATCAATTAGTTGATAACTTTTTTCTGTTAACACTTGGCGTATCTGCCTAGAACTGCTGGCAGTTACCTGCATAAAAACATTGTTGGTAGATTCTAATAACGTATCAATAAGCTCTACTTCTAGCTTTGCAAGATCACAATAATTATCACTCCCTCGCACACCCTGATACATTTTATGTACAACACCAAGAATTTTACCTTGTGAATTTTGTGCACTGTTCTCTAACGACATTTTTAATGCTACTGGCATCGCACGGCGGGAAAACTCTAAACCTGACAATAAAAGCCCACTCCCCAATTCCAGTTCGTCAATTTGGTACAGATCACCCAAAAAGCCTAAACCACCGTCCACTTTATAATCCAGCACTCTAATACCAGACCCCTGCAGCGTATGCACAACGTTCATTCTCGTTAGGGTTCTCAATGCCATACGTAAAGATGTTCGGTCGACCCCTAGATATTTGGCAAACTGTCGCTCTGGAGGTAATTTATCACCAGGTACAAGCTTGCCAATAAAGACTAATGCCATTAATAAATCGGTGATTTGGTCTGGAAGTGTTTTTACTGACATTGTATTATCGCAATCATTAAAGTAATTATTATGTAAGCACATTACTATAGCATCGGTTTTAACATGACTTCCAGACATGCTTTAGAATGTACGATGATACCTGAGTCTTGGCTGTTTTTATTACCCAAACATAATAATAAACGTCCGACTGCCACCAATTGACTGTGATTTGTTAACTCAATAAATCATCTCATACATGTTTGCCGCGAACACAGCAAATTCTAGCCGCCACCTTCTGCTTAGGGTAAACTTGCGCCCTTATTCGAACCCTGAATTACAAGATTATTACTATGTCTCAGTCGTCTCATACTCCTGCCCCTATGTTAGAAAGCTATCAGCCAAAGCAATTTGAAGGCAAGTTGCAACAGCATTGGGAGCAAAACAAAGTGTTCAAAGCGGTCCATGATGCTAGCAGAGAGAAATTCTACTGCTTATCCATGTTCCCCTACCCGAGTGGTCGACTGCATATGGGTCATGTGCGTAACTATACGATTGGTGATGTAGTGTCTCGCTATCAGCGCATGCAAGGGAAGAACGTTATGCAACCCATGGGTTGGGATGCGTTTGGCCTGCCCGCAGAAAACGCCGCAATTAAACACAAAACAGCACCAGCGAAGTGGACCAAAGAAAACGTGGCCTACATGAAGAATCAGCTGAAAAGTCTGGGGTTTGGTTATGATTGGGACCGAGAGTTTGCTACCTGTGATCCTGAATACTATCGCTGGGAACAGTGGTTCTTCACTCAACTCGTCGAAAAAGACTTGGCGTATAAAAAAGTATCCGCCGTTAACTGGTGTCCTAACGACCAAACGGTATTAGCTAACGAACAAGTAATCGATGGCTGCTGCTGGCGCTGTGATACTCCCGTAGTTAAAAAAGAAATTCCACAATGGTTCATTCGTATCACAGCCTATGCTGAAGAACTATTGAACGACCTAGATCAGCTAGAGGATTGGCCTGATCAGGTTAAAACAATGCAGAGAAATTGGATCGGTCGCTCTGAAGGCGTGCAAATGCGCTTTGCCCTGGAAAATGCGGGAAAGAGTAAAGATTCTGAAGAAACATTAGAAGTTTATACTACCCGCCCTGATACCGTAATGGGCGTAAGCTATGTTGCGGTTGCCGCAGGCCACCCATTAGCTGCACAAGCGGCTGCAGCGAATGACGCTAATGCTGAGATTCAAGTCTTCATCGATGAATGTAAGAAATCCAGCACCGCAGAAGCCGATGTGGCGACGATCGAGAAAAAGGGCGTCGATACAGGTATTAAAGCCATTCACCCCGTTAGTGGTGATGAAGTTCCAATATGGATTGCTAACTTCGTATTGATGGATTATGGCACAGGAGCGGTGATGGCTGTTCCCGCTCACGACCAGCGCGACTGGGAGTTTGCCACCAAGTATGGTTTAGATATTAAGCAAGTCATCGCCCCTAAACCAAAGAAAGGCGAAACTGAAAGCGCAGCCATCGATTTATCTGAAGGCGCTTATACTGAAAAAGGTATTTTGGTTAATTCGGGTGAATTTAATGGTTTGCCCACTAACAAAGCCTTCAAAGCCGTCGCTCATTGGTTAAAAACTGATGGCAAAGGTGAGATCAAGGTTAACTACCGTCTGCGTGACTGGGGTGTGAGCCGTCAGCGTTATTGGGGCAGCCCAATTCCAATGATTCAGAAGCAAGATGGTTCTTCAGTTACTACTCCCGTGGACAAGCTGCCGGTTATATTACCGACCGACGTGGTCATGGATGGCATTAACTCGCCGATTAAGAACAATCCTGAATTCTCCAATACCGAAATCGATGGCGAACTGGCTTTCCGTGAAACTGATACCTTCGATACTTTTATGGAATCTTCTTGGTATTACGCACGTTACTGCACGCCTCAAAGTCATGATCAAATGCTTGAGCCGTCCGAGGCCAACTATTGGCTGCCTGTGGATCAGTACATTGGCGGTATTGAACACGCGATCTTGCACCTTCTATACGCTCGTTTCTTTCACAAACTATTGCGTGACGCAGGTTTAGTTGACAGTGATGAACCGTTCAAAAGCTTATTATGCCAAGGCATGGTATTGGCCGATGCCTATTACTACACCACAGAAAATGGCGCTAAAGAATGGGTTAACCCAGCTGAAGTGACGACAGAACGTGATGAGAAAGGTGGCTTTACCCGCATCATTGAAACGGCAACTGGCCGAGAGCTTCAGTTCTCTGGCATGAGCAAGATGTCAAAGTCGAAAAATAACGGCGTCGACCCACAAGCTGCTATCGACCTTTATGGTGCTGATACAGTGCGCCTATACACCATGTTTGCAGCACCACCAGAGCAAACCCTTGAATGGTCGGATGCGGGCGTACAAGGTGCGAAGAAATTTCTTGAGCGTCTATGGCGTTTAAGCTTCGAACTTACTTCGGGTGCAGCTGAAGCATTGAATATAGAAGCTCTTGAGAAAGACCAAAAAGCAGCGCGTCGTAAGATTCACGAAACCATCGCTAAAGTTACTATCGATATGGGTCAGCGTCAGACTTACAACACCGCTATCGCGGCCATCATGGAATTGCTGAACACCTTAAATAAACTAGACAAGAGCAACGAGCAAAGCCGAGCCGTGGCCCGAGAAGGTGTAGAAGCCATCATATTAATGCTGTCTCCCATCACGCCTCATATAACCGATGAATTATGGACCGCCTTTGGTCATAACGACTCAGTACTGGATGCTCAGTGGCCAATCGTTGACAAAGCGGCGTTAATAAAAGACAGCATCGAAATGGTTGTGCAAGTAAACGGTAAAGTTCGTGCCAAGCTAGAATTGCCCGCTAACATTAGCAAAGAAGACGCTGAAGCAATTGCTCTTGCTAATGAAAGCATCATTAAGTTCATTGGTGAAAGCACGATCCGTAAAGTGATTGTGATCCCTGGAAAACTTGTGAACATTGTTGCTAACTAGATTGCTGCAAAAAGAAGAGTATTAAATAGTATGAAACAGCTTCTGATCGTCCTAATGATATTAACCACCTCCGCTTGCGGTTGGCATCTGCGTGGCATTACGAAACTGCCCGCTACTGTTCAAATTATGACATTAGAAAGCCAAGCCAGTAATCGCTTTACCCAAAGGCTAAAACAGCAGCTCGCATTCAATGGTGTAGTATTTCCTAGTGATGCCAGTGCCAATGTACGCTTGATGATCGCACCTATTAGTATTGAGCGATTGACCCTATCGGTTAATAACCTGGGCCAAGCCGCTGAATACGAATTAAATGCAACCCTTAAGGTACGCCTAATTCAACTTGAAGAAGGTACGGATACTGAATGGAATATCAGCGGTCGTCGAATCTTTAGCAATGACATTAATAGCGTTATCGCCACTCAAAGTGAAGAGAAAACTCAACGCCAAGAACTGGAAAATGATTTGATGCGTCAATTGATGAATCGCCTTGAAAACGCGCAACTAAAATAGCCAGTTAATTAGAGCAATGGCCAAAATAGGAACCTCAGATGAAATTAAAAACGGAACAGCTAGGCGCCCACCTGCAAAAGCAACTAGCCCCTTTTTACATCATCTCAGGTGACGAGCCATTATTAGTTCAAGAAACCTGTGATCAAATCCGCTTAGCCACTAAAAAATACGGCATAGAAGAACGTGAGCTGTTGCACGCCGAGGCGGGATTTGATTGGACAGACCTGTTAGATCAGGTCAATGCAATGTCACTCTTTGCCAGTCGTCGCTTAATTGAAGTACGCATTCCCAATGGTAAGCCAAGCGATAAAGGCAAAGCCTTATTAGAAGTTACCGTCAATCCTAACCCTGATAATGTCGTATTAATTGTTACTCCACGCCTAGATGCTGCCACCCAAAAAACCAAATGGTTCAAAGCGCTCGAAGCCGCCGGGGTATTTATCGCAATTTGGCCCATCGATCGCAATCAACTACCCGGCTGGCTGCAGCGACGCATTCAAGCAGCAGGTATGAGCGCGAGCCAAGACGCTGTCGCACTCTTTGCTCAGCGTATCGAAGGCAACCTGCTCGCCGGCGTTCAAGAAATTGAAAAAATGCGCATGATGGGCACTCAACAAATCAGCGTTGAACTGATTGAAGAAGCCACTGCTGACAGTGCCCGTTATGATGCTTTTACCTTCGCAGACAGCTGCTTATTAGGCAATGTGGGTGACGCAATGCGAATATTAAGTCACCTTAAGGCTGAAGGTCATGAAGCCATCATGATCTTAGGAGCACTCGTGCGTAAAATTCGTCAATTAATAAGCTTGCAAGCTTATGGGCCTCAACGCTTAACAGAAGGCTTTAAATCACAAAATATTTGGCCCAAGCAGCAGCCTCCGTTCAAATCGGCTTTAACCCGATTAAGACAAGCTGAACTGTTTGAGTGTCTACAGACAGCCGAGCAGACAGACCGTGCAATTAAAGGCGATGGTAATGACCCGTGGCTTTTGTTAAGCCGTTTAACTGAACTGTTAACAGGTGTAAGAATGCTTGCTAGTTAACATTCTAAACGCTACGCTCATCACAGTAGTGTGCATGATTATGGATGATAATAACCACAGGCAGATATAATTACTTGCTCACCCAATAGCAATTAGGCTAAAAACAACGTTTACATTAAGTGCCTACCTTTTCGTAATTAATTTGCCGTAAATACTAAGTACCCAGGATTAGAATTAAAGGTGTGTTTATGGGAATTGCAGAGAATCAACAAAAAAATTCCGACTTAGTTTGGGATCTGAATCAGATCAGCAAGCATAAACAAGCTATGGACTTCGTTAAGAAGTTCGAAAATAGACTGTGTGTATTCTCCAGTACTGTAGAACAGCTATATACTAATTACAGCATCTTTTTTCCAGAAGACACCGATCGTCAAATGGTTATTTTGCCTGACCCTTATGCGTACCATGATACTTTTCAACGCTTAAAAGAGAGTGCGGTACAGGCAACAGGTTTGCATATTATTCCTGGCAATCTTATTGGCAAAAAAGGTTTATATCTGGTGATCTCTCATAAAGATAAAAAAATACGCTCTGTGCCCATTCCTTTCCAGGAGGGTGTGCGCCAAATATTACGTCGTAGCCATTCCGATGATCCTTTTTTGCCCATATTAATGAAGGGCGATCTTCGTCAATTCAACGATAAACTACCCTGCTTGCACCTTCATCGTTTGCGTTTAAACAAACTGGATTCAATGTCTGAATTAGAACGCAGTGGTATTAAATCGGTTATTACCGACAAGTTAATGAAGCTATACCAAGAGTCATCCTTACTCAATTTATAAGTTCCCTAGCCCTGAGCTTATAAACTTTCTATTTTTTCTTCTTCGCACTTTATGCTCGAATAACAACCAACTCCACAGAAGCCTGATAACATCACCACCAGAGCAATTTACCCCAACCTTATCCCAAGTGTTATCCACAGAATTTGGGCATAAGTAAACCTGCCATCGATGTGTCTCAATACGCTCATAAAAAAATCATATGATTTAATTATTCCTTGTAAGTTGTTGAATAACCGAGACTTGTTTGATTTGTGCATAAATTAAGCAATTTAAAACAAGCGTATGTAACTAGCACCTCAGAGACAACTACCCCAAGGCTATCCAAAGACTTATCCACAGAAATAGTGGGTAACTTTAAGCAGCCGCTTTTGTCATAAAGCGCTGCAAGTGAAAAATACCAAACACCATAATTAGCGCGGCATCTTTGCCAGGATGTTCACTGTTAGCTTTCAAGGCAAACCAAAAAAAGGCCGTCTCCAACACATGAGCACTCGCAACTATTAAAGCAGCAAGGGGTAAATACGACAGCAGGCCCGGCCACTGCATGATATAACTCGCCAAAGCTAGCAACCAAAAAACAACCGTTGCGGCCTTATTCATCGTTATCCACATAGTAAAATTCTCTTATTTTATTGATTAAATTTAAACGTCCCGCATTATTCCTTGCCCGCCTCTTATTGCATAGGTGCAAATTAGCCAATTTGTTGGTTAAGAGGTAGAATACTTGCATAATAGAGCAATATTTTGCTTGAAGTTTAGGCTTGAGGTTTTAGCATGACGAATAACACAAATAATACGACCCATTTTGGTTATAAGGATGTCCCAACAGAAGAGAAACAAGCCATGGTGGCCGATGTTTTTCACTCTGTGGCGGCCAAATATGACGTGATGAATGACTTAATGTCATTTGGTGTGCACCGTTTATGGAAGCGCTTCACTATCGATATGTCCGGTGTTCGCCCTGGTAATAAAGTACTCGACCTAGCCGGCGGCACCGGCGACCTTACTAAGAAATTTAGCAAAATCGTGGGACCAGCAGGCAAGGTCATATTAGCCGATATTAACTCTTCTATGTTGGAAGTGGGCCGAGAGCGCTTAACCAATGAAGGCTACGTCGGCAACATTGAATACGTTCAAGCGAACGCTCAATATTTACCGTTTGAAGACAATACCTTCGATATTATCACCATCGCTTTCGGCCTCCGTAACGTGACCGATAAAGATGAAGCGTTACGCTCCATGTTTCGTGTTTTAAAACCTGGCGGACGCTTATTAGTATTAGAGTTCTCTCATACCAACAACCCATTATTGCAAAAAGCCTACGACCTCTATTCTTTCACGGCTTTGCCATTTATGGGCAAATTGGTCACTAATGATGCTGAATCTTATAAGTATTTAGCGGAATCAATTCGTATGCACCCTGACCAAGAAACACTGAAGGGTATGATGGAAAGCGCTGGTTTTAATCGCGTTAGCTATCACAATATGACAGGCGGCATGGTTGCCTTACATCGTGGAATCAAAGTTTAGGTCAGACACATACTATGATCAGCCCAAGCATCGATAGCGCACTGTGCGCTAGTATAGAATCCAGCCTTAATGCCTTACTCAAACATGATCCAGCGCTTCTGCAAGCGCTGGCTAAGTTTGAGGGCAAACGCCTTCGTATTCAAAGCGACGACTGGCTCATTCTCGTAGTGACTATTCATGCACACGGTTTTCACCTTAGCTTATGTGATGAAGACGAATGTGACACCACTATCTTTGGCAGCCTCAGTGAGTTGCTGACCGTAGCTTTAGCGAATGACAAAGCAGATGCATTAATGAATGGTAATGTAGATATCAGTGGCAGCAGTGCATTGGTGCTGGACCTGGCCAAAATTGTGCAACAATTAGATATCGACTGGGAAGCACTTATCAGCCCATTAACAGGAGGCCTGATTGCCCATGAAGTTGGCAAAGGCTTTCGCAGTTTAATACAGTGGGGAAAAGACAGCAGTCAAACCTTCACTACCAATACCAAAGCCTATTTAGAAGACGAGCAGATCATCGTTTCAAAACCAATAGCTGAAGATTTCAGCGAGCAAGTCAGTGATCTTCGCTTAGCAACAGATCGTGCAGAAGCACGCCTTGAAAATATCAGACAGTTAATAAACAAACGTAATCAATCTAAAGAACAAGGATCCTAAGCTGTGGCTAATTTTTGGCGTTTGTGGAAAATTCTCTACGTATTTACTCGCTACCGCTTAGACGACTTGCTCCCTATTGAGCAATTTCCACTGTCTCTGCGCATAGCCTTTTGGTTAGCGCCTTGGCGCTTAGCTCCGGTTCCTAAAAAATTATCCCGCGGTGAACGCTTACGCCTAGCGTTAGAGGCACTCGGACCTATCTTCATAAAGTTTGGCCAAATCCTATCAACCCGTCCAGACCTTGTTCCTACTGATATCGTCAATGAACTGGTTAAGTTACAAGATGACGTACCCCCTTTTTCAAGCGAAGAAGCGGTAAAGTTGATCGAATCCCAACTAGGCGACAGTGTTGATAACTTATTTGCTCAGTTCGATCCCACACCCATGGCCTCGGCTTCCATAGCTCAAGTACATCCCGCCACCTTGCACGATGGCACAAAAGTGGTGGTTAAAGTCGTACGACCCGGCATTGATAAAACCATCGATCGTGACATGATATTGCTCGATCAAATGGCACATTTGGTTGAGAAGTATTCTTCTGAAGGTCGCCGTTTAAAGCCCGTTGAAATTGTAGAAGATTATAGCCATACCATACACGCAGAACTGAATTTAGCGATTGAAGCCTCTAACGCAACCCAGTTAAAGCGTAATTTTGAAGGGTCTGATCTTGTTTATATCCCTGATGTGTATTGGGATTTAACTCGCAACAGTGTGATGGTCAGTGAGCGCATATATGGCATCCCTGTTTCCAACATCGCCGCACTGAAAGCCCAAAATACTAATATGAAAGCATTGGCGGAACGTGGCGTGGAACTATTTTTCACCCAAGTATTCCGCGATAGTTTCTTCCACGCTGATATGCACCCTGGTAATATTTTCGTTGCCCATGGCAGTCCAGAAAAACCTCAGTATATTGCTATCGATTGCGCTATTGTCGGCACATTGAGCGAACTGGATCAGCAATATTTAGCGCGCAACCTACTAGCTTTTTTTAACCAAGACTATTATCAAGTGGCGCAGCTGCACATCGACAGTGGCTGGGTTCCCTCCAGTACCAAGGTGCATGAATTAGAGTCGGCCATTCGCAGTGTCTGTGAACCTATTTTTGAAAAACCGATTGCAGAAATTTCTTTTGGCCAAGTGTTGATACAGCTATTTAGCGTTGCGCGGCGCTTTGATATGGAAGTACAACCGCAATTAGTATTACTGCAAAAAACGTTATTAAATATCGAAGGTCTTGGCCGCCAGCTATATCCAGAACTGGATTTATGGAATACCGCCAAACCCTATATGGAGCGTTGGATTAAAGAACGCTTCGGCCCCAAAGCTGCGATGCAAGAACTCAAACGCCAACTGCCTAATTGGATTGAGAAAGGCCCACAACTTCCGGGGTTGATTCACACCAGTCTAACTAAGCTAAGCCAAATGGATAGCAGCCAAGCGCAAATTTCAGATCAAATCTCACAGCTGAATTTAGAGATCATCAGGCAGAGGCAGCAAAACCGCCAGCAGAAGTTAGCCCTTACTAGCATGGCATCCGGTGGATTCCTTTGGTGGCAAGCCACTATACTTGCGGTGCCTGAAACCTTAGGTTTATCTCTTGCGGCCTTTGGCGCAGTCTGGCTGTTAATAAAAGGTTAGCGCGTAAACAACTGAGCAAAGGCTGATTTAATAATCAGCCAGCTAATGGCTAATTCACTGTTAATAAAACCACTCACCTTTAATAGACCATCATCCATCTCAGCCTGACTGCGATGATAAAAGATATGCGCCGTTGCTTGCGGCAACTCAGCTTGATTGTCAAAACGATTAGCGGGTACAAAGGCAAGTTTCAACCCAGGCAACAAGGTCATCGTGGCAAAAATCGGCTGTTCGCATTGAGAACACACCCCGCGCTTTAACAATAAACCAGGTCGTTTATATTCAACATGCTCATATTCAGTCAGTTTCGCATCCTTCGCCCACATGACCGTCACATCCGAAAAAGGCTGCAAATAAAGGCTTTGGCAAATCGTACAGTGGCAGTGAAAACGAAGCATTGGCGGTTTGGCAACCGTCACCTGTGTTTGTCCACAATCACAACGGCAAGGTAATTCTTGTTTATTGGTCATACAGTTCTCCTAGCAAGAGCATTGGCTGCGTTCAATAGTACCCTCAAGAGTTAGATTAAGGTAAGATTCGAGATATATTTTTACCAAAATAAGACCCTGCTATGAGTAATAGGTAATGAGTGACTGGTTAGACGAAATAAAGTGGGACATGGATGGGCTCGTCCCCGCGATTGCCCAAGATTACCAAACCGGTCGCATTTTAATGATGGCTTGGATGAATCGTGAAGCATTAAACTTAACGATTAAAGAAAATCGAGCGATCTATTACTCCCGTTCACGTCAGCAATTATGGCGCAAAGGCGAATCTTCAGGACATGTACAAAAGCTACATGAAACACGCTTAGACTGTGATGCTGATGTTATTGTGCTGCAAGTAGAACAGATCGGCGGTATCGCTTGTCATACAGGGCGTGAAAGCTGTTTCTATCGGGTGCATAATGGTGAAGTAGATCAAGGTAAGTGGCAAACAGTCGACCCAGTACTGAAAGATCCAAAAGATATTTATTAATTTCCTTTATTAAGAGCTTAGTATGAGCGATTCAGTGGACAATACGTCAGTTTTTGAGACGCTAGGGGATATCCTAGAAGAACGTAAAGGAGCTGCCGCAGACAGTTCCTATGTAGCAAGCCTATATAATAAAGGCTTGAACAAAATTTTAGAAAAAGTTGGTGAAGAAGCAACTGAAACCATCATTGCGGCGAAAGATGCTGAACGCAGTGGTGATAACTCAGACGTTATCTACGAAACAGCTGACTTATGGTTTCATAGCCTCGTAGCTTTAGCACAATTAGGTGAACGCCCTGAAGCGGTCGTAGAAGAACTAAAGCGCCGCTTTGGTTTATCCGGTTTAGAAGAAAAAGCAGCTCGCCAACCCAAATAAAGTTTCGAGATTGACTAAGGAGTTGGAACATGACTGATTGTTTATTTTGTAAAATAGTCGCAGGGGATATTCCTTCGACAAAAGTCTTTGAAGATAACGATTTTTTTGCCTTTCGTGATATTAATCCTAAGGCCGATACTCATCTTCTACTGATTCCAAAGAAACACCTAGTAAATCTAGATGACTTACAACCAGAAGACGCAGTACTGATGGGTAAAATGATGCTCACAGTACCTAAACTGGCGAAACAGGAAAACCTTGAAGGCTACCGCACCATTACCAATACCGGTGCAAACGGCGGTCAAGAAGTTTTCCACATGCACTTTCACATTCTTGGTGGCTCTAAGCTGCCAGGTTTTTAAAACATTTTTAATAAATAGAGGTATGTATCATGTTAGGTGGTATTAGTGTTTGGCAATTATTGATCGTATTCGTTATCGTTATCTTAGTTTTCGGAACTAAGAAATTACGTAATATGGGGGGTGATTTAGGCAGCGCCGTTAAAGGCTTTAAAAATGCTATTAGCGAAGATCCTAATAAAAAGGCAGAGGATAAAAAAGAGGAAGCTCTTCAATCCTCCCTTGCCCATGATGAAGAAGATGCGACGTTTGATAGTGTTGCTGAAAAGCAAAACGCTGAAAAACAAAAAGACCAAGACAAGAAATAATTCGGAGCACATTACGTGTTTGATATTGGTTTTTTAGAGTTAATGGTAGTGGGTGTACTCGGTCTATTAGTATTAGGCCCAGAACGACTGCCTGTCGCTGCGCGAACCGTTGGACTATTCATCGGTAAAATTCGACGCACTATGAGTAATTTTCAAGATGACTTAGAACGCAAAGTGCGTACTGATGAATTAAAAGAAAAGCTCAAAGATCCTTATGCGACCTTTGTCGATGAAGAAAAAAATGCTGCGACAGAAGACAGTGAAAAAATAGAAAGTGAAAAAATAGACAGTGGCAAAAAAGACTCTGCCGAAGACATTCATTCAGCAGACAAAAACTAAGACTCGAGCAACATGACCAAACCAACAGAAGCAACTGCGGCCGCAGAACAACCCCTGATGACCCATTTGATTGAGCTACGTAACCGCTTGCTCAAAATAGTACTATTGGTGTTGCTCGTATTCTTAGGGCTATTCTATTTTGCGAACGATCTCTATTTGATCTTGGTAGAACCCTTGTCTTCAATTTTACCGGCCAATGGCAGCATGGTAGCAACGGGGATCGCTTCACCCTTCTTAGTCCCTTTTAAGCTTACCATCGTCCTCGCAATCTTTTTATCTGTGCCGTTTATCTTGCATCAAATCTGGTCATTTATTGCGCCAGGTCTGTATCGGAAAGAAAAGAAATTTGCCATTCCGCTGTTGCTATCAAGCATCATCCTATTCTATGCAGGCATTACATTTGCGTATTATGTGGTATTACCCTTGGCGTTCTCTTTCTTTACCTCAGTAGGCCCAGAAGGCGTCACCTTGCTGCCTGACATAGACAACATTCTTAATTTCATTTTGAAAATGTTCTTCGCCTTTGGCATTGCCTTTGAAATACCCATTGCTACTTTTCTGATGGTACTCATGGGCTTTACCACGGTGCAGAGCCTCAGTGCTAAGCGACCTTATGTTTTCTTGGGCTGTTTCGTTATCGGCATGTTTATCACCCCACCCGATGTAATATCGCAAACCATTTTAGCGGTACCTATGTGGATGTTATTTGAAGTCGGAATTCTGTTCGCTCGCTTAATTAAAAACCCTATCGAACAAAAAGAAGAGCAAGATGAAAATAGCATTGGCTAAACCTGTGCTTCGAACCTTATTATTAATAGTTACCCTTCTGCCGAATCTTTACTGCTATGGCGCAGCGCTTTCGTTCGACAACAAAGATACCGTATTAGAAGGCGATCTAGAAACGGATAAGGTCTTCTATGATGAGGATGCTTTCTCTAATCGTAAATATAGCAATACTCGTCCATTCTTCAGCCTAGAAGCACTACTAGGCGGTGATACCTTAAAAAAGATTAAGTTTGAAAATGGTGATACCGATAGTATCCGCGCAGGATCAGGAGTTTATATTGCCCTTGGGGTGGCTCACCTGATGTTTGATAAACAAATGGGTATTGGCATTAAAGCAGGCTATCTATTTGATATAATTACCGCGAAAGCTGATGATGGCAGTGAAAGCGTAATGTCCTTTACACGTAAACCCATCGATATTTTTAGCCATTACTGGGTTGGCCGACACTGCTTTGGCGGCGGCTTGACCGCCCATCTAGACCCTATTTTCACCAGCCGAGAAACGGCTGACAACGCCAAATATGATAACGCTTATGGCGCTTACGCCGAATACCTGTTTTATTTCACCGGCACCGGCACCGCTTTGGGTATCAAATATCTCAATATCGATTATAAGAATAAAAAGACTAACAAGGTTACTGATGGTAGCGCTTGGGGTATCACCTTTAACCAGTTGTTTTAATTCTTTCAGTTGCAATCGCTCTAGTTGCAACTCAACGCTGATTTAATCAAGTAGCAATGGTATATTGTTGGAAAAATAGACAAGCGAATTGCATCCATGACCACTGATAATCTAATTAGCAAAATCAAAAATCGTGAAAGCGGTATCGTACTGTATGGCATTACGCCACCCAAGAAAGGTACCAGCGAAGAAAAAATCGCTGAAATATCCGCTCGCCAAGTAGAACGTCTGCAAAATCTGAGCGTCGATGGCTTAGTACTTTATGATATTCAAGACGAAAAATCCCGTACCGAGGAAGAGCGCCCTTTTCCCTTTATGGAAACCTTGGACTGCTATGACTATAGTCAGCAGCATCTTAGCGACTTAACAATCCCAAAAATCATCTATCGCGCAGTAGGTAAGTATTCTGAATCTGAGCTATCTGACTTCTTAACCCAAGCAAATCCACAAGAAAACTTATCTATTTTTGTTGGCGCCGCTTCAAAGTCTCAAGAAGTCACATTGTCTATCAGTGATGCTTATGAGATTAAAGCGAAATCCCAGAGTGATGTATTATTAGGCGGTGTTGTGATACCTGAACGCCACCAATCAAAGGGTGACGAACATTTACGAGTATTCAAGAAGATTGCACAAGGCTGTAGCTTTTTTGTCTCTCAAGGCGTTTACGACGTTAATGCCTCTAAGAATTTCTTATCCGATTATTATTATTACGGCCAAGAACATAATATTCCTTTAGTGCCAATATTATTTACTCTTACGCCTTGCGGTTCTGCTAAGACATTACAGTTTATGAAATGGTTAGGCATCAGCATTCCAAAATGGTTAGAAAATGATTTGATTCACTCTAACGATATTTTGCAGCGTTCTGTTGATGTTTCTGAACAAAGCTATCGTGAGTTAAAAGCGTTTGCTGATGAAAAAGGCATTCCCGTAGGCTGTAATATTGAAAGCGTCGCGATTCGTAAAATAGAAGTCGATGCCTCTATTGAGTTATTAGAAAGAGTCAGTAACTAACATTTATTTAATAGTCGCGCCATTGATCCATGCACCCTCAACATCGAGAAACTATTATGAAAGCGATAGGTTATTTACAACGTCTAGCGATTGATCAAAAAGACGCACTCATTGATATCAATATTGCTACGCCAGAAGCGACTGGACACGATTTACTAATAAAAGTACACGCAGTATCGGTAAACCCTGTTGATATTAAAGTACGTTTATCGTCCCCAGCGGAAAATGATCAGCATAAAATTCTTGGCTGGGATGCCGTCGGTGAAGTGGTTGCTGTCGGTGCAGACGTGCAACACTTCGCACTGGGTGATCAAGTTTATTATGCTGGGGATATTACCCGCTCGGGTTCCAATGCCGAATTTCAATTAGTAGATGAACGTATCGTCGGCAACAAGCCCAAATCTCTCAGTAATAGCGAAGCCGCTGCTCTTCCATTAACTGCGATTACCGCATGGGAGCTTTTATTCACTCGCTTAGACTTCATACCACAGCCTACCAAGACGACTGACGAACAAGAAGCTCGACAACCTAGCCAAATTTTAATCATAGGGGCAGCGGGCGGTGTAGGTTCAATATTGACTCAACTGGCTGTGAAATTAACCAACGCAACCGTCATTGGTACGGCATCACGCCCGGAAAGCGTACGTTGGGTAAAAGAATTAGGCGCCGATCATGTCATTAATCACCAACAACCCTTACAGTCACAGCTCAATGATCTGGGTATTGAAAATGTAAGCCATGTGATTAGCTTGAATCACACCGGTGATCACTTTGAACAGATAGTGGAAATACTCGCCCCTCAAGGAAAGTTAGCCTTGATAGACGATCCACAGAATGGCCTGGATATTATGAAACTGAAAAAGAAATCTATTTCATTGCATTGGGAATTTATGTTTACCCGCTCCATGTTTCAAACACACGATATGCACAAGCAACATCAACTATTAAATAATCTGGCTGATTTGATCGATAGTGGTTTAATAAAAACCACTCTAGGTGAACACTATGGCGCCATTAATGCTGAAAATTTAAAGCGTGCTCATGCGCATATTGAAGGTAACCAAGCGATTGGAAAAATCGTATTAGAGGGGTTTTAAAAACAAGGTACCGGTATTTATTTAAGTCTCGGTTACTGATGAATAGTATCAGTAACCGGTTAATCTTTTTTCTCTATCGTAACTTCAATCGTTTTACTATTACCCGCAAACCATTTTTGCACATACAAGCTACCCACGATAGGAGCCGTTCCTTCATCAGGGACTTCTTTATAACGTACACTATTTTTAGTTTCTTTCTCGTACTCAAACTTCACTATTTTCTTTGTCATTAGATGTTCCTGTTAAATTATTGTTTGTTAACTTCATTATTAATATAGTATCGCAAACTTTCTAACGTCCATATATACCTATATTCAATAGCCTGTATTATTGAACGTTAACGTATTTTATCAAGATACAAGCGAGTAGTTTCAATGTGGTTGAATAATAAGCAAATAACCGATTCTGCAATAGGCGTCTATAAAGAGTCTTTATTAGACTCTTGCCCAAATCATATAGTGATTGATAACTTATTCGATACAACCAAACTCGATGACGTTGTGAGGGTTTTGCAGCGACCACAACAGTGGCAAACCCAAAGACACACCTACTCGGCGTTATACGTCGATAATAGCCAGTGGCAACAAACCGACAACGATCAACGCTTTGTACAGCGCGATGTTTGGCGTCGCCAAACACATCGCTCTAATACTCATTTTGATTCAATAGCAGCGGATAGTTTTTTGTCATTTTTACGCAGTGCAGAGTTTATGTCGGTCTTGTCACGTATTTTTAATGTGATACTTACTGATATAAATGTGGAAAATCCTGACATCAATACAAATTATTTTCGCTTAGGGGCTGCCGACTTTGTTGAACAACATGCTGATGATTCACCTGGAAGAGAAGTGTGCCTGTTGTTGTATTTAAATAAAGGGTGGAATAAAAATTCTGGAGGTGAGTTAGTATTTACAGGTAAAGATAATAAACCTATTAGTATTGCGCCTTTATATAACCGTTGTATTTTGTTTGACCCTTCCTCGAAAGGCTCTGAACACTGGGTAAAAAAGTTAAATGCTGAATATGCTGAACAATATCGCTATAACGTAACCAGTTGGTATTGGTCTGAATAATGGAACCTCTTCAATTAATATTTCCATCTAAATCAGTAAGCATCGTCCTCACTATAAACCCTAACAGTAAGGTCACCCTCAGCATCCTCAGACAATAAAAAAGTAATGGGTTTGCAACATACTTGGCAATCTTCAATGTATTCCTGATCCAAGTCACTTGCATCAAGTAGCACTTCGAGCGACTCGCCACAATAAGGACATTCTATTGTTTTTTCAGATAATTGATTCATTGTCACAATACTCCAAGCTTACTCAATAAATACTAATTTCCTATTGTCACATTGGCGGCCGATTAATGCACGAGTGATTGCGATTGGCTGAGAAAATACCGTGTTAACTTGGACTACTAAGTACTCAACGTTAAATATCGTTAAATATCGTTAATGCAACATTAACGATATTTAGTTAATTCATTATGAATTGTAAGCTTTATTTGATGTAATCTTTGCTAGTCCTTTGATTATTCTATAAATCGACCAAATCCATACACCGAGCAAAATAAAATACCCAACAACAATAAAAGCTAACATAAAACCAACAATGGAAAGTGCTAGGCCCCACCAAAAAGTTTTAACAATATTTGAATAATGATCCTCATATATTGTGCCTTTAGATTCCTCTTTCTTCACCATTGCCCAAACGGCTCCAATAATCCAAAAAAAACCAGTAAATAAACCTATAACCATAAGGCCGTACGCTATAAGCGCATTGGTTTTGGCTGAGTCATCTTTAGTACTTAATAAAGTTTCTGAGGTATTGCTTTGTTGTAACTCTGACATATTAACGCCTTTAGATAGTAGTGAATGAATTTCATAACGCCGCCAATAGAGACGAACGTCCAGCCCACAGAATTTATGGAGGATTATAATTGAATTTGTTGAGCACTTTGCTCGAAATTAACTGATTGCGTTTCCGTGTCCCGAATAACAACCGTACTCGCTAACTTGTCATGCCAACCTTGTTTCTTTTTATCAATACCGATCCAGATAAGACCAAGCCCTAAAGGTAACATGGCGAGAATGTAAGCAAAATTACGAACAATAGCTTGTCCAGTGCTCATCTGCTCGCCAGTAGTAGCATCTACAACCTTTAGTTTTTTTGCCATTTTCCCTGGTGTCGCTAAATATTTAAGCCAAAACCAAATTGTTGCAGCAATGGGCACAACATAGCCAAGTAAAACATCCCAAAAACCATAAACAAATGGCTCCCCAATCCAAAACTCTTGACCATATATAAAAGTTAAAGGGATATATAATACGCTTAATATTACAACAATATCTATCATTGTCGCACCAAACCGTATCCAAAAACCTGCGTATTCTGAGTTACTCATTAAAGTAAACTGCCTTTTTTAGTGATGCCTACGCGTCATTAAGAGGATTGAAATTATACATTTGGTTTGAGTTCATCGGTACTTGTTAGCACTAACTTAAACTCTCCAAAGTTATTTATAATTCCATTTTATTAATCCATATCCTAATTTTTGACAAAAAAATAACGGCGAATTACGCGAACCGAGTTCACATAAATTTTGGTAAAAGGGAGAGACAATTGAAAAGAACTTTACTTGAAATCATATGACTATCCCTGTTAATGATTTGCGCAACAATATATTCACTTGTAGCTTTTGTCAATTTGATATCACCTAAAATTGCTATTCTTTTGTTTTTATAGGGAGTGATAACGAAACTCTTTATTTTTTCTAGTACTTTCTCATTATTTGTATATTTATAAACCTGATAAAGTAAATTATTAGTGGCGAAAACTTGTTTCAATATTTTTTAGTAATAATCAAATAATCCATTAGCAAGTAGCAAGTAGCAAGTAGCAAGTTTCTCATCAACCTCCATAGTCAAGTCCAGACACGTTACCGACTTCTTCGCAAGTCACGTAGTAATCTCATCCACTAAAATATCGCTTTCAATATTTACAGAAAAAATACTAGCCATGATTTTTAAATACTGAATTAATTTTATTTTATGAGGAATAAATAAGAAAAGAAATAAACTGTATTTAGAGAGAAATACAGCTGAAATAGAAACTAATATAATAAATATAATTGTGTGTATTAAATTATTATTTCACAATAAAAAATAGTTTTTGATCCAGTCATACACCATTTCACTGGTTACATCTGCAGAAACCGCTTGCTGATAATCGTCACTTGGATCTTGGTCGATAAAAGTAAATTGATATCGCATAATATCAGGATGTAGATCGTGCAGTACAACAAGAATGCGTTTATTGGTGACTAAGCAATCAATGGTAAATACATCCGCAGGAATACCCGACTTACGCATACCTTGCATAACACTAATAACTGGATTGATGTTTTCAAAATCTAACTGGATTTTTTCATGGGCTTGGCTGGCAATATCAGACAATGACAGCAAAGCGGGATTGGCGTTCATGGGGTATTCTTCTTTAAGAAACTAGAGCGTATTCGTTATTATAAAATACGCTACAGATACAATCAGTGTTTTAGTTTAGAAATAAGACTTAATCCTTGTTTGGATTTAAGATGTACTTACCACCGGTGGTTTTAGCGTTGTATTTCGCAATAACGGCTGGCGTCAAAGCTTCTGCAAAAGTCAGTTCTTCAGTCGACTCGATAGCAAAGGTAGTATTAATTTCACTGGCGACGCGATTAGACAGCTCCGCTATTTTTTCCGGCTTTAGCTTGCCAAGGAAATTCATTAGTAACCAACCACCAATGCTCCAAGTCATACCAAATGCACGGTTAAGCGTAGTCGGTGCAAAATCAAGCCCACCGTAGATATACACTTGTTTGTTATCGATTGAACCATAAGTGTTCAAACCCGTTGCATTTTTACTGCATACAGCTTCCATTGTCGCTAGAATATCACTCGCTAGCTCGCCCCCACCAATCGCATCAAACGCCAGTGTTGCACCTGTGGCGTCAATCGCCTTGTATAAGTCTTTCTTGAAACTGTCACTGCTTGAATTAACAACGAATTTTGCGCCTAGCTTAGTTAATATATCGGCCTGCTCTTGCTTACGAACAATATTGACTAGCGGCACGTCTTCATTAATACAAATTTTATTCAACATCATACCAAGGCTAGATGCCGCCGCCGTATGAACAAGAGCCGTATGACCCTCCGTGCGCATAGTCTCGACCATGCCTAACGCCGTTAGCGGATTAACAAATGATGACGCCGCTGCACGAGCGGTTGTTCCTTCGTCATGCACTATGCAGGCTTGCGCTGCTACGCAGCAATACTGGCTATAACTATCGCCAGATAAAATGGCTACTGTCTTGCCCATTAAAGCTTGTGCTTGTGGGCTATCACCTGCGGCGACCACGACACCTGCACCTTCATTGCCAATCGGTAACGATTGATCTAAACGCGGCTTAATACGCGACAACATACCTTTAAAAATAGGCGCCGTTAGCGTTGTTTTATCATCATTTAACGAAGCTTTAGACAAGTCTGCAGGACCAAACATGGGCCACATGTCGGATGGGTTAATAGGCGACGCTTCCATTTTTACTACAATTTCATGCGATCTTATTTGTCGAACATCGACTTCGCGTAAACTAACGGTTAACTCACCGTCTGATGATATGTGAGTAAACAGCTGCTTTGATTTATTCATGCTTTATAGTCCTGTCAGGTGATGCTTCGAGTAAGATGTTGTACGGTCGCGAAACGAAGATGGTTTTAATTAACTTGCCGAAAAACTAACATAAGAATGGAGAGTTTGCGAGTTAATGAAAGGTTGGGATTAGTGGTGACGTATTTACACAATCAGTGGCCAAGATTAATTCGATATACGGAGAATGGCGCGAAGGCCAGTGCTAATCTTTATAGTTTGGTTGAGACTGCCAAGGCCAATAACGTTGAGCCAAGTGTTTATTTGAAAGAAATATTCACAAGACTACCGCGGCAGCCACCTGCGTTGAAGATATTGAGGCATTACTGCCTTGGAATGTTACGAAGGTTGTTGTTTAATACTCATGTGAAACTAGAAAAATACCTTAAGCTAAACTACAATTAAATCTTTTAAATCTGACTAATTAGATTTATCTGAAAGCACGCAGAACTAATTTCAAGGTCATTGGAGTTTGAATATGTTGTATTTTTTAAGGTTAACTAAAGCCCTATATTTATGCTTTATAGTATTTACATTATCATCTTGCGGCAGTAGCTCAAATAGCGTAGATAAAGATACACAGATTAGTAATTCCATTCCCATTGCCAATGCCGGCATAAACCAACTAACTCCTTTTAATACCCTTGTTTTATTAAATGGCTCCAACAGCTCTGATCAAGATAATGACCCTTTAAGTTACCGCTGGGAGTTTTTAGATACACCTTTAAATAGTCAAGCTACGATCATAAATGCAAACAGTTTCAACCCGACCTTTCTACCAGACCTAAGCGGAGATTATGAAATTAGTCTTGTCGTAAATGACCAGGTAATCGACAGCGCCGCCGATACCGTCTTAATTTCCGTGACCGAAGCCAATATCGTTCCTGTTGCGAATGCAGGCCCTGACCAAAGCGTATCAACGAACAGCCTAGTCTCCTTAGATAGTAATGGGAGTGTTGATGCCAATCAAGATCAGTTAACTTTTCTGTGGGAGATCACCTCTAGACCTCAAGGCAGTAATGTAACACTATCATCAAGCAGCGGATCTACTACCACTTTTTCACCTGATGAAGATGGCACTTATGTCGTCTCATTAGTGGTGAATGATGGTATCGCTCACAGCATTCTCGATGAGGTGGTAATTGTTAGTACGACTGGCAATTCAGCACCTACTGCAAATGCAGGCCCTGATCAAAACATATTAACAGGCGAAAATGCGATACTGGATGGCCGCGCCAGTAGCGATCTAGATCAGGATACCTTGACCTATGAATGGACCCTTATTGACCAACCCTCAGGTAGTAGTAGCGTAATAAACGATTCAGGGTCAGCCATCGCAAATATTAACACTGATATAGACGGTGTATATGAGCTTCAACTAACCGTTAGTGATGGCCAATTAGAGCGCTCCGACAGCATAGAAATTACCAGCACCTCGCTTAATGTGGCACCTATTGCCAATGCAGGCCCTGATCAAAGTGTATCAACGAACAGCTTAGTTACTTTGGATGGAAGTGGAAGTCGAGATGATGACAATGATGCGCTCAGCTTCGAGTGGCAATTCCTCTCTGTTCCCATTAATAGTTCTGCTGTTTTAAATTCGACCAGCGCGACATCTCCGACGTTTACCTCTGATATTGATGGCACGTATGTTTTGCAACTGAGAGTCTCTGACGGTATAACCAACAGTCAATTGGATTCTATTTCGGTTATCAGCACCACAAACAGCTCATCACTCATCGATCAATTTGACGGTACTCAACCATTATTGACTACCGTTAATAATGCCAACTCACTACCTGACATAACTAAAAACACGGGGCGTTATCGGGCAAACTTAACGAACAACTCAAATGATATCACCCTACATTTTAACCATTATCAAGGCCGGCTAGACGCAGCTTTAGTTAGCTTTCCATTTGAGTTTATTGCTAGAAATGTAGGCATTGGTCGACAAGATAACTCTCAACTAGCTCCGCCAGACTCAGGGAGTCCATTCCTTTTTGCGGGAGTGCAAGTTCATGATTTCGACCTCAACAGCGTAAACTCCTCTCATGTAGTCGTCGGGCATCGCGGGGACACAGGATTTACCATTGAAGGTAAAAACACCGTTAACGGTAATTCCAGCGTCAATGACAACGGACAAAATAGTGCGCCATTAGGCAGAGCGGATATTCGCGTTGTTGGTAATAGTGATCGGTCATTAACGGTATACTGGCAAACGCCCAACCTTGCCCATTTGACGCAGCAAGATACGTGGATATTATATGGCCCTACATGGATGACTCAACCTGACGGGACATTGCCAGGCACTACACCAACCTATGGTAATTCAGTGTATGTTGGGTTAATAACGTATGCTTTTTCTAACACAGGAGTCCCATTCGTAGGTACTTGCGACAGCATTGAAATTAAGTAGTTAGGTTGAATGATAATCAAATGGGTCAACTAGAGCGGCAAAATTTCAGGGTCACCGCCAATAAACCCGTGCAGCCAATTAAAAAATCAATCGCCTCTCCTGGTTTATTAGCGCAAGTTGCAACGCATAAATATTGTGATACTTTGCCTTTGTATCGCCAAGCGCAAATATTCAAACGATAATTAAACATCCGGGTACAATACAGTGATCTAATCTGTCCTCACAGTTAACCTGAGGTAACCTTCTGCATTACTATAATAATAAATAAAATAAAACTAACCCCTTGCCAAAACATAATAGGATCACGTTGCATTAAAGGCGGTCGAGTTTTTGATAAAAATACTTTATTTGGATTGCGTAAATCATAGATAAATTCAGACAATTCTGAATAACGTTTTAATGGATTAATCTGTAAAGCTTTTTGCAAAGCATCATCAATCCAGTTTGGAAGCTCAGATTCATCGTCCACTAAACGGCTATACACCAAACGACGCTGCTCCTTGGCACTTCTGGCTTTGGAAATCTCCACACCATAAGGAAAACGCCCTGATAGCATTTGATAAGTCATTACCGCTAACGCGTAAATATCTGATTGCGGTGAACCTTGCTGGCCTAAAAAATATTCAGGTGCAGAGTAAAGTAAAGTTCCACGCATGACCTCTTCGGTTTTTGAACCTGTTACACCTGCTATATAAGTAGAACCAAAATCAATAATTTTCACTGTATTTGACTGATCAATCATAATGTTCTGAGGACGTATATCTTGATGAATCATCTCTTGTCGATGAAATGCCTGCAGTCCTTTAACCACTTGCTCAATAATCACCCTAACCTCTTCAAGACTTGGCTTAGGGTTATCAATTATCCATTGATGAAGCGAAATACCTTCTATATATTCAGTCACTAAGTACAAATAATTACGCTTACGATTGGGCTCTATTGCTTTAGCCACATGGGGATTATTAACACGCTTAGCAATCCACTCTTCCAGCATGAAACGTTCAAGATACAGTGCGTCATTTCGTAACTCCACAGACGGAGTCTTAATTACAACTGTTTGTAAACTGTCTAAATCTCGGGCTAAAAAAACATGACTTCGGCTGCTGATATAAATCTCTCGGATAATTTCATAGCCGTCAAAATGCATTCTTGCGGATAAACTGGGGGGTACTGGCAATCTTGTTAGTTGCTGTACTTCGTCTAACTGATAATTAGGAACATTATCTACCTGCACAATTTGAATACTTAAATTATCGTCACTGCCCTGTGACATAGCTTGCTTGATTATTTCATTGGCTGCCAAGTTTAATGACTCTGCGTTTTCTATTTCTTGGGCCATTTTCTGACCATCAATAAACTCATAAACACCATCGGTGCAAATTATAAATATATCGCCTTTTTCAATTGACTGACTTTGATAGTCGATTTCTAATGCTTGATTTATTCCCAATGCACGAGATAAATAACTCACATCAGCAGACACTACTCGTCGATGGTCTTCAGTGAGCTGTTCTAATTGACCGCCTGATAAACGATAAATACGGGTATCACCCGAATGAAAAAGATAAGCTGTATTAGATTTTAAAATCAAGGCACTAAAGGTACAAATATAACCTTTGTCTTTTTCGTATCGATAGGGACTGTTGCGTGTTTGGGCAAACAGCCATGAGTTAATGGACCTAACTACTTTTTGCACCGAGGATTTAACCGACCAAGATTCTGATGTGCAGTAATAATCATCTAGGAAACTTGAAATAGCCGTTTGACTTGCTATTTGACTGACCTGGCTAGAACTTATGCCGTCTGCCATTGCAAGCACAATACCTTTAGCACTTAACAAAGGTTCTTCTGGAATTAAACTGCCCATAAAATCTTGGTTAATAGGTTTCACACCTTTGTTGGTTGCGCTACCAATACTCACTCCAAGTGGCTGATTCACCTTTTAACTCCTATTGGAATACCGTCATAAAATTTATTATATTATAACAATAAAAAAGGCTCCGTAACGTTTATTACGGAGCCTTGATATTAACTGTTTAACTTAATTAAGCAGCGTTGGTATTTTTAGATGTTCTAACGTGTGTGTAGTACAAAGGTAAACCTACGAAGCACAATCCACCGAACAAGTTACCTAAAACGGTAGGGATTTCGTTCCATACTAGGTAATCATAAATGGTGAATTCACCACCCATAATCATTGAAAATGGGAATAAAAACATGTTAACAATTGAGTGCTCAAAACCCATAAAGAAGAACAACATAACAGGCATCCACATGGCAGCCATTTTAGCGCCGGCTGAGGTTGATATCATCGCACCTACAACACCCATAGAAACCATCCAGTTACAAAGCATGCCGCGGATAAAAATAGTGATCCAACCGCCAGCGCCTTGCTCTTGATAACCTAGAGTTCGAGATTCACCAATTGAGGCTACTTTTGCCGCAACTGCGCCGCCGTCTATTGCATAACCATACGTTAAAATAAATGAGATCATAAATGCAGTCGTCATGGCACCCGCAAAGTTACCAACAAAAACCAAACCCCAGTTGCGTAAAATACGTGCCGGAGTAACGCCTGGGCGTTTATCAAGATAGGCTAAAGGTACTAACGTAAACACACCCGTTAACAAGTCAAACTTCATCAAGTAAAGCATGATAAAACCGACAGGAAAAAGCAATGAACCAACTAATAAACTGCCCGTTTGAACAGCAACGGTAATTGCGAATACAGCAGCAAGGCCCAATATGGCACCGGCCATGAAAGCTCTAATAAGTGTGTCACTGGTTGACATAAAAACTTTCGATTCGCCGGAATCCACCATTTTGGTGACAAACTCACTGGGTTCTAGATAGGACATGCTTATACTCACTTTTTTAGGTTAGTTTATTACTTAACGGCATTAAAGATGCCAAGTCTGTAAATGTTTGATTTATAAGATTAATAATTGATTTAAATAAAAAAATTTTACTTAAATGGGACGAAAATAATGCAGTAAATCTGCTTAAGTTAATATGCGCACCAAAAATGATCACCAAGTCTTGTAAGGTAAGAACTTGCCATTTAACGTTAAAATCACACGATCGCCCTTAGGATTTTCTTCTTTGTCAACGTGCATAGAAAAGTCGATGGCGCTCATGATGCCGTCACCAAATTTTTCTTGAATCACTTCTTTTAAGGTTTCGCCATAAACACCCACCACTTCATACAATCGATACACTAATGGGTCTTGAGGAACGGCTTTATCCCATTCTTTAGTTGGGTATTCCATTAACACAGACTTAGCCTCAGGCGGTAAACCTATATAAGTGACTAACTTTTCTGCCACTTCTTCAGGGCAGCTGTTCATACCCAAGCAAGCCGATGTGGTCCAAACAGTGGACATACCAGCCGCTTCAGCAATACTTTCCCACGTTAATGACTTTTCTTTCTTTAAAGTGAATATGGCTTCTGTAACATCAATCTTTTTCATTACGATTTCCTTAAAATGACGGTGTCATACATAAACTTAACTAAATAGATTCATTAATGGTGCGATTTCACCTTACTTAATAGAGATTTAGTAAATTCTCGAGTTTAAAATTACTACAAAGTTAAACATGTATAGCCATAACCGTGCCAATCATACGGATCAACCCTAAGTCTTTGTTTTTAAACAATTAATCTTATATATACATGCACCAGCAAGACAACGAAAAATCGTTATCGACGAAAAATCGTTGGTCTTGCAACGAAAAATCGTTGCCTAGCCTGATGATTGAATATAATCTAGTGACTAAAATGGAGTCGATAGAAGAACCATGAATCATTTATTTATGAACGCGCCTACAGCATTATTATTGATCGATCCAATTAATAATCTAATCGTCAAGGCAAATAAAAAAGCGGTAAAGCTTTTTGAATTGGAGCAGACAGACTTTTCTGCTTTTACAGTGACTCAATTTTTTCCAGAATGTTTAGGTAAATTGTTCAATTTCACACAACAAGTACTAGAGCAAAAATACGCGTGGTCCAATGATTTAAACATTATTGTTTCAAATAAAGTTACTCGTGTAGAAATTAACGCCGAGGTCGTGGAGGAAAATATATTACTTAGCCTTGAAGACAGCGCGGTTACTTTTGCTCGTCATCAGCGATCAATAATGGAGACTAAATATCAGTCTGGGATGTTTTATTGGAATAAAAATGAAACGGCCTTTGAAGAAATAGAGAGACAAAATCAACTATTATTAACAGCTGTTGGTGATGGAATTTATGGAGTAGACGCCCGCGGTAATACTACATTTGTTAACAGAGCTGCAGAGGCTATTTTAGGCTGGAAAAGATCAGAACTGTCCGGCAGAAACATACACGAAGTTATTCACCATTCCCATCCTGATGGCAGCCATTACCATGGTCATCAGTGCCCTATTTATGCAGCATTTAATGATGGTGAAATTCACAGTGTGGACGACGAAGTATTTTGGTCAAAAACAAACAAACCCATTCCTGTGGAATATACCAGCACACCTGTAACAGAAAACGGTTTATTAATTGGCGCTGTTGTGATTTTTAGAGATATTACTGAACGTAAGCGCACAAAAGAAAAACTATTAAATGCTTTAGAACAAGTGGACGCACTTAAACGACGCCTTGAAATGGAAAATGCATATTTAATAGAAGAGATAACCGCAGACTTTAACCATCATGAAATTATTGGTCAAAGTGCCAACGTTAAATATATGGTTGAACAAATAGAATTAGTAGGTCCCACCGACGCTAATGTTTTAATAATGGGTGAATCGGGTACAGGAAAAGAGCTGATTGCACGTGCTATTCACGAAGTTAGCCAGCGTAAATCTAGACCATTGATTCGAGTAAATTGTGCTGCTATTCCAGTTGAATTATTTGAAAGTGAATTTTTTGGTCATGTGAAAGGAGCATTTTCAGGTGCTATTTCAGATCGTCTAGGACGCTTTGAACTCGCTGACGGGGCCACCATATTTTTAGACGAAGTGGGCGAGATACCGCTTCAGTTACAAGGCAAGCTATTAAGGGTATTACAAGAACAACAATTTGAACGGGTTGGTGAATCTGCCACCAGAGACGTAAATGTGAGAGTAATAGCCGCCACCAACAAAGATTTAAAAAAATTAGTTGAACAAAATAAGTTTCGAGAAGATTTATATTTCAGGCTCAATGTATTTCCCCTTTACTCGCCACCATTACGTGAACGCATCGATGATTTGCCATTATTGGTTAAGCACTTTGTACATAAGATTTGTTTACGCTTAAATCAACCGCAACATAAAGTATCATTAGCGCAAATGCAACACTTAGAAAATTATGCGTGGCCAGGTAATATTCGTGAGCTTGAAAATATTATTGAGCGACAAGTTATTTTAGCTAAAAAAGATAAGCTTAACTTTGAATTTTTAGAAAAAGAAATAAATACGAATAAATTTCCCACTAATCAGCCTATAAAACCAGATCTAATGAGTGCAATACAGCATAAACAATTAGAAAAAATAAATTTAGAGAATGCATTGAAACATTGCAGAGGTAAAATTTATGGAGATGGTGGGGCGGCAGAACTGTTGGGGTTAAAACCCACAACATTCGCCTCTAAGCTAAAAAAGTATGGTATCAATCGGCAGATATTTATCTAGATAATTGTATATTAGCCTATGGCTTTCAATATTCTGATGGTTTTTAAGTTGTGTTAGTTTTTTACAAATCATGAATCAATTGAGTACTCAAAATTCATATACTAACCGCGACAACTTTTAGAATAAGAACCATGATATTCGACTTATTATGGTTCCGTCATATATTCCACTCTTTATTTGCGAAAAGAAGAGTTTTTCAAAAGGCCATGCTGACATTCTTTAGAATATGCATGTTGAAGTAACCCACTGACCTTGCCACATGTTTCAAAAAAATTAGGTAATAGTTTTTTAATCAGATCTTGATCTCCAGAACTTTTTGCGTTTAGCAGGATCTTGGCAACTTCATAACTCTTCTTATATGATGTATTAAGTTTATTATACAACTGAATATCGGCAGATTGTACAACCTCAAATAAAAACTTTCCCGCGGGGCTATCTTCTGCTTCAAATTCTACGATTCTCATATTTTCACTTTCTAGATATAGGGATGAAAATATTTTACGTTGCCAGTCGATAAAATCTATTATTGCCTTATAAATTTGACCATGTTGCATGATATCCCAGTCATTTTTTTTATTTATAAACTCAATGAAAGATGAAAGCTCCAATGGCTTGCTTATAAAATAGCCCTGAATATGTTCGCAACCGATACCCATCAAATACTTCATGAGAGAATCGGTTTCTACGCCTTCTGCAACAGACGTCATCTGGAGCTGGTGTGCAAGATTTATACTGTGATCCAGTAACGTAAGACCGTCAGGCGTGGACATCGCTTGACTCGTCATCGTCCGGTCTATTTTTAATGTATTAAATGGTAAATTTTTTAATTTTTCAAATGTAGCATGCCCCGTACCAAAGTCATCAATAGCGAGCTCAATGCCATGTGCTTTCAGCTCGGCTATATCTAGTAGTCGTTCAATGCTTAGAGTCAAAGCAGAAGACTCGGTTAATTCGATTTTTATTTTAGTAGGGTCGATACCAGAATCGTTAATAAGCTTCAATAATGTAGGAACGAATTCTTCCTGGGCCATGTCTTTGGAGGATATGTTTAATGATATAACTATCGTATTATCCTCCTGATTTATCTTTTTCAGGTCCTCGAGAAAACGAGGTATCATGGCTTTTGTTATCTGGGTTATTAAGCCAGTTTGCTCTACATAAGGTATAAAGTCGCAGGCTTGTACTAGTTCGCCATTGTCTTTCTTCCAGCGGATAAGAGCCTCGGCAGAATTAATTTTACCGGTCCTCAATGAGAGAATAGGCTGATAAAAGAACAGGAATTCATCGTTTTCTATGGCTTTTGATATATCTTTTTGGGTTAATTTGTAGGTAGTCACATAGTAATCCTCTATCTTATACATACCCGTAAGGCCACGTTAAGCGGCAAATAATAGCTTGCTAAAATGTGTGAGGCACGAACAATAGCCAGCTGTTATTTGTCCGTTTGAACGCCTCGTTAGTCGAACAGTTCTGTAATTACAATAGCTTACTTTAAACTGACAAAATAATATAACTGCACCACGGTAAAATACCAAGCAGTATATTTGATATCAATTTAGCCTTTTGTTCGGTTGTCCCCTATATAACGTGTTAACCGAATATTCTCTATCCAGCTTTTCCTATGTTCACTAAACGACTCTTTCCAAAACAAGTGAATAACAGTTCATCTATTAACAAATGAATCCCAGCTCACATCTTAATGAACATCTTATTGGCTTATTGTAAAACCGTACATACCTTGGCCAAAAAGACCAATACTCGCTACGTTTGTCGAAATTGGAACATTGTTTGATTCAACAAGGCAACTTTGCTGTGATTTCGGAAAATTCAATGGCGAAGGATTCTGGAACAGTGGCGGATAAGTTAACGGCGAGATGTTTGCTTCAGCGTACAGTCGGTTTTAAAGCTGTTAGTATTTAAACAATAAAGGCGCTTATATTGCGCGCGTTGCATTAGTATATTTAGGAGTATCAGTTTAGGTTTTACGAGGATTAACTAGCTCTCTATTTCTTTCGTTAGTCTATCGCTATTTCAAACATGGCGTACTGATGGATGTTTTTCAATTCAACCAAGATTTCTGCTTTTATTTGTTCTAGCTTTTCAAAACCTATTTTATCTATTCCCTGGCCATTAATATAAGCAACAATAAAATAACTACTACCGGTTTTAGATATATAACTCTTTTTTAATAAATCAGGGGTTAAGTGTTCAGTAAGAATTTTTTCAATTTTTTCTTTTTCTTCTTTGTTTTGTAATGTGCCACCTGCCAGCTCAACAAATGAATCACGAATTAATTCGAAAGGTTCTTTAATTAACAATAGCGCCAGAATAAATACTAGTATGGCATCGCCAATATAATGCACAAAGGCGAAATTACCCTCAATATTCACATAACCAATACCAATTAGGGCTAATCCAGTGGCTAAGGAGATGATACCATCCAATTTTGCCCCGATATATTCAGCCCGTAAAATCGAACTTGAGTTATTTATTTTTTTATTCTGATGACGACAATACAGTCCTAAAATGACACACGATAGCACCATGGCAATGGTATAAATTAACACAACACTGGTATCTAGCGCATCAACGGGGGAGCCATTCAAATAACGAGATATTCTGGTAATGCTCATGATGACTGCCACTAGCAAAATACCGACAATCATGATGCCTTTTGCAAAAGAATATAAAGCCTCGTAGACATATTGGCCGAAAGGAAACATTTCCGTTGGCTGGGCTTTTATAATAGAAATTCGAATGGCTATTAAGATTACAAAAAAAGAAATGAATGAATAATTGCCATCCAATAAAATGGACTGGGAATTAGAGCTGTAATATGCAAACCAGCCACTAAAGGCCATTGTAATGTTGAGAATAGCCCCCACCACTAATGCTTTCTTTTCTACTGACACATCAGTCATACACACTTCCAAAAATTAAACCGGTTTTATTTAGCTTACGACAACTGTAGTTTTACTTTTTTCCAATCCCAATAAGAACTTAACAAATACAAACAGATCAATAAGGGTGTTGATGGACCCATTAAATGTATGCAGACATTCAATAGTGCCTGCACAACGCTCGCATTTTTGTATCGATTGTTTCTATTGTTTCTTAATCTCCCAACACTCACTAAATTCCACCGTCTGGCTATGAATAGCCAGCCGCGTCTACTAGAGGAAATTTACCCCGAACAAAAACACCACTGCCCCGACCAATTTCTTTGCCGTCTGTATCATACACAACCGACTCAGCAATAAACTGAGAACGGTTTTTATTAACAACCTTACCCACAGCGCGCATAATTCCTGACGATACAGGCCGTGTAATGTAGGTTGTGAACGAGGTGGTTAAAACAAAAAATTCTTCTTCAAGAGAGTTGGCCGCAAAAAATGCCGCATCGTCTAGCATCTTGAAATACACACAACCATGAACTCCCCCTGCAGAATGATGAAACTTTTGATCAAGTTGAATCTCTATCGTTGCTTCGCCTTCTGAAATATTCAGTACAGGGCTGTATATTTCATTAACAGGTGCCGCCGCATACATACTAATGAGGCTTTCAAAATGAGATTTATTTTCCATAGTTAATGTACTACCTTATAATTTTATAACGCCAAGTTGTAGAGTAAAGCGAGACTAGTTACCCACATATGATTACATAACTCAATGTTTGCAGAGCCAGCGGCTAAAGTAATGAATTTTAATTTAGCGTTCGCATCCATTCCATCATCCGATTAACGCACTATAACCTAGCCTGCCTATCCATATCCACATCCTACGCGGCTGCTCTTTTATACATCAGCCCAAAAGATCTTAGAAGGGTTACCTTTATCGTAAGAGGATAAAAAACGTTGGTATTTATCACGAATGATATTACTCGAAGCGCATTTGAAATTTTGGAACTTTACAAGCAACGCTGGCAGCGTTGAATTATTTTAGAAATGGATAAAATAGAATTTAAAAATAAAAAAGTTTCTAGGCCGTAGTGAAAATGCTGTGCTCATCCAAGTGCTAACAGCGTTGATATCTTACTTATGGATTAAGTTGATAAAATTGAAGATTTTTTTGAAGACTTCCAGTTAAGCATGGAGGAACTGCCTGCACCAACAAGGACGGCAGAGCCACCCTTGTTAATCAGCCGAGTATTACAGCTGCCCAGCAAACAACTCAAACACGGGGATCTCATTGTCATCCAACATGCCCATAGCTTCGGGATAGCCAACCACATGCTGGTATAAACCTTGTGCCAAATAGTTAAACAACAAAGGCTTAAATCGACCTTGTATAGGCTCAGCGTCAGCTTCAATTTGTTGATAGCCTTTACGCCACGACTTGGCCAGCATGGCCGTGATCATTCCAAACACAATCGGCCCTGGCAGCAGAAAATCGGACTTGTATAAAAAGAACAACTTGCGCAGAGACTTTTGATTCCAGGCATGGGGGGCTACATCTAAGGAGTTAGCCACACGAATGCACTCACCCTCTGCAAAGCGCTGATCGGAATACCTGGCGAAGTCTTTATTGCCTGCGGAAGGGCCCGCAAAAGCAACCGTAGATATTTTTGCGTTCTCAGGCAATTCTTCGCCCTGTATATCCTTCAACCACAAAGCCAGTGTCGGCGCTAAAGCGCCGCCCAGGCTGTGTCCCGTTACAGTGATATCAACCGCGTCTTTACCCTCGATGTCGCCCTGTAAAAATTCTAATAAGCTTTTACCTTCTCCAGGTACGCCGGGGTCCGCAATCATTTCCTGTAACTTGGTTATGCCAATTTCAGTGCTCTTAGAAATTT
Organism: Oleispira sp.; assembly: GCA_047612075.1. GTDB lineage: Bacteria > Pseudomonadota > Gammaproteobacteria > Pseudomonadales > Oceanobacteraceae > Oleispira. The sequence continues at coordinate 53,826 of JBLGAF010000001.1, forward strand.
TTGGTTTCAACTTAGCCGCAGGTTTTCCATACTTCCATGGCACCATGCCGGTCACTCTAAAATCTTCTATTAACCAGTCTTTCAGCCCCACGGGGTTAGTGCCGCGTATGCCAACAACATAGCGTGACGGATCTTTAATATTGCGCACCAAATACATTAAGTTGTCATCAAACAAGGCAAGGTCGAAGATAAATACTCCCGGCCCCCAGACCAACTCCCATTCATCTTTAACAGGTGCCCAACTGGTTAAGGCATGCTTAATATCTTTCTCAATTTTTTGTGCATTACACTTATCGGAGCCAATTAAATCAAAACCATAGTAAGACATATAGGCAAAGGCCAGCATGGTTTGGCTTTTTGAATAACTCATAATCTACTTCCTTTTCATCTAGGCACAGTAAATCCTCCATCAAGCAAATACTTAATAGAGGGACTTATTACCGCATTAATTAATAGCCTGGTCCGGTATGCAGTACTGAAGGTATTGCACGGAAATAGTTGTAGTTGCGCAGCTTGTCTTCTTCCGTGGCCGTCCACTCAGCTTCAAGCTGAGTAAGATTTTCTTGCAGCTGGTCAAACACCTTGTGCATGTCGTCCTTATACTTCGCATCGACACCATTGAGCAGGTTAGTAAAGTCACCTTTTAATAGCGTGAATCTAGCCTTGCCGGTTGCCAATGCCACGAATGCCAAAGAGCGCCATTCATTAATAGCCGGGGTGCCGCCATCCATAGGCACTTGAACCTGGCTAATGCGAGGGTCCAGAGCCGCACGTATACCCGTTGTGCCATAAACTTGGTGACGAACAACCGCGTGGTGAATAGTGTCCGAAGCAAAACGTGCAACACCCGCCTTAGTCTGGAAGCCCTCGTAACGCGCAGGTAAACCCTTGATCATGGTTTGTAACAAGCCAGCGTGGAAATCTTGCAAGTACTTATCCGCTTGAACCGCAGCGTCATCCGCATAAATAATATCGATTAATGCAGTGGTGTAGCCATTCCAAATTTTAGCGTAGTCTAACTCCCACTTAATACAGGCATTCGGTAATAGCTCGCCGGGCTTACCCGCAGAACCCTGCATAGTCATCATTGCAGCACGACCTTCAAAGTCTTCATCTGCACCATACTCGAAGTTGGAGTAACAGTCGTTTAAGTGGTGCACCAAGCTATCATGAGTGGTCGCAAAAATTTGACTAAATACCGCGCCCTCTTGAACCAAGTGCTCGGTAGTAATTCCTTCCGCCAACTCGTGGGCAAAAAAGTGCAAATACATGAATGTTCTGAATGGGTGCGCCCACTGCCCTTGCGCCTCAAAGGCGTCATGCATAGCCACTTCAACCAGATTATAAGTCATATGTATTTCAGCCAAGTGCTTACCGCTAATCACTTGATAATACATAGACGCTAATACCAAGCTTTCTGCATGACGAAAGCTAGGGCTGCGCGGATCAGCTGGCAATGCATCAGTGGAGTGAGGTGCCACGACAGAAATCAATTCCAAACGCTGTATTGTACTATTTACTTTAAAGTAAGCCTGACCACCATAAGACTCATAGTCGGGCTTGGTTTCATAGTTTTCTAAGAAGCGGAAATCAGTGGTCAACATACCCTCGCCCATTTCTGGTGCAGGCTTTAAAAATGGTGATGCCACACCAGACTCGGCTAAGTACGCCAAAAGCTGACCTTCTTTAAAAGCGGCAATAGCAGGCTCAGGCGCGGTGTCCATCTTTCCACCATCAGGTAGACGTAAACCAAATATTTTCTTCGTAAACAAAGCAGGCCAATATTCAGAACCGTTGCTCCAAATAGCCATACGCTTTTTATTGGTCAATCGGATTTTAACATTCGCCTGAGGCAGGTAGTGATCCAGTATCGCCATCACAGAAAAAGCTGATCTTGCTGTTTTTACCAACTTTTTAAACAGGGTGACCGTTTCCTCAATGTTCACCACAGCAGGAATACTCAAACGCTGTAGTAAAAACTCGGGGTGCGCTTGGTAGTATGGCTTCAGTTTAGTCTTTTCAGGTGGCTTTTTCCCACCATATACTTCCGTCAAATTAAACGGGTTAGGAAAACGATCAGCACTCACCAAAACAAAGTACAGTGGCGACCAAATCGCATTACTCAGCATCTCTAGGAAACCGCCTAGCGTCTTCGGCAACAATACCGCCATTAACACCAGACCGGCAATACAGGCACCAATAAAGCCCCACAAGGCCAAAGAGCCCTCTGGTAACATCACTGCAACTGACTGAGAAAAGCCAATGTCTGCAGCGGTAACTTTTAAAATTGTGCTGTACAGTAGAACAGCAGCAATAGTACTAATAGTATGGAAGGCTGTGCTTTTCCAGGGAGTAGCGGTACCAATCAACAATGCAGTTAGCTGCAATGCAGCTTGTCCCACTAGCAACCACGCAATAATATTTTCACCTAGTGGCATTGTACTGGTTAGTACCATTATTATTTGCGCAACCTGAATACCTGCCAGCGCTAATGGCACAAGGGCCTGAGCACCGCCAAAGAACAAAGCAAAGCCCAAACCAAAGCAGGCGCCGCCCGCAAGATAGAGCATCGCAAAGCGCACGTCTGCATGAGTCACAACCATACAAGTAATAAAGAAGAAAATGGTAGTAACCACAGGGGCTAAATTTAATAGGCGAAGATTTAAAATAAATACGCCAAACTTAGTTCGCGTTTGCTGAAAGGCATGACCGCTCAGTAACAAAACCAGTTCAAACAACATACCCAAAACACTACCGATGAGAATGAACAAGAAAGGCACCCACGTCCACGCGGCCATATTCGCCCCAGCCTGAGGTGGTTTCAAAAAGGTAAACAAATCACCCAGCCAAGCCAAGCCCGTAACAGCAGGATTGAACAGCTGAATAAACATAACGCTAGACAGCGTTGCCATAAACAATAAACTCAATATAGAAAAAATTGAGGGCAAGATTGGATAAGTAGGCTGTTCTGGTTTTTGAAAGCGGACGTCATCCGCATATTGAATAGGTATAGGTGATTCAGTATGTTGCCCTGCATCATCCTTCAATTGAACTGCGGTTTCCTTTTTCATGTAAGTCCCTTTTGTTTATTTGTTCTTTAAGTAAAAGTTTTCTGATTATTACTAATCAAAACCGGAATTACCATAGCAGAACATGAAGATCAACAGCCAATATATTTTTTTATTTCTCAGCGTACAACTGTGCACAAAATAACGACGCCCAACAAATATTTTTCGTGTGTTTGTGTTTCGCATGCTGTCTAGAAAATTAGCATCTAGCTATTTTTATTATTTTTATTATTTTTATTATAGACTCACTATGGAATATAAATCACAAGGACGGGAATATGAGCAACCTCATTGATATCACCACCGCACGTCAAACTGCTGTCACACTCGCTTATTTAGCTTACGCAGGCGAGACACTAGAAAAACCACTGCCCGGCGACCAGTCTATCGATGAATCCATCGCCAAGATGATCAACTACACAATCCCTAAATTAAGTGTATTGCAAGACGCCCAACAACAAGCGAATTGGCGTGTTGTCTGGGGGCCGGTTAGCTATACCTTTGAACTTACCAAGCTACAAGACAATATGATGTATGTGGCGCAGTCTATTTCCAAACCATCCGAATATGTAGTAGCCATTCGTGGCACTAATGGCACAGCCATTTGGGATTGGATAGAAGAAGACTTTAGAGTATTAGAAAAAGAAAAGTGGAAACTGCCCGCTGGAAAAAAAGCCCAGGGCACGCCGAAAATATCTAAAGCGACCGACATAGGCCTAGATGCCTTGTTAAACAAAATGATACCCGCCTCCGGCATGCCAGGAGCCGGACTATCACTAGGTGATTTTTTATCCTCGATCACCGACAAGGCCGTAGAAATAACCTTCACAGGGCACAGCCTTGCAGGCGCAATATCTGAGGCCGCAGGGTTATGGTTTAGACAAACACAATCGCTCCCCGATCACTGGGACCCGCAAGGCAACGCCAACGTTAAGGTAGTTTCATTTGCAGGAGCTACGACAGGTGATAGCGACTTCACTTATTACTTTAACCAAGAATTAGGTGAGAATTGCCAGCGCATACATAATACTCATGATGTTGTACCCCACGGCTGGGAAAAAGAGACACTGAAGCAGCTACCTGAACTGTACAGCAGTATTGGCATAAAGATGGATTTCAAGCAAAAAATAGTACTCGACATAGTCATCGCACTCGTGAGCGATTATCGACAAGTACAAACACCCAGCGCCTTTACGTGGCCCCTAGACCCCAAGCAAAAGAGCTACATAGATCAAGCGGGCGTACAGCACCGTGACTCGTACATTTCTGCGCTGAAAGTTGAGAATCCCAGTAAAGTGTTTCATAAATACCCTGGTAATAATTCATAAGGGTTTTTGCATTAATCGACCGAAAGATAGAAGGCAGCAATGCCTTTTCTATTACCGAAGAATCACACAAGCGATCGGCAAAACACTATACCGTATGTGCTTTAGGTTTAAAGCATAAAAAGTAATTCCCCTTATGTAACTCACGATGATCCTATTGATTTATAAGAGAAAGATACAAGCCACTCATAGTGTTTAAATACTGTATTAATTTTAGTTTACGAGAGAGGAACTATTATAATAAAAATTGATGCAAAAATTGGTGCGAAAATTAATTCGTTATTTAGTGAAAACGTCACACTTTATTCGGGTTAAGAATGTATTTCCCAGCGTCGTTTTAGCATTATATTTCTGAATAATGTCTGGCGTCATACCAAATGCACGGTTAAGCAGCGTCGGTGAAAAATAAACACCGACAATCACGTCAATCACCAGTATTGCACCGGTGGCCTCGATCGCCTTGTTCAAATCTTTCTTGAACGTGTCACTGGAAGAATTAACAACAAGCTTCGCACCCAGCTTAGTTAACAAATCGACCTGCTCTTGCTTACGCACAATAAAACGGCGAAGCCGCAGCATGGCATGACTTAATACGAGACAAAATGCCTGGATAAAGTGGCGCGGTTAATTCCGACTTATCATAACTCAATGACGCTTTGGACAAATTAGCAGGACCAAGAATGGGCCAAATGGTTTTTTATTTCATGATAAGAAATTCGAGATGAATTTAATCGTCGACTGAAGCTATTAAAAGAGAGCGGCCACTATGCCTAATTTTCTAAACAGGTTACTGCCATCAACTAGTACGTTCTAGAATCAACTAATAAACTCAGTCGTTGCGCCATGTTTTGAAAATGTTCAAGGTTAGGTTTGTGCCAGCTACCTTTTACAACATATTCGCATTTCAAATAATCTAAAAATGATGAAGTTAAATATTCATTAGGTTCCCAGTTCGGTACTCGCTTTATATTTTCAATTAATTCATCAGTAGAACCTGCTGAAAGAGTTATACCTTTAATATTATAAAAAGCCTTTCCAAGTACAATTACTTTCTTTCTCATAAGCAACGCTTCCATTCCCACAGATGAGTTAATTGTAATAACCGAGCTCGAATCTTTAATTAAAACAGATGTTTCAACATCATTAATAACGAATATTTTTTTTGATACCTTTGTTATCTTTTCAAATAATTCTTGATAGCACTGCTCACAAGAAGGATGTGATTTAAGAATAACATTTGGCATAGAATCACCTAATACATCTTCAACCTCTAATAGTAATTCAACCAGCGAAAACATATTCTCAATCCAAGGTGAAAACATAGTAATTTGACTATCTACATTTACCTGAAATGGAATGAATATATAATTATCGGGTAATCCAACAGAATTTTCAGCTTCAGGAATTTCAGTGACGAGGGTATTTTTAAGGTTTCTATTTTTATAATATGCAGGATCTCTAGGTACAGAATTTAAATAATTTATCCCTTTTAAATCCAAAGTCGTTGTTCCTGGCAATGCTCCTCGCTCGATAAAACAACAAGGAATACTAAGTTTTTTAGCGGCAATGACGGCTATTCTCTGACGAAATTTTAGACCATTCCAAATAACAAGCTGTTCTACTTTTCTATTTAATAATTGATCGTGATAACTTGTATAGAGTAATTTAGATTCTATTGATTTTATAAACTCGAAAAACCTCCAATATATCGAGCTTGACTTACTATGCTTTGGATGGTTTTTCTTTTCTTTAATGACCTCTACAACAGCCAGATCTAATTCACTAGTCACAGGTGTATATATGGCTTTAATCCAGTGTTTTATTTTTAGAAGATCTTTATACCAAAGCACCAAAGGTTTACAATCACCTATCGATGAAAGATACCCTGATAATTTTGATGCGTATTGACGCTGAGTATCTCTTGAGGCAAATATTGCAATTAACATAGCACACCTAACATATAGCTCAATCAATACGTAAGGTTATATTCGACCCAACGATGATTCACTATGATTGATCACGCTAGAATTTAGCGATGAGTACAGAATGCCAACACTAGTGTGACCAAGGTGTGAATAAAATGTGAAGAAAGTGTGAAAACATGAAAATTAATTATGTATTGCTGAAATTTATCCGAATTAAGGTTCCTTCTCCTAACGTACTTTCTATCAAAATCTGCCACCCTTTTAACTGACATATTCTTTGTATGATATTTAAACCTAAACCCAAGCCAGATTCATGCTGGATAGAATGAGGTGTGAAGTTCTTCGTATAAGTAAAACCTATACTAGTATCTTCAACCTATACTAGTATCTTCAACCTGTACATATTGAGCAGTACCACTTACTTTGACACTTCCTTTATGAGTATGATGAAAGGCATTTCTAATTAAATTATTAATTACAATTTCTAGTATTTTTATAGAATGCTGGAATCGCTGATATTTTGAGATTTTATCAATGGCACTGGCTAAGGTCTCACTGCTCAGCATAGTAAAGGCAATAAGCTGAAAGTGAGTCGGTTGTAATGACTGGTCCATATTAAAACCAAATAAGGGATCGACACTGAGTCGCTCGGCAGCCCGCCACAGTAAAAGTGTATCCCCTTCCAAGGGTAAGCCTGCCGCCGATAAAACAGCGCTTTTAATAAGCCTTATACCCATATAACAGAAACTGTTTTCAATCCAACATACTCTCGTATTCAGACTCGTATTCAAACAGTCTTATCAATCTGTCTTCAAAGGTCAAAGATACTGGCTTGCAGAGTTAATGTCTTGAAAGATTTATTCACGTAAGCTAATAATCACAATGAATGAAAAGAGTAGAATCGATATGTCAAAAAAAACACCTGATCAATGGTTTAACGAATACGGTGATAGCCACCAGAATAAAACCAATAAATTGATTCATTGGATTTGTGTACCGTTGATTTTTTTAGTAATTCTAGGACTGGTATGGGCAATTCCTGTTCCTGCTGCATTCTCAGAAATACACCCGTATTTAAACTGGGCAACACTCGCCTTTTTATTTATTGCAGTATTTTATATACGTTTATCCCCAAAGCTAGCGATAGGATTGATTATTTTTAGCCTAAGCTGCTACGGAATTATTGCTTGGTATGAAAGCTTACAGGTGGCTTCCCTAGCGTTAACGTGTACAGTTTTATTTGTTATTTTATGGATACTTCAATTTATTGGACACAATATCGAAGGTAAAAAACCTTCCTTCTTCAAAGATGTTCAATTCCTTATGATAGGGCCAGCATGGCTAATGGGATTTATTTACAGACGCTTAGGACTTAGCTATTAATGAGCTAAGCCTATAAAGAAAATCTATTAAGCTAGGGAATGATATTAGGCAAAAAACGCAGTATTCATAGAGTAAATACAGCTAAGAGCAGCACTATTATAATAAAGCTTATTGCAAAATTTGATGCGAAAATTAATTCGTTATTTAGTGAAAACGTTACACTTTATTCGGGTTTAAAATGTATTCCCCGCCCGTCGTTTTAGTATTTGGCCGTATGAGATAAGCAGAGTACTTAAATAGGCACTTAAATAGGCACTTAGGTGCTAGAAAAATTTCTTTCACTGCCTACAGTACCTGCTGCCCCAATAATGAGAATGCTAGATTTATCGCTCATACGATCACTCCTTTCCAAGATTCAATCTGTAACAAATTGTTAGCAAACGTTACTGAAACTCAATACTTAAACCTACAGACATAATTTTAATATTTTTTTGTTTGGTAAATATCACATCCTATAATTTTTACGTCTAAGAAAATAAATATTTCTCTACTACTATTTAATTAAGACAATTGCTTATTTTTCCCACGGAGATTCATTATGCCAAAGAATTCAAAACTACTTTTACTCTGCCTATTTAGCACAGGCTTACTCATGGGCTGTTCGTCCTCTTCGACAGGCACTGATACCGACACTGGTAAAGTAATGGGCACTTCAGGTGAAGAATTAGTGCTACCTAGTCAATTAGAAGTTATTACCCGCGGGGATTAAAACCATGAGTCATACTAAATTTTTTAAACCCAGTTTATTAGCATTATCTATCGCGGGTTTAGCAGCTACAGGCACCGCCTTCGCCATGTTTGATGGTGAAGGGACCGAATATACAAAAGCTAAACAACGCTTTCATCTTTGGAATGAAGCACTTCAACCCGTTGAAATGGTAAACAGCATTTTATGTTTTACCAATCAAATGCGTGCAGAAGAATTCATCAATGACGGCCCTTATATGGTGCTCGCCGATGAAAATGCCTGCTTTGCAGAAAACGGTGGTGAAGATTCCCAATCCAGCGGCTCATCAAATCAGCCAGCTTATACCAAAGCAATTATCACTTCAGAACGTGAAAATGATACTTCACCCTTAGTCGTAAGTGCTTGGCTACCTGAAATGACTGGCGGTGATGATGAGGGCGGTGAACAAGCGATAAAATTTAAAGCGGTTATCAGTGGTGGCGCTAGCGACGGAGACCCTTTTGGTCAATTCACATTTAATTATGGTTTCTATGAAGATATAAGTTATGACAACGCCTTAGGTGGCGGTGAAGTAAAAACCATTGATGTCGATAATAAAATTGGCTTCACCTTCTTCCAAGATGAAGATGATTTTTCACAATCTGCCTCAGTCGTTATGAATAGCGACCGAAGTGAAGGTATCGCTCTTACCTCTCAAAGCTATCAACAAGGCTCAGCCGCGTTTGCATTAGCGTTTAATGATAACAACATGCTGTTACAAAAAGGCCAGACCTATGACGAACTAGGCTTTAACAATGATAACCAAGTTGGACTTTGCTTTAGCCGTTCAGACATTATGGAGACAGTTCATCGCTATGATCTGTACAGCGCCACAACCGGTGAAATGGTTGAACTAAATTCAGGTTTCTCATTCAAGTATGACAGCAACAGTGATAGCGACAATGATAGCTATGGACATATTGGATACTGGGGAGTTTGGACTGAAGGTGACCAAGAACTCAGTAGCGGTACCGTCATTACTCTAGAGACTCACGGTAATGGGGATCAAGCAGCTGTGGCTGAAACCTATACCGTAGTTAGTGCCCCAGGTAAGTTAGTTAAAAAGTCGCTTGAGACATTAAATTTGTCAGAAGCCTCTGGTATTAACTTCTCTTATTGGTCAGAAACGGCCCATCAACAAGGCTATAATGCTTGGGTTGTACGCTACAAAACTGTCGCGGGCGATAGCGTTGGTAGTGACGGTTTCTACATTACTCACGGTCAACGCTGGGGAGAAAACGGCGAAGAGCAAGTGGCAGTGACGCAAGAACTGGTTAGTCTTGAAGATAACGAAATACTGCACTTATACTCAAATCAACTCGGCGGCCAAGTTCGCTATAAGCAAGGCAACTCTAACTTCTCTTTCTTTAAAGAAAGCTTTATGACAGGTTCAGAGAATGCAACCGGTGAGCTATTCGCTGCAAACTCCGCCACACTTCATTGTTTCGATCGCTGCCCAATAGGTGAATTAGAAAGTTCTGATCTAGAGACTTGGGACGGACCTTTCTCAACCAACCCATCAACGATTAATGATGCTATTGAATACACCATTAGCAATGTAGGCAGTGACCCTCTTACGCTGATGCGCTCTAGCAATAGCGAAGCTGTGCAATACGCCAGCGGCCTAAGCGAAGAGAGTCTGCAAAATACGCCTAATGCCTGGGGTATTCAATCAGGTGCGATGGTTACCGCAGCAGTTAAAGCTGGCATGTCAAACACCTGGGACACCGATGATGCAAGCGTTGTCACTGAGTTCTATATCTGGGAAACAGGCCCTAATAACTGGAATAAAATGAGCACGGTAAAAGATAGTGTAGGGGACTACCTAACATTTGATAAGCCCATTCAAATAACCTATCTTCATACCGATGCAAAAGATAGAACCGGTGATGCTGGTGACTATGACAACCAAACCTTCATGCTGAATTACGGAGGCAATGGTGATTTATGGGGTATTCCTTTTGTGCAAGACAATGATACCGGCCGCCATTCCTCAGCATTCAACCTAGCCGATGGTGCTTTATTAGGCTTTAACGATGAATACGTTGTTAAAGCCAGAGAGATTGAAGGAATGATGGCACAAGCTGAAGGCCAATGTTCAGGCTTAAGCATCGCCGAACCTGAAGTTCCTGTACCAAGTAGCATTACAGGCTCTGCAAATATCGGTGCTATGCCTACCGTAACTGATGCGCCTAAAGCTATTGGAGGTGTTCTTCAATCTGAAGAAGAATAATACCAACAGATAGGACCAAAATAAAAAGCCCTAGCCATGAAAATGACTAGGGCTTTCTTACGCGGATTCAACTAAAAGTGCGACTCAACCTAACGGGTAATAAGGAGGTTATCTGGTACAACTGCAATCAGAATTTACGATAAAATTATAAGCAGTGCCAGGCTCAACTTACTTAGAAAAAACTAAAAAAACTAGCCCTTATCAGGGTTTAAAATGTATTCTCCAGCCGTCGTTTTAGAATTATATTTCTGAATAATGTCTGGCGTCATATCAAATGCATGGTTAAGCAGCGTCGGTGAAGAATCAAGATCTCCGATCGCTTCAAACGCCAGTATTGCACCCGTGGCATCAATCGCCTTGTACAAATCTTTCTTGAAACTCTCACTCGAAGAATTAACAACAAACTTCGCACCCAACTTCGTTAACAAATCGACCTGCTCTTGCTTACGCACAATATTAACTAACGCCACGCCTTCACATAATACCCAGGCTGGAAGCCGCCGAATGAGGTGTCGTATCGCTGCGCGAGAATTGTATTTATGAATAGGCTTATGCAGTGACGAATAAATATCATTAGGCTCGATTTTCAAAACGTTTACGATAGGCCGTAGGGGGCAGTCCCACTCTTTCTTTAAATAAGCGTCTAAACGAATTTCCGTCTTGCAGACCAACTTGATAGGTGATTTGGTCAAAAGCTTGCTTGCTGCTTTCCAATAAATGTTTGGCTTTTTCAATACGCAAATTTTGTAGATATTGTACTGGAGTTTGTCCGGTGGATTTTTTAAAACGGCGAATAAAATTACGCATGCTTAAGTTAAATTCTTGTGTTACCTGCTCCATGCTAACGCTATTGGCCAAATTATTTTCTAGCCATATTTGTATTTTCAATATATCTGCATCGTCGTGATTCTTTTTGAAGGTGGTACTGGAATACGGTGTTTGACTGCGCGCGCTGATATCCACTAACAATTTTTTTGCACATTCAGCTGCTAACTGCGGCGATGAAAACTTACGAATAATATGCAGCAATAAATCACTGCTACTGGTAGAGCCTCCAGAGCACATCATTTGGCCATCATCTGTGACGGTACGCTCGGTTTGTAACTTTACCCGTGGAAAACGTTGAGAGAATTGCTCGCTGAAAACCCAGTGAGTGGTGGCGGATTTACCATCTAATAATCCTGCCTGCGCACTGACAAATGCCCCTGTGCACATATTGGCAATGTAACAGCCCTTATTGTGCATTTCTAATAGCCATTGGCTCATGGCCTGCAATGCAGGTAACTGGGCTAAAATATTAAACATAAAGCCGGGCACAATAATCAGCTCTGGGGTTTCTACCTCTTCAATGGCTTTCATGGGGGTCAGGGTGATGCCTCCTGTACATGAAACACTTTGGCCACCAAATGATGCGGTTTCTATTTGAAATAAATCTGGGCTGTTTAAATTATTGTTGGCATTTTCTCTGCCCGTATATCGGTAAATAGCATTAGCGGTTTCAAAAAATTCTGAGGTAGCCGCCACACTGGTGGCCGAGCAGCGGTCGGCCATTAAAATAGTAATACGCATGGTTATTTCATTTATTCAGCAGACTTTAACCCACTATAAGCCTATCTAAACAAAACACTCCCTGTTTTCAGTTGCTAGGCAAAATTGACATGTAATCCGTCATTTTTGCCTATAGTAGGCTGTTAGGTCAATGCCTAATATGAGCGTATACCTTAGCCTTAAGCTAAAAACTACGGCTTTGATACACAAATAAATGGATGCCCCTTATGACAGATACGCTGAAGCACGCCGCCTACACATTATTCAAAAAACCGTTTTTTGGACGCTTTGTAAAACCATGGCGCTGGCCTGAAAACATTGATCAAAACCAATGGCAACGCCTAACCATAGCCAGTACCTCAGGGGCAAAAATATCAGCCTTATTAGCCCATGCGCATATCAACCAAGCTCAAGGGCAAAAAGCCAAGGGGGCCGTGTTAATGTGCCACCCTATGGGGGTTGTAGCCAAAGGTTTCTGGATGAAATATGGTCATGCTGAAATGCTGCGTAAAGCTGGCTACCACGTGATGGTATTTGATTTAAACGGTTTTGGGGAAAGCAGCAGTTCTACCATGGATTACCCATTAGACGTATTAGCCGCTGGCCTTGAGTTGCAAACACAGTTTCCTGAGTTACCCATTGCGGTATTGGGAAGCTCTATGGGCGCAGCCATGAGTGCATGCGCCATGGCCCAAAGCCAGCACCCGTTTAAAGTAGCCGTTTTAGAATCTGCTTTCCCCACGCTATTGCATTTTTGGAGCCGCTACCCGGTACCCAAACTGGGCATCCACTTATCTAAACTTGTTTACCCAAAAGGCGAGCGTAGCTTGCGCCCATTGCATGCTGCAGACCATTTAGTGGGCACGCCCAATATATTAATGATTTACGGCGAAGCAGATATTTATACTCCAGTAAAAGATGGGAAATTATTATTTGATAAGTTAAAAAACAAAACCAAAGTGGATTTTTGGACCGTGCCTAATGCTGAGCACACCCACGCATTTAAAACCGCACCAAGTGCTTATCAAACAAAAGTCATTGAATTTTTAGATGAATACCTGGTTGTTAAAAAAAATGTATCAAGTCAAAGCAATTGCATTTAAAAGGAATTAATGATGAATTTATACGATGCTTTAGTAGCAGCAAAAAACAGTAAAGACAATAAAGTTAGTGTGCCTGAAAAATGGGGCCAGGGACGTGCCACCTTTGGTGGTTTAGTGGCAGGGATCTTATTTGAAAAAATATTGCCATTGGTTGAAAAAGGCCGCCCAGTAAAATCCATAATGGTGTCTTTTATAGCCCCAATTACCCCAGGAGAGAGCGATGTGCATGTAAGAGTATTACGTGAAGGCAAAGCGGCAACTCAAGTGCAAGCCACCGCGTACCAAAATGATCAAGCTTGCGCTGTGGTATTAGCCAGCTTTGGAGCTGATCGTGAATCCACGATCAATATCGAAGCCCAATGCGCACCTAGTTTTCATGCACCGCAAGACACAAAAGAGTTTCCGTTTATTCAAGGTTTAACGCCTGATTTCTCCCAGTATTTTGATTACCGTTATACACAAGGCAACATGCCATTTATGGGTAACGGTGAGCACAAAATAGGAGGTTTTATTAAATTGCATGAGCCGGCAAAAGGGCCAATACAGATAAGTGAATTATTATCGTTGCTAGATGCTTGGCCCCCAACGGTGTTTGCGTTATTGAAACGCCCCACATCAGGTAGCACACTTGCATGGAATATAAGCTTTGTAAGTGAACCCGAAGATTGCACGGCAAATGATTGGTGGCAATACGAAGCCGACATTAAAACGTCGGCCCACGGTTATAGTCACATAGATGCAAGCATGTGGGATAAACATGGCAAGTTGACATTAATGAGTCGCCAAACAGTCAGTGTATTTGCCTAAATACAAAAGAGCATAAGACCAACAGGTGATGCAAGGTCTATCGTAAATACGCCTTCAGAATTCTTGAACATCTATAATGAAAATAATGCGGCACTCATAGAGATGTTCAAGAGCCTCACTTACTTAAAAGATCTAATAAAATCTAACCCTTATTAGGGTTCAATATATACTTCCCACCCGAAGTCTTAGCATTATATTTCTCAATAACCTCCGGCGTCATCGCCTCCTCAAAAGACAGCTCCACCGTCGATTCAATCGCAAACGTCGTATTAATCTCATCGGCTACGCGCTTATACAACTCACGTCATACCAAAGGCACGGTTAAGCAACGTCGGTGAAAAATCTAACCCACCATAAATATACACCTGCTTGTTATCCACAGAGCCATACGTATTGAAACCCGTCGCGTCAAACGCCAGCGTTGCACCCGTGGCATCCATCGCCTTGTACAAATCTTTCTTGAAACTCTCACTGGAAGAATTAACAACAAACTTCGCACCCAACTTCGTTAACAAATCGACCTGCTCTTGCTTACGCACAATATTAACTAACGCCACGCCTTCCTTAATGCACACCTTATTCAACATAATACCCAGACTGGAAGCCGCCGCCGTATGAATTAATACGAGACAACATGCCTGGATAAAGTGGCGCGGTTAATACTGACTTATCATCACTCAATAATCCTTTAGACAAATTTGCAGGACCAAACATAGGCCACATGTCTGACGGGTTAATCGGCGACACTTCCATCTTCACCACAATCTTGTGGGCTTTAGGCGTTGGAACATCGACCTCAACTAAACTGAGCTTTAGCTCACCGTCAGATGAAATATGGGTAAACAACTGCTTTGATGTGTTCATGTTTGCTGTGTTCCTTATTTATTGGCCTATCAGGTTGCGCTTCGAGTACTTGGGTGTTGTATCGCTGTGCGAGAATTGTTTTTAATAATAGGCTAAAAAATTAGCATAAGAGCGGTGGGGTTGCGAGTTAATAGAAGGGTTAGGGTCATAAGTATCTTTCTGAGCTGTTACACACGGTAAGATCTGATCGCATGCATCACCTACCTTATGATTAAGGTAGGTGTCTACTTTTTTGATAAACTCTCCCAACAAGTTATTTAAAGGTGTTACATTATCAGGTGAGGTTCAGAGTTATTTTTACGCTCCATTATAGATATTCATTGAAGATAAACTAGATTTTGAAAAACTTATCATTTTCTGACAGCTCTAATATTGTTGACTCAGCCTTAAACTTCGAAAATTTTGGGTCTGATATTTTGTCACTTAACAAAGCTATAATATATTGCCCATTCAATTGGTTTGCTTTTTGAAAAATATCATATACTTGATTGACATCGACATCCTCGATACTGTCATGAACAATAAATGTTGGTCTTTTCAGCTTCACTTGTTCAACAAATTCTATATACGCTAAATCAAACGCACTTAATTCACCCTTTTTCTTACCACCAGTAGGGTTAGGGGATATGTTTGCTACTTCAAATTGACATTTTTCTTTTTCACTATCGAATTCCAAATCGAAAATATATCTATCGCCGTAAAAACTCTTACTAAAGTCACCAAAATATTCATTAAACTTCTCAACATTCTCATCAAGTTGATGAGTATTTTTCGAAATTTCTTTAATTATTTCTCCTTTACTCTTTTCGAGGGAGTCTATTATTTTTTTCGTGTCTTCTATTTTATTAAGAAGCGTGCCAACGCTTGTAACTTGCTCTCTAATACTAGTTTGCTCGTTATATACTTGGCTAATTGACTTCAAAGTGTCAGGTTCCTTCATTTTCTTAAAAATGCCTGATTCTTGTGAATGAAGGTCATCAACTTTCAGCTTGATGCTTGCTGCTTCTTTCTTGTAATCCTCCACATCTTTGCTTAACAGCGTAACTTTATTCAATATCACTTGATTATGAAAAACTACTAGGTCTTCATATGAACGCTTTAGTTCACCGCTAATCGAAACGCCAGCTTGCTGGTAAATGTCAGAAAGTTCGAGTCCGTCTACACTCGAAGCATTTTCTTTAAGTCGTGATATAGACTTTTCAATGTATTCAATACGACTTTTAATTTTTGAGTACGCTACCGTTTTATCCGATAACTCACCCTGAATATTTACTAGTTTCCTAACATCTGCCTCTTCACCACCCGTAAAATCGAAACTCTCAATCTTGCGTTGTATTTCTTGTTCTTCAACTTTCAGAGGGTTAAGCATTTTCTGAAGAGCACTTTCTCTATGGGGATTTCTATATGCCGATAGATGTTTAGTTTTAGTTTTTATTTTGTTATTTATTGCAGCTTTATCTCGTAAAAGATCTAGACCAGTAAATCCAAACAGAAACAAATACAGCTGATCATATACATCTGGTTTAGTATTTCCATGAAGAAATCTAGTTGTTTTCTGCATTTTATCATTAGTATTTCTAATGAATTTATGAGAAAGATTTCTAACTGTAGGTTTTTCTTTAGATTGACCAAATATCTGTATTGAGACTAGGCTTGCATAAACCGATTTCTCACAAGCTTCACCATCTACATAATAAACTGATTCCTTCTGGTTTGGCGTCAAGGTACGGCCAATTAGAAAGTCTTTCCCACTATGCCCTCTAAACGCCAACTCGATAAAAATAGAATTAGTTGTTATATATTCAAAAACCTCAGGGATATTTCTTCCAAATTCTGGTTCAGTATAAATATCTTCGCCAGAAGACATGAATATATAATCTAATAGACGGGATGGTGTTGATTTCCCTACACCATTTCCAGTCTTTTCATTGCCAGAAGCTGTATTAATTATTAGGTTTAGCCCACTTTTAAAAGTAACTTCCCGTACAATTTCTTCATTCTTATATAAGGACAATTTATTCAGTTGCATATTCGATATTTCCTTTTTCATTCAACTGTATTGCCCCAGCTATGTACAGCCAATCAAGAGTGTAAACAAAAACATCGTAAGACGCCCCAAACTCCATTTTTACGCTCTCATACAATCTTTCAACTTCCACTTCGGTATACTCTAGAGATGAGATATTATTTAATATTGAAGCACCAATGTAGATAGGATTAAGTGTCGGATCTGAGTCAATTGTGATCATTTGGATTCTCCAGAACTATACATTCAATAACAGAATAGCTAGTAATTAGAGCTACACCGTGATCTACATCTTCTTGAAAATATCCTTCTTTTAAGTCATTTGACTCTTGAACAAACTCAGATGCTAACCGCATTACTTCTTTTGTTACTTCGTCAGATAGCGACTTTAATTTTTCAATATCGAAAGGGGTTTTATTAATAGAATATTCGCTAAGCGCTTTATTATAGAAAAGTTTCATTTGTCGCTTAAGTCTAGTGCTGCCATTGAGAATGGTTTGATTAAGCTCCCTTATTGACTCATCGATAAGCAATGATTCACCAATATACTCCTCCACAACCCACCTGTATGAGTTCAGATTGTTGTATTCAATTTTCACTTCAATATCGGCGGGCACTCTGTCTAGATCAATTTTCTCAGTCGAACCAACAGCTATTATTTCAATGAGTCTACCGAGTATTGATGATCTAAGTGTTTTATTCTCATTTTTAACAGTGATGGGGCCATTGTTATTATTAAATACAACTCCCTTTGACATAATACTAGTCTCTATTATCTATATTAACTGGGCCTGAGTTCTCTTGAAAATATTGTGATTTATTTCCCTGAGTTATTTCGTTTTTGTTAGAGGTCATTTTTATTTTCTCTACCTCAACTGTTAACTCTCGAACTCTGTCTTCTGCATTTCTTTTACCTAAAAACTGACTTACAGCTATTATTGCTGCAATCAAGGATAAAACATAACCAATAAATACTACTATGGGGTTTGCTAAAAACACTACTATTTGATCCATTTTTACCTCGATTGATGAATTCACTTAATTTACTTAATTTACTTAATTTACTTAATTTACTTAATTTACTTAATTTACTAATAGCGCCAAGCTCTGCGAAAATTTAAAAGCGACAACGAATAAATTTACCGCACCGGTTTCTTGTTATGTACTTTTTAATCGTATTCGCCGTAATTAAGCTCTAAAGTACCAAAATCTACCGAAGTTATAGGATTGACAACATCAATATCTCCGACATCTAAGTCTGATAGACAACCAGTTAAATCGCCATATACTGTAATTAAAATTTCAGAAGTAAAACTCTCTACAGCAGTAGCTGACACACCGCCCATATAAACATGATCGCGATCTATTGAATCGTATTGAGATAACGAGAATTCGCCTTCAACTTCAACAGTAATATTCGCGCTTACTTCTAAGACAATATAACTTTCACTATGATCTACTATTTTAAAGTTATAATCAGATAACTCGAAATCATTTAACCAACCGTGGCAACCATCTGGCTCCCAATAAAGATCTGAGTCTGCATCCTGGTCTGGTGTAAAACCATCAAAATAACTTGTTACACCATTATGAATTTTTTCGACGAAGTCAGCCGCATCACTTTCTTCACGCTCCAGCTTCTCAATTAATAGAGATAAGAACACAAAAGGATCTGTTGCTTTGTTGAATTTGCTTAAAGCGTCAGAAAAGTCTTCAGTATAATCAATATTACCCGATGTTTCACAATAGTTTTTCCAATCGCCATCACGGGCAACGGCCAAAACTTCAATGTCATTTTCTTCAGCCCAAGCTTGTGTTGCTAAAAGAATAATGGCATCAGGAAATTCGTTTTTCTTTTTCCCAGTTTCAGCGAAAGGTGGTGCGTTTTTAAAGTATTGCTGTAATAACTCCGATACTGATACATAGTCACCACACTCCAGTACTAAAGCACCCGTATTCGCTATAAATTTTTCAACTCGATTTGCAGCAATTCCTTCTATTTCATTACTGTCTATCAAAATTGATTTAGCATCATTAAGTTCACTGCCTTCGAAAAAAAGATGATCTCCAGCATAATTCAATGCTTTTTCTAAAGATGCTCTAGCACTTTTTACCTTCTGTTCTAAATGACTTCTAACTTCGCCTTTAATGACATCAGGCAATAGAAAATCTATATCGTTATCTTTAAATTGGTTTAACTTACCAAGTAAGCCTTTTTCAAGCCTTAAACCATGTGCATCAAATATAGACGTATCAACAAGAATCGCTCCATATTCTTTGTTTTCATCTGAACTCATTTTCTACCTCGCAAGTGTACATAACACCGAGTTATACGAACCTATGCTGCGTAATTACTTATGTATGGGTAAGGCAAACAAATAGAAATTTTCTTTGAAATCACCTGACCTTCCCTGTTAATGATGTTTGTTGATGGCAATTACACTATACACTCCTGACTTTTGTGTCAATTTGTAAACTTCAAGTTCACCTACACCTTGAGCTACCTCAAGCTAACAACTCCCGCCTACCTTTAGCTTAACCAAACGTCTCTTGCCCAAACAACTGAATCATGGCTCACCCATTAACAAATTAACTAGCATTCACCTCTTTAGGAGCTTTGCATTGACTTATCGCGAAACCGAACATACTTTGGCTAAAAAGGCCGATACCCGCTTACGCTTGCTGAAGGCGGCGCGCCATTTGGTGCAGCAAGGTGGCTTTTCGGCGGCTTCGGCGAGTGCGGTGGCGAAGGAGTCTGGGGTGGCATCGGGCACGATTTATCGTCACTTCCCTAATAAGTCGGAGTTGGTGGCTGAGGTATTTCGTTATGCCACTGAGCGTGAGGTGGCGGCGGTTGCTCAGGCGTGTGATTGTGGTGAGACGGCGGCGGTCGAGACCTTTGCTCAGCGTGCGCTATTGGGTAGAACGTTGGCGTATGCCCTGATTGCAGAACCTGTTGATCCTAGGGTTGAGCAAGAGCGTTTGCGTTATCGTTTTGCTTACGCTGAAATTTTTGAAGATGTGATTGCGCTGGGTATTCAGCGGGGTGAGTTTGTTGCGCAGAATTGTCAGATTACGGCGGCGGCTTTGGTGGGACTATTGGCGGAGTCTTTGGTTGGGCCGTTGAAGAAGGAGCACGAGCATGAACACGATGATCTTGTTCACAGTTTAACGGCTTTGGTATTGCGGGCGGTTGGTTTTAAGGCCTAATTTAGTACTTTTGCTTTGCCACTAACAGGGTAGTCCTATTAGTTTTTATTATAGACATTTGATCTATGCGCGACTTTGATTACATTCACGACTAAGATCTCATCCCTTATTTCATAAACAATTCTATAAAGACCTTGTCTAACTCTATAATTTTCTTGACCAGAAAGCTTTATACACCCCTCTGCTCTAGGGTTTTCAGAAATAGCTTCGATCTTATTCAAGATTTTTTTTACATCTTGATTTGGGATAGTACGAAGATCTTTGGCAACTGATTTCTTGAAGGTTATTTTATATTTTGCCATGCGACTTCAGGTCATTTAATAAGTCTTCATACGATATTTCAGGTTCAGCTGCTCTTTTTGAAACCGCTGCTAAATCTTCTTGATCTTCACGCATTAATAAACGGACGGCTTCATCAATAAGTTCAGAAATTGAAAGATGAGAAGATGCCGCTCTCATTTTTAATGCTTGATGAATACTGGGTTCAAAATACACGGTAGAACGTTTTGATAAATTGCTCATGGTGTGACTCCTTAATATACTAAAATCTAACAATGCTACAACATCATAACATCATAACACCACAACGCTATAATGCTAACCATGATTTGAGTAGCAACTAACGGTGGGCTATTTCAATGGTGCTCGTTTGCATTCAATCCGATTCGGCCCATACTAATTGTACAAAAAACACACAAAGCTTGTCACTAAACTGATAGATAAACATAAGGGGATACGAAATGGGCGGCATTAAAACCAACTATTCAGTCGAGCTCAATGATGACCAAATCACTTGGTTAAAACAGATGGCTGAGAAATACAGTATCGACGATGAAGGCAAAGCTTTACGCATCATTCTGGACTTTATACAGGAAGAGGCTGATCTTGATGCCGTATTCGAGCAAGTCCGCTGCGGCCATTGCGATTGATTAGCGAGTCGTCATTCCATAACGTAATCGCGAATATCTATTTATTTTGCACTATGTTGTCAACCAATCTAGCGTTCATACGTTGTGTCTATATAGTGGTTAAGACAGCAAGTATGAGGAGCAAACCATGCCGATATTTACCCAACAGAGCGATCACTGGTGCTGACTCTGGACCAATTTTTGGCTGGTGTTGAGCGTAAGGCCTATCGCATGGCGATGATGGCGGTCAAAAACGATGCCGATGCACTGGATATTGTACAAGACAGCATGATTAAGCTGGCCCAAAGCTATGGTCAGCACGAAGGCACAGAGGCGAGTGAACAGTGGCGCCCGCTGTTTTATACCATTTTGTCGAATTGCATTATGGACTTTCATCGCAGCCAAAGCCGCTGGCGTAGATGGTTTAGCCGCCCAGCAGATCGCGCCGTTGATACCGAAGAAGACGACGCTGAGATAGCCGACCAATACTCGCTACAGCACGAATTCAGCCCCGAGCAATATTTGCACAGCGAGCAGCTGGGGGCCAAAGCCTTAGCCGCGATTGAAGAGCTTCCTCCTAAACAACAGCAATGTTTTTTATTACGCAGCTGGGAGGGGTTTTCGGTAAAAGAAACCGCCGAGATGATGAAAATAACCCAAGGCAGTGTGAAGACTCACCATTTTCGCGCCCTACATAAATTACAGCAGGTGCTTTATGAAAAAGCCTGATTCGTTTGAACACGCATTGCAGCAACAACTCGATCAGAGTATCGATACGTTAGACGACGCGACGCTTAATAAGCTGAAGGCCGCTCGACTAAAAGCGCTAGCCGCGGCGGCTGTACCCGACAATTTGGCACAACCAAAAGAAGGCCAAACAGGCACTGTTATTTCTCTGAATGCCTTCCGTCAATTACCCAAGCCAGCCTTGGCTATTGCGGCGAGCTTGTTACTGGCCGTGCCGTTATGGTACTTCACTGCGGCGAGTATTGATCAGCCTAGTCTCTTTGATACGGCTTATATTGCCTCGACAGATTCATTAAATAACGAATTAGGGGCTGAAAATTCGCAACTGAATGCGCTAGACTTAATCACATCTTTTGCTGAGTTAGATGATGATGAACTCGATATGGTCAACGATCTCGATTTTGCCTTATGGCTGGTCGAGCAAGAAAATACTAACCCCGTTATTAGTGGTTAGCACGATGATGATTACATTAACAAGTCAGGCAGCGCCGAGTGCGATTGATGATGAAGCATTTTTATTGTTTCTGGCCGATACCCTCGAAGAAGACGGTGAGTTGATTGATCCACTCAGCGTGACTGAGCCAGAACTAGAACTAGAGCCAGAACTAGAAAACATGTTAATAACGAAGGAACAGGAGGAAGACCATGAATAATTTTATCATCAGCTTATGCGCTTCTACTCTGCTGTTATTGGCTTCGTGGGTGCAAGCAGAAGAATTTTCTGCACTGCCTCGTGATGTGCAAACCACACTATCGCCTTTTAAAGATAAGTGGTCGTCTCTTGAAGAGACGAAACAACAGAAATTAATCAAGGGCGCTCAGCGTTGGAATAATTTCAGCCCTGATCAGCAGAAAACAGCTAAACACCGCTATGATCGCTTTAAAACGTTACCCAAAAATCAGCGCGACCAAGCCAGTGATAAAATTAAGCGCTATCAACAATTACCGGCGAATAAGAAACAGCAGCTGAAAAAAAGCTATGGCACTTTTAAGCAAAAAAATCAGCTGCAGCGTAAAGCGTTAAAACAGAAATTTATTCAGCAACGTCAACAAGGCGCTCAACGTCAGCGTGCTAAGCGTCCCTAAACATGTCCTAAAAACTCACCCCTAAGCCTATTCCATAATAGGCATCTGCTGCAGATTGATCGGTTAACTGATCCATCTCAGCAGAGAGTGAATACCGCGAATACAATAAAGATACCCTCGCTGATAGCGCTGTCGTCGCCGATACTGATGACGTTAACTCTTCGCTGCGCTGACTTTTTTGTACGCCTCTGGGCCCTTGGCGCTGTTGATTCAACTGAATACGGCCATCACCACTGAGCGTAAACTGATGATTCAGCGCCCCCGATAATGCCAGTTCATAACGATCAGATAGGGTAAAATAATATTCGTAACGTGCATTCAAACCCGCGAATAATGCCTGTTCTGTTGCATTGCTCTGTTGATTCAGCAGCGGTTTCTCCGTTCTACTCAGCTTCAGAGTTTTCTTTGTGTCTAACCACTGCTGCGTCAGACTCGTACTGACTGACCAATAAGACGACGCTAGAAACTGACCGTAGCCAACATCAATACTCACATTATCGAAATCGCTCTGATCATTGACCTCACCACTTACAATACTGCGGTTAATTCTATATTGGCTATCATCAATGCCTTGGCTAAAACCCATCCCTAACCAAAAATCGTCTAAACTCATTTCTGCGAAAACAGAGGTTGTACGACTGTCAAAATCAAACTGATAGGCCCTATCGCCAGCGGCCGTTTTCTCGCCATCAGCACGACTCAACGCAAAGCCTATTAACCAATCAGATTGTGAATACTGATACTGCAACGTATTCGAACCGACCGCTATCGCCAAGCTTTGATCTTCAAAAGTAAAGCCTTGGCGCTGCTGGCTATGCCCTACTTGTATCCCGTGCTGGCCTTCGCTGGCGTAAGCAGAACTGCTCAGCAATGCACTACTTAGCAATGTACTCATTAACAATGCACTACTTAGCAAAGCACGAATAGACAGTCTGAAAATAGTAAGTTTTGCTAATAACGATAAATACTTCAATTAATTTTCCTTTAATAATTAGATACTTACAGAAATATTCGGGTTTATTTAATTATTTTTAGTTACCTAGGTCAACCCTTTCGCATGGCCGACGTTTTAATACTATGCGCTCTGAGAGCACATGACTTAAAACACTATTCTGGAGATACACCATGAAACTTTATACTACTTTCGCATCGACTCTTGCTTTAACTCTGGCTCTTGGATCTGGCATCAGCGTCGCAGGTGAAGCATCAGATCGCTGGAACATGTCTGATGCCCGCCAGCAACGTATTGAAGCTAAAGCCGTAGAACTCGGCATTGATCTATCAACCGACGAAGGCAAGGCCGCTTTCAAAGCCGCTCGCCAAGAGATGCGCACCGCCAGAGCGGAAGAACTCGGCTTTGACATCACCACCGAAGAAGGTAAGGCCGCCTTTAAAGATGCGCGCAAAGAATTACGTTTAGAGCGCCATGAAACTCGCAAAGCTATTCGTAGTCAGGTTGCGGAGTTAAGCGACGAAGAACGTTCTTCACTGCGCGATGAACTAAAAAGCCTTACCCGTGAAGAACGTCGCGCCATGATGAAAGAGCGTTTCGGTAGCTAGTCTGCAATGGTCTGCCTTTCATAGCGCTGTTATTCAGCGCTATGAAAGTATTTCGATCATACACATCCATGCTTATAAAATAACAAGAATATTTAACAGCCTGATAATTAGGTGGAGAATGGTCATGAATAAATCAACCCTACTTTTGATAACCGCCGTCGCGTCTGTGCTATTAATCAATACTCATTTCAGTATCGCATCGGCCAGTGATTTTAATCTCGAACTGGATTTGAACCGTGGCATTAATAATAATGTCTTTCTTGAATCTGATGACATTCTAAGAAATGCAGATGCCTCTGAACAAGAAAATGAAGATGTACATACTCAGCTAGGTTTGATGGCGGGTTACGAATTTCTTGATCAAGAAAATACCGACGCAAAAATCATTGTTGATTATTTTAAGGAATCATTTGAAAGCAACGATCTTGATACTCGTATTATAAATATCTCTTTGCCTATTAGTTATTACACCGACAACTTTCGTTTTCGCACAACGCTATCGCGCACACACTATCAGCTGTCCGGAAAAAGTGTATTAGCCTATCACGGTGGTCGGTTCGATATTACACGCCGAATTGGCGATAATCGCTTAGGCGTTCAATTTTCTCATACCAACAAAGATCCAAAAGACAGCCGTTATGCGGGTTATGAAGGCAGTTCAAACGATATAAAACTCTATACCCAGTTTTTAAATACCGGTAATACGATTCAGTTAGAGTTGGATGTGTTCGATAATAATTATCAGGATGAGTTTATTGCGACCCAGGGCTATTACATTAATAGCCGCTATTCAAAACGCCATTCAGGTCATGACTGGGGTATATCGGCTAAATATAAAAACACGCAGTACAATGAAGATCCTTTGTATGATGTTGTGCGCAACGATAACCAAGTGTCCGCCCGCTATTCGCACAATGTGTATATTCATAAAAAGTCAGAGCTGTATTTTACCTCTGAATATACCTTAAACAGCTCGAACATCGAAAGCGATGATGACTTCAATTACAGTCAATGGATTAATAGTATGGGTGTTCGGATCAGTTTCTAAGTTATCCGACCTGCAGTTTTATTTTTTTCCAGTCCCAATAGGAACTTAAAAAATACAAACAGATTAATAACGTTGCCCACCACTCCGCAATTTTAGTGCCTCGCTTCATGTGCTCACCCACTGAGTTAGCCACAAAGGCCACCAGCACGATCCAGATTAATACAAATAATACGGCTTTAAACTTGAACGAAGGGACGTCTAACAAACCGTTTTTACGGCCACGCCAAATTAAATAAAAGTTAAATGACAAGGCTAATAGAATGCCTTCGAAGAACGTATTAGCGCCCCGAATATGCGGGCCCCATAATACTTGTTCTTTGGTGGGGGCCAGTACGGCAGTTCCCCAAATTAATCCGACCGCCGCCAGCATGCCGAAGAAGGTCATTAAATTGAGATTAATGCGACTGGCTCGGCTTTGAATACTCGGTTGCAACCAAACGCGCATGCAGTGCCACCACATTAGTATGAATACACAGCCACTGACTAAGCCACCCCGAAAAATAAAACCGGCATCGCCTGCGAGGCCGGTATAGGTAATGTCGGTACAGCCGGTAATAAACGGCACACAAACCTTAACGGTTTCTTGCGCAATACCCACCCAGTAAGTCACTGCAATGGTGCCTGCAGATAAGATAAAACTGGCCAGTGCGATAAATTGCCCAAAAGACATGGCGAACCCTAATGTTAAATGTATGTGATTTTTGATGGCTAAAAAAAAGCGCGCAAGAGTATTACCTAGGTAACCCTCGTGCGCGCTTTATTATCATCTAAAGCTTATTTAGCAGCAACCAGTGCCTGCTCAATATCTTCAATAATGTCGTCAATGTGCTCGATACCCACTGAGATACGCACCATCTCGCGGCTAACACCCGCTGACTTCAACTCTTCGTCGTTAAGCTGACGGTGAGTGGTACTGGCTGGGTGACAAGCCAATGATTTAGCATCACCAATGTTTACGAGGCGCTTAATCAATAACAAGGCATCAATGAACTTGGTACCGTTGGCTTCGCCGCCTTTGATACCAAAGCTCAAAATAGCTGATGGTTTACCATCCACTACCTTCTTTGCCAACTCATAGTACTTATCGCCTTCAAGGCCCGCGTAGTTAACCCATTCAACCATATCGTGGGCCGCTAAATACTTGGCCACTTTCAAGGCATTCTCAGTATGACGTTCCATACGTAGGCTTAACGTTTCTAACCCCTGCAAGATAAGGAAAGAGTTAAACGGTGAAATCGCAGCACCCATGTTACGCAATGGCACAACGCGCGCACGGCCGATAAAGGCAGCAGGACCAAAGGCGTCAGCATAAACCACACCGTGGTAAGACGGGTCAGGCTGATTGAACGTTGGGAAACGTGGATGGTCTTTCCATGGAAATTCACCCGAATCTACAATAATGCCGCCAACAGACGTACCGTGGCCACCGATGTATTTGGTCAACGAGTGAATAACAATGTCAGCACCCTGCTCGATAGGGCGACAAAGAATAGGCGTAGCCACCGTGTTATCTACCATGACAGGAATACCATGCTTATGCGCCATGTCAGACAAGGCCTGAATGTCGACGATGTTGCCTGCTGGATTACCGATAGACTCACAGAAAAGTGCTTTGGTATTGTCATCGATTAATGCTTCGAGGCCAGCAATATCATCGCCTTGAGCCATTCGCACTTCAATGCCTTGGTTGGGTAAAGTGTGCGCGAAGAAGTTGTACGTGCCACCATACAGCTGACTAACACTGATGATGTTATCGCCCGCACGAGCCACGGTTTGAATAGCCGCTGTAATCGCTGCCATACCGGATGCAAAGGCTAAACCACCGATACCGCCTTCCATTTCAGCTACGCGCTTTTCTAACACGTCGTTGGTTGGGTTCATGATGCGAGTATAAATGTTGCCTGGCTCTTTAAGATCGAACAGGTCGGCGCCATGTTGCGTATCGCGGAAGCTATAAGATGTAGTCTGATAAATAGGCACGGCGACTGCGCGAGTTGTTGGATCGTCTTCGAAGCCAGCGTGGATTGATTGAGTTTCTAATTTCATGCCTTAATTGTCCTTATCATTTTATATTTGTACAACCTTTAGCCAATGATACTACCATAAGTTTATTAGCTGTCACCGACGGTAATTCCTCCGTGTCACATCATGGCCGACAAACTATTACCTTCTCTTTGTTAGCTAAGGTATTGTGGTGCCCATATTATTTAAATAGCTGAATTCCAATGGCGAAGAAAAAAACAGCCTATGTGTGCACCGAATGTGGCGCTGATCATACAAAATGGCAAGGCCAGTGCGCTGAATGCAATGAGTGGAATACCCTCTCTGAGTTTGTGGTTGCGAGCAACAAGCAAGCGGCGACGCGTGATGTGAAATTTGAAAGCTATGCCGGTGCTGGGGAAGAAGCAGGTAAAATAAGTAAGCTCTCAGACATCAATCTTGATGAAGTACCCCGCTTTTCTACGGGCATGCAAGAATTCGATCGTGTGCTGGGCGGTGGCTTGGTGCCTGGTTCGGCTATTCTAATTGGTGGTCATCCCGGTGCGGGTAAATCGACCCTGCTATTGCAAGTGATGTGTTATCTAGCGCAAACCATGCCTACCTTATACATCACTGGTGAAGAAAGTCTGCAGCAAGTAGCTCGTCGCGCCCAGCGTCTTAAGTTGCCGATGAATAATTTACAGATGCTGTCAGAAACCAACGTTGAAGCCATTACTCGTGTTGCGCAAAAAGAACAGCCCAAAGTCATTGTGATCGATTCAATTCAAGTGATGAATATGGACGGCGTTGAGTCTTCCCCTGGCAGTGTCACCCAAGTACGTGAATGCTCTGCTTACCTCACCCGCTTTGCTAAACAAACCAATACGGTGCTCTTTTTAGTAGGCCACGTGACCAAAGACGGTAATCTTGCCGGGCCAAAAGTATTGGAACACATCATTGATGCGTCGCTGATGATTGAAGGAGAAAGCGATAGCCGTTTTCGTACCTTACGCGGCATTAAAAACCGTTTTGGCGCGGTCAATGAATTAGGCGTTTTCGCTATGCTGGATGTGGGTTTGAAAGAAGTAAAAAACCCCAGTTCTATCTTTTTATCGCGTTCAGAAGAACCTGCTGCCGGTAGCTTAGTGATGGTGGTTTGGGAAGGAACTCGACCCTTGTTAGTGGAAGTACAATCCTTGGTCGATGAATCCAGTTTGAATAATCCCCGTCGGGTTGCGGTAGGTTGGGATTTTAATCGTTTGCATATGTTGCTGGCGGTTATGCATCGTCACGGTGGTGTGCATTTAGGCGACCAGGATGTGTTCATTAATATTGTCGGTGGGGTAAAAATCACCGAAACCAGTGCTGACTTAGCCTTGTTAATTGCAACGCTATCCAGTTTCCGTAACCAGCCCTTACCGAGAGATTTAATTGTATTTGGTGAAGTTGGTTTATCTGGTGAAATTCGTCCTGTACCTTCAGGTCAAGAACGCTTAAAAGAAGCCGCTAAACATGGCTTCACTCGTGCCATTGTGCCTAAAGCGAATATTCCCAAAGGCGGGATTAAAGGCATGCAGGTGATTGGTGTTGAGAAAATTAGTCAGGCGCTAGATGCTATTTAACGGCTGCGCTGTATAAAACAGAGCGCTTTAAAAACATAATAAAAAAGGAATCATATGAACTTCGTCACAACTCCGGAAAGCCGTTTTAAGCATTTGCCTAATTATCAGTTTAAGGCGAATTATTTTGAAGTTGATGGTATGAAAATGCATTACGTAGACGAAGGTAATGATGAAAATAACGACCAACAAAAAATCGTGTTGATGTTGCATGGTGAACCTAGTTGGTCTTATTTATACCGTCATATGATTCCTGTTTGTGTGGCGGCTGGGCATCGCGTTATTGCCCCTGATTTAATCGGCTTTGGTAAGTCGGATAAGCCAACCGCAATGCAAGACTATTCTTATGCTAAACACATGGAATGGATGACGGCTTTTATTGAACAGCTTGATTTAAAAAATATGATTTTAGTATGCCAAGATTGGGGATCACTGATTGGTTTACGTTTAGCCGCAGAAAATGAACAGCGCTTTAATGCCATTGCTATTGGTAATGGCATGCTACCCACGGGTGACGAAGCTAAGCTGCCAAAAATATTTAAATTATGGCTCGCTTTTGCTACCTACAGTCCCTGGTTTCCGATCGCACGGATCGTTGATTCAGGTTGTTTCAAAAAGCTCAGTAAAGATGAGCGCCGCGCTTATGACGCCCCCTTTCCTAATGCAAAGTATAAAGCCGGTACTCGTGCTTTCCCACGCTTAGTTCCCGTTGATCCTAATAATCCCGCTAGTGAAGCTAACCGCGCAGCGTGGAAAATTTTAGAGCAGTGGCAGAAACCGTTTCTGACTTGCTTCAGTAATGGCGATCCGGTCACTCGGGGTGGTGACAAGTTTATGCAGAGTAAAATTCCCGGCGCGAAAGGTCAGCCTCATGTCACACTAACAGGTGGGCACTTCTTACAAGAGGATTCGGGAGCTGAATTTGCATTGGCAGTGAATAGCTTAATTAATCGTCTTTAAATATTATAAGCAGTCCAAGAAAATGGACTACGTCACACTGTATTT
The DNA here is from genome assembly GCA_047612075.1 of Oleispira sp. GTDB lineage: Bacteria > Pseudomonadota > Gammaproteobacteria > Pseudomonadales > Oceanobacteraceae > Oleispira. The sequence goes on from JBLGAF010000001.1 coordinate 83,998, forward strand.
TAAAAACAGTGATCATTTAGAACGGATCAACTAAAGCACTATCGATAAGAACCATCAATAAGCTCCATTAATAGGCACGATCTTTGCGAAGTATTTTATTTACGGTTATCACTGACTGTAAATTATTACAGCGAAGGATATAAAAGCTATGCATTACAGCAAAGCAATGATCGATTTAATTTCAGAGTCGCGACGTCGTGCGCCAAGCACAGATAAACCAAGCATTAAATTAGCCAATCCAGATGTACTCACAGAACTCAATAAAATTTACCATAACTCTAACGATACCGTTCTCAAAGCAATAATTAAAGAGACCTTTTGCCTAGCGGGTGAAGGCTGGCCGGACAAATTAATAGAAAAAGTTGAAGAAGATAATTCCGTTAAAGGCTCTCGATTTATTACTAAAGTCTACCGAGGACAGACTCAAGTAATTGAAGCTGCCTCGGAAGATGGTATGGCGAAAGAATCAAAGACAAAACGCATATACCGTGGTCAAGTTGTGTCCTAGCGTATTTGCTAGAGTGATGATGATCCGCTCTATTCAAGGGCGAGCACTATCAATATCGTTGTTTCATGGTGCGGAAAACAGCTTTCGCCTATGCTTTAATCAACTCACTCAGCTCACGTTCAACTTCTAAATTGTCTGCAAGATTTAATTCCAATAATCGACGCAAGCTGGTCAAGCTGTCGATCGACATCATCTCACGGCGAAATCCTGCCTTAGTGCCTTCAACATGAACAAGTGTGCAAGGCATTTCGATGATCACATCTTCGGCTAAAACAAGCTGCACATCAAAAGGGGTACCAATTATTTTTGGAAAACCGGTAGGTACCTCTAACAACATCCCCATCATTGAGATATCGATACACTGAGCTTCCCAGTTAGAGGCTTCGACACCGTCAATATCATCGCTGACAACCTGAACGGTATCGACAAAACTGATACGCCGAAAGCGCCGGTGCTCTTGCGTATTATCAAAGCTTTGATCAGACATTCGCTTACACTCCATTATTATAGCTGCTTAAAGTTTAGCTAATTTTTATAGAAATGTAGTTAAAACACCCTTAATTAATTAATTTCTATAGCCGTCGCTACTTCTAAATGCGTATTGAATTGGATATCTTTACGCAGATCATCTTTATCGGAGGAAGATTAAAGACTGATTTTTATTCTTGTTCGGCTTATGCAGGAAGACCGCTGTCTATCGTTTTAACACTCTGTAAACTTAGGTCGTGCTCTGGGTGATACATTTTTTCTTTCCACTGGTCGACCAAATCTTGATTGGCATGATCCCAAGGATGGAAGTCTTCTTTAAAATAATCTTTATAGTTGCTACGAATGCTGGGTAACAAGCCATATTTTTTACCAAACATAAAAGCATAAAAACCCTTCACATCTTGCCAAGAAGGCATTTTGCGCGCCCAAAATAACAATGCGACCATGTAACACGAAATGCGCAGGCTGAACAATACAGTGACTAGACGTAAGATTTTACGCAAGTATTTTTGATCATTTTCGCATAACATATACACATCAAAAGCGACCGCTTTATGCTCAATTTCTTCTACGGCGTGCCAATATAATAATTCTTGTACCGTTTCGTTTAGCGGCCCTAGCGATTCAGGGGTCGTTAATACATGCTCTGCCATAATCGCAGTTAAATGCTCCATGCCCACCGTCATGGCGAGACGAAACTTAGGCGTCGCATGTTTACGTTGAGTGAACTTTTTGAGGTCTTTTTCTAAATGCTTTTCAAGACGAACGGCATCAATGCCTAATTCAGTCAGCGTTATATTGGCTTGTTTATGCTGTTTGCTGTGATGACCTTCTTGGCCAATAAAGCCTTTAATCTGTTGCTTTAGGGTTTCATCGCTTACTTGGTCACGATACTGTCGAACAGATTCAATAAATTCCGCTTCTCCTGGCGGAAAGGTCGATGACAGAGCACCCGCAAAAACAGTTAATAATGAATTACCACCAAAGAAGAATTTCTCTTTTACTTCGGTAAAAGGAAAAGACATATGGCGTGGTTTGATTACTAGCGGACTGGCAGGTGATTTTGTCATAATAGAAACCCTTTAGACTTAATATTTCTTTATTCGACTAAATCTATAATGGGCTAGTTTGGCATGCCTGCGTAGGTGCAAACATGCCAATATATTGCGGCAGTTACGCTAAACGCTTATATTTCATGCGCTTTGGTTGAGCATCAGAGCCTAAACGAGCTTTGCGGTCCGCTTCATACTCGGTGTAGTTACCATCAAAGAAACTCACTTTCGAATCACCTTCGTAAGCCAAAATATGCGTTGCGATACGGTCTAAGAACCAGCGATCGTGCGAGACCACCATCACAGTACCAGGGAAGGCTAATACTGCTTCTTCTAAGGCACGTAAAGTTTCAACGTCTAAATCGTTTGACGGTTCATCGAGCAACAATACGTTAGCACCCTGACGCAGAGTACACGCCAGCTGCAAGCGGCCACGTTCACCACCGGACAAATCGCCAACACGTTTTTTCTGATCGCCGCCTTTAAAGTTAAAGCGACCGATGTAATTTCGAGTAGAGACTTCGTGAGTACCAATCATGAAGGTTTCGGCGCCATCGGCAACGGCTTCCCAAACGCTTTTATCATCGTCTAGTTGATCACGTAGCTGCTCAACAAACGCCAGCTTCACACTGTCGCCCAGTTCAATCGAACCAGAATCAGGTTGTTCTAAGCCTGCTATCATTCTAAACAGAGTCGATTTACCAGCACCATTACCACCAACGATACCGACAATGGCACCCGCTGGCACACTTAAACTAAGGTCATCTAATAATACGCGGTCGTCATACGACTTGGTCACGTTATTAAATTCAATAACCTTATCGCCTAAGCGTGGTCCCGGTGGAATGTAAATTTCACCAGTTTCAGCGCGAGCTTGAAATTCTTTCGAGTTCAATTCTTCGAACGCGGCCATACGGGCTTTGCTCTTTGCTTGGCGGGCTTTAGGGTTTGACCGTACCCATTCTAATTCACGCTGAATAGTACGCCTGTGAGAGTCTTGTGACTTAGCTTCACCGGCTAAACGAGCATCTTTTTGTTCTAGCCAAGAGCTGTAGTTGCCTTCATAAGGAATACCGTGTCCTCGATCGAGCTCTAAAATCCACTCGGCGCAGTTATCCAAGAAATAACGATCGTGGGTAATTGCTACAACGGTGCCCGGATATTCTTCTAAGAACTTTTCTAACCAAGTAACCGACTCTGCATCCAAGTGGTTAGTAGGCTCATCTAATAGCAGCATGTCAGGCTTCGACATTAATAGACGACAAAGCGCGACACGACGTCGCTCACCCCCTGATAGCTTAGTAACATCAGCATCCCAAGGCGGCAGACGTAACGCTTCAGAGGCAATTTCCATCTGGCGATCTAAATCATGACCACCCTGTGATTCAATAATCGCTTCTAGACGACCCTGCTTCTTGGCCAGTTTATCAAAATCGGCATCGGGTTCAGCGTAATCGGCATACACTTGCTCAAGTTGTTCTTGAGCATCCATTAACTCGCGTAAACCGTCTTCAACATTACCTTTAACGTCTTTCGTCGGATCAAGCTCTGGCTCTTGAGAAAGATAGCCTATTTGAAGGTCGGGCTGTGGACGGGCTTCGCCAATGATGTCAGTATCAATACCCGCCATTATGCGCAGAAGGGTCGACTTGCCTGAGCCGTTTAAACCCAATACGCCGATTTTGGCACCTGGAAAAAAAGATAATGAAATATCTTTAAGAATTTGTCGCTTGGGTGGCACTATTTTGCCTACCCTGTTCATTGTGTATACGTATTGAGCCACTAGGCTACTCCATTAATATTTGATTCAGATTAACAATGCCTGTAAAACTACTGAAAAGTCGGGCAACTAGCAATTCAAGTAGCCATTTTCACACCTATTTACATTTTTCATTCTATACTCTTAGATTGTAATAAAAACGGATTATATTTTCAGCATGCAAGATTCTATAAATTCTGGCAACACACAGGACTCTAATGATACAGATATTAACTTAAGCCAGAATAAGTCATTTTTCATCATGTTTACCGTGTTTTTTATCTTTTTATCGCTGCTTCTTATCAGCTATAACTGGCGCCAGTGGAATGAAGCAGAAAAAAACCATGGAATTGATATCGTTAAAACCGTCGATAGTTTTGTTGCACAAGCGTCAATGACAGTCAAAGCTTCGATTCACGTTAACCAAATTTTTAGCCAAGTATACAAAACTGATTTAGTTAGTTTAATTGATAGCCCTAGCACCGAGATTCAAAATAATTTACGCCAAGAAATGAAGAAGAATTTCTTTAATCTCACTGGCTACATGATAGTCGATGAGCAGGGGGATTTACTGTTTCTAGATGGCCCTTTATTGGGCAAAAATGAAGCCCGATCAATTAAGGCATCCGTTAATAATAGCGATCATAGCAATCGTTTCTTTGCACACCACTATGGTGATAATGGCGGTTTTTATACCATTAGCTGGATAAACCAAGCGGATAATCTCTACGGATTTATTGTGCGCAGACCTTATAATAAGTTCTCTGCTATCATTCACGACGGTGGTTTTTCCGGTTACCAGCTGGTGCTCTATGATCAAAAAGTAAATCGTCTGCTTATTACCGAGGGCAATTATTTATCCACTGAACACTCGACCTCAATTGATAGTTTTGCCGATAGAATTGAGTATCGCCAATCAATTGATTCATCACCTTGGGAGTTGCTTGCCATAAGTACTCCAGGTTATTTGCAATCATTACTGTTAAAAACCTTTCTCCCTAGCATTTTGATTTTAGCTATCTTTTTATTAGTTTCTCTCATTTTGTACATTTATCTACGGGCATTAACACAAAAACAGTTGCTAGAATCTTATGCTCGTCGTCAAATTGAGCAAAGAGCTGATAAGTCTTTAATGTCGATTGATGAAGCCGTCATCACCACCGACAATGAAAAAGTTATTACTTATGTAAACCCAAAAGCCATTGAAATATTTGGCCTTTTAGGCCATGTAATGATTATTGGTAAAAAACTGAATGAATTGTGGCCTGATGAGAACTCTCTTTGGACTAAAGATTTATCCATTGAAGAGCAGGAGTTTTTACAGGAAAAAAAACGTGAGCTGTACGTTCAGATACAAAACGACAAATTTATTTTAGAGCAATCGTATAATTTACTGTATGAAAAAAATACAATATCCGGTGTCGTTTGGCTACTGCGTGATGTTACAGATGAGGTGATCAATCGCCAAGCATTAGAAGAGAGCCGCACTCGCTATAAAGCTATTTATGATGATTCGTACATCGCGCACTGTATTATTATTTTGCCAAATAAAAATAGTTTTAATAATGAACCTATAAGAATCATTAATGCCAATAATGCGGCACTTGAATTATTCAGTGCCCACAGCCAGCAGCATTTGATTAATGACTTTCCGAAGCTAATGTCACAGCAAACCAATTCTTTGCAAAAAAACATCCAACTGACATTGGATGAAAAAAGAAACTGGAGTGAGTTTGAACTTAATGTCACTGATTTTTCAGGTAAAGAATTAGTGCTTTGGATAAATGTCAGCCTCTATACGAGCAATGATAAGCATGCGCTAGTTACCCTTATCGATGTAACTGAACGTAATAAAGCCGCTGCAGAACTGTATAAAAGAGAACAGTTTTGGGCAAAAATTATGGACCAAACTGTGGATATGGTTTATGTCCTCTCTCTCGATGAAAAACTCATCCCGCACGTCGAATATCGTAATAGTAGTGTCAATGAATTATTCGGTCTACCTGAGCCCACGAACACATCAGCATTGCATGCGAATTTAACATTCCATCCTGATGACCATGAAAAAATCTTAGCGTTGATGAAAAAAACGCGCCATCTTTCTGTTAAAGATACGGCCGTAGACACTTGCCGAATAAAAGATAGCAAGGGCTATTGGAGAATCATTCGTTTTACCAATAGCGCTTTTGATTTTGATAGCGCAGGTTTAGTCTGTCGCTATATCAGCTCAGTGCGAGATGTAACAGCGGAAGAAGAAGAACAGATAACACTGATTGAAAATGAACGCCGTTATCGATTATTAGCAGAAAATGTAGTCGATGTAGTTTGGGCCGTTAATAGCAATTTAGAATTTACCTTTATCAGTTCTTCTATTTATTCAATGCTGGGTTACAAACCCGATGAAATTTATCGAGGAGCTATTACTGGCGTATTAAACCGAGGGGACCTAAAGAAAATAGATAAGCGCATCCAAGTCGCCTTAAAAAATGCGTTGCAACCTAATAATAAACATACTGATTCTATTTTCAAACTGGATATACCAGTCACGGCTAAAAATGGACAGAGCTTGATCGTTGAAATTCAGGCAAATTACCTCTGGGATGAGAATAAAAACCTCGAAGGGATTTTCGGTATTGCGCGCGATGTAACTGAAGCTCGCCAAAATGAACGTGAATTAATATTAGCAGGTCAAGTATTCGATAACAGTACCGAAGTGATTCTGGTTACCGATAACAAGGGTCAAGTTATTAACGCCAACCCAGCCTTTTTTGAGGCTAGTCAACTGACCTTAGAGGAAATTAGAGGATTAAGACCCGATGATATCATCAACTCAAATTTTCATGGTTCTGATTTTTACTTAGACGTTGGCCAGGCGATTGTACAAGAAAGTTATTGGCAAGGTGAAGTTCATTACCTCCGTAAAAATGGCGAAGAGCGCACTAGCTGGACCGGTATATCGGCAACTCGCAATCGCGCCGGAAAAGTTCAAAACTTAATTATTATCATCTCAGATATTACCGAACGTAAAGTGATTGAACACCGTATTCATAACCTCGCGTATTTTGACCCACTCACGGGCTTGCCCAATCGCACCCAGATGTATGAACGTCTGGATAAAATGGTCACTTCGGCCCGTGAAAGCCATACCTATATTGCCGTTCTTTTCTTAGATCTAGATCGTTTTAAACCGATTAATGACTCCATGGGCCACCCTGCCGGTGATCTCGTATTAAAAGAAGTGGCCAGTCGGTTACAACACTGCCTTAAAAAACAAGACTTGGTCTCCCGCATGGGCGGTGATGAATTTACGATTGCACTGAGTAATCAAGAGAATTCAGATAGCGCTGCAAATACTGCAGTCAAAGTGGGTGAGAGAATATTACATTCACTACAGCAACCCTTTTTTATTGAGAAAAAAGAGTTATTTTTAACCGCCAGCCTCGGTATCGCGATATTCCCCGACGATGGCAATACTGTGACGGAACTATTAAAAAATTCTGACATGGCCATGTATCATGCCAAAGATGATGGCCGTAACAATGTTCAGTTCTTTGATGAGCAAATGAATAAAAAAGCGGTGGAATTATTAGAAATGGAAAACGACTTGCGTTATGCCATTGATCGCGGTGAATTAGAACTCTATTATCAACCACAGTACGCCTCAGCAGACTGCAGTATGCAAGGTGTGGAAGCTCTATTGCGCTGGCACCATAAGACCAAGGGCATGATTCCTCCGAGTTACTTTATTCCTATTATTGAAGATACTGGGCTCATTATTCCGATCGGTGAATGGGTATTACGCCAAGCCTGCAGCGACATGGCTAAATGGCAAAAAAATAATATTGGCGTCAATCGTATCGCCATTAATGTTTCAGCACGTCAATTTAAACAGCACGGTTTTATTGATCTAGTAAAAGAAGTCATTGAAGAAAGCTCGATAAAACCTAATCAACTTGAATTAGAACTTACCGAAAGTATATTAATTGATAATTTAGATCATACGTTAGATATATTAACTCGCTTACGCGCTATGGGCGTACGTATGGCGATTGATGATTTCGGAACTGGTTATTCATCGCTCAATTATTTAAAACAATTTCCAGTAGATACACTAAAAATTGATCAAAGCTTTATTCAGAATCTACCCGATAACAAGGATGATGCTCAAATTACGCGCACCATTATTTCAATGGCGCATAATTTAGGTCTTGGAGTCATTGCTGAAGGTGTTGAAACAAAAGAGCAACTGGAGTTTTTACAACAAGTTCAATGTGAAGAAATACAGGGCTATTACTTCAGCAAACCCATACCTGCGAAGGCGTTGGTTAGTATGATCGAAAAAGCCCGTATACCCGTACATAAAGATATATAAAAGTCTTTTTATCGAAACAGAAAACTATCCAACTGATCAGGTTAATACTTTTTTTATATTAATTAGCCCTCATGAAGAACAGTCATGCTCTTTATGACAGCTTTTCATGTGTCAGCCTCTCCAGTTTGATGTAGAATGCTGCGCATAAATCATCTTATATGATTACATCAGACCCCTTATACGAGGAATCTCCGTATGTTTAGCCGTGATATGAATATTGCCGATTTTGACCCAGTCTTATGGGAAGCAATGAAAGCTGAAGACGCTCGCCAAGAGCACCACATAGAGCTTATCGCTTCTGAAAACTATACCAGCCCTCGTGTAATTGAAGCTCAAGGCTCTCAGCTCACCAACAAGTACGCTGAAGGTTACCCTGGTAAGCGTTACTATGGCGGTTGTGAACACGTTGATGTGATTGAGCAACTAGCGATAGATCGTGCAAAAGAATTGTTCGGGGCAAAGTTTGCTAACGTTCAGCCTCACTCTGGCTCGCAAGCTAACGGCGCTGTTTTCATGGCTCTATGTAAGCCTGGCGATACCATTTTAGGGATGAGCCTTGCTCACGGTGGCCATTTAACTCACGGTGCTTCTGTTTCATTTTCTGGTCGTATCTACAACCCGATTCAATATGGTTTGAATACTGCCACGGGTGAAATCGATTATGAACAAGTTGAAGCATTGGCAAAAGAACACAAACCAAAAATGATCATTGCCGGTTTCTCGGCCTACAGTCGTATTGTTGATTGGCAGCGTTTCCGTGACATCGCTGATATGGTTGGCGCTTACTTATTTGTTGATATGGCACACATTGCAGGCTTAGTTGCTGCAGGCGTATACCCATCTCCAGTCGGTATTGCTGATGTTGTTACGACAACAACGCACAAAACACTGCGTGGCCCTCGTGGTGGTTTGATCTTAGCCAATGACGACGAAGCGCTAAACAAGAAACTTAACTTTGCGGTATTCCCTGAATCCCAAGGTGGCCCATTGATGCACGCTATCGCTGGTAAAGCGGTGTGTTTCAAAGAAGCGATGTCTGACGATTACAAGGCTTACCAAGCACAAGTTGTTAAAAATGCACAAGCAATGGCTGAAACATTCATCGAACGTGGTATCAAGATTGTTTCTGGCGGTACTGACGATCACTTGTTCCTAGTCGACCTTATCGACAAGGAATACACGGGTAAAGATGCAGATGCAGCCTTAGGCCGCGCTAACATCACTGTGAATAAGAATTCTGTGCCTAATGATCCTCGTTCTCCTTTTGTTACTTCTGGCCTGCGTATCGGTAGCCCTGCGATAACAACTCGTGGCTTTGCAGAAGCTGAGTGTATTCAGCTAGCTAACTGGATCTGTGACATTCTTGCAGCGTTAGAAAATGGCACATCAGATGAAGTGGAAGTTGCAGTTCAAGCTAAGGTTGTTGCACTTTGTGAGACCTTGCCTGTTTATAAGTAAGCTTGCCTATTAGTCTGTGTGTTTGTAAGTAGACTGCTTATCGAAAAGCCCGTTCTAGTTAATTCTAGCGCGGGCTTTTTTATACCTGCTAACTCAATCATTAATTACATTCTGCCGCCTTACTAAAAATAATGCCTATAATAAAGTTTCAGCTCAATCAAAGTAAGTTATTGTCAATGAGCTATAATTTTAAATTAATCTAGGAATGACAATTGCCCATGTCAGAATCTGCTGATGGACGTATTGAAGAACTAAATAGCGAATGGGAACAGCACCACCATAATCACCACCAGCTTATTTTAGGTCTCAGTGGACGTATTAGGGTGAAACTAAGCCAACAACAGACAATTATCCTAGAGAGCAATCATGCTTGTTTAATACCCAGCGGGTGCTTTCACTCGTTTCAAGGAATGGGTAATAATCGCGTATTAGTCATTGATATTGATCCTAGCGATAACAGTATTGATAGTTCTGTCATGGAGTTTATTTTTCAGCAACCGCAATATCTATTATTGGATAGCCAACTTGTTAAGCTCATTTCAGCGCTCAGTGATGAGCTAGCCTTACAAAATAATGCCGCACTTCAGCCTCATGTCATTAGTTTAATCTTGTTCAGTTTACAGCATCGTTTACAGCAGCCTGAGCCTCAACTCGCAAAGGATTCACGGTTAAATATTAAAGGGCTGAATGAGTTTATTTTACAAAACCTAGCTGAAAAAATGAGTGTCGGTCAACTAGCCACATTTTGCCATATGAGTAGTAGTCAGTTTCATTTACGTTTTCGTCAGTTAAAAGGGCTCACACCTCACCAGTACATTGTGCAACAACGTACTGAGCAAGCCATTTGGTTATTGCGTAATTCGGACCTGACCATTGCTCAAATTGCCGCCGATACCGGTTTTACCAATCAGAGCGCTTTGAACCATGTGGTTAAAGCCAAGCTCAATACTTCTCCCGGACAAATCCGAAAAGAGCGTCATAGTCTATCAATACAGAGTTTTTAACAAAAACTCGGGATCTTCTTACAATTAAATTTCTTGTAACCCCTCTATAGTGAATATCAATAGCCAAAACTACTGATAACTAGCATCACGTTATCGTCATTACTTTCTTATTGATAAACCCCAGTAGGAGCACCGAATGAACACATTTGATGCCAGTAACATGCTCTCAGAGAGCGAATATACAATCTCCAGCAGCCAGTGGTTTGAGCGTATTGTTAATCATTATGCCGTTGATGAAGATGAGTTAATGCCAGAACTGTGTTTACTGGCGGAACCTAATCAAGAAATTCGTTACAAAACAGAAAACCGGGCGCGATTGTTAATTGATAATATTCGTAGCCAAGGTGATATCTCTCACGCAGTGGATAAATTACTGCAAGAGTACAGTTTAGATAATGAAGAAGGCGTAATTTTAATGTGCTTGGCGGAAGCCGTAATGCGCATTCCTGATGCCGAAACCATCGATGCTTTGATTCGTGACAAGTTATCCGGAGCTGAGTGGGATGAACATCTAGGCAAGTCAGGATCGTTATTAGTCAACGCTTCAACTTGGGGGCTTATGCTCACTGGAAAGGTGATTGGCGTTGGCAATAAAAACAAAACCCCAGCTAATTTATTATCGCGCTTAGTTAAACGCGCGGGTGAACCGGTTATTCGTAGCGCTATGCATCAAGCTATGCGCATTATGGGTAAACAGTTTGTGCTGGGTCGCAACATTGATGAAGCGATTAAGTACAGTAAAAGCTTTCGTGTCAAAGGCTACACCTATTCATTCGATATGCTCGGGGAAGCGGCTTTTACTGATGCCGATGCCGAAGTCTATTTCGAATCTTATTTAAGCGCGATTCGCAGTCTGGCTAGCAGTCATGACGCTTGGCGCGACGATCGTCCCCAGCCAAGTATTTCGATTAAACTCTCAGCGTTATTTCCACGTTATGAAGAATCCCATCAAGCGGCGGTGATGGATGAGCTCTATCAGCGAGTTTTAACGTTAATTAAAGAAGCGCGCCAACTGAACATTGCCATTACTATCGATGCGGAAGAAGCCGATCGTTTAGAGTTATCGCTGCGTTTATTTACCCAGCTTTATCACAATCCAGACATTCAAGGTTGGGGATTATTTGGCGTAGTCGTACAAGCCTATTCAAAACGTGCTTTACCCGTTTTAGGCTACTTAACCAGCCTCGCCCGCGAGCAAGGGGACGAGATTCCTGTTCGTTTGGTAAAAGGCGCGTATTGGGATACGGAAATAAAGCACGCCCAACAACTTGGCTTGTTGGACTATCCTGTTTTTACCCGCAAAGAAAATACCGACGTTTCTTATATGGCGTGCGCGCGTTATTTGTTGAGCACGGCCACAGATGGCTGTATTTATCCACAATTTGCCACCCATAATGCCCATACCGTTGCCGCCTTGACCGAGATGGCAGCGCTGAATCCAAACCGTGCGCTTGAATTCCAACGCTTACACGGCATGGGTGATGCACTCTACGATACCTTGATCAGTGAGAAAAACATTAATGTGCGTATCTATGCTCCGGTCGGCGCTCATAAAGATTTGCTACCTTACTTAGTACGTCGCCTATTAGAAAACGGTGCTAACTCTTCTTTTGTGCATCGTCTAGTCGACGCGGATACTCCTGTCACTGACTTGATTATTTCACCCATTGCGCAAGCTCAACGTCATGGTATTTATCGCAACTTGAATATTCCTCGCCCTGGAGAAATGTTTACTCCGATCGAAAATGGCCAGCGCAGAAATTCCCAAGGTTATAATCTTGCAGTTGAGTTTGAACGCGCGCCATTATTAGCCGATGTGCAGCAATTTTCAGAAACTCAATGGTCTTTTCAGCCCATTATTGATGGCGAAAAAGTGAAAGAGGCCGATCAAGAAGTTCGCACAATTTACAGCCCTTATGATACTAAAAAATCTGTCGGTGAACTTTATTGGGCGACCGCAGAGCAAGCTAAGCAAGCACTCAAGAGCTCGGATCAGGCTTGGTATGATTGGAATCAAACCCCCGTTATTGAACGCGCAGCCTGTCTAGACCGTACCGCGGACTTATTAGAACAACATACGGCAGAATTAATGGCCCTGTGTACTCGCGAAGCAGGTAAAACCCTGCAAGATGGCATCGATGAAATACGTGAAGCGGTTGATTTCTGCCGCTATTACGCCCATCAAGCTCGCCAAGAGATGTCCAGCCCTACCTTATTACCTGGGCCAACCGGTGAAAGTAACGAACACTATTACGCCGGTCGTGGCACCTTCCTTTGTATCAGCCCTTGGAACTTTCCATTAGCCATTTTCATCGGCCAAATCAGCGCCGCTTTGGTGGCAGGAAACTGCGTCTTAGCCAAGCCTGCGGAACAAACGTCACTGATTGCAGGTCGAACTGTCGAACTGATGCATCAAGCTGGAATTCCCGGTAATGTGCTGCAATTTTTACCCGGTGCTGGCGCAACCATTGGCGATGCACTATTAAGTGATGAACGCTTAGTCGGTATTGTTTTTACCGGCTCAACCCCCACCGCAAAGCACATCAATAGAACCTTGGCACAGCGCGATGATGCGATTCCAACCTTTATTGCTGAAACCGGTGGCCAGAACGCGATGATTGTTGATTCAACGTCTTTGCCTGAGCAAGTCGTTGCCGATGTTATGGACTCTGCTTTCTCAAGCGCCGGGCAGCGTTGTTCTGCATTGCGTGTGTTATACGTACAAGATGACATTGCTGATCGCGTAATCGAATTGATTAGTGGCTCATTACAGCGTTTTGTTGTGGGTAATCCCGAATTCTACTCAACCGATTGCGGCCCAGTAATTGATGAACGCGCGCAACAAGGTTTATTAGACCATTGTAAATACTGGCAAGACCAAGGCAAATTGTTAACTCAAGCACCCAACCATGATGACTTGGCACAAGGCTTTTATGTATTGCCTACGCTGATTGCTATCGATTCGATCAGTGAACTTCAAAAAGAAGAGTTTGGTCCGATTTTGCATATCTGTCGCTTTAAATCTAATGAACTTGACCAAGTGATTAATGATATTAACCAAACCGGTTATGGTTTAACGTTGGGTATACATAGTCGTAATGAAATTACCGCTTCTTATATTGAATCTCGAATAAGAGTAGGAAATTGCTACATCAACCGTAACCAAGTGGGCGCGGTGGTGGGTGTACAACCTTTTGGTGGTCGTGGCCTATCGGGTACAGGTCCCAAAGCAGGGGGTCCAAATTATCTCAAGCGTTTCGCTACTGAGCGAGTGCGTACTATTAACACAACGGCGGTTGGGGGGAACGCAAGCTTGCTTTCGCAATGAATGTGCTTCAAATAAGTATTAGTATTTAAACAAATTTTAGTTTTAAGATCATCGCCTAAATCACGACCGTGATGATGATCTATCCTTAAATGATAACAATTAAAAAATAAAGGAGCACTTCATGAGTGCATCATACTCAGTCGCTATTACGTTCTTTCTCTATCTCGCTTTTATGCTGTGGATTGGTTTATGGGCGTATAAAAGAACCAACAACCTATCTGATTATATTTTGGGTGGGCGATCATTAGGACCCTGGCCCTCTGCTCTCTCTGCCGGTGCTTCTGACATGTCGGGCTGGTTATTACTTGGCATGCCTGGTTATGCTTATATTGCAGGTTGGGAAGCCTCCTGGTTAGGACTCGGTTTAATTGTAGGTACTTACTTAAACTGGTTGATTGTTGCACCGCGTTTACGCGTTTATTCGCAACTGGCCGGAGATAGCCTCACTCTGCCACAATATTTCAGTAATCGTTTTGACGACAAAGTCGCTATTCGTGTGATTGCTGCTTTCTTTATTTTGTTATTCTTCTTGTTTTATACCAGCTCTGGTTTAGTAGCCGGTGGTAAATTATTTGAAACAGTCTTTGGTATGGATTACACCATTGCCGTTTCCGTCGGTGCCCTTGCGGTCGTTTCCTATACTTTCTTTGGTGGCTTCCTAGCGGTTGCTTGGACCGATTTGGTACAGGGTTTATTGATGGCCGCTGCACTGGTTCTAGTGCCTGTTGTCGCATTCACGCAGCTTGGCGAGAGTCCCAGTAATATTTTGGCAGCTTCCAATGTTGAGTTACTTGATCCTTTCACTAAAGCAACCGGTGAAGTCATGGGCTGGATTAGCATTGTTTCTTTGTTAGCTTGGGGCTTAGGTTATTTTGGCCAGCCACATATCCTAGCGCGCTTTAAAGCAATCAGAAGCAAAGATGATATTCCAGCTGCTCGTCGCATTGCAGTGACTTGGACATTAATTGGTTTACTTGGCGCTTTCTTCGTTGGTATTGCAGGCATTGGTTATTTTGAAACACCTCTAGCTGATTCTGAAACCGTGTTCATTTCTTTAGTTCAAGCGCTTTTTCATCCTGTTGTTGCCGGCATTCTATTAGCCGCTATTTTAGCCGCTATCATGTCGACTGCCGATTCCCAGCTATTAGTATCATCAGCCGCACTCACCGAAGATTTTTATAAGTCGATCTTTAATAAAGATGCTTCGCCTGAATCATTGGTGAAAATTGGTCGTTTTGCTGTTGTTGGTCTTGCCGTTCTCGCGTGGGTACTAGCCTTAGACCCTGAAAGTTCAGTATTAGGTTTAGTATCCTATGCTTGGGCCGGTTTTGGTGCTGCTTTTGGCCCGGCCGTTATCCTGTCTCTTTTCTGGTCGCGGATGAATCGTCAAGGTTGCCTGGCTGGGATATTAGTCGGTGGTATAACTGTTGTGGTTTGGAAACAGCTTAGTGGTGGTTTGTTTGATGTTTACGAAATTGTGCCTGGCTTTATATTAGCCACTATCTCAATTATTGTCGTTAGCTTGCTGACACCTGCACCTAAAAAAGAAATACAAGACATGTTTACGGAAGTTGAAAATAGCTAATTTTTCATAGTTAGCAAAAGCGTAAATATAACTGAGCCTAATTGCATTATTTGCAATTAGGCTTTTTAACATTTAATACCCACGACACAGCGCTGAAGTGGTTAAGTAATGCACTATGCTGTAGATAATTTAGTTAAAATACAGTAGAATTCTGCGACTTTTATACTTAAAAACGCGCTCTTTACTATGCATTGTCCATTCTGCAGTGAACACGATACGAAAGTCATCGATTCTCGCCTTGTCGCTGACGGCCAACAGACCCGCCGCCGCCGCGAATGTCAGGCCTGTGGTGAACGCTTCACTACCTTCGAAAGTGCTGAGCTGGTGATGCCGAGAATCGTTAAACAAGACGGTACTCGCGAACCTTTTAATGAAGACAAACTTATTGCCGGTATTCACCGTGCACTCGAAAAACGACCTGTAAGTATCGATAAGGTCGAACATTCTGTAAACCAAATTACCCATAAGTTGCGTATCCTAGGTGAACGCGAAGTCAAAAGCCTCGTGATTGGCGAACTCGTAATGGATGAATTAAGACAACTCGACAAAGTCGCCTACGTCCGATTTGCTTCGGTCTACCGCAGTTTCCAAGATATTGATGAATTTCGCCAAGAGATTGAGCGTATTTCAACTCAAGTGACCGAACAAACCCAAGAAGAAGATTAAAATGGCGAGCGATCAAGAATATATGGCCTTAGCCATTCAACTCGCTAAACAAGGTCTTTACACCACCAGCCCCAATCCAAGAGTAGGCTGTGTGCTGGTAAAGAATGATGAAATTATTGGCCAAGGTTTTCATATTACGGCAGGAGAAGGTCATGCCGAAGTGAATGCTCTTGCCGACGCCGAACAACGTGGCAATGATCCTCAAGGCGCAACGGCTTATGTAACTTTAGAGCCTTGCAGTCACTTCGGACGCACACCGCCTTGTGCACAAGGCTTGATTGATGCAAAAGTTACTCGAGTTGTTGGAGCAATGACTGACCCCAATCCGCAAGTGGCGGGGAATGGCTTTAATAGACTTCGCGCTGCCGGTATTGAGGTTATGGATAACTGCTTAGCAGCAGAGTCTGCCAAATTGAATCCCGGATTTATTAAACGCATGAGTTCGGCAACGATTAATGACAAGACAAGTAAAGCAGCGTTACCGTTCGTGCGGTTAAAGATGGCGACCAGTTTAGATGGTCGCACCGCGATGCAAAGCGGTGAAAGTCAGTGGATTACCGGGCCTGAAGCGCGCGCTGAAGTACAACGAATTCGCGCTCAAAGCTGTGCCATTATATGCGGTGCTGATTCGGTATTGATTGATGACCCATCGATGAATGTGCGCATAGGTTCGGCTTATGCAGACAATATTCGTCAGCCACTGCGAGTCATTATTGATAGCCAGCACCGCGTACAGGCTGATGCGAAAATATTCACCCACCCTGGCAAGGTGATGATTGTGAGTCCCACTGAGCCTAAATCGGCTATTCACAGTGATGTCTGTAGCGTGAGCTATGTTAAGTCTGAAGCCCGCTTGAATAATGGTCGCCCACAAGTCGATTTAAAACACTTGCTTCACACATTAGCCGGCCAAGGTATCAATGAAGTCTTGGTGGAAAGCGGAGCAAAACTGGCCGGTGCATTTATAGAATACGATTTAGTCGATGAACTGGTAATGTTTACTGCACCGACTTTATTAGGCAATGACGCGCGACCTGCGTTCAACTTACCTTTCTCCAAAATGGAGCAGCAAATTCGCTGGTCTTGGCACGATGTGCGAATGGTAGGGAATGACCTAAAATTAGTATTAAAGGCTACCAAGTAGGACACACTGTTCCCTCGGAAGTCGATGTCATTGCACGCTATTTAGAGCGTATGATGCAGCAAAGTAGTGATCAACCAAAACCCGGTATTAGCCAAGCGTTTCTGGCACAGAATGGTTTTTGGAAATAAAGTAAGTTCAGTTAGCACAAGATTTAGGAACTAATGGTAATGGCTTTAAATAAGATTGAAGAAATCATTGATGATATGCGTCGCGGTAAAATGGTTATCCTGATGGATGATGAAGACCGTGAGAATGAAGGCGACATTATTGTTGCTGCAGAAAAAGTTACTCCTGAAATCATTAATTTTATGGCGACAGAAGCCCGTGGCCTGATTTGCTTAACCTTAACCGGTGAGCGTTGTGACTTCTTAGGTTTGCCTGCGATGGTTGCCGGTAACGGTGCTAAATTTTCGACGCCCTTTACGGTATCGATTGAAGCGGCTGAAGGAGTAACTACGGGTATTTCTGCGGCTGACCGTGCGAAAACCATTCGTGTTGCAGTTGATAATAATTCAACAATGGAAGACATTGTTCAACCAGGGCACATCTTCCCATTACGTGCTCGTCCTGGTGGTGTGTTAAGCCGTGCAGGGCATACAGAAGCCGGCTGTGATTTGGCGCGTCTTGCAGGTTTAACAGCCTCTTCTGCGATTGTAGAAATCATGAATGCCGACGGCACCATGGCGCGTCGTCCAGAATTAGAAATTTTTGCTGAAAAGCACGATATCAAGATTGGTACGATTGCTGATTTGATTCACTATCGCATGGCGAATGAGAAGACGATAGATGCCGTCGCGGGCGAAACCATCAATACTGAATTTGGTGAGTTTAGGATGCATAAATTTGTTGATACGATTCAAGGCGAGACCCACATTGCGCTGACTAAAGGCAATATTAAAGCCGATGTGCCCTGCATCGTGCGTGTGCAAACCGGTGATTTCTTACGTGATATTTTAAACGCAGTAAAGCCTGGCACTCAGTCTTGGTCAAGCCAAGCGGCGTTAAAGAAAATCGCTGATGAAGGGACTGGCGCTCTGGTTCTGTTATCCGCAGGTATTGCTGAAAATGTCGCGTCTAGCTTGGATTTTTATCTGGGTAAGTCAAAACCGGCTAAAAGCCCGAACGTTGATAGTTCCGGTGCTTTCTTAACCATTGGTACCGGCTCTCAAATTTTGCGTGAAATTGGCGTGCAAAAAATGCGTCTGTTGAGTTCTCCTGTTAAGTACCCTGCCATCTCAGGCTTTGACCTTGAAGTGGTTGAGTATATTCCTTACGAAGCTTAAGTCCTTCGAGACAAAGCGAAAGCGCTGTCGGGTTTTAAAACCGCACAGCGTTGCAAACGTTCAATAGAAATTAGATTAAATAGAAGAGAAAAGAAAATGACTGTAGAAATTATTGAAGGCGACTTAACCCCTAACGATGGTAAATATGCCATTGTTGTTGGCCGTTGGAATGCATTTGTTGTTGAGAGTTTATTAGAAGGCGCGGTTGATTCTTTGACGCGTCACGGCGTTGAACCTGAGAACATTACTGTTATTCGCTGCCCTGGCGCGATGGAAATTCCATTGGTCGCTCAGAAAGTTGCACAAAGTGGTAAGTACGATGCCATCATCTCCTTAGGTGCGGTTATCCGTGGTGGTACTCCACACTTCGAATATGTGTCTGGCGAATGTACTAAAGGCCTTGGCCAAGTAGCTATGCAGTTTGGTATTCCTGTTACTTTCGGTGTACTAACCGTTGATTCGATCGAGCAAGCGATTGAACGTTCTGGCACTAAAGCTGGAAACAAAGGTGAAGAAGCGGCCATGTCTGCCTTCGAAATGGTTAACCTACTTAACGCATTAGAAGAGGCGTAAGACATGTCTCGACCATCAGGCACTCAAAAAGCCAGCCCAGCAGCTCGTCGCAAAGCCCGTAGCTTTGCTCTGCAAGCCATTTACCAATGGCACATGGCCGGCGCAAATTTAGCTAAAATTGAAGCTGAATTTCGCGCAGATAACGACATGAGTAAAGTGGATTTAGAATACTTCCACGAAATACTGCATGGAGTGCCACGTGAACTATCAGCCCTAGATAACATTATTTCACCGCTGTTAGATCGTAATACAGAAAAAATGACGCCAGTAGAACTTTCTATTCTTCGCTTAGCGACTTATGAAATGATTCATCGCATTGACGTGCCATATAAGGTCGTTATTAACGAAGCGGTAGAACTTGCGAAAACTTTTGGTGCTACAGATGGCCATAAATATGTCAACGGCGTTGTGGATAAAATTGCTCAGCAAGTGCGTACGGTTGAAGTTAAACAACCTAATGCCAATGCTAAACCTAAGAATGTGAGCCAGAAAACCACTAAGCCCGTATTCAAAGTGCCTTCGGCAAAAATAAGAACCAAAGGCGGCAAGACTAGCGAAAGTAAAAATACACTTTCGATTAAAAAGTCTTAATATCTTTAGCGAATGAACCAGGTAGACCATAGTGCTGACAGAGTTTGAATTAATTAAGCACTGTTTTAATTGGCCGCAAAATGATGACAACATTATTCGTGCGGTCGGTGACGACGCTTCCATCATTCAAGTACCTAGCGGCTATGAATTGGTGCAGAGTATTGATACTCAAGTTGCTGATGTTCACTTCCCTGCTAGCGCACCAGCGCAATTAATAGCACAGCGCGCCTTGCGTTGTGCTATTAGTGATTTAGCTGCGATGGGAGCCAAGCCGCAAGCATTTCATCTCGCGTTAAGCTTACCCAAGAGTACGTCTCAAACTTGGCTAGAATCTTTTAGTTCAGGTTTACGTGCATGCGCTGAAGAATTCAATATTAATCTCATTGGCGGTGATACCACCTCTAGCCCAACCCTTGTAATCACCTTTCAAGTGCAAGGCTTAGTACCTGCCGGTAAAGCACTGACTCGAGACCAAGCTCAAGTAGGTGATGATATTTGGCTGAGCGGAGAAATTGGCCGTGCTGGCGCTGCCCTGAAAGGTATATTAGCCAGTCCAGAAACCCTGATAGAAAAAGACTATCATGCAACTGCGGGTTTAGCAGTGGCCTATTATTACCCAAAGACTCCAATTGGTTTAGGGCAAAAACTTATCGGCCTAGCCACTAGTGCTATGGATATTTCCGACGGCCTATTACAAGATGCTAGTCACATCGCCAAGGCCTCACACTGTTGCTTAAACTTTATAACTCATAACATCCCCATCAATGAACTGGCGATTACCCAATTTGGTCAAGTTCAAGCCTTGCAGTTTGCCCTAAGCGGTGGAGATGACTATCAGCTATTATTTACTGCACCGCAACAAGCTCAAGACGAATTAAAAGCACTTGGCTGCCATAAGGTCGGGCAAGTCGATGAGATTCACTTAGCAAGTGATTCAGGCGCTCAAACGCAATGGGTTTTATTAGACGGCCAATCCGTTCACAATAAGAACCAAGGCTATCAGCATTTTTAGCCGTCCTTTTCAATGTCATCAAGAAGAATAAATAGGAAGACGATCATGGCCAAATTAGAATCCAATATAGAATTAGAAGCCGCTGCTTTTCGCCGTTTATTAGCTCACCTAGACGAGCGCAAAGACGCGCAAAATATCGACCTGATGAATCTAGCTGGCTTCTGCCGTAATTGCTTATCCAAATGGTATAAAGCAGCCGGTGAAGAACGCGGTATCGAATTCGACTATGAAGATGCCCGGGAACTCATTTATGGCATGCCCTACTCGGAATGGAAAGATAAATACCAGCAGAAGCCAACGCCTGCACAGCTAGCCCAATTTAATGCCACCACTGCTGATAAAGGGCAAAAATAGTGAACCACTTAAACAACCCGCAGCCAGTGATAAAAAAAGGCCGCTACCGTCACTACAAAGGCGCTGAATATCAAGTGTTATCTGTGGCACGCCATAGCGAAACCGAAGAATGGTTTGTGGTATACGAAACGCGTTACGCAGATGAAGCACCGACTACTTGGATTCGCCCTGCGGCTATGTTTGCTGAAACCGTGGACATTGGCGGTGAACCAATTCCACGATTTCAATATATTGATTAGTTCTTTTTGACTTGTACTTTTTAAGTGCCGCGGTGATTGAAGATTAGCGAGATTCAATGGATTTTAAAATGCTGTGAAAAGCGCCAGTACCTTGCTTCTGCATTTTATTGTCCAAGAATCGGCCAATCAACGGCACCGTAATTCTACCTTCCGATACCCAAGTAACATGGGTCGTGCCATCGCCCAAATCTTTAAGATCAATAATACCTTTATCATGATCGATATTGACTGGCTTAGATTGTTCAATCTTATATTGCATATGGGTGGGACGTTCAAAAGCGGTTATGCGCTCCCAAACTTTAAAAGCACCGGTTTCAACTGTGCGTAATGCGCCGTTGCCATTTCGCTCGTTATCACCTTCGTGGAGCAGTTTAGAAATGCCTACCGGTGGAAATAACGCATAATTCACATGATCACTGATCGCTTCAAAAACCTTATCAATCGGTGCTTTTACAATACGTTCTACTTTAATTTTAAACATAATAACTCTTTTTATATTAATTTTTCATTCACATTATCATTAATATTAAAAAAAACCACTGCTTAATAGATACCATTGGTAACTTCAATAAGTAGTAAGAATAGAACTGAATTCATACTTTTAATACTTAACTGTATGTCAGCAGATTATCCCTAAAAAACTTAATCCACAGCCAATTTATAACGACAGTTTCGCGTTGACTTGGCAATTAAAGGCCAAGACTACACGATCACTTTCGCCAAAATACGGCATAGCGGCGTGCTTTAAATAGGAAGGGAAAACAATAATCTGACCTGCTAGCGGCGAAAAATCCATCATGCCATCCGCGGATAAATACGCCGTACCCGCATCTTGATAGTGGTCTGCGCCGTGACGTGGATCATAAAAACGATTCACTCCATTACGACCCTCAATACTGCTCTCCCCTTCTTGCAGGTGATAAATACCGCACCAAGAACAATTTGGATGTGAATGCGTATCATGATAGCCGCCATTCTGAGTAATGTGATACCAAGACTCAACCACCTCCACTTCTGCTTGCGCGCCTTCTGGCCAAAACGGCTCATTAACTGCATGAGCAATCATGCCAACAAGCTCTTCGACATGAGCACGAAATTTTTGCAACGGCTCATAAGGTAACGTTAATAAATTCAGTTCACTCTCGAACAAAGCATGCTTAGCAAAGACAGCAACCTCACTATCAATCTTACTGGCTTGCCGGTCTTTAATTTCATACAGCACTTTTTGCAACGCAGCCGCTTCGGCTTCATGACTGGGATAGTGGCTAATAAAAAGCTTACTATCCCACATCGCCATATCTTCAATATAAAACTCGTCTTGCATACATAACTCTGCCTGAAAATCTAATCAGTCTATTCTATGACCTTTAATTATCAAATCCAAGCTGATAGACCGTTGTGGTTCCACTCACTTCATTACCAACCGCAATAAAATGCTTACCTACTCGCGTAAAATAATCAATCGACTCTGGACCTAAATCGCCAGCTTCTGGGTTATAGACACCGTTGTCGCAATCGCCTTCATCCACCAAAGTGCAAACAGGCTGGCTAAAATCACGATTATTAATATAAGACTGGTAGATTGGTGCCGAAGGCGTAGTCACATCATATACAATAATTCCACCCTGACGCTCCAGACCAATAAAGGCATAATGCTTACCATTTATTTCTGCAACTTCTACGGCTTCTGGCTCTGTACCTTTATCATCACTGCGATTATCAGCGGTTTCTGCAGGATCGTTATTATCATTAGTGACGTTGAAATTCTGATCATCGAGTGCAAAAACTTTCTTAGCAATATCATCACCACTATCAAAGACTAATTCAGCCTGTTCGTTCCAGATTGAAAAAGAACGACCACCAAAAACTGGAATATTATCGTTAGCTAAATACTCATCTTTATCAGTCACTACCTTAATGCGTTTAAGCTGATTATCATCATCTAATGCCAATTTTAACGGATGAGATCCATTAACTAAATCAACCATTTTACCGCCACGAACTTCATCCGTAAAAGAAATACAATCGTCTAATTCATTTGCATACTTATCAGCGTCTTCATCATCTCCTCCCACTTGATACTCGTCACCATCCCAACTATGACTGGCGGTTTCACAAGTCTGCTGAGTAGTAGAATAAATATATTCGCGGCCATCACCTTCGTTGGCTGAAATAATATAATCCGCACCATCAATGCTAAAACTAGCGATCGTATCCGGCATGTACAAACCAACAAGTTGTTCGTAACTGGCAAATTCACCCACACCACTATCTTTGTTAGAAGCATCTAACTCATTGCCACTTGCCGCATTCCAACTTTTTTCACCCAAGCTTTTTATAGCATCGACGCGAGCGGACGCGATATCAATAATCGCCACGGCATTATTTTCCTGCAATGCAACATAGGCTTTCGTATTATCGCTATTTAGCGCCATATATTCTGGCTCTAAATCCTGCGCCACAGAAGTGCCTGCTGGCCCTGCTGTTCTGACATTAGCATTAAGTTCACCATGGCGGCTTTCACCCACATTAAATGATGAAAACGAAACCTGCTTCACAACGGCTTTTTCAGCATAGCCTTTGGAAATATCAACAATCGTAATAGAACCTTCAGGATCATTTGCATAATCACCACTGGGCTCACCTTCATTCGCTGTTAAAATCGTTTGCCCATCACTACTCAAAGTGATCATATCTGGCAAAGCACCGGTCGGATAAGTGGCTAATAGAGAAAGATCATCAGAACGATATAACGCGATCAACCCTGAGTTTTGCTTCACCTTAGCCTCAATCGCCACCGCAACTAAACCTTGCTTAGCCGACACACTGTTGGCAGCACCTATCTCTATGCCAGCAGCAGCAGCCGCTAACGATAAATCAATATTGCCTGTTTTAGACGGCACACTGTTATTGGCACTGAGTGCTAAGACATCGATGCTGGCGGATTGGGAATTTACAACATAAAGACGATCTGAACATTCGTCGTAACTGACAATTTCAGCCGAAGAAGTATCGAAGTCACTGCCTGAGAAATAAGAATCTACAATGGATAATTGCAGCGTTCCGACATCAGCATTATCAATAGCTTTTTCGACCGTAGCACATTCAATGTTGAGGTTGGCTAAAGATAATGGCACTTCATTTGTAGAGGAGGAGGATGAAGAACCACCACAAGCACTTAAACCTGCACTTAAGATGGCGATTGAAAGAATAGAAGTTTGAGAGTTCATAATGATTAATTTCCAGCAATTTATAGACTGGTACTATATTATGAAAATTGTATTACAAAGAGATGACAAGAATATCTCTTAATTATATGAATGGTTTATAAAAAAATCTTTGACGTAAAACGCGTTATTTTGTTAGCACTAACTCAAATCTGACCACTTTTGGGTTAGTGCTATAATTAATAGCCGCTATTTCCCTTTCGGCACAATCTCAACCATATCCACATTCTGGAAACCACGGGGTAACTTATTACCACGACGGCCACGTTCACCAAAGTAGTGCTCTAGGTCCGAGAACTTTAACTTAGTATGACGTTTACCTGAATGCACTAGCAGAGTATCGGTTTCACCAAAGGCAACCGCCGAGATCATTAGCTCTTCACGGCTGCTAGCGCGCGGCCCTGGGATACTAATCATCTTATTACCCTTGCCTCGCCCCATAACGGGAAGATCGGCGGCAGGGAATACCAACATACGACCTTCATTACTGATGGCAGCGATCCATGCTTTCTCGATACTTGCGATGCGCGCAGGCGATAATACTTTCGCATTGGTCGGCACACTTAACATCGCCTTACCGGCTTTGTTTTTGGTTTGAACATCTTTCAACTGAGTGATAAAACCATAACCGGCGTCGGTTGCCATTAAGTAGTAATCTTCATCTGGCCCCATCACTAAGCCTTTAAACCCCATGCCCGAAGGCACGGTTAAACGACCTGATAATGGTTCGCCTTGTCCTCGTGCGGATGGCAACGTATGGCTTTGTACCGAATATGCGCGACCGCTATCGTCAATAAAGATAGCGTTTTGATTACTCTTACCGGTGCACGATAATAAATACTTATCGCCGGATTTATAACTTAAACCCTCAACGTCAACATCATGACCTTTGGCAGCACGAACCCAGCCTTTGTCAGAAATAACAACGGTAACCGGGTCGCTGCCAAGCAAGTCCGTTTCAGAAAAGGCTTTTGCCTCACCACGAGAAACGACAGGAGAGCGACGATCGTCACCAAACATTTCTGCATCGGCCGCTAATTCTTTCTTGATTAAGGTTTTCAAGCGACGTTCGCTGCTAAGAATTTTTTCTAAATGATCGCGTTCTTTTTCTAATTCGTCTTGTTCGCCACGAATCTTAAATTCTTCTAGCTTAGCAAGATGACGAAGTTTTAATTCTAAGATCGATTCCGCTTGAATATCGGTTAAACCGAAACGATCCATAAAGACGATTTTCGGTTTCTCTTCTTGACGAATAATTTCGATGACTTCATCGATGTTTAAAAACGCCACCATCAAACCTTGCAAAATATGTAGACGTGCAAGCACTTTATCTAAACGGTGCTGCAAACGACGACGCACAGTTTGTGTACGGAACTCTAACCATTCAACCAACAAGGAGCGTAAATCTTTAACCTGTGGACTGCCATCTAAGCCAATCACGTTCATGTTGACACGATAGCTGCGTTCTAAATCGGTTGTGGCAAACAAGTGCGCCATTAACGCTTCAATATCAATGCGATTAGATTTAGGAATGATGACTAAGCGGGTTGGATTTTCGTGATCTGATTCGTCCCGTAAATCTGTTACCAATGGTAATTTTTTCGCCGTCATCTGGGCAGCGATTTGTTCTAAAATTTTAGCGCCCGATACTTGATGTGGCAATGCAGTGACAATGATGTCGCCATCTTCCATCTCATAGACAGCGCGCATTTTTATCGAGCCTTTGCCCGAGCGGTACATCTTTTTAATTTCAGATTTTGGTGTAATGATTTCTGCGTCAGTCGGATAATCCGGTGCTTGAATGTGTTCAAGTACTGCATCAATATCCGCTTTTGGCTCATCTAATAGATGAATACAGGCGCTGGCCACTTCGCGTAAATTGTGAGGCGGAACATCCGTCGCCATACCCACCGCAATACCTGTGGTACCGTTTAAGAGTAGGTTCGGGATACGTGCCGGCAATACCTTTGGTTCGTCCATGGTGCCATCAAAGTTTGGCTGCCAATCAACCGTCCCTTGACCCAATTCCGATAATAATGCATCGGCATACTTGGCTAATTTTGCTTCGGTATAACGCATTGCCGCGAACGATTTAGGATCATCCGGTGCGCCCCAGTTACCTTGACCATCGACCAACGGATAACGATAAGAGAAGGGCTGCGCCATAAGCACCATCGCTTCATAACAGGCACTATCACCGTGTGGATGATACTTACCCAATACGTCACCTACCGTACGCGCTGATTTTTTATGCTTAGCCGTCGACTTTAAACCCAATTCACTCATGGCGTAAATAATACGACGCTGCACTGGTTTTAAACCATCACCAATATGCGGCAAGGCACGGTCGAGAATAACGTACATAGAATAATTTAAGTACGCACTCTCGGCATAATCTTTTAACGTTTGGCGTTCTATACCATCGTCTAGGTAGCTGCTTGAACCACTAGACGACTCGTCAATAATATCAGTCATGTTCTTAGCTCAATCCTTAATTAATTTCAGCCTGATTACCGCTTTCTTCCAACCAAATTTTACGATCGGCTGCGCGTTTTTTCGATAACAACATATCCATCAGTTCCATCGCGCCATCACCATCATTCAATGATAGCTGCACTAAGCGACGAGTATTCGGGTCCATAGTCGTTTCGCGCAATTGCAATGGGTTCATCTCACCCAATCCTTTAAATCTCTGTACGTTAGGCTTACCGCGTTTTTTCTCGGCATGAATACGATCTAAAATACCGTTCTTTTCGGCTTCATCTAACGCGTAAAAGACTTCTTTACCGATGTCGATACGATACAAGGGCGGCATCGCTACATAGACGTGGCCTTTTTCAACCAATAAACGGAAATGACGTACGAACAAGGCGCATAACAAGGTCGCGATGTGTAGACCATCCGAGTCGGCATCGGCAAGAATGCAGACCTTGCCATAACGCAGACTGTCTAAATTTTCGGTACCAGGATCAATATCCAATGCCACGGCGATGTTGTGAATTTCTTCTGAGCTTAAGATCTGACCCGAATCCACTTCCCAGGTATTCAAAATCTTACCTCGCAGCGGCATGATCGCTTGAAAGACACGATCCCGTGCTTGCTTAGCCGAGCCACCCGCAGAGTCCCCTTCTACCAAGAAAATCTCAGTACGCTCTGATTCTTGGCTGGTACAGTCAGCCAATTTACCCGGTAATGCTGGGCCTTGGGTAATCTTTTTACGAGAGACTTTTTTCGCTTTGCGTAAACGGTTTTGCGCGCTGGCAATGGCCATTTCCGCAATCAATTCGGCATCGTTGGTATGCTCATTCAGCCATAAACCAAACGCATCTTTGGTCACGCCCGAAACAAACGCCGACGCTTCACGCGACGATAAACGTTCTTTGGTTTGACCAGAGAATTGTGGGTCGGCGAACTTCGCAGATAAAACATAAGAACAGCGATCCCAAATATCATCTGGGGTTAGCTTTACGCCGCGTGGTAATAAATTACGGAATTCACAAAATTCACGAATCGCATCTAGCAAGCCTGAGCGGAAACCATTTACGTGGGTTCCCCCTTGTGCGGTAGGAATTAAGTTAACGTAACTTTCTTGAATGCACTCGCCACCTTCCGGTAACCAGAATACGGCCCAATCACATGCCTCTGTTTTACCCTGCATTGAACCTGTAAAAGGCTCTTTCGGTAAAACGTCTAAACCCGCTCCATGAATCTTTAAATAGTCGGTTAACCCATCTTCGTAATACCATTCGGCATTATCTTCCGCGTTGGGTGCTTTAAAGGTGATCTTTAAACCTGGGCACAAAACCGCTTTCGCGCGTAAATTGTGTTTAAGGCGTGGGATAGAAAATTTAGGGCTATCGAAGTACTTAGGGTCTGGCTTAAAACGAACGCTGGTACCGGTACGCTTTTTACCGCAGGTATCCACAGTTTCTAATTCCAGCGCTTTATCACCGTTTTGGAAACCAATACGCTTAACTTCACCATCGCGCCAAATCTTAACTTCTAGCAAGGTCGATAATGCGTTCACCACCGAAATACCCACACCGTGTAAACCACCGGAGAACTGATAACTGTCGTTGCTGAACTTACCCCCCGCGTGCAGCTTGGTTAGAATCAACTCGACGCCTGATACCCCATGTTCTGGGTGAATGTCGGTCGGCATACCACGACCATCGTCGACGGTGGTTAACGAGCCATCTTCATGAACGGTAACGGTAATCTCAGTAGCATGACCCGCTAAGGCTTCATCAACTGAGTTATCGATCACTTCTTGTGCCAAATGATTAGGACGGGTCGTATCGGTGTACATCCCTGGGCGTTTGCGCACAGGATCAAGGCCACTCAGGACCTCAATCGACTGAGCGTTATATTCTTTATTCGCCATTAATACCTTTATCCCCTGATTATGAGTAACGCGGATATCACGAATGTCACGGATATAGAGTTACGCGGATACATTTTTGCATCCAGTATACTGAGGCCACTAATAATTCCTAGATCAAAAATAGAAATGCCTAAATTTCGTGGGGTTAAATCCTTGTATAAGTAAGGTCTGGCTAAATATGATCAAGGAATGTACAAAAAACAGTCAATGAGGGGTTTCTCAGCTGAACTATTCTCAAGTCGGTAGCTTTGTATCAGTGGCAATGGTCATTACGATAATATTCAGGCTTCACCCTTATATGAATAGAATCCTGAGTATTCTTCTGTAATATTTTTTCGTGCTATGATTAAAAATCATTGTTGATGTAAATCGTACTTAATTTGAAAAACGGCTGTTTTATTAATGCTTAGCTTCAATTACTCTAAACTTAAATCTAGCAACGAAGGGCCATGGATAATACTAGACCTGCTAATGCTTGGTTTACTGTTAATTAATTTAGTGTGGCTGTTGTTTGATAGTTTGTATGCGACACAAGCCTTTAAAACACTTCTATCCAGTATAAATCCTGACATTGTCGAGGGATATGCTCCGGTTCACGAGAACTTTACTCTCTATGATTTAGCCTTTGTAGGCATTTTTCTTAGCGAATTTTGTGTGCGCTGGGTTGCCTCTGTCGTTCGCAAAACGTATATGCGCTGGTACTTTTTTCCTTTTATTCATTGGTACGATTTAGTAGGTTGTATTCCCCTAGGCGGAGCGAGAATATTTCGTTTTTTGCGCGTGTTTTCAATTTTGTATCGTTTACAAAAATATCAAATTATCGATTTACGCAACACCGCCGTATATCGTTTCATTATTTTTTATTATGACGTATTTTTTGAAGAACTCAGTGACCGAATTGTTGTAAAAGTATTATCTGATACGCAGAAAGATATCGCTGCTGGCTCACCCTTAATAGAAGACATAAGCCGACAAGTTATAGCGACACGTTTACCTATTCTAACTCAATGGTTGTCGTCGATAATGGTGCATATTGGCGAGTCAATTGAACACAACGATCATAGTGAATCTGTTCGTAGTCATGTACAAAAAAGTGTAGGTAAAGCAGTACAAGATAACTCACAAGTGTCCGTCTTAAAATTAGTACCGATGCTGGGTAGCACTATACAAAATACGTTAGAGCACTCTGTTACTGATATCGTCACTCAATCAATTATTAACTTATTAAAAGATATCACACCGGAAAAAATAGATGACTTTGTCGAACATGGATTAAGTCGTTTTTCTAGTGAAGACCATATGCTCGACCAAGAAGTGTTATTGATTGTTAATGAATGTCTAGAATTAGTTAAACAACATGTGTCGCAGCAGCGTTGGAAAGACTCATTTGACGATAAACATACCTCATAGCAAACACTGTATTGGATATGCTTTACGCCATTAAAACGCTGCAAAGATTCTGAAAGATAGCTTTGTTATTAGCTGAACATAGACGAGGTTTATCATGAAAGAGATCGTTGTAAACGATAAAATGCAAAAAAAATATGTCTACAATTTAACAATGCCTGTAGGACAAGATTTTAATCTTAAATTTGAACCAGAATTAACTCCGCAGGAAATGTTGGAGCTGGGTGTTTTTGGTGGAAAGTATTTAACGGATTGCCAAGATGAATTCCCTGAAAAGTGGTTTACAAATGCCAAGCTGAGTCCTTTTAAGAAAGACGTAAGCCTTAACTATTTTTCGGTTGATGCATCACAACCATTATCTGAATGGAACAAAAAAGGCTGGGTTCATCAACAAGATCCTCGCGGATGGTTTCAATGGTATTGCAGATACTATATGGGACGCCGAACAGAAATTGAAGATATGCGTCAGATCAAACGTTGGTTTGCTTTTAGAAGACATGCCGGAGCCGTCAAAAAATACTGTGAACCTTATGATTACAGTTGTCGAAAAAAACAACGGCAAGCTCTATTACACTGGGCATACGATTCAAGAAATATTTAAAAACAAGGACATTATGAATACTTGGGATCAAGAAAAATACCTAACCGCATGGAATTTTGCTTGCACCGTTCATAATGGGCAAACACTACCAGGAAGTGATATCCCCTATATTAACCACCTTGGGCTTGTCGCAATGGAAGCGATGGCAACCATAGCTCATGAAAATATCGACAATCCTAATCTGCTCGTTGTCTGTGCGTTACTGCATGACTCAATTGAAGATACTGCCACTACCTACAAAGACATAAACAACATGTTTGGTGCTGATATTGCCGAAGGTGTTTTAGCACTCACAAAAAATAAACAACTATCTTCCAAACACGAGCAAATGCTAGATAGTATAAACAGAATAAAAGACCAACCTATCGAGGTCTGGATGGTTAAGTTATGTGATCGCATCACAAACTTACAGGTACCACCAAAACACTGGAATAAAGATAAAATTATCCAGTATCAGAATGAAGCTCGCCTTATATTAGATCAATTAAGTGAAGCAAATAAGTTTTTAGCAAAAAGGCTAAAAAACAAGATTTCTGCCTATGAGCAATACTTATAAGGTTGATACATTGAGTCTGTAATGGATGTGAAAAATATATTGAACCCCCAAATTTATTGAAAATTCTAAAGATATTTTCGCAGTAGCTTTTTTAATTATTATACCAATATCATTGGTAGTAATTAATCGTATTTTCGGGTTGAACTTTTTGCAATTTATGTAAAAATACCCGTCATGAAACTTGGTCAACGGTTGTTTTACGTCGGGTTTCTTTATTATCACTAGCGTGATGTACCTCTGTTCTAATCATACCTCGCTTCGATTGAAAAGAATCTTATCAAGCCGATTGCTAGGCAGACTTTATTGAGACACTATGCAGTTAAATTTTCTCGACCAACCCACACCCATTGTTCTTTCTTCTGGCTTTCCAGAAAGCATGGTATTGCTCGACTGTGAGACGACTGGCGGCAAAGCCATTTATCACCGCATTATTGAGATTGGGCTACTAGTGATTGAAAAAGGTGAACTGATTGAAAGATGGCAAACATTTATTGATCCTAAAGTTCCACTACCCGCTTTTATACAAAATCTGACTGGCATCAGCCCAGCAATGGTTCATGGTGCTCCAGAATTTTGTGACATTGCTGAAGAACTATTAAGCAAGCTCAAAGGCCGTACCTTGGTAGCCCACCATGCAAGGTTTGACTATGGTTTTTTAAAGAATGAATTTGAGCGCGCTGGCATTCGTTACAACGCCAAACCGCTTTGCTCGGTAAAGTTCAGTCGCAACCTTTATCCCCAGTTTAAACGTCACGGCTTATCACAAATTATAGAGCGCTTTGACCTGACTATTGAGAACAGGCACAGGGCAGTTGACGATGCCGAAATGATTTATCAATTCTTTCAAAAGTCGTCCAGATTATTTGCCGATGAAGAAATTGCCGCCACCTGCAAAGTATTACTGAAACGCCCTACCTTACCACTCTTGCTAGACCCCAAAGAGGTAGAAAAGTTACCCCCTAGTGCGGGAGTGTATTATTTTTATGATGAAAAAGGTGGGCTACTTTACGTGGGTAAAAGCGTGCATATTCGTAACCGTGTAATGAGTCACTTTAGTTCAGACCATAAAAACCCAAAAGATTTGCAGATGAGCAACAAAATTGCCCATGTTGATTTTGAGCGAACCCCCAGCGACTTTGGTGCGCAAATTTTTGAAAGTAACCAAATTAAAGCACTGGCCCCTCTCTATAACCGGCGATTGCGCAAGGTGAAAAAATTATTTCAGTATCGCAGCAGCGAGGATAATAATGGTTACCTAAGGCTGAGTATTGAACCGATTGAAACTGAAAACACAGACGCAGAAGAGCCATTTGGTTTATTTCGCTCACCGCGCCAAGCCACCAAACAAATGGAAAAATTGGCTGATCAGTTTTTTTTGTGCCATAAATTGTTGGGCTTAGAGGGTGATAAAAACGGTCGGCAAGCCTGTTTTCGGTCTCAGCTTAAAAAGTGTTTTGGTGCCTGCCACGGAGCAGAATCTGCCACAAATTACAACGAGCGCATGGGTGCTGCCCTAAAGAATTACCAGTTAAAATTGTGGCCCTATGCTGGCCCTATCTTATTAGAAGAACGAGACCCACAGAACCGAGATCAGGTGGCTTTTCACATTGTAGACCGTTGGCGTTATATTGCTAAACTGTCAATTATTGAAGATATCTATGACCTGGGTTATCAACTGCTTGATCCCAATAGCCGCCCGCCGTCGATAGTTGATGAGGTAGTTGACACTCCTGACAGCACTAATAATCAATTTGACCTCGACATCTATTTTATTCTAGTGCGCTTTTTAGTTAACCCTAAAAAAATGGAAATGAATTGCCTAAAAATTTGGCCCCTAGTTGAGCTGTCCGGTGCAAACTAAGTTTTCAGAGGTGAGATTTCCAAGAACACAAGTGACCAAAGACAGGCGTTTTATCATTAAAGGAAAGCGGTCGAAACAAAGTTTATGTTGTTAATAGCGACAAATTAATCAATGGGTGAGCACGCTGTTGCTTAAAACATGAATATTTTGATCGTGTAAGCCAGACATAACTTATTCAATATAGACATATTTTAGTTCATCCCAGTTTTTAAATAAATAAAATGTAGTGCTTCAGTGTGTATCGTTAAAGAATCTAGCCCCGAAGTCGTGCTAAAATATGACGCAATGAGTAGATCTGCCGTGGTTGCAATAACTCAAAGAAAAATATGCGTATTTACACTAGACGTTAGGTAAAAAAATTGAGTACAGATAACGAATCACATTTAGTTCCCGGTCGAGAATGTGGAGAATGTACAGCCTGCTGTGTTGTTCTTCTGATTGACGATGAAAATTTTAAAAAACCTGCCGATCAAGTCTGTTCAAACTTGATGGAAAAAGGGGGCTGTAAGATCTATACCAACAGGCCTTCGGTATGCCAAGAATGGTATTGTGCATGGCGGTTCATGGCACAATTAGACGAACAATGGCGCCCTGATAAATCAGGGGTTTTATTGCGTTCCGACGAAAATGGCATTATTTTTCAGCCCATACGTGAACCCAAAGAGGTCTTGACCAGTGCTCGGGCTATAGAATTAATTGGTGGAGGAGTGGCGCAAGGTATTCCAATGTCGATGTCTATCCCTACCCAAAAAGGTTTGCGGAGTTATGGCATGGCTCTTAATGAACCTCTGAAGACTGCCGTAGAATCTAGAGACCTGCTAGCGATTCAAAACAAAATGGTTGAACTCATTGATTTTTCGACAGCACAAGAAACAGATCGAATCACTCTCGTTGAGAGTGATTTTTAAATGTGCAGAAAAAATTCATTTAAAACCTAACTCTGGTTATCTAAAGTTTTTTTATTAGTAAGCATAATATTGAGCTAGCCATGATAAATATTGGCTGAATTTGGCTGGTTTATTATAGTAGTAACCCTGCACTATCTGACAGCCATGACGCTTTAATATTTCTTCGATTTCTTTTGATTCTATGCCTTCGGCAACAAGCTTTAATCCTAGATTTTCTGCCATTTCTATAGTTGTTTTAACAATTGTCAAATCTCGTTCAGAACTCGCTAAATTCATAACAAAACTTTTATCAATTTTCAGTTCACTAAAAGGTAATTGAGAGATATATAATAGTGATGAGTATCCTGTTCCATAATCATCAACCGCGATGTGTATTCCCATTGCAACTAATTCATTCATTACTTGGCTCAGATAATTAAAATCATTCACCATCACGGACTCTGTCAACTCAAAGGTCAAACTCGACAGTGGAATATCATATCGAGCAATCACTTGCTTAATGTTGGTTAAAAATTGAGGTTCGGATATGTCTTTACCACTGATATTAACCGACACATTATAATCGCTATAACCCAGTCTAATGATTGTCTCTAAATCATTGCAAGCCCTATCAACAACCCAAAGTGTCAATTCGTTGATAATACCGGTATCTTCCGCCAGCTTAATAAACACATCAGGAGGTATAAACCCGTGTTCCTTATGTTGCCAGCGTAATAATACTTCAGAGCCATCAATAATATTTTTTCCTATATTAATTTGTGGCTGATGAAAGAGCTCTAATTCATCATTTCTAAGGGCTTGCTGTAAATCAGATGCTAGCACTAATCTTTGAGCGACTTTAGAGGCTTCTTCTTGCTGAAATATGCCAAACCACACGCCCTCTCGAGTTCCTTTTTCCAATGCTTGGTAAGCTTGCTTAATAATATTAGAAGGCGATATTTCTTGCTGAGATTCTAATAAAGAGATGCCCACAGTGGTTGTAATATTAATAAATAATTTACCAGCCTGCACTCCTTTGGGCATATCATTGCGTAAAAACATTAATTGCTTTTTTAAGCGTTCCTGCTCTATTAAAGATGTAGATGTTAATTTTATAAGAACGGCAAAGACTCCATCATTAATTTTTGCTATCTTTATCTTTTTATTTTTATTTTTATCTTTATCACATTCTAATACCAGAAAGTTATATTCATAATGCAATTTTTCTTCAATCATCCGAGAAACCATCAACATCAAATCATTATTGTCGTTATTACTTATGTACGGTAACAAGCTATAAAAATCTGTAATTTTAATAATACAAACTGCAAAATTATCATTACGATCTAATTTCTCTTTAATTTTATTTTCTAATAATTGAGTATTGGCCAATCGAGTTTCAGGTTCATGAGTTGCATTATATAAAGCAGTTTCTTTTTTATATCGCATCCGATTAGCAAGAGCCATAGCCATTAAAATAACTTCAAATAATACACCAATCATGAGCGCATGATGAATTATAAATGAATTATCGATGACCCCCGTTAGGCCCATAGGTTGAAGAATTGCGCCTAAAATAAGTGGCATCCAAGATACAATGTACAACCTTGCCCACAAACCATTGATTTTGTATTGCTGAACAATAAGAATAGCCGCCGCAGGATAAAGTAGAGCCATATTTAAAAAGAAAATAGGGGCAGAGATATATTCAGGTAATACCATACTAATGAAAGAAAAGACGATGAGATAAACAATATAACTGCTGCAGAATTTTACTATGCGTGTTTTATTTTCCCGCGAATTAAAAAACAATAACGCAAATGACAGAGTAAATATGATGACTAAAGTATTAACCGCTACGATATTTTCACGCATAAATCTCATAATACTTTCTGGCCAAATATAATGACCAAAGCCCATAACCACTCCCAACATCATCAATACTGATATTGAGTAGCCTACATACACTAGATAGACGCTGTCTTTTAAGCCTAAGAATAACACTAAATTATACAAAGACATGGTGATTATAATACCTACAAAACTTCCCCAAATAAAAAAAGTAGCACGTACTAAATTAGAGAAATCATCTTTGAGATACAAGTCGATAGGAGTTTTTGCAATGCCTTCAGTAGCAATACGAATGTATAGCTCAACGGTGTCTTCTTGCTCTACTGTAACGTCATACGATGGAATGCTGCGACTCAATTTATCTAGATCGTGCACTTGCCAGCCTAAGTTTTCCTCTTCGACAACCTTATTAGCTAATACTTGATAAATTGTCAGTTGGTCGAGCATAGGATTAGAAAAATGACTGACAATATCAACCGCACGCTGATTATTATTATGTAAAACAAGGTTTATCCAATAGGCTTGTTGGCTGAAGCTCCAAGGTATTTCACTAAGTGGTTGCTGTACCAGTAATGTCTTATTAGCCAATAATTCGCTTAGAGTTAGCTCTCCGCTTGCATCAATTAAAAACGCTTCATCCACTTGAAGGCCTTGTTGCCCACTTTGAATCACATTTTGCGTCGGATCTGAAATCGAAATCACATATTGATAGACCAGCATCAGCAACATTGCTAACAATACATAGGCAACGGGCTGCTTTATATTTACCTTAGTTAACATTTATATATCATCCATGAAGTATATTTAGAGACTAGCACAGACTACTTAACAAGGAGGGTTAACGCTGAACGAAATAAAATATTGACACTAACTTGGTCAAAAAACCTTCAAAGCTATGATTACCCCCAGGCTCTATAATACTGGGGCAGTCTATATATTTGTCGGTTGCCCATCGATAATCCAAAGTTTCATCCCCTGTTTGCAATAATAAAAAATGATCATTAGGCTTAGCCAGTCCCTCAACGTTTATCGCTTGTAATTGTTCGATATGCTTTGGCTCTAATAGGTACGTCTTGCCGTCATAAAAATGCTCATTCGGGCCAAGGTATTTATCAAACAGCTCATAAGGGCGCACCGCAGGATTAATCAGTACCGCTTTTACATTCTCTTGTTGAGCGAGATAGGTGGCATAAAAACCACCCAATGAACTTCCCATGACAAAGACTTGATCAATACCGGCTTGCTGTTGTAGTTTATGAATAGCTTCTTGCGCTTGCTGAATGGCCTCAACAGGCTCGAACGATAAGGTCGGTACGCAAAGCTGCTCTTGCATTTGATGGTCAGCAAAAAAATGGCTTAATTCTTGGGCTTTTTTAGATTTTGGAGAACTTAAGAACCCGTGTAGATAAACACAGGCAATATTGCGAGGAAGAATCATGATAATGGGAGGTTATAACCTTATTAAGTGTTTTTAATAGCCTTTAATGGATAAATCAACGTTAAACTCCACGCCTTCTACCCGTGATATCTCTGTTTCAATCGTACCATCAGGATTAAGTTGTAACCGACGATAACCTGGCGCGATCACATCAATATCAAAACCTGCAGATTTCGGAGTAAACTGCACACAAGTCGAAGGTGTAGAGAGCATACGAATACCATCAACTAGGCGATCGCTTACTTGATGTACATGTCCCCATAATATGCATTTCACCTGCGGATACTGACGGGCCATAACCATGAGTTTTTCACCATTTTTCACCCCTATTTTATCCATCCAGCCGCTTTCCATTGGAATAGGGTGGTGATGCAAACTAATAAAGGTATGTAAGTCTGGGTATTCGGTCAAAGCGCGTTCCAATAATTCGAACTGATTATCTGCTAAATTGCCATAAACAGACCCTTCAACCTGGGAATTAAGTAGCACTAATTGCCAATGAGACGAACGAATTATGTTTTCTAAATGCTCGGTACCCTGACACACAGCCTTCATATTAGACATGTCATCGTGGTTTCCGGGAAACCAAAATGAAGGCACATTGAAAGGTATGAGTGATGCATGCAATCGCTGATAAGACGCAAGCGAGCCGTCTTGGGATAAATCACCCGACGCGATAAAAAAGTCAAAATGGTCGTTTTCAGTTTTTACAATATTCAACACATGATCAAGGCTGTTCTGTGTTTCTAGCCCCATCAAACTTCCATACGCATCTTCTACTAGATGCGTATCCGTTATCTGAATAAATTGAATGGGTCCTTCATTATCTAACCAATACAATAGGAGCTCCATGTCAAAATGTTGATAGTTTTTAAAACAATCCGATATTATATAGACGATTGTTCAAACATTTCTTGGGATTACATCACATTTTATTCAATTCGCGAACAATTAACGCCAAGGAACAAAGTCTAATGCCACTTCTGCATGACCATATTTAAGGCAATGGGTAAGCCATTCAGCTAAGAATTGATTCAGTTGTGCCTTTTCATCTGGCATGCGCATTTGCGGATTAGGGTATTGGTACTTACCATGAATACGCTTTTGGTTTTGATAACTTGTTACTTCCGCTGAGCGAGCATCATGATATAAACGCACGATCATGCAAGGCGGTTGAATCCAATCTGGGCAAAGACCCTTTTGCAACACTTCGATGGTCGAAGTATAAGGAAAACTTTCAATAACTTTCAAATGTATCCGCGCTTGATACTCGGAGCCATCATTAGCCTTGTTACAACTAATAAAGAAGGACTTTTCACAGCCTAGCTCAAAATCAGGCATTAACTTGTTAAAGCGAATGTAGTTTCCTTCACAGGCAGCAGCCATTTTTTTTAAATCGGGCACATAGCGGCGATTTAATGCCATACCTTCATCCTTCTAATTTTTTTTCAGATTAGTCGCCACCCTATCGAAAAGCACGCATGTTGCCTAGAGAAAAGACTTATATGGTTTAACAACAAAGCTAATCAGTCTTTATAGCTATATAGCTTTGCTTCTTTTGATCTAAAGGGTGCTGACTTAATGAGCTCTGATTCAACTTAAGCCATTGCAACGCGATAATAGTCGCAGCATTATTGATCTCGCCACTCGCAATGCCATTATAAGCTTTATCAAAAGCAATTATGCGTACCAAGATATCTTCCTGCTCATGATCAAGGCCATGTATACCTCCTACGCCACGACTGTCTACCAGAGCACAATACAGATGTATCTTTTCTGAAGTGCCGCCCGGCGATGACCAATAACTGGAAATGGGAATTAAATCTTGAATAATACAACCGGTCTCTTCTTGCGCTTCACGACGCGCCACTTCTTCAGCCTGCTCGCTTTCTTCGATCATACCTGCAACCACTTCTAACAACCAAGGTGAAGTTTTTGTGTTATCCAATGCTGCGCCAATACGGAACTGCTCGGTTAATACCACAACATCTTCATTGGGGTCATAAAGCAATACCGCCGCTGCTTCACCGCGCTCAAATAGCTCACGACTGAACGTATCAGTGCTACCTCCGGCAAATAGCCGATGCTGAATACCAAAACGATCCAGCTTAAAAAATCCCTTATACAAAGATTTTTTGACTATGATTTTGTAATCATTGTGACTAAAACTTACCGTTATATCTGACATTGCGATTCACTATATTACTTATTTGAAATGTTATGCAGTTACAATATTGGCTCGCTGTAACGCAGTGTTGCTGATACTGGAACAATTAAGCCACGTATTAGCTGATTAATCTGTTAAGATTCTGATCATTCTATATTTACAAGCCGCTGAGACCTGGTCATGAAAAAATTTATTGCACTAACGTCGGTAATTTCCTCTGCTTTTTTTGCCCATAACATTTTGGCCGCAGACCTAAACGAAATTTATCAGTTATCGCTAACCAACGATGCAGAACTGGCTGCGGCGAAAGCAAAGCGTGACGCCGGTGATTATCAAGTAGACCTAGCACGCGCAGCACTCTTACCGCAAATTAGCCTAGGCGCTACTCAAGCAAATTCAGACGTAAAAAGCGATGCCGGTTCAGCTGACTTTGATACTTTTTCGTATAATGCAACCATTAGCCAGACGTTATTTAACTTGAATAGCTGGTATAATTTTCAAGCGGCTTCAGCCGGCGGTGATGCTTCTAATTTAGAATACGTGTTAAGTGAACAGCAATTAATTTTACGCAGTGCCGAAGCTTATTTTAATGTATTACGCGCCAAAGAAAACTTGGATACTGCACGCGCTGAAGAAAAAGCCGTTAAGCGTCAGTTAGAACAGACTCAGCAACGCTTTGAGGTTGGTCTAATCGCCATCACTGAAGTGCATGAAGCAGAAGCCTCTTACGATTTATCGTATGCCAACCTCATTGGCCGAGAAGCCGCATTAGATATTAGCTACGAATTCTTAGAGCAAATCACCGGCCAGCGTTTTGAGAGTCTTGCACAACTGAAAGCTGATGTAGAATTCTCTGCTCCTAAAAAAGCAGCCAATGAGTGGGTTGAAGCGGGTCTTAGTAAATATGCAGGTATTCAACTGGCACACGAAGGTGTTAACGCAGCGGAATACACACGCAAAGCAGGCTGGTCTAACTATGCGCCACAAATTAACGCTCAATGGAGCTATACCGATGGCGAATCAGTAACCAATGGCCAACTTAGAGACTCAGAGACGACCACTCTGGCATTCTCAGCGACCATCCCTCTATTTGCCGGTGGCAGTAATTACGCTAAAGCAAAACAAGCCGCGGCCCTATCTACCGAAGCCAGTGCTAATCTAGATTTGCAACAGCGTATGGTTAAGAACAATATCCGCAGCTTATACCTTAAAGTGCAAACGGATGTATTGACCGTTAGAGCCCGAAATCGTGCAACAATATCTTCTCAAAGTGCTTTAGAAGCAACAGAAACAGGTTACCAAGTGGGTACGCGTAATATTGTTGAAGTATTAAATGCGCAGCGTAATTTGTTTAGTGCGCAGCGTGATTATGCCAATGCGCGTTATGATTACATTATTGATCTATTAAACTTAAAATTCTTTGCTGGCTCATTAGGCGAAGCCGATATTCAAGCATTAAATGATTGGTTAAAATAAATAGCTCAGTCGCAGACATAAAAAAACCACTCATTGAGTGGTTTTTTTATGTCTGCGATTTAAAATTTCTAACTTGTGGCTACCTTACCGCCACCAGGCAAGGATAAGCGTAAAATCTTCCAAGTAGTAGTGCCGTACTGGCGCAAGAATGAACCTTTGTTATAAGGCAAGCCGTAACGCTTTGCCAGTGCTTGGATTCGCAATGCTACTTCCGGATAGCGATTACTAGGCATATCAGGAAACAGGTGATGCTCTATTTGAAAGCTCAGGTGCCCAGACATAATATTCATCAACTTACCGCCGCTGATGTTGCAAGACCCCATAAGCTGTCGAATGTACCAGTGTGCTCGTGTTTCACCTTCAACATCTTCCGCGCTAAAGTGATGCACACCATCAG
Source organism: Oleispira sp. (assembly GCA_047612075.1). Lineage (GTDB taxonomy): Bacteria > Pseudomonadota > Gammaproteobacteria > Pseudomonadales > Oceanobacteraceae > Oleispira. Next base: position 125,667 of record JBLGAF010000001.1, read on the forward strand.
GGAAGTGACCGCAAAAAATAATCACATTGGTCCATACGTTACGCATGGTACTCGCGATAAAACTGGCTAGAAACATTAAGCTGAACGCGATTGCAGCCGTCGGCACCACTTCAACACCCAGTGCCAAAGCCGTTAACCCGGAGAGTATCCCTGCAAGTAAAGGCCAAGCAAAATAGTCTTTACGAAGTTGTCGGTAAGCTTTTCTCAAGAAGCGCTTAGCAAGTACTTTCTTTGGCCCAGCGTTGGTTTTATCAGCCCATATAATGTCATTCAGTCCTACGCCCCATTGGAAAAACATGGCGAGAATAATATTAGAGAAAGGTTGCATTAGATGCTTTGGCTTCCAACGTTGTTCTGGAGTCACTCGCATTATGCCGTAGCCCACGTCAGGGTCTTTACCGATGACGTTGGTCCAAGTGTGGTGCACCACGTTATGTGAGTGAATCCACTGATCTGAAGGGCCGACATTATCCCACTCCCAAGTGTTCGACTGAATCTCTGGATCTTTCATCCAGTCCCACTGTGCGTGCATTATATTGTGGCCAATTTCCATGTTCTCAAGAATCTTGGCCAAGCCAAGCATAATAGCCCCGAGACCCATCCCGCACAATAATGGCATCCAGCCAGCAAAGGGTAAGCCCAGCGCTGGAAGAAACCAGACACTGAAAAGAGAAATGATACGCCCACCCAGCGACATAAAACGCTCAACTCGAATAAGACGGAGAATGTAAGCGCGATCACGGTCGCCACGACTGTCAAAGACTTCGTCGCGAATGGCATCCACTTCGCGGCCAAACTCTTCGATTTGTTCGGCACTGAGGTGCTTTGGATATCCTGATGATTGATTAGACATATCTACTCCTATTGATCCAATTCGCAGTCGCCAGCGGCTGCGCAGACGCAAGTCTGCACAATGCTGCCAGCGCCTATGATGAGTTTTCCTGTTCGTAAATCCCGAACAGAACCGCTAACTAGCTTTGTGTTGCAGGTGTGGCAAATACCCATACGGCATCCATTAGGCGGGTTCAGTCCCGCTTCCTCTGCTACGCGCAGCAGTGTCATTTCGTGGTTTGCTTCTATCTCGGTATCACTACGAAGGAATTTCACTCGGCCACCAACCGCGTCAGCAGGTATTGGAGCAAAGTCGGCGAGGAAGCGTTCGATATGCAGATAGCGACTGCGGCCAGCTTCTTCAAAGTGCTTCTCTAGCGCGGCGACTAAACCGGGAGGTCCGCAAGCGTAAACTTCTCTTTCACGCCAATCCGGACAAAGATTTTCAATCTGCTCGGCGTTAAAGTAACCCTTGGTCTGTTTTAACTCGCCGTAGCTGTGAGTATGGATTTCATGAAATTGGTAGCGATCATGAGTAATCGCCATCTGACGAAGTTCAGCACCAAAAATTACGTCTAGTTCATGCGGGGCATAGTGCATATGCACGGCACTTGGCAAACGATCTTTCGCAATCAAGCTACGCAGCATGCTCATCGCAGGGGTGATACCACTGCCCGCGGTAATAAACAGAGGCAGCACTGGCTGTGCATCTGGCAAAAAGAAATCACCCTGTGGTAAGCCGATAGGCAGATAGTCGCCGACTTTTATTTTGCGGACAATATGGGGGGAGATTTTACCGTCACTAATTGCCTTCACAGTAATGGTGAAGGTTTCATCGTCACGCTCAGGTTCTGATGAAATAGTGTACGTCCGAGTAAAATGCTCGCCGTTTAACGGGATGCCAACACGGACATGCTGGCCAGCGCGATGTCTGCGCCAGTTCAGACCTGGTTTCAACGTGATAGTGCGAGCGTCCTTTGTTTCATCCCAAACCTTTTCAACACGCGCCTGCATTTTGTGTGTCGACCACAATGGGTTGACCAGCTCAACGTAGTGCGAGGCTCTTAAGGGGAAAGCGAAAGAATCTACAGCGCGCATCACTTGAGACTTTAGCGAGGCTTTGGGTTTCTTATTCATAATGTCTGACTGCATGTCGTTTTTCTCCTCAATAACATTTGTAAAGTTTAGTGAGTGCTCGACTCGATATTCGCCATCACTTGAGAGTACAAGTGTACGCTCATTATTTAAGAGTACAAGTGTATGCTGAAATGTTTAATAAACCTACTCATTAAATGACACAGGAGTATTGCTTAAACGTTAATAAGCCTAATATAAAAAGATTAGGCGACTAAGTATTTGAAATCAAATTGCAAGATGATCGTTATTTTGCCGGTAATAGACTGACTAATGGCAGTATTACTGGCTACAGGGGATTTAAATAACTTGAGTGGTAACGTATTCAAAGGCAGCATCAATGAAAGAATTTTAGCCTTCTGATAGTTTTGCTGGCGGGTATTGTTCCTTTTTAAGAATGATGAATCCGTGCCATCACCAAGTCCGTTATATGAGCAACTGCACCTTGGTTATCGGCCACGACTCGCTGGCCATTGAACCCCATTTCGGCACGTAATTGAGGACGTTCCAATAACTGTCGTAGACAGATTGTTAGCTTTTCAGCGGAAACTTGCTGCATAGCACCTTCAGCTATGAGTTGCTGAGAGATGGCAGCAAAGTTGTAATCACTTAACCCCATCACCACGGCTTTAGATAACGCACAAGCCTCTAACGGATTATGACCCCCATGCTCAATAAAACTACCACCAATAATCGCGATATCCGCACTGGCGAGTAATAACAACATCTCGCCCATGGTATCGGCCAAGTAAACCTGAGTCGTGCTGCTGGGTTGTAAATTACCTTTCTCAAACGACTCACTGCGCCTTACTAAGTGTAAACCTCGATCTAAAACCAAAGCCGCCACTTCATCAAAGCGCTCAGGATGACGCGGTACTATGATCAGTAATAAGTCAGGAAAGTCAGCTAATAATTGCTGATAACTCGCAAGAATAAGGTCATCTTCGCTTTCATGACTGCTGGCCAACACCATCACCAGCCGGGTTTTTCCCCACTGCGCTTTAAGCGCATTACCTTGGGCTAGCGATTGCTCAGGAACACTGATATCGAATTTAATACTGCCCGTCACATCGACCTTTCTATTATCAATCCCTAGTGCAATAAAACGTTCGGCATCATTACGATGCTGGGCCGCAACCAAGTCCAATCCCTGCAACATAGGGTGCGTTAGTTTGGAGAATTTCGCATAACCACGAGCAGATTTTTCAGACAATCGAGCGTTAGCCAAAATGACGGGGACTTGCTGCTTATTACAGCTGCGAATAATATTCGGCCACAGCTCTGTCTCCATGATGATGCAAATGCTGGGTTGAATTTTTTTAATAAAACGACGCATTAATCCAGGCAGGTCATACGGTAAATAAACATGAACAATACGTCCCGCCGCTAAATCAGCCGCGTATAAACGCAGAACTTGATCAGAACCGGTAGGAGTTGTTGTTGTAATCGTAAGGGTTAAATCTGGATTGGCGACTTGCAAGCTGCGAACTAATGGCTCGGCAGCCAACGTCTCACCCACAGAAACCGAATGAATTAATAGCCCATTCGCTTTGCCCTTAAAAGTAAATAAAGCGAAGCGCTCCGCCCAGCGCTGACGATAGCCGGGATTCGACCCGCCACGCAGCCACATGCGCAGCAAAATCACAGGAATGGCTAAGGTAAAAATCAAGTTATAACAAAAACGCGCCACTCGCAGTCCTCCAATTGATCAATGCTAAATGAATAACGTCATATATTAACAAAACCGCCGCCAAGCTTATATAGCCTGTCTGCTAGTTCCTGCTGGCTAGTTTTGTTAGACTGAGGTTTCTTAAATTTATGTGGCGGATCAAGATGGATTTACACGTTCCTAACTTCCATCAAGCACAGGTATTAGTATTCGGCGATGTCATGCTGGATCGTTATTGGCAGGGACCTACATCACGTATATCCCCAGAAGCGCCAGTACCTGTGGTGAAAGTACAAGACATTGAAAACCGTGCCGGTGGCGCAGGTAACGTCGCGTTAAATATCGCAACACTGGGTGCCAAAGCACAGCTATTCGGCATTACCGGTAACGATGATAACGCTAACGATCTTGAGTATATGTTGCAAAGCAAAGGCGTTGATTGTGGCTTTTTACGTCACGATACCAGCCCAACCATTACCAAGCTGCGTATATTGAGTCGCAATCAACAGCTGATTCGTTTGGATTTTGAAGAATCTTTTCACGACGTTGATCTAACCACTATCTATCACCAGTTTGACCAACAAGTTGCTAATGCGGGCGCAGTTATTTTATCAGACTATAACAAGGGTGCATTAACCGACCCGCAGCGTTTGATTCAAGCCGCTCGCAAAGCTGGTACACCGGTATTGGTCGATCCCAAGGGGACCGATTTTAGTATTTACCGTGGCGCGACATTAATTACCCCTAATTTAGCCGAGTTTGAAGCCGTTGTTGGTTATTGCAAAGACGATGAAACCTTATTTGCCAAGGGTAAAGTACTTTTAGCAGAGTATGACCTTACGGCGCTATTAGTTACTCGCAGTGAAAAAGGCATGACCTTAATTCAGCGTGATGCTGAGCCATTGACCTTGCCAACGCGCGCTCGTGAAGTGTTCGACGTGACCGGCGCAGGAGATACCGTGATTTCAGTCCTTGCCACGGCTTTGGCCGCCGGACAATCATTAGAACACGCAACCGCATTTGCTAATATTGCCGCAGGTATTGTGGTGGGTAAATTGGGTACCGCAACCGTGACTAGCGATGAATTACGCAGCGATATTCGCAGTGAGCAGCATGGGGGTGCCGCCGTATTCAATGAAGATGAATTAATGCAGTTAGTAAGTGAATGCAAAGAGCGTGGCGAAAGCTTGGTCATGACCAATGGCTGTTTCGACATTATCCACCCTGGCCACGTGCAGTATTTAAAAGAAGCGAAAACGTTAGGCGATCGTTTATTAGTCGCAGTGAATAGCGATGAATCAGTAGCACGTTTAAAAGGCCCTACTCGCCCGATCAACCCACTCGACCACCGCATGGCAGTATTGGCTGGATTAGAAAGTGTCGATTGGGTTGTTCCTTTTACCGAAGGTACCCCAGAGCGCTTAATTACTAAAGTACTGCCGAGTATTTTAGTAAAAGGTGGCGACTATAAAATTGAAGAAATTGCAGGCGGCGAAGCCGTGATGGACGCGGGTGGTGAAGTGATTGTTTTAAGTTTTAAAGACAACTGCTCAACCAGCGCGATCGTTAAACGTATTCAAGCTGAAAAAGCTTAAAAAAATTGGATGAGTTAATTATATGATTATCGTAACAGGCGGCGCTGGCTTCATCGGCAGCAACATCGTTAAGACTTTGAACGCACAAGGCCGTAAAGACATTATCGTGGTTGATGATTTAACCGACGGCAAAAAGTTTTACAACCTAAGCGACTGCGACATTGCCGATTATTTGGATAAAGATGACTTTTTGCAGCTGGTAAAAATCAACGATCCAATTCTGAACAACGTCGAAGCGATTTTTCATGAAGGTGCTTGCTCCTCTACAACAGAGTGGGATGGTAAGTTTATGATGGAAAATAACTACGAATATTCCAAAACTCTTTTACACGCCTGCGTCCTTCGTGAAATTCCTTTCTTATACGCCTCTAGTGCCTCGGTTTATGGTGCGGGAACGGTCTTTAAAGAACAGCGTGAGTTTGAGCAACCATTAAACGTTTATGGTTATTCAAAATGGCAGTTCGACCAGTACGTGCGTGAGATTCAGCATACGTTTAAATCTCAGGTGGTGGGTTTCCGCTACTTCAACGTCTATGGTCCACGCGAACAACATAAAGGCAGCATGTCTTCGGTAGCGTTCCACTTTAATAACCAGGTCAAAGAAAATGGCGTGGCTAAATTATTTGGTGGCTCTGGTGGTTATGACGATGGCGAACAACGCCGTGACTTCGTTTATGTGGGTGACGTAGTAAACGTTAACCTGTGGTTCTTAGCTAACCCAGATAAGTCAGGTATCTTTAATTTAGGCACAGGCCGCTGTCAGAGCTTTAACGATGTGGCTAATGCCGTCATCGATTGGCACGATGACGCAAGTACTCATGTTACCAAAGCAAAGAAAGAGTACATGCCCTTCCCTGAACATCTTAAGGGCGCGTATCAAAGCTTTACTGAAGCTGATATCTCTAAACTGCGCGAGATGGGTTACGACCAACCTTTTGCAACAGTAGAAGAAGGTACACGAGCGTATTTAGACCTGCTTAATAACCGCTAAGGTTAAGTACTGGTAAATTAAGTACCGATTGGACCGCTCATACCTAATCTCACGAAAAATAGGTATCGAGCTGTTTTTTATGACTTCATCTTCTCTTTGATTTTTTCTAAAGCACTGCGCATATTGTCACTCGATGATTCTGAGGGAACTTTAGACAATTCGTAGTCATTACCCTTCTCTGCTTTTTTCATGATGTATACCTCATCGCTGCCTGCCACCATGACCTTGCCAGATCCTCCCGCTTTTAATAGTTTATCTAACTCTACTTGAGAATCAGGTTCTAGGGGGATTATAGTGCTCTTTGAGTCTTTCATTTTTTTTCCTGTATAGATGAGGCTTGGATCAAATTATTGTGACATCGATCTTAAAGGATTTCTATTCTAGTCGCCTAGTTAATTCGTAGTAAAATGCACGATGCCTTGCTATTGTCACATCACATAACCATATTCTATGGTTATTGGTCACAATTCACCTGCGGATATCTCCGAGACACAATGAATATACTACACATCTCTGATATGCATTTTGGCCCTCGCCACTGGCTTGGAAAAACTGAATTATTGTTAGAGAAGTTGAATAGCTACGCCACCGATATTGTAATTAATACTGGTGACAGTACGACCGATGGTCTCGAAAGTGAATTTGAAGCCGCTGGAAATTTTTTAAATGCAATCGATTGCAAGCACATCGTTTCAATTCCAGGAAATCATGACAAGCGAAATATGCGTAGCGCTGATTATTTTCATCAGTATATCGATGACACAGACGTTATTAGCCCATTAAATCGTGATCATTGTAAAAAGAATTACATTTTCCTTGATGAAACAACCAATGGCGTAAAGAAACATTTTACCGACATAAATTATCTTAAAAATATTACCATCGATGGTGAGGCCATTCTGTTGGTATGTCTCGATACCAACACACTCTATTCAGATAAAGGTTTTGTCGATACGGAAATACTGAGAACAATCTCTCATGCTATCAGCGAAGCAAGTTACGATAAAATAATGTTGCTCAATCATCACTCAATTTTGGACACAGATTCAGACCCTCTTTTCAATTCCAGAATGGTCGTCGAATTCGTGCGAGAGAATAATATAGAACATGTTTTCTGTGGTCACACTCATCAACTGTCGATCATGAAATCAACTGACTTGTATCACAAGCACACATTCACTCAATATAAGAATGGATCGCTCTCCAGTGCCAATACTCCCAATGATACCAATATGTTTTTGTATTATAAAAATTTAGGTACCAAAGCCATGGAGATTCATATCGTTAGAGTTATTGTTGAAGGTGAAGGTTTGAAATTTGAAGAAGAAATCATTTACAACAATTAATTTATAACAACTGTAAGGTAAATAGGTTGTTACTGAATTTGAAGCCTCAATTAAAAACTGAGGTTTTAGGACTCATTAGTTCCCTGTCTTGTACGCATCAAAATAAAAGCCCTTCGCCATAGCGTAAAAACATCAAACACTGTGCGATTCGGTTTAACTCTAATACTTGGTATATTTAAAGGCAGTATTTACTTTTGCAATAAGAGTGTCGTTCACTGACTTTTTTCCTAGGTTAGCTAAAACTTATGCTATTTAAAATTAAAATATTTTTTATTTAAAAATTATTTAATATGAGGCCGTAACGGTACGCTCACCCTATTTGACTTGTTCATAATTCTACTCTTAAACCACTTGAACGATTATTATAATCCCTACAAGTTTCATTATATTCTTTTAGATCTTCTGAATTTTTTTAGTAGTAGTCTTCATGAAAAATGACATTGGCTACAATTTATTTATAAAAAATAAAAAAAAACCCGATACTCACGTATCGGGCTTTAGAGGTCTTTCAAGCTTGCGTATTAATTACACTTTCGCTAGTGCACTTTTCAACTCGCTAGGTTTCATCGGAAGTTTACGTAACCGCACTCCCACAGCTTCATAAATTGCGTTAGCAATCGCTGGCGCTACAGGGGTCACTGCCGGTTCGCCTAACCCAGACGGTGGCATTTTACTTGGAATAAACTCAATTTTAACTTCTGGAGTTTGGCTTAAACGCAATGGCGTATAAGTATGGAAGTTTGAGTCTTTATACTGACCATTAACAAGTTCAGTACCTTCGTATAACGCCATGGACAATCCCCATAACGCCGCACCCTGACATTGAGCTTCTGCACTATTGGGATCAACAATAATACCGGCATCAATGGCGATATACAGTTTCTCTACATTGACAAGACCGTTAGTTTTGTCGACGTGAACCTGTACTGCACATGATACCCATGTTGGCATAGCACGTTCTTGCCCGTAAGTAGACGCAATACCCAACGCAGTATCTTTAGCTTGTGGTGTGCCCCAGCCAATCATCTCAGCGGCTTTTTTAAGCACAACCGCCTGACGCGCTGCGCCGCCCTCTGCAACCGGAGTACCGCCCGCATTGCGTCCTTCAGCGATCAGCATATCTAACCGGAACTGCAAAGGATCCTTGTCTGCGTGATGTGCCGCTTCATCCATAAAACTTTCAACTGCCCAATTAGTCCAACCGGGTCCTACTGAACGCAACCAACCGGGTCTAAAGGTAGCAATAGCGAGGTCGTTTGATACTGCACGTACTTTCTTTGTACCAACGCTATACCAGTGATCAGCCCCAGAAATTGAAAACGGGTCATACGGTTCGCCATTCGTCCCTTTTGGCATAAAGAAAGGCGCCAATACTTGCGTTGGCCAACCAGCAGTAGCGTGATGCTCCATACCGATCACCGCTTTTTTATCGTCAAAAGCCATTTTCAACTGCTGTACTGATGCCGAACGCGCGCTATCAAACTGCATGTCTTGTGGACGCATCAACACCATTTTGACGGGCTTTCCGCCTAGCGCTTGTGACGTTAACGCAGCAGGAACCGTATAATCACCGTTAAGTCTGCGGCCAAAACCACCCCCTAACATGTAGGTCCGCATAATAATGTTAGCTTCGTCTTCGGCTAAGGCCGTCGCCAATACGGGTAAAATAAGTGACTGCCATTGAGTACCTGAATGCACTTCCCATACACCATCTGAATTTTTAAATACCAAGGCATTAACCGGTTCCAGTTGCGCGTGCAATACTGTGCTAGTGATATATTCTGCGTCAATAGTAGTGCTGGCGCTGGCAAATACGGGGTCAGTTTTGGCCGTACCAGTGTCTAAAATACTGCCTTTGGTTTGATCACCCAGCAATTTTTTACCATGATTAATAATGTCTGCTTCAGACACGTTGGCGGTTTCACCTACATCCCATGTGACCTTAACCAGTTTCGAAGCTTTTTGCGCCGCAATAAAGCTACTGGCAATAACCATTAACCAACCTGGTACGCTGCCACTGGCATCTTCGAGTACGATGGTTTGCTGATACCCCTTTACCGCTTTTGCGGCTGAGTCATCAAATTTAACGACTTTAGAACCATAGCGTGTCGGTGGCAGTATCGGATTGGCGTAAACCATGCCTTCAATTTTTGCATCGATGCCATAAATCGTTTTGCCGTTAGTCTTATTGGCGATATCAAGAGAAGTCACTTGCTTGCCAACAAGTTTAAGATCAGCATTTGGTTTTAGTGGCAGAGCTTTCAGCTCTTCTTCAGTGAACTGACGTGCTAGGCCCAGTGTGACTAACTCGCCATACGAGATCTCGCCTTTGCTTGAAATGACTTTACCATTACTGGCTTTACAATCTTTTGCTGCAATGCCCCACTTTTTGGCAGCCGCTTCAATAAATGCAGTACGCCCAGCCGCACCTGCTTGACGATATACCGGCCAACTTTGCGAAATAGACCAGCTACCACCCGTAACCATGTAACCCCAGCGCGGATCGCTATCGACATGGATGATTTCGACATCATCCCAAGAAGCTTCTAGCTCATCAGCCAGAATACGAGCAATGGCGGTACCCACATGTTGGCCCATTTCTGAGCGCATAATGTTGACTTTAATTTTGCCCGCTTCGTCGATTGAGTACCACAGTGAAGGCTCATAAATATCGCCTTCACTAGGAAGTATCTTACCGTCTGGAGTAGCAGGATCCATTGCCGCCATCAGGTGGCGAGGAAAACCAAAGCTAACACCAACGGCGGTCATAGAAATTAAAAAACCGCGGCGAGTTATATCAGTCGATCCACTTTTAGACAGTCTGCTCATCGTTATTCTCCTTGATTGTATTTGCGGCTTCATGAATGGCGCTACGAATACGAACATAAGTCATACAGCGGCATAGATTGCCACTCATCACCGCATCAATATCTTTATCCGACGGGTTGGGTATATCTTTTAGTAATGACGCAGCTTGCATAATTTGACCCGACTGGCAGTAACCACATTGTGGTACCTGCAGATTTTGCCAAGAAACTTGCAATGGATGATCGCCCTTTTCTGAAAGACCTTCGATCGTCGTGATTTCAGCGCCTTCAACGGCCGATATAGGAGTAATACATGAACGCCATGCTTGCCCTCCAACGTGAACGGTACAAGCACCACAGCTGCCGATTCCGCAGCCAAACTTGGTACCCGTCATATCGAGTTCATCTCGAATTACCCAAAGTAGAGGTGCGTCACTCTCTACATCGGCGGTCACCGGCTTGCCATTTAAAATAAATTTTGCCATTGCCACTTCTCCAGTGAATTAGTGTTTAAGTCGAGGTTGATTGCGAATTTTGACAACATGTTGTTGCAATTTCGGCCATGAATTTTCTCCTGCAGTTCGGTTACTGCTGCGCTGCTAAAGCGAATTACCGATAGTCAGGTATGCCTAAAGATCTTGCGAACGCCAAAGAATAGGTGATTTACCCGTGGACGTTAATGATGGAACTACCCAGCCATCAGTTGGGGCGCCTTGATACATTTGCAAGTATGTATCACCGCCGAGGGCATTTCGGGGCGAAGTCAATGATGTTCATCAAGACTTAACCCATGCGCATAGCATGACTGAAAGTGAGGCGGGTTCAATTGAATACCAAAAAAAGCGACCTGCTTTATCGTATTTAATGAGCAAAATACTAAAGCCTATTTAGCATTCACTAACCCAAACACCGACATCAAGCTTTGACTCAGCAGAGCCCACGTATGACCCAGATATAGGCGGAACGGATTCAGCCAACCGCGATACGGCGACAGGTATATGATCGGTTCCAACAATATCGCCTATCGTAGGATCAAAGCCTTTCCAGCCTCCCCCCGGTAAATAAACCTCAGCCCAAGCATGAGTCGATCCTACCTGGCTAGACATTAGTGGCGCATGTAAATAGCCACTAACAAAACGAGAAGCAAGGCCTAAACATTTCACCGCCTCCATAAAAAGTAAAGCAAAATCACGACAAGATCCAGAACCTAACGACAGTGTTTCCCTAGCAGATTGAACCCCAGGTTCCTCCCTCGCTTTGTAAATCAATGTGCTGTAGATAATGCCAGTGAGACGCTGTAATAGCGAATAAGTTTGAATCTGCTCACCCGACTTCCACAGTTCAAATATCCAGTTATTTAACTGTTCTCTAGTCTGCTGATCGGGTAAGACCCGATAGGGTGACAACAAAAACTGGTCGCCCTCGTCATAGCTAAAAGGATAATTAATCGCATAATCGGCTACGATAAAATCCAAGGGCGATTCATTATATTGCTGAATAACAACGTCACTTTCAACCGTGAGTTGTTGCACTGGCCTAGAAAAATTGGCGACTGCAACAGAGTTACCTTCGACATCCCGGTGCCAATATACTTTCGCTCCGGGTGTAATATTTAGCACAAAAGACTCGATACGAAGATCATGACCTTCCCGAGGACGCAGGAGTAATTGGTGCGCACCAAGCGTGACCGTATCAGTATAATTGTAATAAGTACGATGAATGATTCTATAGCGCTTCATAATTAGCCTGAGGTAAAGGTTTTTTATTGCTTAATGATTGTAATTTTAACCTGTAATAATATGCAATATTTCTCGTAAAATTATTATTCATCTCCCAAAAAAAACAGACATATTAGTTTTAATAATTTCTAGTCTATAAGTAACCTAATCCCGACAGAACCAATAAAAAAAGGCACAGTAACGATTGTAATTTCTTATAACTAAGAGAGACTCATGGAGAAAAATCTTGTTTGATATCATGCGATTGTTAATAGTTTCAACAATAGTATGTTTGGCGCTCGCTTGCATCAATTTGATACTAGCGGCTTAAAACAAAAAAGCCTTAGTCATTTTCATGATTAGGGCTTTTTATATGTGCTGTTTAAAGGTGTTTCATACCACTAACTCATGTTAGCAATACGCAAATACGTTTCTTGCAATACCTGTACATCGATTGCTGCCCGGTGTGCTTTCAGGCCAAGCTCTTTAAGTACAGCTTCTTTGGTGGGGTGCCAAAACTCAACGTGTTCAGGCTTAAGCAGCTTGTTGATGGTTTCTATGCGAAAACGCTGCACTATGCCAGCGCTGTCGAATAAACGCCCTATCCAAGAACTATCAAAACTCCAAGCATCTGAGTATAAAGTTTCACCACGTAGCATTTCATTTAACTTAAGCGCGATGTCTTCAATACACATACCTTCGGCATGCAGTTGCTCGCGAGTTATGCCGTGTATTTGCTCGGCTTCCTCGCTCCAATGGGTCCAATCTTCTTCTGGCTTAATCAAAAAAGAAAATATTTCTCGGTTTTGTAGTGCGAAACCGACTTCTATAGGATAACTACCGCGGCCAAACCCCGAAGCTTCTAAATCAATAATAAGGGGCGCTGTTTTCACATCAATTGCCATGGTTATATTCTGTGCAATGTATTTTGCTCTCGTGTCTGTATGACTCCCGCACAGCTTAGCGGTTATTTGATTGAGTAACTATGACCGAGTCGTATTTTTTAATGGTTGAAGCTGATTTTATCCCATTAATTAAGACATTGGTGCCACTCGCATGACTTCTTCTATCGTCGTTAAGCCCGATGCAACTTTTTGTGCACCACTCAGTTTAAGACTGTGCATGCCTTCTTTCATGGCTTGCTGGCGTATTTTTAAATGATCAGAATCACCATCAATCAGCTTACTGAGCTCATGGCTCATGGGTAATACTTCATAAATGCCCATGCGGCCAATGAAGCCGGTATCACGGCATTCTAGGCAACCTTTTGGATAATATATTGTTGCGGGCTTGGTAACTGTCCAAGGGGCGACGAGATCTTTCCATGTAACATCGTCTACTTCACCTTCTTCTTTGCAGTGTGGACAAAGAATTCGTACTAGTCGCTGCGCCATCACCCCAAGCGTGGTCGAGCGAATTAAATACGGGGGCAAGCCCAGCTCTAATAGTCGAGTAATCGCGGTCGGTGCGTCGTTAGTGTGCAGCGTAGATAAGACTAAGTGCCCCGTTAACGCCGATTGAACCGCCATTTCAGCGGTTTCTAAATCGCGAATTTCACCCACCATAATGATGTCAGGGTCTTGGCGTAATAACGCACGCACTCCGGTCGCAAAATCGAGATCGATGCTGTGGTTAACCTGCATTTGGTTAAACGCAGGTTCAATCATTTCAATCGGGTCTTCGATGGTTGAAACATTCACCTCAACCGTCGCTAGTTCTTTTAAAGTGGAATAGAGCGTAGTGGTTTTACCCGACCCCGTTGGTCCCGTAACAAAGATGATGCCATTGTTTTGCGACGTCATTTGTTTCCAACGGCGGTAATCTTCTTTGCTGAAACCGAGTTCAGCAAAGTTTCGCACTAAAACGCTGGGATCAAAAACACGCATAACCAGTTTTTCACCAAACGCGGTGGGCAAGGTTGATAAACGCAGTTCAATCTCTTCTCCCTCCGGGGTTTTGGTTTTTAAGCGCGAATCTTGCGGCTTACGCTTTTCGGCAATGTTCATGCGCCCTAACGTTTTTATACGCGCAACAACCGCTTGCGTGACTTGCGCGGGCAGCTCGTAGACTAGGTGTAAAACACCGTCGATGCGAAAGCGTACTTTTCCGAGTTCACGTCTAGGTTCAATGTGAATATCACTGGCGCGTTGTTCAAACGCGTATTGCAACAACCAATCAACCACATTAACAATGTGTTCGTCATTGGCATCGGGAGCACTGGCTTTACCAAGCTCCAACATGGACTCTAAATTTTGAATGCCACTAATGCCGTCGTGTTGCGAAGAGGCTCGACTAATGGAATTAGCTAATTGATAAAACTCGACGCGATGACGTTCTATTTCGCTGGGCATGGCCATAATGCGTACAACTGTTCGACGCGATACATGCTCTAAATCTTGTACCCAAGATGTGGTATTAGGTTCGCTGCAGGCAACCACTAATTCTTCTTTATTGACCTTAATCGCCAGTATTTTATGACGTTCTGAAAATGCATAAGACATCGCCGAAGTGATCGCTGCCACATCGATTTCTAACGGATCGATACGAGCGTAATGCAGGCCTTTTTCTGCAGCGGCCCATTCACAAATACTTTCTTCACTCAGTTTAATACCGGTTTTGTGATTGGTGAGCTTTTGCTTGCCGATAAAGGTAAACGGATGCATTTTCAATTCAGACTGACTGCGGCGAGAAAACTGAGCTAACTGATAATTTTCTTCATCTAACATACCTGCTTTTTTTAAATCATCATGCAAAATATTCAGGGCGACGGACCGATCGGCAACCGAATTCATGAAGGTATTCCTTTTGCTAACTGTTCGACATGAAAGTGCATTGATATTTTTTCATCTTTTGTCATCTCGAATGCCGCACAATCTTTTGATAAATTAAATAACCAATAGCCACAGGCTAAACTCAATTGCCCCCACAGGCGTGATAATTCTAGCGGAGCTTGGCTGGCTTGATCGAGTTGACGCTGTAATAATTGCGCATCAGGCAAGCAATCAATATGAGCAAAAAGAGAAAGTAGATTGTGCAATAACATTATTTGCGATGCCGCTTGAGCTTGTTGGTCGTGCTGATCATCCCAAATGCTGTATTCTAAACTGCGCTGCAAACTGGAAAGCTGAAAAGAGAAAAAAGTTTTAAAGCAGCTAATTACATCCTGTTGCTGATCAAAGCTTGGAATTTCCCCTGCCCAATCTTTTTTAATGCCGACGTAACGCGTTGATCGCGCGAGTAATCCGTAACCGCGCTCGGCTTTACTGATATCACTCATCAATACCGGGCACTGATCGGCCAGCTGTTGAGCGACTTGAAATAAGACTTCCGGCTGACCTTGCTTCAGTTCTAATTCGAGTTCTAATAAATCGATGCTGTGTTCGTCAGTCGATACCTCACCTTGATCTAAAACCAGTTCAATCAGGGTTTCACCTTGCTGATACATCCATACTTTACGCCGAAAATCTGTGGTGAATAACGGCGCTATTTCATCTAAAATTAGTGTTGGGGGTAAGTGGCGTTGAGCATCACCGTTTTGAATCAAACTAAGGTCAAGCTCAACCTCGGTTAACGGCCAATCCCACTCCATGCGTTGATGCAAACCTGCTAAACTGCTGCCGCGGGTTTTTAACGTTTGAATAATACGGGCATCAGTGACTGTACCGATGGAATCAATGATCCCTTGCTGGCGAATGCGTAACGCCGCGCCCCCTTGACTTAACCCCATATCAGGGGTATCAAAATAGCGATTAAGTAACTTAAGAGTTGGTTCGCTGATAAATTGATGGCTTGCTAAAGCCTTTTCTAACAAAGGCAGCTCACCGGTATTTAAACGCAGCTTTAATTCGATTTCATAATTCATTATTGAATAATAAGACGGATTAGACTCATTTACCATTAAGCCATGTGGATAAGCGTTATTTGTCAACACTTTCGCTACTCAGTTAGCAGAATGCGTTATGCTAAATTGACTTTATCGAAGAGGAGGTCTGGTTATGTCACAACTTATTTCACGCTTTCAGCAGCTTATTGCGGCGCCAAGTATTAGCTCTGCGTTACCTGAATACGATAGTAGCAATAAAGCCGTGATTGATATGCTGGCCGAGTGGCTAACGCCTTTGGGTTTTGACTGCGAAATAATGTCGGTGCCAAAAGAACGATTTGGCGAAGTGGATAAATACAACCTCATTGCGACCCTTGGCAGTGGCCCAGGCGGATTGGTACTCAGTGGCCATACCGATACCGTGCCGTGTAATCCGGAGCGCTGGAGCAGTGATCCTTTTAAGCTCACCGAGCGCGATGGCAAGCTTTATGGCTTAGGCACCTGCGATATGAAAGGCTTTTTTGCGCTTGCAATCGAGGCCATTGAAAACATTCTTAATCAACTGGGCAATCCTAAGCAGCTTAATTTACAGCAGCCACTTATTATTCTGGCGACGGCTAATGAAGAAAGTTCCATGAGTGGTGCTCGCGCTTTAGTTGAGCAGGGTAAACCGAAAGGTCGCTATGCCATTATTGGTGAGCCGACGGGGCTGAAGCCGATTCGCATGCACAAAGGCATTATGATGGAAACCATTCGTCTCACGGGGAATGCCGGCCATTCATCCAACCCTAGCCTAGGTATCAATGCGATTGATGCGATGCATGATGTTATAACCGAGCTAAAAGCGTATCGCTTGCAACTAGCGGCTGAAAACCATAATCAGAATTTTGAAATCGAAGTGCCTACACTGAATTTTGGCTGCTTACATGGCGGCGATAATCCAAACCGTATTTGTGGCAGTTGTGAATTAGCCTTTGATTTACGCGCGTTACCCGGCATGAGCAACGAGCAATTACGCTTTGAAATGGAAACGCGAATTAAACCCATTGCCAGCCGCCATAATGTGCAGTTTGAATTAGAAGCGTTATTTCCCGGTGTGCCGTCTTTTGCAACCGATAAAAATGCCGACCTTGTTAAGCTGGCCGAGAAATTAACCCATCACCAAGCTCACTCGGTTGCCTTCGCCACCGAAGCCCCCTTCATGCAGCAACTGGGCATGGAAACCTTGGTACTGGGTCCAGGTTCCATTGATCAGGCCCACCAGCTGGATGAATTTATTTCATTAGACCAAATGCAGCCGACGGTGGAACTGTTATCTCAGTTCATTAATACTTATTGTCTGAAAAGCCGCTAATACTGATTTAATAGTCGATTATTTACCGGCTTTGATGAATCTCAACTTAATGCCAAAGTGAGTTTGTGCTATGTTGCTTAACTTGAATACACCTTCATATATTTGCTCGATAGCTAATAGATAACTAATAGATAACTGATAAATCACAATGGATAATAGCCAGTACGTTAAATGGTTTAGACACTCTTCACCTTACATTAACGCTCACAGAGGAAAAACCTTTGTCTTGATGTTAGAGGGTGATGCGATTGCCGATGATAACTTTGCTCACATCGTTCAAGACATTGCTCTGCTCAATAGTCTTGGAGTGCGTTTAGTAATCGTTCACGGCGCGCGTCCGCAAATCGACCAAGCGCTCAATGTCCTCAATATTAAAAGTCAATTTCACGGTGATTTACGCATTACCGACCAAGCCGCTCTCAATGCTGTGCGGGCAGCGATTGGCATTGTGAAATCTGATATCGAAGCCAGGCTTTCTGTGGGTTTACCCAATACGCCTATGCACGGCGCTCGCATTCGTGTGGTAAGTGGCAATTTTGTTACGGCAAAACCTAAGGGCGTGATTGATGGTATTGATTATCAACATACCGGTGAAGTCCGCCGTGTTGATCGGCAAGCGATTAGCCAGCAGCTTGATCAGGGTAATATCGTTTTATTGTCCAGCTGCGGCTATTCCCCCAGTGGTGAAATGTTTAATTTAGCCGCAGAAGATGTCGCGACCCATACAGCTACGTCATTGGTGGCTGAAAAATTAATACTCATGGGAGCAGACGAAGGTCTACCTTCCTCGACCAATGATGCCACGACTCTTTCGCAAATCACCACCGATGAACTCTCGAAGCTTGTAGAGCATTTATCAGGTGAGCAAAAGATGCACGCTCAAGCGGCTTTAGCCGCAGTTAAAGCTGGTATTAATAGAGCGCATTTATTGAGCTACAAAATCGATGGCGCATTATTGCAAGAATTGTTCACGCATGAAGGTGCGGGTACGCTGATTACCGCTAACGAGTATGAACTGTTACGCCAAGCAAACATTGAAGATGTAGGCGGAATTTTAGAACTGTTAACCCCACTCGAAGAAGAAGGCATATTAGTAAGACGTTCGCGAGAATTATTAGAAACCGAAATAAACCGCTTTAAAGTGATTGAGCGCGACGGCATGATCATCGCCTGCGCCGCTTTATACCCTCACTCTGCAGAGTTTGCTGAACTCGCCTGCGTCGCGGTGAGCACTGAATACCGCTCGGGTCAACGCGGCGATCGTTTATTAAATGCCATAAGCGCCCAGGCTAAAACGGAAGCTACGCCCAAGATTTTTGTCTTAACCACGCGCACAGCGCATTGGTTTATAGAAAGAGGGTTCAGTGAAGCTGATATTTCAGCTCTGCCCCAAAAGCGTCAGTCACTGTATAATTTTCAACGCAATTCAAAGATTTTTATTAAAAAATTAGATTAAAAAATTAACCATAGTGGCTCAGTAAAGCCACCCAACTAGTTTGATCTCGGCAATGCCGTAACGAGACATGAATGAAATCAATGTGCGTTTTTTTAGGAGCCAACACGGGCTCAAATCCTATTTATAGTGAAGCGATTCAGCAATTAGGAACTGAATTAGCCTTGCGTAATATCACCTGCATTTATGGCGGTTCGAATACCGGTTTAATGAAATTGCTCGCCGATAGCGTGTTAGTCGCTGGCGGTAAAGTCATTGGCGTCACTGTGAAGGCTTTGCACGATAAAGAGATATTCCATTCAGGACTAACGCAGTTACACGTCATGGAGAATATGCACGAACGTAAAGCCATGATGGCAGAGCTTGCAGAAGGGTTTATTACTTTCCCGGGTGGTATGGGCACTTTTGAAGAATTTTTCGAGGCCTATACTTGGAAAAAGCTGGGCTTTCACAACAAACCCTGCGGCTTATTGAATGTGAATGACTATTTCGCACCAATGCTTCAGATGTTGGATAACGCGGAGCAAGAAGGCTTTTTACTGCCAGAAGATAAAAACCTATTAGTGCGCAGTGAGAATGTGGTTGAGCTGTTAAATCAAATGTTAGAGCAGTAACTGGATGACCCCTCTGTTACCGAGGGGTCATCCAAAGATTTCCCTTCTAATCCGCTAAAAAGTGTTCACGGTAATACTTCATTTCAGCAATCGATTCTAAAATATCATCCAACGCTTTATGCGAACCGCTCTTGGTAAAGCCCGGCAAAATTGAAGGCTTCCAGCGCTTCACCAACTCTTTTAAAGTGCTGACATCAATATTGCGGTAATGCATATATTCTTCCAAAAGCGGCATTTGCTTCACTAAAAAGCGTCGATCTTGGTGAATACTATTACCACACAGCGGCGAGTGGCCTTTTTTTACATGTTGGGCAATAAATTCTAGCGTCTGCTTTTCGGCATCGAACATACTCACTGTGCTGGTCTTTACTCGCTCAACTAAGCCAGAACCGCCGTGAGTATTGACGTTCCAATCATCCATTTTAGCCAGTTCCAAATCTGGCTGGTACACAGCAATGACGGGGCCTTCAGCGACAATATTCAACTGATCATCGGTGATGATCGTGGCTATTTCGATGATCACATTATCTTCAGGATCTAGACCTGTCATCTCTAGGTCCATCCAGACCAAGGTATCCGTTCGACTCATTTTTTTACTCCTTCTAATCAATTGAACTAGTTTAGCAACTTGCGTCCACTGCGGCCAACACCGACAATAGCGCCTATGGCTAAAAGAAAATTAAATAAACGTCAAAAATGGCGTATCGAAAAGATTCAACAAGAACGTACCGACCGTGCGACTCGTAAAGAATCAGACATTACTGAGCAGCTAACCGGCAATGAATTAGGCCCCGAGTTACAGGGTATGATCATTGCGCATTTTGGCACCCAAGTAGAAGTCGAATCCCTAGATAGCATCGAAAAGGGGATCTTTGATGATACTCGTCGTTGCCACATGCGGGCGAATCTCGGCTCCCTCGTAACCGGTGATAGAGTCATCTACCGCATGGAAAAGAGTGAGCTGGGAGTTGTGGTTGCGATCTTGCCGCGCGATAGCGAACTCTCACGGCCAAACCCTTATAACGAGATTAAGCCCGTCGCCGCCAATATCGACTTTATTGTTTTAGTAGTGGCCTGCGAACCAGTGGTGCATCCTAATCTGATTGACCGTTATTTAGTGGCCGCTGAAAACTGCAATATCGAGCCGATTATTCTGCTCAATAAAACCGATCTGCTCGATGATGTCTCTGGCCCTCATATGCGTAATATGATGGCCGATTATGAAAAATTGGGTTATCAAACGATGACCTTGTCGATCAAGCAAGAGGATGGCCTAGAAGAACTAAAGCAAAAGCTGAATGGTCGTATTAGTGTCTTTGTCGGGCAATCAGGTGTGGGTAAGTCAAGCCTGATTCAAGTCCTGCTGCCAAAGCAAGAACTGAAAGTCGGGCCTCTTTCTGTTGCCAGCAAGAAAGGCCGTCATACAACCACCACGGCCCGTCTATATCACTTTCCTGCGGGGGGCGACTTAATCGATTCCCCAGGAATACGTGAATTTGGTTTGTGGCATATGGAACCCAATGATGTGCTGTATGGGTTCAAAGAGTTGCGCGACATGATTGGTCACTGCAAATTCCGTGATTGTCAGCATGAACTAGAACCTAAGTGTGCGATTCGTGAAAGCTTAGAAACAGGTAAAATAAGCCAATTACGTTTTAACAGTTATAAACGTATTTTAGCCACCCTAGGCGAATTTGATAAAGGCTTCTAATCTGATGAAGGCTTCTGAATAGAAGCCTTCTTTTGCGGTTACTAAAGAGCGGTTACAGTAACGCTATTCCCAAGAACCTTCTTCCACATTCGGCGGCGTATCGTAGCTATTATCGAGTCGCTCACGATCTTCTTTAAAATCTTCAATAAGAGAACCTGACGTTTTAATAACCGGTTTTCTCGCATCCTTTTTATTATCAGCTCCACTTTCATTAATAAACTTAGGAGCACCACTGCGCGATTCAATGCTTGCTTGGGATTTCTTATTTAACAGCACAATGGCAATGCGGCGGTTAATGTCGTTTTGGGGGTTATTAATATCAAGTGGAGCGGTATCCCCCATCCCTAAAATTTGAGCAACTTGAGATTTTTTGACACCCGCTGCCATCAAAGCTTTTCGTGCTGAGTTTGCGCGGTGTGCAGACAATTCCCAATTGGTATCATCTTCTGGATGATTCTGATAATACGCATCCGTATCGGTATGCCCAGTTATGGATAATTTATTATCTACCGTCATTAACATAGGGGCCAGTTCATACAGAATATCTTCACTGTAATACTTGAGTACGGCGCTACCAGCATTAAACATCGGGCGTTTTGTTTGATCAACAATCTGAATACGCAACCCTTCGCTGGTGATATCAATCGCCATTTGATTAGTAAACGGACTTAGGGTTGGGCTGGCTGCAATCTTGGTTTCAATTTCAGTTTTTAATAGCTCTAAACGTTTACGTTCTATCGCTTCCGCTAGACTTTCAATTTCTTTAGCCTGCAAAACCTTGCTTGGATCAAAGGTCTCTGTATTATCCGCAGCCGTTGACGTGCCCCCGAGATCAATCACATAAGAGCCGGACGTGCGTTGAGCCTCTTCGTAGGCTTTTGGGTCTTGGAAGTATCCCTCAATGGCCTCACGTTCACTTTCGTTGGAAGAATTAGCCAACCAGAGCACAAGAAACAACGCCATCATAGCAAGCGCGAAGTCGGCCATCGCCACTTTCCAAGCGCCACCATGCTCTTCATGACGGGTTTTTTTAACACGCCTGACGATGATAGTACGCGGGCCTAAATTCTCCATGCTGACATCCTTACGACTAACATCCTTACGACTAACATTCTAGCGACCACGAACCTTGCTATCCACCTCATCAAAGGAAGGACGACCATGGGTGAATAATGTTTTGCGACCAAACTCGATCGCCATAAGTGGGGCCAAACCATTCATAGAGGCTAGAATAGAGGCTTTTGTCGCGTCGTATAACTTAATTTCATCTTCTGCGATGTGTTTCATCCGAGTACTAATCGGCCCAACTAAGCCGTAAGCAAACAACACCCCCATAAACGTTCCAACCAGGGCGGCCGCAACATGCTTACCAATGACAGCAGGATCTCCGCCAATGGATCCCATGGTAATCACTATGCCTAAAACCGCAGCAATAATGCCAAAGCCAGGCAATGCGTCGGCAACCTTACCCAGTGCAGAGCCCGGCTGCGATAATTCATGAAAGCGGCCCTCGATCTCTTGATCCATTAGGGCTTCTAATTCATGCGAGGCAAGGTTGCCAGAAGAAATTATACGAAAGTAATCGGCAATAAAAAGTGCCAACGCATCATTCATTAAAATCCTTGGATAGCGTGCAAAGATTGCACTGGAGTGGAGATTCTCGATATCGAATTCAATCGCCATCATACCTTCACGACGAGATTTATTAAGAATGTCATAAATCAAATTCAACACATCAAGGCACATGGCTTTATCGACCTTTGAGCCAAAGATGACTTGCGGCATAAGTTTCAGCGTATCAAGAATAAGATGAAAAGGATTCGATATTAAATAAGCGCCGCCCGCAGCACCGACAATAATCATCACTTCAAATGGCTGCCACAGCGCTGCCAATTTACCATCAGACAATACAAAGCCCCAGCCAATACTGCCAAAGACAATAATAATACCAATTATAAACAGCATGTAAAACGTTCCAGATTATTCAACGGATGCCCCAACAATTTAAGATACGTTTCAAAAATGCTTCAAAAGTCATGTTGGAAAAATAAACAGTTTGGAAAAAACTGACTATAGTAAGTAAAGGTTATGTTTAGAGTTTTCTCAAATACACAGATGACATTATATACAAGTAAGGCATATTCACAGCCTAACGCGGAAGATTGGCAAAAAATACAGGAATTTCAACGATTTCCGTTATTGCCGAGTACCCAAATAGCACTTCAGCAGTTGATGCCAAAAAACCATGTTAGTTTTGATGCTTTGACAACCATAGTAGAACAAGACCCGGCTATTTGCCTGCACATGCTACTGCGTATTAAACATCGAAACCCTGCTAGTTTAGAGCAAATAAATACCGCAACAGGCTGCATATCACTGCTGGGCATAGAAGAAGTGGTAAAGCTGATTGAGCATCTACCCATATTAGATTCTGTTCCTAAAAATCGCTCGACGCGTAATTATATGGCTCTGCTAAATACAGCGGTATTAGCAGGCCACATTGCTGCCAAATGGGCAAAAACCAAACCCGGCTTAAATCAACAGCAAGCGCGATGGTCAGCCATGCTAGCCTCAGCGCCGCTATGGCCTTGGCAGTTGCAACAGGTCAGTGCTAGTCAAGAATTCCTCAATCAAATGAGCCGAGGAAAAGACCTAATTCCGGCTTTAGAAAAAGCTTTTGGCACGTTAACAAGCAACCACATTGGGCAATGGGAAAATCTAACACAAGCATTAGCGCTACCTAATCTTTGTCAATCATTATGGCAACAGCCGTGCTGGCCTAAGCCCAAAGAATGGAAAGTTCTTCGCGCACAAACATTATCCAAAATAGAAAACCAACGTAATTTAAAGCATCAATGTCAGCAGCCTGAGATGCTAATTTATATGGCCAATGCTTTGGCTAGCCAATATCAGCTAGGTGCCTATCGGATTAAAACCAAACGCTGGTTGTATTTAAGTGCACACTTTCTCAACAAAGAAGTGCAGCAAGTCCATCACGACATGGTGGTAATGAACCTTCAATGGGCTAAACAAGGCCGTTATTCATCATCGATCCCAACGCTATTAGCGCCTACAAATACGTCAGCGCCACAAGGCTGGGTGTATCTCTGTGAAAAAAGAATCTCTGAATTTAAAGTGAACAGCAATGCCCCAAAAGTCGCTTCTAGTATCGACTCTAAAGAGCGTAACGTTGATCACAGCTTATTAAAACGCCTGATGCAGCAGTTAAAAGAGGCCCCCGAAGATTTTGGGGATTGGCATTACCTGATGCACTCAGTCTTACAAGGTATTACCCAAGGCATTGGTCTTAAGCATGCCTACATAATGGTAAAAAACAAATCCGCCAGCGCCGCCAAAGTGTATTATCAGCAAGGGCTCGCAGAGACTGACCCCTTGTGCCATCTTGCTATTGGCTTAGATAAAGCGACTGTTTTTAAACACATGTTGGAGAAGCCTGCCAGTTTAATGATTACCGATCAAAATAGAGGCAAGATGCTCAGAGGTGTTCCCGTAGCTCAACAAAATGTATTGCCACAAGAATTTATGATGATGTCTCTTTCATCAAATGGGCGTCCTATTGGAATTATTTTTGCCGATATGGGCAAGGACCCTAACTCCCCTAAGATGCAAACGGCTGAATATACAGCATTCAAATCCCTCTGTTTGGCCGCCAGCAAAGGCTTGAGTAAGCTCGCATCTGTGACTCAGAGAAAGTGACTGTAGATGATGCTGAAGCCCATCAGCGTCAAACCTGACGACGCTATTTGCCAGAGTGCAAATAGCGATAGTATAATGAGCCATCAGACTTTACCTATTTAACTCATACTAGTGGGTAACTTTTTAAAACGAAATATGAAGTATAATTAATTAAAAATTTTTAAACACATGACAGGACTTTATTTTGGCTACTTCAATTAAAGAAAAATTATTTATCGCATTCCAGTACGCGGTTCCACAACATTTATTATCACACTTAGTAGGCTGGTTGGCTGAAACTCGCATCGACTGGATTAAGAATTTATTCATCAGTAAATTCATTCAGCATTTCAACGTCAATATGGAAGAAGCGAAGCGTCAAACCCCTGAAGCGTTCGAAAACTTTAATGATTTTTTCACCCGTGAATTAAAACTGGGAACACGCCCTATCGATTTAAAAAGCAATTCGATTGTTTCTCCTGCTGATGGCGCAATCAGTCAGCTAGGCCCAATCGAACATGGCCGTGTCTTACAAGCAAAAGGCCATGATTATTCATTGATCGAATTATTAGGGGGCAATAGCCAAACCGCCGATGAATTCATGGGCGGTAAATTTGCCACGATTTACTTGTCACCCAAAGATTATCACCGTCTACATATGCCAGTAACGGGTACCTTGCGTGAAATGATTTATGTGCCTGGGGATCTGTTCTCGGTAAACCAAACCACCGCTGAAAATGTACCGCGATTATTTTCTCGTAATGAACGTGTCGTTGCTATCTTTGATACCGACCTTGGGCCAATGGCATTGGTCTTAGTCGGCGCCATGATTGTTGCGGGTATTGAAACGACTTGGGCAGGGCGTATTACCCCCTTTGACCGAAAAGTGCGCTCAATTAGCTACCCTGTTCAGGGTGAAAGCCAGCCACCGCTGGTCATTGAAAAAGGTGAAGAGATGGGACGCTTCTTCTTAGGCTCAACCATAGTCGTCTGTTTTGGTGAAAATAAAATGAACTGGCTTGAAGACATGAAGGCTGAGCAACCGTTGCGTCTGGGCGAGAGTATTGGTTTGACCTTAGAATAATCGTAACACTATAAAAGAAGCTGTCTATAAAAAGGCTGACCATTAAATGGCCCGCCTTTTTATAGGCTCTAAATCCCGCCTTCAGTCAATTTAGCAGGGTTTAACAATCGCTCAAGTTCTTCTCTTTCTAGCTCTGTATTTTCTTCTGCCACTTCAATAATAGGTCTGTTTGCTTTATACGCTAACTTGGCGATTTCAGCCGCTTTAGCATAACCAATAATTGGATTAAGGGCCGTTACTAGTATTGGATTTTTTGCCAATGCCGCTAACAAATTTTCTTCACGAACAATGAATGTCGCAATGGCTTTATCGGCTAATAAGTAACTAACATTGGCCAGCAACTCAATACTCTCTAACAAGTTTTTAGCGATTAGTGGCAACATTACGTTCAATTCAAAATTGCCCGACTGCCCTGCTATCGTAATGGTTGTATCGTTACCAATAACCTGCGCTGCTACCATGGCTGCGGCCTCAGGTATCACTGGGTTAACCTTACCCGGCATGATAGATGAACCCGGCTGTAACGCTTCTAACTCAATTTCTCCTAAACCTGCCAGTGGCCCAGAATTCATCCAACGTAGATCATTAGCAATTTTCATAATCGAAACAGCCGTCGCTTTTAATTGGCCTGATAACGAAACTGCAATATCTTGTGAGCCGATATGAGTAAAAAAGTTTTTAGCAGGCGTAAACTCAATCGCCGTTTTCTTTGTCAGCTTCTGATTAAATATTCCTGCAAAATCAGCAACCGTATTAATACCCGTACCGACTGCCGTACCGCCTTGGGCTAGGCTTTGAATACTAGGTTGAAGCTGTTTTAAATGAACAATTTGTTGTTCAATCTGATCTGCCCAAGCATTTAAACTTTGGCTCATTCGAACAGGCATCGCATCCATCAAATGAGTACGACCCGTTTTAATATACTTATCTACGCTCAGTGCTTTTTTACGAATAGCATTAACCAAATGGTTTAGGCCTGGCAGCAACTTATTTTCTAATGCTAGCGCTGCACTGATATGAATTGCCGACGGGATAATGTCGTTACTACTTTGTCCATAATTAATGTGATCATTAGCACCTACCGTATCACCGTATATCTCGCTCGCAAGGGATGCCAATACTTCATTAGCATTCATATTTGAACTGGTTCCTGACCCTGTTTGATAGACATCAACAGGAAAATGCTGCATAAAATCTTGCTCTAAAAGAGAATCAACCGCCTGACAAATAGAGGATGCCATTTTTTCTGGAATTAAACCTAGCTCACCGTTAGCTTCAGCCGCTGCATATTTTGCCAAGAGTAAAGCTTGAATAAAAGTCTTGGGCATCGCTTGACCACTAATAGGAAAGTTATTAACGGCCCGCTGAGTTTGGGCAGCATACAAGGCATCTACTGGAACTTCTAACGCACCCATACTGTCTTTTTCTGTTCTTGTTGCCGTCATGATATGTCTCTTTTAGTCGATTATGATTTTAGACTCGCCGCCACATAACTACTGGTAACGGATAGTTCATGAATAAGTTGCTTTCTTAGTCCTGTGGACGTATCTGGATTACTAAAAGTATAACGCTGAAAATGAACGACTAATGATTATTAGCCGAAGATAAAAAAGTGATTGCCAGAGTATTCTATTCGCTTCGCAGGCACGTCAAATACGTCACTAATTAGCTGTTCTGTCATCACATCTTTTGTTTCTCCTTGCGCGCGAATCTGACCTTTATCTAATAACCAAACCTCATCCGCAAGACGCGTTGCCTGATTCAAGTCATGTAATACGATCACCACACAATGTCCTTCTGCGGCAGCGTGGCGACATACGCCTTGTAATTGTTGCTGATGCTTTAAGTCTAAGCTGCTGGACGGTTCGTCTAATAACCAAAGTCCGCAGCCGCGACCTTCCGCCTTCATGTTAGATAACTGCAAATACGTGCGAGCAATCTGGCACCTCTGCTGCTCTCCTCCCGACAGTTGGCGAAAATCTTTATGCGCTAAAGACTCAATACTCCAATCATGAATAACCTGATTAACTTGCTGACGTTGCTGCAGCTTGGTTAATGAGAAAGGTAAGGTTGCTAATGATAAAACTTCTTCAACATCTAAAGGGAACTGAAGCTGACTATGCTGAGGTAAGTAGGCCAGTTTTTGCGCGAGCTGATCAGAGGAGTAAGTTGCAATATCTTGCCCGTGCAATTCAATATCACCGTCACATTTTAACAGCCGCGCCATCGACTGAATCAAGGTCGACTTACCCGCGCCATTAGGTCCCAACAAGGCAATTATTTTTCCCGCTGCAAGTTCACCGGAAATATTGTGCAATACTTGCTTACCATGACGCGTAAGGCTCAATTGATTTATTGTCATTACCATTGTAAACGCCTCCCTTCACGGATTAATAGCCAGATGAACACCGGTGCGCCCAACAAAGCCGTCACAATACCGATGGGTAGTTCTGCCGGTGCAATAATAGTGCGCGCGACACCGTCGGCAATCACTAATAAACTGCCGCCTAAAAAAAATGACAACGGTAATAAATAACGATGGCTGGCACCAATCAGCATACGTCCGATATGAGGCGTCACTAAACCAATAAAACCAATAATGCCACACGCAGATACGGCCAACGCTGCCAGTAATGCCACGAATACAATGCTTTGAATTTGTAGACGCTTTACATCCACCCCCATAGTATTAGCTTCTGCTTGCCCTAATAAAATAGCATCCAATTTTCTATGCTGTCGC
Source organism: Oleispira sp. (assembly GCA_047612075.1). Classification (GTDB taxonomy): domain Bacteria; phylum Pseudomonadota; class Gammaproteobacteria; order Pseudomonadales; family Oceanobacteraceae; genus Oleispira. The sequence goes on from JBLGAF010000001.1 coordinate 154,233, forward strand.
GGCAACCAAATACAAACCGACAATAACGCGAGAGAACATAAAATCACCCAAAAATAGTTGGCGCTGGCTAAACTGCCCAGAGACCAAAACGTAATGTGACGTAAGGCACTATCGGTTGCTAAGTAGGTAAGTAAACCAATTAAAGAAGCGGCCACCACATTAATGGCGATACCCGCCAAAATTAATAACGCCATGCCTCCTGGCATATCATTGCGGCCCAGTTTTAATACGGCGATGGTCGCTAATATGCCGCCGATAAAAGCTGCCACAGGAATGTAGTAGTGCACTTGCATATCAATAAAGTCTGACGCGACAATCACTAACGCTGCACCCAGTGCCGCGCCCGCGGAAACACCAATTAAACCGGGATCTGCCAACGGATTACGCACATTGCTTTGAATCATTACCCCCGCAAGCGATAAACTCGCCCCGACAACAAACGCCAATAAGACTCGTGGCAGGCGAATATTCCATAAAATACTGTGACCAATTTCGCTATTTAATAAACTGTGAGTATCAATAGAACCTAAAAACAGCGCGCCAATACAAATGCCTAAGCTTAATAAAATACCAATCAGCCAACCGAGTGGCGATACTAAAAGTTTTTTAATCATGAGTGAAAAGGCTAAACTAGCGCCTTCAAATTACCTGTTAGGTCAATGTATGCCCATTCTATGCCATAGCAACGAGATTGCAGAGGGAAAAAGCAAAGGTTTCCAACTCGGTGAGAAATTTATATTTGCAGTGAAGAAAAATGGCCGCATTTACGTATATAAAAATGTCTGCCCGCATTTAGGCATTCAGCTTGAATGGCAGCCAGATGAATTCTTGGATATTGAGGCCAGTATGATTCAGTGCAGCACCCATGGCGCATTGTTTAGGATAGAGGATGGGAAGTGTTTATTAGGCCCGTGCGTGGGCCAATCATTAATCGCGGTTGATTTCACCATCAATGACCAGCATATCGAGATTACCGACTAAACAAAGGTCGGCGTCGCTCTCGTTAAGTCACCACTATTCAGCTAGGTCCTTCAGCTTATCAGCTAGACCATCAACACCTTCTTTAAATGTTTCTTTGGCCGCGCTACTGGCTTGCTCAACTTTCTCTTCAACAAGGTCGGTATTGCCAGATTTTATTTTATCCACAATCGATTGTTCTGCAAAAGGATTGGCGAATATCTCATTATCTTGATAAATATTAGCGCCCATCCAAGCTAATAAGACAATAACAGGCAGTGAAAACAACTTGGGTAAAATGCTCATTTAACGTTCCTTTAATGATTGAGGCGCCTTTGATTAGCGGCCTAAATAGCGACTTCAAGCGCTTTTTTTAACACCATACCTTGAGTTTGAAATTCAACTTGATAGGCTAAAACTTCAACCCCATGGGCCATCACTTCGCGCAATTTTTCAGCATAAACAGGGTCTATGTGCTCAGCAACCCGAACTTGCTTAATGCCTTCATGGGGGACACAAAATAATAAGATACTACGCTGGCCCTCGGCTTTCAAACGCATTAATACCTCTAAATGCTTTAAGCCGCGACTGGTCACGGCATCAGGGAAATAGCCGACATTCTTTTCAACTAAATCGCCTTCAACTAAGTCACTTTCTTCATTACCTAACAATGTCACGCTTTTTACTTCGATATAAGTCAGTACATCAGAGGTATTTGAGCTGACTAAAAAATCCAAACGCCCTTCATCAACTTTAGGTTCCGCTTTTAAAAACTCAACGGATGACACGTCGACTTCTTTAATAAGGTTGGCCAACAAGGCTTCTTTCACTAACTGATTGGCACGGGCAGTATTGATACAGGCTTTGTATTGACCTTCCACCTCAACCCACTCCCAGCTCAGTGGCAGCTTGCGTTTTGGATTTTGGCTATCAAATAACCAGACCCGAGCGTCTTTGTCTTTGCAGTTCGTCATCGAACCAGTATTAGCACAATGCGCAGTTACAATTTCTCCCGCGCGTTCGACCGGGCTGGTTAATTCTATATCCGCCAAAAATCGCTTATAACGCTGAATCAATTTGCCGGTTAATAAGGGACGCTCATATTCCATACGATTATTTCTCCAGCCAGTTTTTTATGCGTAATACCGCCTGCTGTAGGCGCTCAATATTGGTGGTGTAGGCAAAGCGAATATAAAGATTGGCATCGTGTTCACCAAAATCAAAACCGGGCGTAAGCGCAACCCCAGTATCTTCTAATAATTGCTGACAAAAATGTTGAGTATTTTGAGTCAATGCACTGGCATCGGCGTAAATATAAAAAGCCCCATCAGGAATAACGGGAATATTAAACCCTAGCGTGGGCAGCTCGGCCAATAAATAATCTCGCCTTTGCTGCAACTCTAAACGACGCTCTTCCATAATCCTTAGAGAATCTTCATCAAAAGCGGCCAATGCGGCATATTGCGCGGGAGTTGAAGGCGCAAGAAATAGGTTTTGCGCGAGACGTTCGATCACAGGAATGTAATGCTCGGGCACGACCATCCATCCTAAGCGCCAACCTGTCATACCAAAGTATTTAGAGAACGAGTTAATTACAATAACATCGTCTCCTAAAGCTAAAGCTGTTTGTGGGCGCGCATCGTGATAAGTAAGGCCGTGATAAATTTCATCGACCCAAAGTTCGCCACCCAACTGTCGTGTTTGCGCGGCTATCTGCTCGAGCTGTTCATGGGGAATAATCGCCCCCGTTGGGTTTGCAGGGCTAGCCATCAACACCGCTTTACTCGCGCTATTATGCCAATGCTGCTGAACGTGCTCACGAGTTAGCTGAAAACCCGATTCAGCACGGGTTGGAATTAATCGTCCATGGGCTTCAAACACCCGAGCAAAGTGTCGATTACAAGGATAGCCAGGATCGGCCATTAATAACTCATCACCCGCTTCTAAGCGCGCAGCCATTAACAATAATAAGGCCCCTGACGCGCCTGGGGTGATCGCGATACGACTCGCAGAGACCTCTACGCCGTAACGGCTTTGATAAAAATCTGCAATTTTCTGACGTAACTCAGGTAAACCCAGCGCTGGAGTATAGTGGGTTTTACCTTCCTTTAAGGCTTGTATACCGGCCTCAACAATCGGTGCCGGGGTAGGGAAATCAGGCTCGCCGACTTCTAAATGAATGACATCAATACCTTGAGCTTCGAGGGCTTGAGCTTGCTGTAAAATTGCCATTACTTGAAATGGTGCAATCTCTTCGGTGCGAGAGGCAAATCCGGTCACGGGTTCATCCTAATAGTATTGAAAGGGGGAGCTAATCGTCATATTGTGACAGATCAAAGTCAGCTCACGACTAAAGTGTTAATTTAGTTGAAAAAATCGGAAAATCGTCTGGTCATACGACGGTTTATCTGATAGCTTGCCACCGTTAAAAAATAAAGCGTTCAAACTCCAAATGAACGTATGGAATTATGCTCGGCTCGAGATTAATTCGAGCTCTGTAGCGATACGAGGCTGCTACAATTATGCCACAAGATAATAAAGCTTTTACGATTACAAACTTTACCCCTTATAAAGAAAAGGTCGGTGAAGAATACATGAACGTCGAACAACGCAAACACTTCAGCATGATTCTTGCGAGTTGGAAGCAAGAGTTGATGGAAGAAGTTGATCGTACGAAAGAGCATATGCAATCCGAAGCTAATAACGCAGCGGATCCAAGCGACCGTGCCAGCCAAGAGGAAGAGTTTAGTCTCGAACTCCGAGCTCGCGATCGTGAACGTAAGTTGATTAAAAAAATCAATAAAACGTTAGAGTTGATCGATAAAGACGATTATGGTTTTTGCGATGAATGCGGTGTGGAAATCGGTATTCGCCGTTTAGAAGCTCGCCCAACAGCAAATCTATGCATCGACTGCAAAACGTTAGCCGAAATTAAAGAACGCCAACTGGGTGTTTAGGCGCTAAACATTTAGATGCGTAAAAACTAGATGTTTAGCAACTCGCTTAACAAAGCAGCCAATATTTCTTATATTGGCCGTTTTGCTCCCTCCCCTACTGGGCCATTGCACTTTGGTTCATTATTGGCTGCCCTAGCCAGTTATCTTGATGCCAAATCGAATCATGGCCAATGGCTTATTCGTATTGAAGATCTTGATCCTCCCCGTGAAACTGAAGGCGCAAAAGAAGCCATTCTAAAAGCCTTGGACACCTACGGCCTGTTTTCTGATCAAGACATTATTTATCAAAGTCAGCGCAGCCCCTTATACCAGCAAGCTCTTGATCAGTTAATACAGCAGCAATCAGTCTTTCCTTGTAAATGCTCGCGTAAACAACTCGCCAATCGCGATAGTATTCATTTTGGTAATTGTCTTTCTCTTACTAAAGAATCAACAACCACAGAAGAAGAACTGCAATTTGCTTGGCGCTTTAATAGCCGCCCCGCTGCAGAAAGCAATGCACGAGGTCAGGCCTCCTTTAAAGATTCTCTGCAAGATCATTTTAGCCAATCAATCGCGCAGTCCATCGGCGATTTTGTCGTTCAGCGTAAAGATCAACTTTGGGCTTATCAGCTGGCGATGGTAGTCGATGATTATCAACAAGGGGTCACTCATATCGTTAGAGGAATCGATTTGATCGATTCAACCTTGCGCCAGAATATGCTGCAGCATGCGCTTAACTACCCGGTGCCCCATTATGCTCATATTCCTGTCGCGTGCGGGGAAAATGGCCAAAAGCTGAGCAAGCAAAATCTAGCACCAGGACTGGACTTGGATAACCCACAAGACACACTATGGAGTGCATTGTCTTGGCTTAGACAGTCACCACCCGAAAACTTACGCCTTGCCAGCGTCAAACAAATATTAGCTTGGGCCATAGCACACTGGCAGCCGCTCAAACTGCAACAAGTGCAAAGCCAAGCCACAATTTAAAAACATCAAATATCGAAAAAGTTGTCGATATGTTACTCTTGGTAACACTACAAAATAAACGGTCATTTAATCTTAAGAGCCTGATATGTACGATTATCGAATCTCGCTGCTACTCATGGTGGGGCTGTATATTTTTTCACCGGTTATCATTGATTGGTGGCTAGTGCCTAATGGCGCTTGGTATCACCCTTTTGCTTTTTGGTTTTTATTAATCGCTGTTTTTATATGGGTAGAATTCAAACGAGGCCCCGATGAGTTTTAGCCTGGTTCAGCTTTGCCTGATAGTATTTGGTTATCTTTTTTGCTTATTTTCAGCCGCCTATATCGTTGAACGAGGCTGGGTTCCCAAGCGCTGGGTTCGCCATCCTGTAGTTTACGTTTTATCATTAGGTGTGTACGCCAGTGCTTGGGCATTTTATGGTTCAGTGGCGATGGCCGATAAATACGGTTATGGTTTTCTAGCCTATTACCTGGGCATTAGCGGGGCATTCGTACTCTCCCCCATATTATTAAAGCCCATACTGCACATTACCCGCACTTATCAACTCAGCTCCTTAGCGGATTTATTCGCCTTTCGCTATCGCAGCCGCTTAGCAGGGGTAATGGTCACCCTATTTACGCTGGCGGTGGCATTACCCCTACTCACTTTACAAATAGGTGCTGTCGCGGAGAGTATGCACTTACTCAACGCCGATCTACCCTCTACCACCCTCGCCTTTGGTTTTTGTATAACCATGGTCATTTTCGCTATTTTATTCGGTGCTCGTCATGTTTCACCACGAGAAAAGCACGAAGGACTCGTGTTCGCTTTGGCCTTTGAATCGTTATTTAAACTGATCGCGATCACCGCATTGGGCATCACCGCGTTATTCTTTGTTTTTGATGGTTCAGGGGATATGGAAAACTGGCTAGCAGCTAATCAAGAACAATTGATTAGTCGCCAAACTGATTTACAAGAAGGCCCATGGCGAACTCTGTTATTGATTTTCTTTGCGGCAGCGGTGGTCGCTCCGCATATGTTTCACGTCACCTTTACCGAAAACATTAATCCAAAAGCTCTGCGGCCAGCCAGCTGGGGGCTGCCCCTATTTTTATTACTTATGAGCCTTTCTGTACCTCCGATTCTATGGGCGGGTATTTATTTAGAACTTGAGGTCCCCCCTGAATTTTATGCTTTAGGCATCGGTATGGCGCTCAATTCTGAAATTTTGGTCATCATGGCTTTTGTCGGTGGGTTAGCCGCCGCATCCGGCGTCATCATCGTTACAACGTTGGCAACAGCGGCGATGTTTTTAAACCATATTGTATTACCCAGCTTTACGCCGGGGCCAAAACAAGATTTTTACCAATGGTTATTATGGGTGAGGCGCTACCTCATTGGCGCGATACTGCTTGGTGCTTACGCTTTTTACCGCATCATAGGCGCTGATATTCATATCACCTTACTTGGCATTCTCGCGTTTGTGGCCGCTATGCAATTTTTACCCGGTGTACTGGGCGTTTTATACTGGCCTAAAGCCAACCGCTGGGGGCTTATTTCTGGCCTCGGTATCGGTATATTAGTCTGGGTCTACACCTTGCTTCTCCCCCTCTCGCACTTGACCCTCGGCTGGGAATATTCCATTCCATTACCAGTAACTAATATGGATAACTGGCACGTTGCCGCTATGGGGAGCTTCGGTATTAATCTAATGCTTTTTGTCATCGTTAGTTTAACAACGACACAAAAAGAGTCTGAAATATCGGCCGCCGAAGCCTGCTCCGTCGATACGGTATCGCGACCAAGCCGAAAGCCACTTATTGCTGGTAACTCCAATGACATTATTATTTCCCTGAGTAAGCCATTAGGGCGTTACGTAGCCGAAAGAGAAGTTCACGAGGCTCTCGCTGATTTAAGCTTACCTTCGTATGAAGATCGTCCTTATGCGTTACGTCGTTTGCGTACTCGCTTAGAGGCCAATTTATCAGGTTTAATGGGCCCAACAGTAGCTCACGATATCATCAACCGTAGCTTACCTTTTCAAGCTAACGCGGTATTGAGTGAAGATATCTATCAAATTGAACAACGCATAGAGGGGTTTCATGACCGTTTAAGTGGACTGGCGGGAGAGCTGGATAACTTACGTCGCTATCACCGGCAAACCCTTGAACGTCTTCCTATTGGAGTATGCTCGGTATCCGACGAAGGCGAAGTCTTAATGTGGAATACCGCGATGAGAGAGTTAACGGGGATAAATCCAGGCGATGTTACCGGCTCGCGCCTAACCGCAGCGGCAGAGCCTTGGGGGAATATGCTGAATGAGTTTTTATTGGATGATGTTATCCACCATCATAAAAAACGTATTGAGCAGTTAGGGCGACCACACTGGTATAACCTGCACAAATCAATTATTAAAGCCTCGGGAGGGCAGGCTGGGGGCACGGTCATTTTAGTAGAAGATCAAACTGAAACTCAGATGCTAGAAGAAGAACTGATGCACAGCGAACGCTTAGCTTCAATTGGGCGTTTAGCGGCAGGTGTTGCTCATGAGATTGGCAACCCGATTACCGGTATTGACTGCTTAGCGCAGAGCATGCGCTATGAAACCGATAATAAAGAAATTTTGGATATGGCCGATCAAATTCAAGAACAAACGAAACGAGTTACTCGTATCGTGCAATCGTTAATGAATTTTTCTCATTCTAGCCACATGACCACAGATCATCTACCTGTTAACATTACTACTTGCGTTGATGAAGCCATTCAGCTATTGCGCCTAAGTAACCAAGGACGCGATATTGCATACATCAACGCATGCGATCCAGATTGGCAAGTGGTGGGCGACTCGCAACGCTTGGTACAAGTTTTTATCAACCTACTGAGCAATGCACGAGATGCCAGCCCAGACTTTAGTAGCGTGCATGTTTTTGGTTATATTGACCCCCACCAAGTTACCCTGCATGTGGTTGACCAAGGCAGCGGGATAGCTGAAGATAAACTCGACCATATTTTTGACCCCTTTTTTACCACCAAAGAAGTTGGCAAAGGAACAGGACTTGGACTGGCTTTAGTTTATAGTATTATCGAAGAGCACTACGGGCACATCAGTATTGATAGCCCCTTACCGAGCCACATATTAGATTCACATCAAGGTACTGCTCTAGTAAAAAATAATGCCGGCACCTGTGTCACCCTACGCTTACCGAGAGTGCAGAATAACCTGCTTGAGGATAAATCCGAATGAGCCGTATTTTAGTCGTTGAAGACGAGAAAATTATTCGCCAAGCAGTGAAACGCTTATTAGAACGTCAAGGTCATGAAATTTTTGAAGCTGAGTCTCTTTATTTTGCAAAAGAGCTGAACTTCAGCGATTACGACTTAATTATTAGTGACCTACGCTTACCTGGTGGTAATGGTACTGAGTTGATTGAGCTTGCAGGGAAAACACCGGTTCTCATCATGACCAGCTATGCAAGTTTAAGATCGGCGGTTGATGCGATGAAGCTTGGGGCGGTCGATTATATTGCCAAACCCTTCGATCACGAAGAAATGCTATTAACCGTCGAACGTATTCTTATTCAACACCGCCGCAGTAATGAAGTGCTGCAAGATAACATTGCCAAAGAGTGCCCCGCTACCGGTATTATTGGCAGCAGCTCGCTAATGAAAAATTTATTCACAAAAATCAGTAAAGTAGCTCCCACCGATGCCACGGTATTAATTCAAGGTGAGTCTGGCACAGGTAAAGAATTAGTAGCCCGCGCTCTGCATAATCAAAGTCGCCGTAAAGATGCACCAATGATCTCCGTTAACTGCGCCGCCATTCCTGAATCTTTGATTGAATCTGAATTATTTGGCCACGAAAAAGGCGCGTTTACCGGTGCTGCTGCGTTGCGCTTAGGCTTGGTCGAGGCTGCTGATGGTGGCACCTTATTTTTAGACGAAATTGGTGAGCTGCCACTCGAGGCCCAAGCGCGTTTATTACGAGTGCTACAAGAAGGTGAAATTCGACGCGTTGGCTCTGTGCAAAGTAGAAAGGTAGACGTTCGCTTGATTGCGGCAACTCATAGAAATTTAAAAGAATTGGCGTCAAAAGCCGAATTCCGCGAAGATCTCTATTATCGACTCAATGTCTTAGAACTGCATCTACCGCCCTTGCGCGCTCGTGGGCAAGACGTGATAGAACTGGCTGAATTCATACTCCAGCGCAGCTGTGAAAAAATGAACCGTAGCACTATGCTGCTCACCCATGCCTCACGCCGGACAATTTTACAGTATCAATGGCCAGGTAATGTCCGCGAACTAGAGAATGCAATTGAACGTGCGGTGATTCTAGCTGACGACGATGAAATTACTCCTGACAACATGGCCATTGATGCCTCTCCTGACCAATACGTGCCACAAACATTAAAAGAAAATCTGTTGGAACCTGCAAAAATCAGCCATGAAAGTAATCAAGGGGATCTATCTCTGGATGATTACTTTATGCACTTCGTACTCGAAAATGAAGATGGCATGAACGAAACCGATCTAGCCCGTAAATTAGGTGTTTCACGCAAATGTTTATGGGAACGTCGCCAACGCCTGGGCATTCCGCGCAAAAAAGCGACAAAGTCTAATTAAGACATAGACCTTAGTCGTAGAAATATCGGTCATAAATCGCCACTCAAGTATCAAGTAAGGCTCAGATTTTTCTCTAATGGTAACAAATATAAATGCCAACTTGTTACCAGCTTCCTGGAGATAGCCATAAGTCACTGATTTTAAAGAACTTTAAATAAATTCAAATAACTGGCATATTCCCTGCTATATCTAAATCATTAATAACAATAATGTTGCTTAGATAATAAAAATAAAATTAGAGCGACGTACGAAGATCGGCATTAATAAAAATAATAACGCTGATCAAGAGCTTAAAATAATAATAACCCCCAGGCTCACTGAGCATCAATTGCTTTACACTCCAACAGAAAGTGTAAAGCAATTGATTCTTTATTTATCTTTCATTGCTTAATTCCTCCCCTCTGGCTCAAACTTAAAATCAAAAGTCATCTCTGTGGTTAATTGGCTTTTTTAAGCGCCAATAAACCCAACATAATACAGTCGCTGAATTTTATGCTTTCACCAATGGACCGACTTATCCTTCAGCAAGGGCAACAAATGGCTCACTTTAGGTATAATCTTACACAGTGTTACCCAATCATTACTTTTGTTACTGATGGACATTACTTCAGGTAACACATTAGCCGTTAAAATTGTCTTTCGAAAGCCACAGTACACATAAGCCATTGATTTTAAATGAAATTATAAAACTGGCACGCTTTTAGCTTAGTATTGAGTATAACGTTAAGCAACAATAAAAATAACAAAGCTAAAACGTAAGATTGAAATTAAACGCAATAATAAAAATAAAAAATAGCGCTTATGAATATCAAAGCACCCATGAAGAGGTGGCCTCACAATAAGAACGACAAAAGAGGCATAGAAAAATGAAAATCAGTTGTTTTGAGTGCGAAGTGAGCATCACTTAGCGCACATATAATAAGAATAACAACGGAGCACTTAGTTCCTGCGTATTCAAAACAGTTGGTTTACTTAGCTCGGTTTGGCAATAATAAAAATAACAATCGCCAAACCTGAGTTTTACTTCTTTTATTATCCCCCCTTTTATTTATAGCCGCCTTTAAATAGCTCAGGTGCTGTGAAAGCGCCAACCCATCATGTAAACTCGCTAACTAACTAATATCGAACGATAATCATACTCGACAGGCGCAAGTTTTTATTTAAAGTAACTTCCCCCTGCAATAGCGAAAATTCAGGCAACCATAAATGTCCATAGTTAATACTGTAGCGCGCTTATTCCCTTCTTTAATGGGATCCCGCAAAGCTAAAAACGCGGATAATGAGATCAAACCGCAAATTCTACCGCGTAAAGATCACGGCATTAGCCGTCGTCAACTCAGCGAGAATGCCCTGAAAGTTTTGTATCGCCTTAATAACGCTGGCTACCAAGCTTATCTCGTGGGTGGCTGCGTTCGTGACTCAATGCTGGGAGCACACCCAAAAGACTTCGATGTTGCGACCAGTGCAACACCTGAGCAGGTCAATCAACTGTTCCGCAACTCACGCTTAATTGGTCGTCGTTTTAAACTGGTGCATGTATTATTTGGCCGTGAAGTGATTGAAGTTGCTACATTTCGCACATCGCCAAAAGAAGAACATAATAGTAATCAAGCCCAAACGGGCGATAGCGGTATGATTTTACGCGATAACGTTTATGGCACGATCGATGATGACGCCATGCGCCGTGACTTCACCATTAATGCCATGTATTACGCGGTAGATGACTTCACCGTAAAATCTTATGCCGGTGGCTATCAAGATGCTCAAGACAAATTAATTCGCTTGATGGGTGATCCTGAAACTCGCTACCGCGAAGATCCTGTGCGCATGCTGCGTGCTGTGCGCTTTGCCGGTAAATTGGATTTTGAAATCGAGCGAAAAACGAAAGCGCCGATTGAGATGATGGCGCCGTTAATGGAACAGATTCCTGCGCCGCGCTTATTTGAAGAAGTTCTAAAACTGTTTTTATCTGGCAATGCTTTAGTAACCTACCGTTTATTACGTGAATATAAGTTATTTGGTGAGCTATTTCCACTCACTGAGCAATGCGTGGCTGACGATGAATTTGCCGCCCGCTTTGTTGAACAAACCATGATTAATACTGATGCTCGAATTCAAATGGGAAAGTCAGTAACCCCTTATTTTTTCTTTGCTGCTCTGCTATGGCCTTCTTTGCAAAGAGTTCAAGCGGAATTTTTGGAGCAAGGAATTCCACCTCAACCAGCATTACATAAAGCCGCTAGCCGAGTTATCGAGCAGCAATTAAAGCGCACGTCTATTCCTAAGCGCTTTACTATTCCGATGAAAGAAATTTGGGATATGCAGTCACGATTAGAACGCAAAAAAGGCAAAAAAGCCGCTGAAGCGGCGGAAAGTAATCGTTTCCGTGCGGCCTATGATTTTGTTCTATTACGTGAACAGTGCGGCGAAGACCTTAAAGGTTTAGGTAACTGGTGGACTCAGTATCAAGAGACGGATGAATACAGAGAGGTTGCTGCTAATCGTCAGCCAGAAGAACGTCATACTAAAAAACGCCGCCCTCGTCGTACCAATCGTGGCACGCCAAATGATCGTCAACGCTCTCGTAATCCTGAGTCTTAAAACAAGAAGCCTAGGATTTTAGGAGACTGATTAATGGCATTGGTTTATATCGGTTTAGGGGCGAACCTTGATCAGCCCAAGCAGCAATTGGAGCAGGCCTTAATTGAGCTTGCTCGATTGCCTAATACCCTCTTAGTTGCTCACTCTTCGCTTTATCACAGTAAACCTGTTGGCCCGCAAGATCAGCCTGATTATGTCAATGGTATCGCTTTACTAGACACCCCACTAGAGCCTCTGGTCCTGCTTGATGCACTGCAGCAGCTAGAGCAAGATCACGGACGTCTTCGTAAGCGCCATTGGGGTGAGCGCACACTGGATTTAGATATCATTTTAATCGACGACAAAATTATTAACAGTGAGCGCTTAACGATCCCCCATCCTTTTGCTCAACAACGCAGTTTTGTGTTAATTCCATTGGCGGAAATTAGCCCTGATCTTATCTTCCCAGATGGCAAAGTTTTAGAGCAATTGCTCACTGGGCTGGATAATGATTTAATCCGCATCTGCGATTAGGCTTGGCAACAAGTTCCGCGCCCTTTATGAATTGTTATCAAATTAGAACACCTGAGGCACAGCATGAATAATGTCAGTATCCGTACCCTTAGTGAATGTAAAAATAAAGGCGAGAAATTCAGCGTATTGACCGCATACGACGCCACCTTTAGCCAACTTGCTAGCAGCGCTGGTATTGAAGTGCTTTTAGTCGGCGATTCTTTAGGTATGGTTTGCCAAGGCAAAGACAGCACTCTTCCTGTCACCATGACCGAGATGGAATACCATACTCGTTGTGTAGCTCAGGGAAATGAAGGGGCGCTTATCATGGCTGATATGCCTTTCATGAGTTATAGCACGTTAGAACAAGGCCAAGCTAACGCTGCTTTGTTGATGCAAGCGGGCGCAAATATGGTGAAGGTTGAAGGTGATGACTGGTTAGTGCCTTTGGTTGAATGCTTAGCCCGCCAAGGTGTCCCTGTTTGTGCTCATTTAGGCTTAACGCCGCAGTCGGTTAATAAACTAGGCGGCTATCGTGTTCAAGGACGTGATGAGGCAAAAGCTCAAGCTATGATAGAACATTCGAAAGCCCTTGCCGCGGCTGGGGCAGATTGCATTCTTCTTGAGTGTGTTCCAAGCCATTTAGGCAAAGCGATTACCGCAGCCGTAAACGTCCCGGTGATTGGTATTGGCGCGGGAAGCGATACCGATGCACAAGTTTTAGTGGTTTATGACATGCTCGGCCTTAATGCAGGTCATATCCCTAAGTTTGTTAAGAATTTCATGATAGACGGTCGCACACCCCAGCAAGCCATCGCCGCGTATGGCGAAGAAGTGAAAGCGGGCATATTTCCAGGCTCCGAACACGCATTTTCTTAAGCGTTCAATATTTAAAGTATGGGCAGTATTTAACATAGGCCGTATTTAACATAGGTTGTTGCATGAGTTTATTAACGGTTTCTACAGTGGCCGAGTTACGCGAATATGTACGCCACGCAAAAGTTAAAGGTTTGAGTGTCGGTTTTGTACCGACTATGGGGAACCTGCATGCAGGCCATATGCGTTTAGTTAAACACGCGAATAAGCAGTGTGATGTTGTGATTGCCAGTATTTTTGTCAATCCATTGCAGTTTAACGACCCGAGTGATTTGACCAACTACCCACGGACACTCGAACAAGACCAAGTTTTATTAGCAAACAATAGCTGCGACCTACTATTCGCGCCTACTGTTAAAGAAATGTACCCTAATGGCCAAGAGAGCCAGTCCACCGTGTCAGTTCCAGATGTGTCGATGGGGCTTTGTGGTGGCTCCCGTCCAAAACACTTTGATGGGGTCGCGACGGTAGTCTCAAAGCTGTTCAATATGGTGCAAGCAGATAAGGCCTTTTTTGGTAAAAAAGACTTCCAACAGTTAACCGTTATTCGTAAAATGGTGGCCGATTTATGTATTCCTGTGGCAATCATTGGTATTGCCACAGAACGTAATGGTGAAGGTTTAGCTTTAAGTTCTCGTAATAGTTACTTAACAGCCGATGAATTAGTCCTCGCACCTGCTATCTTTAAAGCCTTACAGGGAGTGGCTAGCGCTATTCAGCAAGGTAATGACTTTGACTCAACTTTAGAGCAAACTCAGCAAAGATTGACCGAACAGGGCTTTAAAGTTGACTATTTAGCCCTGTGCTGTGAGTCTGACTTAAAGCCAGCCACCGTTGATGATGATAAACTAGTAGTTCTTATAGCGGCCTTTTTGGGCAGTGCGCGCCTTATTGATAATTTGGCATTCCCGTTGAATCGGACTACCGATTAGGGCATACTGCCGACCGCCTACAACTAGGCCACAAATTAACCAATGAAAGCAGAGGTAATGATTGCCTGCTGAGTCATTGAGACGTAACCGGATTAAAGGTTTTTTTCTATGCAGTCCACTATGCTGAAAGCCAAGATACATCAGGCTCGAGTCACACAGGCCGTATTGAATTATGAAGGCTCCTGCGCTATCGACGGTAAGTTGTTAGAATTAGCAGGCATGCGCGAGTTTGAACAAATTCAAATCTACAACATGGAGAATGGTGCTCGTTTCACCACGTATGTTATCCGAGGCGAAGATGGTTCAGGTATTATTTCTGTCAATGGCGCAGCAGCACGTCTAGCTCAGGTGGGTGACCGCTTGATTATTTGTGCCTACGCCACTTACGACGATAAAGAGTTAGCTAACTTTAAACCTAAAATGGTTTATACCAACGCGGATAATAGCGTTAGCCATACCAGCTTCGACATTCCGGTGCAGGTTGCTTAATCGATTCTAGTTTGATTGCGAAAATTTGACGACTCATACGCCACAATTGCTGTGGCGTTTTTGTTTCTGCGCGAATAATTAACCGTCGATAGCCAATTGCATACGTTGCCCACTGTCCCAACTAAGCACAAAAGCTTATACTGCGAATAATTTTGAATTCACCTCATACTTAAGGATATTTATGAGCACACCCCTTCAGAACCTTGATATCTGGCAACAATTACAACATCATTTCACAGATATACACCAGCAACACATGCTGGATTGGTTTAAACAAGATAGCCAGCGCTTCGACCGCTTTAATATCGAAGCCGCAGGACTGACGTTAGATTATTCTAAAAATCGCATCACTAGCGAAACCATGGCACTTCTGACTCAGTTGGCAAAGAAGCGCGACCTACCTGCTCAAATCAAAGCTTTATTTGACGGCGAACTAGTCAACCGTAGCGAACAGCGCCCTGCCCTGCATACCGCCCTAAGAAACTTCAGTGATCGCCCGGTCATGGTCGACGGTGTTGATGTCATGCCTGAAGTACGCGATACCATGAACCGCATGGAGGAGTTTTGCTGGAAAATACGCCGTAAACATTGGCGCGGCTATTCCAATAAGCCTTTTACTGACGTTGTTTCTATTGGTATTGGTGGTTCGTTTTTAGGCCCAAAACTCGCTTCTAGCGCGTTAAAGCCTTATAACGACAACCAAATTAATGTGCACTACCTCGCCAACATAGATGGCTCACATATTACCGAAATTTTGAAACGTTTGAATCCTGAAAGTACGTTATTCATCGTCCAGTCAAAATCATTTAACACCCAAGAAACTCTAAAAAATGCCCTCGCTTGTCGCCAATGGTTTCTCAACAATGGAGGAGAAGTTGAAGATTTACCGAAACACTTTGCAGCTGTTTCTGCCAACGTAAAAAAAGCCGTTGAATTTGGTATCGCCAAAGAAAACATCTTCCCAATGTGGGATTGGGTGGGTGGTCGCTATTCACTTTGGTCAGCCATTGGCTTGCCCCTAGCTTTGGCGATAGGCATCGATAATTTTCGTGAAATGCTGCGCGGTGCCCATGAGATGGATGAACACTTTCGCACAGCCCCCATGGAAAAAAATATGCCGGTTATCATGGCATTACTCGGTGTTTGGTATGTCAATTTCTTTGGCATTAACTCCCAAGCCATTTTGCCATACGATCATTATTTACGCGGTTTACCTGCTCACTTGCAACAGCTGGATATGGAAAGTAACGGCAAATCCATCGGCATTGATGGCCGTAAAGTAGATTATCATACTGGCCCCATTATCTGGGGTGGTGTTGGCTCTAATGGTCAGCATGCCTATCACCAATTACTGCATCAAGGCACCCACTTTTCGCCAAGTGATTTCATTATGCCGATGCGAAGCCACAACCCCATAGATAACTTCCATGCCATGCTCGTGTCTAATGCACTGTCACAAAGCCAAGCTTTATTAACCGGTAAAACGGAGCAACAAGCGATCGATGAAGGCTTAGCCGATGGCATGAGCGAAGGTGAAGCAATAGCGAACGCCGCACAAAAAGTTATTCCAGGTAATCGCCCGAGTAATACTCTCTACTTTCCAAAATCGACACCACATTCGGTGGGTGCTTTAATCGCCCTCTACGAGCATAAAGTGGCTGCTCAAGGAATGATTTGGGGAGTGAACTCATTTGATCAATGGGGCGTTGAGCTGGGCAAAGATATGGGTAATAACGTCTTAGCCGCTTTAGAAGGCAGGGCCAGTAGCTCAGTCTTTGACAGTTCCACCAATGGCTTGGTGCAAGCCTATAAAAAGATGCAGGATTTATTATAATAATAGGCACAAGAACCTGTGAGCAAGAATCTGTTGCAAGGGGTATAGTGGGACCCGTAATCAAATCTTTATCATGAATTTATATTAGTCAATTTGGAGAACCTTATGACAGATGTCGTTATCGTTGCAGCAACTCGTACTGCCATTGGTACTTTTGGTGGCTCACTTGCTAGCGTACCGGCAACCGAACTGGGCGCGATTGTTATTCGTTCTTTGATCGAGAAAACGGGCATTTCTGTGGATGCTATAGATGAGGTATTAATGGGTCAGGTTCTCACAGCAGGCTGTGGTCAAAACCCAGCCCGCCAAGCCTCCATCAAAGCTGGCATTCCAGTAACCACGGCGGCAATGACCATCAATAAAGTGTGTGGCTCTGGCCTTAAAGCCCTGCATTTAGCGGCGCAAGCCATTAAAGCTGGCGACGCCGATATTATCATCGCCGGTGGCCAAGAATCTATGTCTAACTCGGCGCACGTATTACCTAACTCGCGTAATGGTCAACGCATGGGCAATTGGACCATGGTTGATACTATGCTTACCGACGGCCTGTGGGATGCGTTTAACGATTACCACATGGGCATAACCGCCGAGAACATTGCTGAACAGTATGAGATTCCTCGTTGTGATCAAGATGAGTTCGCAGCGCAATCTCAAGCGAAAGCGGTCGCTGCCATAGCCGCGGGGAAATTTAAAGATGAAATTACTCCGGTCACGATTCCTCAGCGCCGTGGCGATGACATCGTATTTGATACCGATGAAGGTCCTCGCGCCATAACTGCAGAAAAACTTTCTGGCATGCGTACAGCCTTCAAAAAAGACGGCACCGTGACCGCAGGCAACGCCTCTTCGCTAAACGATGGTGCCGCGGCCGTAATGCTTGCCAGCCGTGAAAAAGCTGAAGCATTAGGTTTACCTATTTTGGCAACAATTTCAGGTTATGCGAGCGCAGGTGTTGATCCAAGCATCATGGGAACAGGTCCAATTCCTGCAGTTAAGAAATGCTTAACGAAAGCCGGTTGGGATATAAACGAACTGGACTTGATAGAAGCGAACGAAGCATTTGCCGTGCAAGCACTGTCGGTAAATAAAGAACTTGCGTGGGATACCAACAAGGTGAACGTTAACGGCGGCGCGATTGCATTGGGCCACCCTATAGGTGCTTCCGGTTGTCGTGTATTAGTAACGTTATTACACGAAATGATTCGACGCGACGCGAACAAAGGTCTGGCGACGCTTTGCATCGGTGGCGGTATGGGTGTTGCATTGTCTATTGAACGCTAGGCTTGTTGAAAAAAACAATAATTAGAAAAGGTGCATATTATGACTGAATCAACTAATGATAAGCCGCAAGCGGAAGAACAACGTTTCATGTCTTTTGCTGCATTTTATCCATTTTATCTCAGCGAACACAGCCAACCAATGTGTCGTGCGCTGCACTATATCGGCAGTACGGGGGTATTAACTATTATTGCTTATGCGCTATTCAGCGGCAATTACATGGCATTATGGTTGATGCCATTGATGGGTTACGGCTTTGCTTGGGTCGCTCATTTTTTTATCGAGCATAATCGTCCCGCTACCTTTAAATATCCTCTGTATAGCTTTATAGGTGACTGGGTAATGTTTAAAGATTTTTTGCTAGGACGCTTTCGCCGCTAGTTCTGTGACGACGCCATCTCAAGTTCAGTAGAATGATTGCGCACACCAAAGGCCTCTTTGGTTTGTGCGCCTTTTATTAAGCCCCAAACAATCAAGCCTGCGATCAGGTTACCTAAAGACGCACCCAACAATAAGCCCTCAAAACCATAATAATGACCACCAAGCCAAGCCAGTGGCACGTAGAAAGCCGTCAGCCTCACTAGGTTTAGCAACATTGAAACACTGGTTTTCTGCAGCGCATTCAAAGCCGAATTTGCACACAATACAATCCCCATACCTGCGTAACCAATCGGCATAATCATTAGGTAATTTACAATATGTTCGATCACAACCGGGTCTTGAGAAAAGATCGTCGCCAAAAATGGCGATATGGCCCATAACATTAGCCACACAACGATTTGCCACACTAATATAAAACGTACCGCGATAGAAAGTGCTTGCCAGATTCTTGCATGCTGACCTGCCGCAAAATTTTGCCCAACAAATACCGGAATGGTTGAGGTGAGTGCCAGAATGACCACAATCACAAAAGGTTCGATTCTAGCCCCGACGCCAAACGCGGCCACCGTTTGCTCACCCATCGGGGCAATCATCACAAATAAAAAAGCACTGGCGATCGGCACCAATACATTGGTAATAATCGCTGGAATGCCCAGTGACATTAATCGCTGCCAAATAGTAACCAGCGCTTTAAAGGTCAGCTTACCCCAGTGCAGCAAGTCAATTCTAGCTAATGAATACAGCATCACCATAACGACGATGAGCCAACACAGAGTACTGGCAAGAGCCGCCCCCGCAATGCCCATACCCTCAATGGGGCCGATACCAAAAATCAACAATGGGTCAAGAATCGCATTCAATACCGCAGAGCCTAGCATCATCATACTGGGCAACTTAGTATTGCCGACGGCGCGCATGCAACTATTAATGACGATCATTAACATCATCACCACCACTCCAGGCCACCAGAACTGCATGTATTGCCAAATTAAAGGCAGTAGGTCGGCATCGGCACCCAGCAGAAGAAATAAATCATCATTAAAGATCACCCCTAATACCAGCATCAAAATAGCAACCGCAAGGGTTAATAACAGCGTAGCAGCGACATAATGTTGCGCCAAGGTTTGATCGCGAGATCCTGTCGCACGTGCGATCAATGCCGATGACGCGATTCCTAAGCCAATCGCCAAATTCATCACTATCATTGCGATGGGCATAGTAAAACTTACAGCCGCTAAGCTTTGAGTTCCCAATAAGGCAATAAAAAATGTATCGACTAAATTAAAGAAAAAGACGGCAACAATGCCGATAACCATCGGTAATGTCAGTTTATAAAGAACTCGACCGACTGGGGCTGAAACGATCTCATCTCTCAAGTATTCACCACTACATTAATATTTTGTTTTTTAAATTATGGTTATAATAACAGATCAAAAATCATGCGGTTCGAACTCATTGTTCCATTTTGATGCCACTAACGGCTTCAAATCGCATTAAAAAATACCGGACTTTAGCAAAAAACTTGAAATTCATAAGTGAAATACTGTAAAAGTGCGTCTGATTACTTTTACAAATTAAAGAAATACTCTACATTAGCCGGCAAACACACTCTTAAAATGACAGTAGCGAACCTTATGATGAATAAAGCCTTATTATCCTCTAGTTTATTTAGCAGTTTATTATTACTGCCTAGCCTAAGCCTAGCAGAAGACGTTAACGCAGCAGCCCGTTGGTCGGGCAATGCAGAGCTTGGTTTTATTCAAACTAGCGGTAATAGCGATACTCAGAGCTTTAATGGTAAGTTCAACCTAGTGCGCGAACTGGATCCAACGGTGACATCGTTCAAGCTAGAAGCACTTACCAGTGAAGAAGAAGGTACTTCGTCAAAAGAAAGATACCTTTCTGAATTGAAGTACGATTACTCATTAGGAGAATTTAGTTACGTCACATCGATATTATTATATGAAGATGATCGCTTTAACGGCTACCAATACCAAAGTACTCTAGCAGTCGGTTATGGTTATCGCGTTTGGCATGGTGAGCAAGGAGAACTGGATTTAGAAGTTGGTCCAGGTTATCGCCGTAACGCGTTAGAAGTAAGCAACGAATACGGTAGTAAAATAGAAGAAGAGACCATAGGCCGTGCAAGCTTGAATCTTTTAATAAAAATAAGTGATAACGCTGAATTCACCGAAACCCTAACCGTTGAAGGTGGCGATTCTAAAGTGGTGTATAAATCAGACATGGGCATTCAAAGTACATTGATTGGCCAACTAGCCATGAAAATAAATTATCAAGTAAAACATACCACCAATGTACCAGAGGATAAAAAGAAGACAGATTCCCTTGTCGGCGTAACCCTCGTTTATAGTTTTTAATCACTTGAAAAAGGAATTTATTTTAAATAAAACCGTGTAAATAAAAACTCCTTAATAATTTTAACTCTTACTTTTTATTCTCAATAAATTATAAATGAGTCTATAACGTGGAATACCTTGTTTTATTTTTTAGTGCGTTGATTGCCTCGACACTTTTTCCAATGGGATCAGAAGTTGTACTGATTGCACTATTAGATCAAGGCCATGATGTCTTTTTCTTGTGGTTAATCGCCACTTGTGGCAATACGCTAGGTAGTTGCATTAACTACGCAATTGGCTATTGGGCTAGTGGCTATATAATAAATAAATATCAGGATACGCGCTCATGGCAGCAAGGACAGCGACTCTATAACCGTTACGGTGTGTGGAGTTTATTATTGGCTTGGCTGCCAATAATAGGAGATCCTATCACGTTAATCGCGGGCCTAGCACAAACCAATTTTAAATTGTTCGTTCTATTAGTTACCCTTGGAAAAGGCGCGCGCTATGCTGTTTTGATCGCACTCACCCAATGGGCTCTTAACTAACAACCTTTTAACTAACAATCCAGTTAATTGAATCACACTATTATTTTGATTGAGTGTCGTATTGGAAAAGGTATTCAAAGTTGCCGCAAGCATCGTCAGTTATAGTGAAAAACGTTCACGTAAAAAGTGGGCTATGCCATCTTTGTGGTTATGCCCAATGACCGTGGTGGCGGCTTTCTTAATTTCTGCTTTGGCATTTTCTGGAGCATAACTTTCATTCGCCAGCGCAAACATACTTAAATCGTTATCACTATCACCAAAACAAATAACGTTGCTCGCGCCCAATTTATTTTTTAAATTAGTCACTGCAGACCCCTTACTCGCCTGACGGTGATGAACATCCATCCATCTAAACTGTTTCCCTTCTAAAGCGGGTCCTGAGTAGGCAATAAGATTTTCACGTGTATTCAGTTCCAACCACATTTCATTAATAGTATCTGCAGCGCCAATCATACTAATATTGGTCACTTGACTGTCAATGGGTAACACTTCTAAAGGCAAAAGTGTCGCTTTGCTTTTAGAAAAATACTTAAATATCAACTCTTGCTCTACATCATGACGAGGCTCAGTATGAAACGTAAAATGATGCTGAGCATTATCGATAGTATTAACAAAAGGAGCTATCCCCTGTTTAATTGCCATATCAACAATGGTTGAAATTTCAGCGTGGTCGAGTAAATTTTCAAGGGTAAGTTGTTGAATCTTAGGATCCCATATTGTCACCCCATTATTGTAAATCTGAGGCAGCTCAAAAGGATGTCCCTCTAGAATACTTTGTGCGGAAAGCATGGTGCGCCCAGTAGCTACGGTATAAGCGATGTTTTTTTCACCTAACAGAATAAGTGTATCTTTGGTGAAGGATGATATTTCAGATGCATCGTTTAATAAGGTGCCATCTAGATCAAAAAAAATAAGGTCCATAAGTATTTATATCACTCAAGATTACGGGCTAAAAATCTGCCCTGTATTTAAGGTAAGTGTCAACGTCTAAGACTGCACATTGCAAGCTTAATTAGTTATTTCTAAATAAATCCTTCGCTGCATAGTCTGCTGTGCAAGGCTTTGATATGCGCTGGTCCAATTTCACAGCAACCACCAATTATCGACGCACCGTTTTTCGCCCAACCCATAGCATGTTCCGCATATTGTTTGGGACTCATATCTTGACGCATCTCGAGCTCTTCGACAGTGTCACCGGGATATAATTCATCTACCGATATAAACCCATTGGCATAAGCACCAATCTTTCGCTGATTTGTGTTTAACAGTGGCCAACAGTCGCTGATGGCTTCAGGCTGACTACAGTTCAATAATGTTGCTTGGATATCAAATGAATCAAGTACCTGCAAAGCGTCTTTTAACAATTCGCCACTGCGTAATTGTTCTGGATACTCATCACTAACTGTTAATGCGACCCATACAGGTTTACCCGTTTCAACTGCAGCAGTGCAAGCTGCACGTGCTTCAGTAATAGACGACATTGTTTCACATATAAACAAATCACTTGCAGGCAATTGAAGTGCGACAAGACGACGATAGGTTGCAAGTGATTCTTCGAACGATAAAGATACATCAGGACGATAACTAGCGACCAACGGGGGAAGGCAGCCTGCTATTAATACATCATCGCACTGCGCTAATTGAATAGCTTGTTGAGCGGCACTCATGGCTTGTTGGTGAAGGTGGGTTAACTGACCTAATTCATTTTCTCGTGATAGCCGCTGTGGTGTTGCAGTATAAGTATTAAGCGTGATTACACGGGCACCGCTTTCGATAAATTCACGATGTAAATCTCTTACCAGTACTGGCTCGTTTAGCATAATATCGGCAGACCACATAGGTGTTACCTTACGAGAGCTCCTGCGCAATAACTCTTGCCCCATGCCCCCGTCGAGTAGTGTGACAATACTCATTACGTTTACTCCTATCGATTTTCAAATAACACTTAAAAGTTGCATTATATACGCACGTTTAAAGTATTAACGATGTTCATTTTTTATGATGTAGTTATAGTCAATTTCACAAAGTGACTGCTATGGCACAGTTGTGGGCGGTGCCGTTTTGATCGCATTCGCCCAATGGGTTGCTAATTAACAGTTTCATTTGTGCTGGTTTTGGGGCTTTCAACCTGGCTCACTTGGGGCAGTAATGTATTTAAAATAATTGCTGATAACCCTGCCATCGTCACTGCTGAACCAAATATATTCTGAA
This sequence comes from Oleispira sp., assembly GCA_047612075.1. Taxonomy (GTDB): domain Bacteria; phylum Pseudomonadota; class Gammaproteobacteria; order Pseudomonadales; family Oceanobacteraceae; genus Oleispira. The sequence goes on from JBLGAF010000001.1 coordinate 177,721, forward strand.
TCATTTTAGGCATTTCTTTTAATAAATCAGGCACCATCGCTACACCTAGTCCCAAACCAAATGATACCGCCATAATCAACATAGTACGGCGATCCAGGTCGAGGGTAGCAAGAATCCGAATCCCCGCAGCAGCAATCGTTCCAAACATAACCAGTGTGGCACCGCCTAATACGGGCTTAGGCAACTGTTGAAAAATCCCACCTATTACTGGAAACAGGCCAAGAACAATCAGCATACCGGCAATCCAAAAACCCACGTATCGACTAGCAATACCGGTTAATTGAATCACACCATTATTTTGACTGAACGTCGTATTAGGGAAAGTATTAAACGTAGCGGCAAGCAATGAGTTAACCCCATCGGCTAAAACCCCCCCTCTAATGCGCTTATCATAAAGTGGACCCGAGATAGGTTGCTTAGAAACCATCGAAGTCGCAGTTAAATCTCCAGCGGACTCAATCACTGTTACCAAATAAATAAGCGCTACCGGAATAAAGGCTTCGAAATCAAAAGAAAAACCGTATTTAAAAGGGACTGGAAATGCAAACCAATCCATAGTCGCCAACTTAGAAAAATCGATCTTACCCATCATATAAGCAGCCACCATACCCGCTACCATTCCAAAGAATAGTGCCCCTGCTCGAATCATAGGATTCTTACTTTGGTTTAATAGAATAATTAAACATAAAACCCCACCGCCTAACGCTAGATTTTCTAAACTACCAAAGTCTGGTGCTTTGAAGCCTCCCGCTAGATCGGTCATACCCACTTTAATTAAATAAAATCCAATCGTCGTAATAACAATACCGGTAACTAAAGGGTTAATAACCGTTTTGAGTTTGTGTAAAAATTGACTTAAAAATATTTCAATAAAGGCACCTAAGAAACAGACACCGAAGATTAAACTTAAAATTTCATCAGGACCGCCACCCTTAGCTTTGGCAATAAATCCTGCGGCCAAAATTGACCCTAAAAAAGCAAAACTGGTGCCTTGAAGTGCCACCATACCAGAACCGATAGGGCCCACTTTCTTTGCCTGAATAAAAGTACCAACACCCGAAACAATAAGGGCCATACTGATTAAGTAAGGTATTTCAGCACCCAAGCCCAGTACACCGCCAATAATCAACGTTGGCGTAATAATCCCAACAAAGCTTGCCAACATATGCTGTAAAGCTGCCAGAATGGCGGCTGGCAAAGGCGGCTTATCATCAAGACCATAAAGTAGTTCTGAATTTGCGTTGGCCATGTTTAATCCTTCATGTTTAATTAGATTAAAACATAGCAATATTCTGACCACGTGGTCCAGTAATTACTTTGTAAGTTATTCCAAAGATGACAGTCTGCTTAAAGGATGACTTTTATGATGCTAAGTGCTTGATCCGCTTATCTTTAATTTTTTGCCATTGCACAAGCTGTAGAGACGATAAAATATTGGGCATCAATTCATCGACCTGGTCAAACATAGACTGGCGATTATTAGTTCCAGAAAGATTTTCTGCCCAGAACGCTTTTGGATACTGGACTAAGTTAGTACTTACCAATGAACGCATTGCATGCTGTTGCTTAGACGTTAGTGCCAGATTGCGGGCTAAGCGATCCAAACGTTTATTGATGCGTTTTTCTGTTTGCTCCGCCATCATAGCCTTGGCTTGCTGCTTCTGCTCTGCAGAAAGCACCTGCTGTATATTCGCTAGCATAGTATCGCGAAGTGATAGCATTTGACGCTTTTTGTCTAACTTATCAATTTCTTGCTGACGCAAACGCTGAAAATCATCGCGATGGGTGTTACGAATAGTTTGAACTTGTTGAGTCTGTTGGTCAGTCAGGTTTAACTGATCCCAATCAAGGCGTTGACCATGATCACCACCTACTGACATTGCAACCGAACCGATGCCAATTGATAGCATGAGTGCAATCATTAAGCGTTTCATAATCTATCCTCTTATTGTTTTTATTAATTTATAATGCAACTTATACGAGTAGACAGCCAATATAGATCTTTGTTGCTTAAATGATGCCGCCAGTAAGTAAAGAATCGTCATTTTTTTCGAGTCAATTAACAAGATGTTATACTTAATACTTATTCCATCGCAAGATTCCGATTAGACCGATATGACAGACGATGATGACTTCTTTCTGCAAGAGATGCAGGGAATTAAAAAGATTAAACAGGTCCAAAGGGCCAACTTGAGCCAACCGCATAAAACGACCGAAGCACAAATGCTTCGTCAACAGGCGGCCACCCAAGAACACATAAGTGCTGACCCTAATCATCTACAGCATTATGCCGTTGAACGCGTTCAGCCCCACGATGAATTAGGCTATCGGTGTCATGGTATACAAGATAATATTTTTCGCCGCTTACGCCAAGGCAAGAACTCGGTGGATGCACGTTTAGACCTACATCGGATGACCATAGAAAAAGCACGAGAAGTCGTATTCAGCTTCATTAATGACTGCATTAAGTACGATCTTCGTACGGTTCTTATTCTGCCGGGTAAAGGGGATCGCAACATCGAAGATCCTGCGCTACTAAAAAGTTACCTTATTCACTGGTTGCCGCAATTACCCGACGTCCTCGCTTACCATACTGCTCAGCCGAAAGATGGTGGGGCTGGGGCTTTTTATGTACTGTTAAGAAACCAGAATAAAAAAAAAGCTAACGAAAATCTGTTAGCCTTTTGATTTCAATCAACGTAAAAACAGCTGATATGCAGGATTATCGGACTCATTCCAATAGTTGTACTTCAACTCTTTTAGATAAGTCTCTACTTCTTTCTGTGAGCTCTTATCCTTAGGCACTTGTAAGCCCACCAAAACTCGACCGTTGGCCGCGCCATGATTGCGATAATGGAACAACGAAATATTAAACTTTTTACCTAAAGCTTTTAAAAACTGCAATAAAGCCCCAGGACGCTCTGGAAATTCAAAACGATACAGAAGTTCATCATTCACTGAGTCTGGCGCATGACCACCTACCATATGACGAATGTGGTATTTCGAAATTTCATCTTCGGTTAAATCCAGAACGGGATAAGCTTTAGCGTCCAATTCTGCCAATAGTTTCTGACGCGCGTCTTTTTCTGCACCGACTTTAACGCCAACATAGATTTGCGCAGATTTATCATCACGATAACGGTAGTTAAATTCAGTAATTGGGCGCCTACCCAGTACGCTACAAAATTGCTGAAAGCTGCCAGCACGCTCAGGAATGGTGACCGCTAATATCGCTTCACGACCTTCACCTATTTCCGCTACTTCAGAAATATAGCGCAAACGATCAAAATTAACATTAGCACCACACATAATCGTCACTAAGTTTGCCCCTTTAATACCTTCGCGCTCGACGTATTTTTTCATACCAGCAACACTTAAAGCGCCGGCAGGTTCGCAGACCGCTCGGGTATCATCAAAAATATCTTTAATGGCAGCGCATATCTCGTCCGGTGTGCAAGTAATCACTTCTTCAACATAATGACGGGCGATATCCCAAGTATTCTTACCAATCTGAGCAACCGCCACACCATCAGCAAAGATGCCAACACTAGGCAACTTCACGCGACGGCCCGCGGCTAAGGCAGCCTGCAGACAAGCAGATTCTGTTGATTCAACCCCGATGATCTTTATCTCAGGTCGCAAAAATTTAACATAAGCGGCGATACCTGCAATGATACCACCGCCACCAACAGGGACAAAAATAGCATCAATCGGACCGCTAAGCTGACGTAGTATTTCCATACCAATCGTACCTTGGCCTGCAATTACCTCTGGATCGTCATAGGGATGGATATAAGTAAAACCTTTTTCCTCAACCAGGTTTTGCGAATACGCAAAGGCTTCATCAAAAGTATCTCCGTGCAGAATCACTTTCGCACCAAAGGCCTTACAAGACTTTACTTTAATTTCTGGGGTGGTCAAAGGCATCACTATGGTTGCCTTAATACCCAATTCTCTCGACGCTAATGCCAAACCCTGAGCATGGTTACCCGCAGAAGCCGCGACAACACCGGCTGCTTTCTCTTTATCAGTAAGCTGAACAACCTTGTTATAGGCACCACGAATCTTAAACGAATAGACCGGCTGTTTGTCTTCGCGTTTTACCCAAATATTATTACCCATACGCTCAGATAAAAAAGGCGCAATATGCAAAGGAGATTCAATGGCTACGTCATAAATATTAGCCGAGAGAATCTTTTTGATATAACGGTCTAATAACTTTGGATTGCCATTAACAGGAGCACGAGCAGTCATGATCTACACTTTTTTTGATGTATGAATACAAGCATTGTAACGAATAAGGATTTACAATGCTTGCGTACGTAATTAGTTTTTCAATAAACTCCCAATATAACAAATCCATTTGAGCCCAACAATGTCATCACCTGCGAATATATTAACCTCAGACCAATTAAAAGCTGCAGTCGGTAAAGCCGCCGCTGAGTATATCAAACCGCACTTGGAGATTGATTCTGTTATCGGCGTAGGCACAGGTTCGACGGCTAATTGTTTTATTGATGCATTAGCCAAATTCAAGCACTTGTTTGATGGCGCTGTTGCCAGCTCTGAAGCGACCGCAGAACGCTTAAAAAACCACGGCATTCCCGTTTATGATCTTAATTCAGTGGTTGAACTTGAGTTTTATGTAGATGGTGCAGACGAGATCAACCACCAGCTCGAAATGATCAAAGGTGGCGGGGGCGCGTTAACCCGCGAAAAAATCGTCGCGGTTGTTGCCAAAGAATTTGTCTGTGTGGCCGATGAAAGCAAGTTAGTTGAAGTCATGGGCAAATTCCCACTGCCGGTTGAAGTGATTCCAATGGCGCGCAGCTACGTTGCCCGCCAAATGGTTAAGCTCGGAGGTGACCCGGTATTGCGTCAAGGCTTTGTTACCGATAACGGTAATATCATTATAGATGTTCACCACTTTCAAATGACACCCGGTTCCAGTCTCGCCCCTAAAACCTTAGAAGCCGATGTAAATCAGCTAACCGGTATGGTGACTAATGGCTTATTTGCGCTTCGCCCTGCGGATACTTTACTTCTTGCAACTCAAGAAGGTGTTAAGACGATAAAAGCATCTAAATAGATTCGTGATGGCAAGGAGCAAAGCAAACAATGAAATCATGGCTGAAAGCACTGTTAATAAGTGTCCTTGTATTAGCTGGATGTATTTTATATTTGCCTACACTTGCCAAGCAGGGAATTAATGCCCTCTTACCTTGGGCGATGCAGCAAGCTGGCCTTGAACAAGGCCAAGCAAACATTCGTCAATTAAGCTGGCATAAACTTCATATTGACCAACTGCAATTTTTTTCGCCCACGCAAAATAGCTTAATAAAACTGCAAGACATTGATATTACCTTCTCTCCTTGGAGCATCGCTTCAGGACAGGTGCACGATGTCACTGTAGAGCATATCAAGGTTGAAGTTTTAACCCACCTTGATAAGCAAAACACCCACAACAGCAGCAAGACCCAAAAAACTCAGTCTGAGTTAGTAAGCAATCCAAGCGCCGAGGCCACCGAGTTTGAACTGGCGAGTTTAGAGCAGGTTTTTCAGCAGCTGCCGATTAATCATTTAACGATAAAACACTTTCAACTGATTCACCCGCAAGCAATTTTTGAGGGCCGTATCGCCTTTAATAAGCAGCAGCTCAGTATCAATAATACAATTCAAGCAAACCGTTTAACCAAAACACTAAGCCATCAATTTACTCTTGATAGCCAAGGTGATATGAGAAGTCTTATTTTCATCGAACAACAAACCACCCCTATTTTCAACCTGCACGCTAACTGGCAACTACCCAGCGACCCAATCAAACCTGCCCTGTTGAGCCTGCAACAAAGCGCAGATATTCAATCTTGGCTCACCCTCCTAAAACACCCAAAAGGACAGAAAGAAGCACACCAAAATCAAGCTCACACTCTAACAGCAAAGGTCGCGATTGAAGCTTGGAATTTGGAACTCAGCCTACCCAGAGTCTTTAAAAATCAGCAACAATTGTTAAGTCAGCTCTCTGCTAATGGTTTATTACAAATCAAAATGAACGACCTCAATGTCTTTGATCACAGCAAGAAATCAAACATTATCGAACACGCTGAATTAGCCATCAACGTGAACACTCAGGTTGACCCCCAACAGGAAGAACAGTGGCAATTCAGTTTGGATACCTTTGACCTAGCAGGAAAAATAAATTCCTTAGCGCAAATTGACTTTACGATTGAACAGTCTCTTAAAAAAGCGATTTTATTAAGCTGTGCCTTTAAACAAGAGAGCAGCCACTGCCAGTGGCAAGGAAAGCTCGCACAGAAATTAACCGGTGAACAACTAACCCACGCGACAGAGCTGACGGTAGAAGGACAGTTTAGTCGCGAGATAAACCAAGCTAGCCAATTTATCAGTCAACAAATACTCAGCCTTAGTACGCAACAAGAAAATCCATTATGGCCAAGATTCAACAATGAGAGCCAAGGAGAGGTTATTGTCCAAGGGCAACACAATGATAATAACTGGCATTGGCAATTGAATTTACCCTACGGCTTTAATAATCAAAGCCAATATTTAGACACCTTATTCGCCGACAAGCCTGATGCACAGCTGGCAGAAGTACACTGGCAACTGCTGCCCGATTGGCTTATTGAAGGAATAAACAATGAGATCACCCAAGCAAAAGAATTTTCTATCGTTATTGCACAACTGAAATGGCAGCATGAAAAAAAGTTATTACAGCTAGAAAATGCCCAAGTCAGCTGCAACCTTGATTGGCTTAAATTACAATATTCTCCGCAACTGAGAAGTCAGCAAGCCTTGTCAAAATTACCATTGGCTTGTCACTGGCAAATAAAAAATCAACCCAGCCAGTGGAATCAATGGCCTGTGCCAGCGCTATTATTCAAAGGTAACATTGATCTTTCATCTGTTGATTTAAACCAAGCAAAATTGAGTACCTCCATGAGCTTATCCGGTTTAGCCGACAGCCTAGATTTAACGTTATTAGCTCAACACGATTTTAGTAATTTACAGCAAGGCGGTGCGCAACTGTATTTGAAAAATTTAAAACTCGATTGGCAAAAAATGGGATTGATAAAAATGGCTGAGCTCACCCAGACTCAGCTTTTAGAAGGCAGTATATCGGCCCAAGGCTGGGTGCAATGGCAACAGTATCAAGAAGACATTTTTGACGATTCTAGCATTGCTTGGCGTTGGCAGCCTGACTTGATGCTGCGCATCGATGATATGTCAGGGGTCTATCAAGAGCTCACCACATGGCAAGACATCGATCTACAACTCGCCATTCGCCGTCCGTTTTATACTGACTTTCGCATCGACAGTCAGGTCTCTGCGCTCAGTATTAACCCAGGGATCAATATCGCCAATGTACTAGCCCGCAGCACCACCACCATTCAAGCTGATTTTTCCCAAGCATTAATTGTTATCGAAGAAGTACATACCGATGTATTGGGAGGCCGCATTAATGTTCCCTTAATTCGCTTTGATACCCGCCAAGAAATTAATGCTTTTGGCGTAGAAATAGAAGGTCTACAAATCGAGCAGATCGCAGCCTTAGAAGCAGGAGCGGGTATTACTGCCAGTGGAGAACTTGATGGTGTATTACCGATTATATTATTACCCGAAGGCCCAAAAATACCCGCGGGTAGTTTATACGCGAGAGCCCCTGGGGGTATCGTTCAATTCCGCGGCACTGCCGCCGACAATTTAAAAGAAAGCGACCCTAGTGTCGATTTAGCCATGCAAGTATTAGATGATTTTCGCTATAACAAACTGCAAACAGATATCACTTATCAGCCAGATGGTGAGTTAAATCTAGGGTTGCAGTTTCAAGGGTATAACCCAACCTTCTTTGACGGCCAAGCAACCCATTTTAATTTAAAGTTAGAGTATAATTTGCTCGATTTACTTGAAAGCTTGCGTATCACTAATGATATTGTGCAAAAGCTTGAGAATAAGTATCAATAATGCAAAAGTATCTATTGATTAGCACAGCACTATAGAACGTACTTAAAGAACGTCTAAAACACTGGGAAAACTATGAAAGCAATCGCCTTACTAGCACTGGTAATAATAACCAGTGCCTGCACCGTAAAAGTTGCTGCACCTGACAAACCGATCACCATCAATTTAAATGTGAAAATCGAACACGAAGTTCGCATTAAAGTTGAAAAAGAATTAGAAGATTTATTCAATGAAGATAGCGATCTTTTCTAAAAAAAGGAACATAAAATGACTTTAAAATTTTTATTAATAACGTTCGCTCTTTTAGTAGTGAGCCAAATGTCTTTCGCATTAACCCTTGATGAAGCTCAAAAAAAAGGTTTATTAGGAGAGAATGCTAGCGGTTATTTAGCAATAACTCCTCGAAGCAATGCAGAGGCAACAGTTTTAATGAATGACATTAATGCTAAGCGAAAAATAAAATATCAAAGCATTGCTGACGAGCAAAAAATGGATTTGAAAAGCATTGAAAAAATAGCGGGTGAAAAAATTACCAACAAGCTAAAAGCAGGTGAATTTTATAAAGATACTAATGGTCAATGGCATAAAAAATAAAGCGTGAAAAATAAAGAGTAAAAAATAGTTCCTACAAATAAAAAATAATAATTTAATCAGGATTATCTAATGGAAATATCGACCATCATCACACTTGTAGTCATTGTCGTTGCCATTTTTTATATTATCAGCATTTACAATAATTTCGTTACGTTTAAGAATCGCTATGAAAATGGATTTTCACAAATAGAGGTTCAACTTAAACGTCGTCATGACCTTATACCGAACTTAGTCGAAACAGCAAAGGCTTACTTGAAGCATGAGTCTGAAACGCTGACCGCAGTGGTTGAAGCACGCAATAAGGCCATGGCCGGTCTTAAGGCCGTGGCGAGCAATCCGTCAAGCGCTGCCGCCATGAGTAAGCTTGCCGGAGCGGAAGGTGCATTAGCAGGAGCGATGAGTCGGTTTAACGTAACGGTAGAAGCTTACCCCGACTTAAAAGCGAATACCAATATGATGCAATTAACCGAGGAGCTAACCAGTACTGAAAACAAGGTAGCGTTTGCACGCCAAGCATTTAACGATGCAGTAATGATTTATAATATTTATCGTCAGTCTTTTCCTCCCATATTCTTTGCTAATAAATTTGGCCATACTAAAAATGCACCGTTATTAGAATTTGAAGATAGCGTACAAATCCAAGTGGCACCGAAAGTTAGTTTTTAATGGATTTTTTTGGCCATCAAGAGCAAGCACGAAAACGCACAAAGCAATTGGTTTTATTATTTGCTTTAGCGTTACTTGCTTTGATTTTCTTGACCAACATGATGGTCGCTGGTTTTTTATGGGGTAATCCCAATATTTTCCCCAACTTAGGGAAACAAGCCATTCAAGATCCTTCTTTATTTGATATTTTTCATTATATTTCTTGGCAAGCGTGGCTAACAATTTCGGCGATTGTTTGTGGCTTTGTTGGCCTTGCGTACCTGTATAAATCAATAAAGCTCAGTGGCGGTGGTGCTTCCATTGCACATTCTTTGGGTGGGCGTTTATTAAAACCTAACAGTGAAGATTTTTATGAAAGGCGCTTGTTAAATATCGTTGAAGAAATGGCAATTGCTTCTGGCATGCCGGTTCCACAAGTATTTTTAATGGATGATGAAATCGGCATTAATGCCTTTGCCGCAGGCTTCCAGCCTTCTGATTCTGTTATAGGCGTAACCAAAGGCTGCCTTACCAAGCTCTCCCGTTTGCAACTGCAAGGCGTCATTGGCCATGAATTCAGCCATATTCTAAATGGTGATATGCGGATGAATATGCGCTTAATCGCTATTTTATTTGGCATTTCATGCATTGGTTTATTAGGCCGCATTATCCTTGAGGCTGGGGCTAGTCATAGTATGTATAACCAAAGGCACAGACGATCAAGTTTACTTTCATCATCTAGCAATAAAAAAGAAGGCGGAGTACCCCTCTTTTTTATTGGTTTAGGCTTCATGATCTTAGGCTACAGTGGTGTATTTTTTAGCAAGTTAATACAATCTGCAGTAAGCCGGCAGCGTGAATATCTAGCCGATGCCAGTGCCGTGCAATTTACCCGTAATCCAGACGCCATTGCTCAAGCCTTAAAGGTTATTGGTTATGGTGGTGTTGGTTCTGCCATTGGCCATAGTCACCGTGAAGAATTCAGCCACGCTTTTTTTGGCAATGCTATTTATAATAGTTTTTCTAGCCATTTCGGATTCCTATCGACTCATCCCAAATTGGAGGAGCGCATACGTCGTATCGATAAACATTGGAAAGGTGAGTGGGTTAAACCACAAACCTTGAGACAAGCTTACGATGAGTCTCCTCAATTTGCGCCAAAAAATAAAATAAAACCTGAACAACTGCTGACTGGCATTGCAGCGGCCATGTCAGCAGCGATTGATTTTGATTCCCCCAGCAGTTCAGCCTTTGAAGGAGTGCGGGCCATCAACACAAGTAAACACCATAATGTAGATGCCGAAAGCGCACTGACAACCGCGGCGCATGATCCACTCAATGCCCGCGGGTTATGCTATGCCCTACTATTAGCGCCCAACAGCTCACGGGTACACCCGCAACAGCTAGACTTAATAAAACAAGTCTGTGGTGAGGGTTTATTAGACACGGTTCAACAATTAATCCCTATGATCGCATTGCTTGAAGAAAGTAAGCGCTTACCTCTTATCGAAAAAACCATTCCGGCATTAAAATTATTATCCCAAAATCAATACATCGAGTTTAAACAACTGCTGATTAAATTGGTTCACGCTGACGGCAAAATAGATCTGTTTGAATGGTGCTTATACCGCATGATTCTTCAATATCTAAACCCTATTTTTGCTAAAGCAAAAGCCATTAAAGCCAAGCACGGCAATGTGAAAAAGCTAACGTCAGAAATTGAAACAGTTTTATCCTTTGTTGCGAATCATGGCCACGATTCATTGGAAGGCGCGCTAGAGAGTTTTGCGATCGCAGCGCGCACAGCCGGGTTTGAAGGCTTACAACTACAAGCTAAAACATCTTCCTTCAAAGACTTCAACGTTGCCCTTGATACCCTTACAGAAGCTTTCCCTCACGTTAAAGGACGAATAATGAAAGCATTGGCCACCTGTATACGAGTAAACGGCGCAGACGTCGTTGAGCAAGAACTGGTGCAAACGATTGCCGCTATCTTAGAATGCCCAACGCCTGACTTATTTGACTAAACTCATGTCAGCCAATTTCTATTTAACCAGTACCGTTTAATACAGCTAACAGAACAATGGGCAAAAGTCTTTTTAATTGCTTAGTGGCACTCTCACCATGGAGCAAAACCATTGCGACTGATAGAATGCTGTTTGATTTTTTATCTCACACCGACCCCACAACCTGATGACGGAATTATTTTCATGAAACGATACTTAACTTTTGGTTTTGTACTGGCAGGCCTCGTTAATATTTTTGGTGTTTTAGGCTTTTCTTTAGGCTTTCAAAACGAACTATTAACCAGCTACTATCCACAAATATTCAGCCACTTTGGCTTAGGTATGATTATCTTATGGGGTATGGCGTATATCTCAGTCTCCACCGAACACCCACGCGCTTCGCGCTTAATCTTTGTGTTCTTTATTGAAAAGATGGTTTACGTCGGCACCGCAGTGTATTTCTGGTTCGTAATGAAGCCAGACATTGCCGTTATGTGGAATGAATCTATCCTGACAACAATCTTTTTGGTGATCTACGGTATTAACGATTTATTATTTGGTCTGATGTTTTTCTATGCTTGGCTGCAATATAAAAAATAAACGGCCTCTAAATATAGCCAGGTAAATATAAAAAGGTAAATAATGAAGGTTAAATAGCAGACAAAAAAATACCCGCTCAGCGAAAGCCTTGCGGGTATTTTTTTATCAATTAATTACGTCTGAATTAAAAATCAGAAGTAATAATCAACCGTTAGGTACAAAGCAGAGAATTTAGACTCGTCATTTGCAGCATTACCCACATCAGCGACATCAGAATTACTGTCTAAGTAATTAGATTGCGTTAAGTATTCAGCATAAATCCAACCTGGACCATAGTTATAGCTAACACCCGGAGCAAAGGCGACCATATCACTCGCATCATTGCCATCGGTGTCAGAAGCTACACCAGTGTAGTCAATATAATAACTGAATGGACCCGCGGCATAAGAAACAGTCAACGATTGACGCATCGTTTTAACTTCATCTGCGCCTACGCCTATTTTATTTAAGTCATTACGCTGAGTGCCTATAACCTGAGCTTTCACACCTACGTTGCCATAAGTACCGGTATACCAAACATCCCACGCATTATGATCGCCAAAAATAGAATCAGTATCTGGCTCGCTGCCCGATAAATCTTGTAACTCACCTTGCTGATACGAAACACCAACAGTAGAATTTTCAGATACGTCAAAGCCAATATTGGCGACTGCGGTATTCACTTTACGATAAGTGGTAGCAGAACCCCAATGACCATTATCATCCATGCTGTCAGTACTGGTGGTACCAAAATCATCCGCTACAAACCATGCTAAATCATAGCTAATGGCATCTTGCTTATCACTGAACTTTACACCGACGTCCATCTGATCGCCGAAGCCACCTAAGCCCATATCACCAGGCCAGAAGTTGCTTGTGCCAAACCCAAACGGATTCTTTGACTTACCAATGACTAACTGTCGATCTGCTGAAAAGTTATAGCCTACCCATAATTTATGGAAACCAGAGGTATCACCCGAGTTATTATTAGAACTATCACTGAAAGAACCTTGCCCTGTTCTCCATTCAGACGAAAGCTGCCAAGCCGAATCTTCTTTCTTATGATCAATGTATAAAATTAATGATTCATTATGCATTGTACCTAAAGTAGACTCTTCACGCACTGAACCATCTGATCCAGTATCTTCAGTTGTTTGCTGATGATTCAACCAAATACCACCAGAAATTGCTGTCGAGGCAGAAGCTGGAGCGGCTACTGAAGCTGCAATAGCCAAAGCTAATAAAGACTTTTTCATTGTGATCTTTCCTTTTTTCTTTCTTATAGTTGGCAAAAACGCTGAAAGTATTTTTGCCGGCTCGTCATATAATATTAATCTTCTAACATCATTTTACCCAACAAGGTGTGATATAACTCTCTATCACCTATGACTCCTTGAATTTTTTCATCACGATGAACTTTCTCTCCATCGTCTAGATCCTCATCAAGATCCTTCATTATAAATACCGCATGATCGGTATGATAACGAATTTCCATAACATCCTGCATACCTGTATCGGCAGCCACACAGGTTGGAGCTGCTGTTAACTTAACAATGTCTTGGCCTGTTTGCCACAGCTGAGGAGAAAATTCTTCCCCTTTGCAATAAACTTGCTGCTGATCTGCACGCAACCAATAATCTTGACGTTTACTTAAGCAATAACCTTTTTCGGTGAACAACATATCACCAATAGGTCGCATAATTGATTTTGCTTTCAGCACATTAATCGGATTGGTATGCGCCACAAACTGCTTAACATAATCATTCACGGGATTTAGGACGATACTTTCTGGCCTGCCCTGTTGAACAATTTCACCATCTTTCATAATCGCAATATTAGTACCTAGCTTCAAAGCTTCGTCTAAATCATGACTTACAAAAATAATGGTTTTTTGTAACTTTTCTTGTAACTGAACAAGCTCATCTTGCAATTGGGTTCGGATTAACGGATCTAAGGCCGAGAACGGCTCATCCATTAATAAAATATCAGACTCCGTCACCAACGCTCGTGCTAAGCCAACGCGTTGCTGCATACCACCTGACAACTCGCTGGGCTTCAATTTCGCCCACTGCTGCAAGCCAACTAATTCCAGTTGAGCCTCAACGCGCAGCATAATTTCTTTTTTATCAAGGCCTTGTAGTTCAAGTGGCATAGCGACATTTTGCTCCACTGTTAACCAAGGCATTAAAGCAAACTTCTGAAATACCATCGACATACGCTTAGTGCGGATATCTCTTAACATATCAGCATCGGCAGCGACTAAATCAATGACTTCGCCCTCATGGTCTATTTCAATAGCACCACGAGTGGTATCATTTAAGCCATTAATACAGCGTAATAAACTCGACTTGCCAGAACCCGACAGTCCCATCAATACGCAGATTTCACCCTTGCTGATTTGCAAATTTGCGTTATTAACGCCCACAACCAAACCGGTCTTATCGCGTATCTCATCGCGTTCCTGACCCTGATCTAACAGCGCTAGTGCACGTTCAGGCTGATCGCCAAAAACAACATTCAGATTTTTAATATTAATCATTTTGCTTGCCCCGCTTTAAAGATACGATCAAGTAAAATTGCTAATAATACAATCGCCAGACCCGCTTCAAAACCACTAGCAATATCAACGGTATTCAAGGCCCGCACAACCGGTTTACCTAAACCATCTGCACCCACCAACGCGGCGATTACCACCATGGATAAAGACAACATAATGCATTGCGTTACACCCGCAGCGATACTGCTTGCTGCAGCTGGCAACTCTATTCGAAATAACAATTGACGCTTGCTGGCGCCGAATGAACGACCTGCTTCAAGAATATCTTGCGGCACTTCTGATATCCCCAAGTAGGTCAATCTTATCGGCGCAGCAATAGCGAAGATAATTGTAGAAATCAAACCGGGTACAACACCCAAACCAAATAATGTGAGAGTTGGGATTAAATAAACGAAAGTAGGAACCGTTTGCATAAGATCTAGCACAGGCTGCAAGAACTTATAGAAGGTAGGGTGGTGGGCTGCATAAATACCAATCGGCAGACCAATGACCATACAGAATAGAGCCGCATATAAAACCAAGGCAAGGGTTTGCATCGTTTCAACCCAATAGCCTAAGTTCCAAATCAACGCTAAGGCCACTATCGCATAAACAGCAAGCCCCACAGAACGTCGAACGTAGAGTGCAATTGCTACGACCAATGTGATAAAAGCGACTGGATGCAGCCAAAGCAACGCATCCGTAAATAAGCTGATCATCCATTCTAAAGATATAGCGATGCCATCAAAAAAGAAGGCTCCGTTATCAACCAACCAGTCGACAAATATTTCGATGTAATTACCCAAAGGTAATTTAAATTGTTCCATGGAGTTTCTTGTTGCGAGCAGTTATTACTACTCGCAGCCTCTTTGTGTTATTAATCTTTCTAGAATTACTATTATTTAAATAGCGACTAATGAGCTACAAACTATGCAGCGTCAGACTATTTAAGGACAGCGCTAGCCGCTGCTAATGCAGGCTTGCCATCTAAGGTTGTTACATCTTTTAGCCAAGTATCCAAAATAGTTGGATTCTTTTTAATCCAAGCTTTTGCTGCAACATTAGGCTTTGTATTGTCATTTAAAATGGCAGCCATCACTTCATTTTCCATCGGTAAACTAAACACAAGGTTATCTAGGAATTGACCCACGTTTTTACATTCAATCGTATAGCCTGAACGTACGTTAGTATGAATATTAGCGCCGCCTAGATTAGGACCAAAGAAATCATCACCCCCTTCAAGGTAAGCTAGTTCAAGATTTGAATTCATTGGATGGGGTTCCCAACCTAAGAAAAGAATCCATTTATTACGACGAACCTGACGTCTAACTTGAGACAACATGCCCGCTTCACTAGAATCAACCACTTCAAAATCTTTTAAGCCGAATGCATTTTGATCAATCATAGATTGAATAACACGGTTGCCATCGTTGCCTGATTCGAGACCATAAATTTTGCTGTCAAATTTATCCGCATACTTAACGATATCAGCAAAGTTTTTAACCCCTGCGTCATAAGCGACTTGTGGCACGGCTAATGTATATTTAGCACCTTCTAAATTTATCTTAATACTTTCTACTGTGCCACGTTCGATATACGGCTTAACATCAGCATCCATCGTAGGCATCCAGTTACCTAGAAAAACATCAATGTCTTTATTTTCTAAAGACTTGTAGGTGATAGGCACTGACAAAACTTGTGCTGTTGTTTTATAGCCAATACTTTCTAATACAACTGAAGCTAAAGCGGTCGTCGTAGTAATATCAGTCCAGCCTACATCGGCAAAGCGCACCGTGTCACACTGGTTGGCATTAGCAGTTCCTGCCAATACCATACCTGCTGATAATAATAGAGATTTAATTTTCATTTTATCTTCCTTTTTTGATGATACTTACTGGTGTTTTTGATTTTTTAAAACTTACTGCGCTGCACTTCCTGCCAATCTGGAGCCATGATCACTTCAGCATGACTGGGCGGCAACATAACCGCAGACTTAATTAAGTCCGCAGCACGCTCTGCAGCCATAATGGTTGGCGCATTCAGATTGCCATTGGTGATGGTAGGAAATATTGAAGAATCAACTACGCGTAAGTTGTTGATGCCATGAACCCGTGTTTGCGGATCAACAACCGACATGTCGTCCGTTCCCATTTTGCACGTACAAGAGGGATGATAAGCGCTTTCAACATTGGCTCTCACAAATGCATCAATTTCTTCATCCGTTTGAACGTGTTTACCTGGTTGAATTTCATCATCACGATATTGATCAAAGGCCGGCTGATTGATAATTTCGCGGGTCAGTTTTACGCAATCACGAAAGCCTTCTTTATCCGCTTCTTCTGCCAGATAATTAAATTTAATGCTTGGGTGCGCTTTGGGATCAGCACTGGTGATTTTTACCACACCGCGACTTGATGGTTTATTATGTCCGATATGTACTTGAAAACCATGACCCGCAAATGCCGTACGACCATCGTAACGCATGGCGGCAGGTAAAAAGTGATACTGCAAATCTGGCCATTCAATACCCGCTTTAGAGCGAATAAAACCACAAGATTCAAAATGATTGGTAGTCCCTAAACCTTTCTTAAAAAAGAACCAGTTGGCACCGATTAAAAACTTGCTCCACAAGTCTAATTTACCGTTTAAGGTAATCGGTTGCTTACACTTAAACTGAAAATAGAACTCAAGGTGGTCTTGTAAATTCTCACCCACACCAGGCAAATCGTGTTGGCATTCAATACCTGCTTTTTCTAAAGTGTCTTTTGCACCAATGCCGGATAGCTGTAACAGTTGCGGAGAACCGATAGGCCCGGCAGATAGAATCACTTCTTTATCAGCGTGGACGTCTACTACTTTTCCTTTGCGCTCATAGCGAATGCCGGTTGCTTTTTTCTCATCAGTGTCCACCGATAATAAAACTTTATGCACCAGTGCGTGAGTGACTACCGTTAAATTAGCGCGCCCAAGAGCCGGCCTTAAATACGCATTCGCCGTTGACCAACGCACGCCGTTTTTAACCGTCATGTGCATTGGGCCAAAGCCTTCTTGCTGCTTGCCGTTATAATCTGCAGTATCCATGTAACCTGCTTCTACTCCGGCATCAACAAATGCTTGGTATAAAGGGTTTTTCATTTCGTTGCCATTGTTCACACCTAACGGACCTTCGGTACCCCGATAATCTGTAGACTCTGCTTTTGCTGTTGCTAACGCCCAACTTTCAGATTTTTTAAAATACGGTAAGCAGTGTGCATAATCCCAGTCAGTAGCGCCTTTTTCTGCCCACTGATCAAAATCTTTAGCATGACCTCGAACGTATACCATGCCGTTAATTGAAGATGAGCCGCCTAATACTTTACCTCTTGGGCAATGCATTTTTCGATTATCCAAATGCGGCTCTGCTTCTGTTTCAAATTGCCACGCATATTTCTTAGTATTCATCGGTATCGATAAAGCTGTTGGCATCTGAATAAAAATACTGCGATCACTGCCACCCGTTTCTAATAATAAAACCGAAGCATTGGGATCTTCAGACAAGCGATTAGCGAGCACGCAGCCCGCGGAACCTGCACCGACAATAATGTAATCGTAATGTATATTACTCATTTGATTTTTCCTTGACTCATCATCACCACAAACATTAAAAAGGGCTTTCTAGAGGCTGCATGCCGACATAGACAGATTTTATTTGAGTATATTGATTCATCGTAGACGATCCATTTTCACGACCGACACCGGAGAGTTTATAGCCGCCCACTGGCATCTCAGCAGGAGATTCACCATAAGCATTAATCCAACAAATACCGGCTTCCATCTGCTTAACGACGCGATGAGCTCGACGAATATCGTTGGTAAATACACCTGCCGCTAGACCAAGTTTAGTACCGTTGGCTCGCTGAATAACTTCTTCTTCCGTTTCAAAAGTTAATACCGACATCACAGGACCAAAGATTTCTTCTTTGACAATGGTCATATCGTCACGGCAATCAGTAAAAATTGTTGGGGCAACAAAGTAGCCTCCTTCAACACCTTTTGGCTGAAGTGCCTGCCCACCGGTTAACAATGTAGCGCCTTCTTCAGTACCTTTTTCTATATAACTTAAGACTAACTGTTGATGCTTTTCAGAGATCAGTGCACCAAAATTAGTGTCTGGATCCATTGGATCACCGGCAATAATATTGTTCTCTGTGCGCTGTTTTAACTGTGCAATAAATTTTGGATAAATATCTTTTTGCACAAAAACGCGCGTTGCGTTGGTACACACTTCACCTTGTGTATAAAAGTTACCCATCATTGCAGCAGATACTGCGTCATCAAGATCAGCATCGGAGAAAACGATCAGTGGTGATTTACCCCCCAGCTCCATAGTGACGTCTTTTAAGTTAGTCGCCGCCGCTGCCATCACTTTTTTGCCGGTACCGACTTCGCCAGTAAAAGAAACTTTAGCAATATCGCTATGTGTAGTTAACCAAGCGCCAATTTCACCATCACCTTGAACAATGTTGAATACGCCTGCAGGAACTCCGGCTTCGAAAAATATTTCCGCTAGCTTTAACGCACCATGGGGTGTTTCTTCGGAAGGTTTGAAAATCATGCTATTGCCACACGCTAATGCTGGCGCTGCTTTCCAGCAGGCAATTTGCAGTGGATAATTCCACGCACCAATACCCGCACAAATTCCTAATGGCTCACGACGGGTATAATAAAAATCACCGCCTAAATCTTGTTGAGTGCCTTCAATACTTACGGCCAGTCCGGCAAAGTATTCGATTGAATCAGTACCTGTTACCACATCAACAACGGAAGCTTCTTGCCAAGGCTTACCGGTATCGATTACTTCTATCTTGGCGAGTTCGTCATTACGTTCACGTAATAATGCAACGGCCTTTAGCAGAATACGGCTGCGTTCAACCCCGGTCATTGCTGACCAAATTTCAAAACCTTGCTGACTACTTTCAATAGCCGCTGTGCGAATTTTTTCATCAGCTACTTCAACTTGATACGCCAAAGCACCGGTTGCAGGATTAATGACGTCGAATGTTTTACCATTGCTATTATCAAGGTATTCACCATGAATAAAGTTTTTTAAGATCATAATTTTTTCTCCAACTGGCATTGCGATAAAATGAATTGTTTACACAATTGCTCAGATTTTTTAAATTCACTTTGGCTATCTTGGCTTAAGCTGCTTCTCAGCCATAGGCCGTCAATCATAGCTGCGGTCATGTTAGCGGCGATCACTGCACGTTCTTTGTTTGGAATGATTTGTCGATATGAATACAATAAATTTTGCACCAAACGCTTACTGTTAACGGCTTGTAAACGAGCGAGTTCAGGGTCGTGTAATGCCTGGGCCCAGAAACAAAGCCAGGTTCGAGTCACCGAAGTGGATTGTTGAAAACAATTAAAGTTGCTATCGACGATCATCTCTAGTCTTAATTGAGGAGTAAGCGGTTGTTCACAGTTAGCAATCTGCTGTAGTAAGCCCTGCTTTAATTTTTCTAGAAGGTATCGGATGGTTGCAAGGATAAGACCTTGCTTGCTGCCAAAATAATGGCTAATGATGCCCGCCGAAAGATTAGCTTGGCGGCTGATGGTTAGAATTGTAGTGCCTTGAAAACCATGGTCTTCAATTGATTTAATAGTGGCGTCAATTAGTTCTTTTTTACGTGATTTTTCTGTTCCGATTCTAGCCATACGCCCACTGAATGGTTATTCAATTGCGATCAAGTCTAACAGCTAGGCGGCTCATAACAAGGGAGCAAAGGCAGAAAACCCCCCAGTTTTAGGGTATTTGGCCTTGAACTTGGTACCAAAGTGAGGATAAATATTCCATCTGTACACAGGCTCTACGCCACGCCAATAGGTCTGATACGCCATATAAAGAAAGAATTTCATTTTCTAGATTTAGTTCAATTTCTAAGTGATTATTTTTTCCTGACTTTCTTTCTAATTCTTGAATTGAATGCTTAATTCCCTGAAATAAAGCCGCTAAATCCCACAAAGGATGAGCTAAACCTGCATATTCCCAATCTAATAACTGCAATCCTTTAGGGGTGTATAACCAATTTGCCAATACAGGATCAAGGTGACTAAGACAAAAATCTCCTGCGGGTGGTTCACTCATTGCCACCTGCATAAGCGGTTTCATTTTTAATATTTCATTATCAGGTTGTTGCGTCGCCATTATCTGCCATAACGCTTCAGCTTTCTCACTGATGTTAATCACGGGTAATGCTATTTCAAGTGGAATCTGGTGTATCGCTTTTAACTGCTCAACCATATAAGACAGGGTATTATGGCTTAGAGCCTCGACATTATCAGCGAGAACTTCCCCTGCTATAAAGTCACGAATCCAATAACGGTGCTCGTCATCACAATAGCGCAGTGCACTGGTAAAATTTAAGCGCGATACCAGCTGATGAATCGTTTTTTCAACATCCCGATCAATACCTAACGCAGCTGTATTGGCCGCACTGATACGAAGAATGTATTCACCACTTGCCAGAGAAAGTTGATAACAAGTATTAGTTAACCCGCCTTCAAGTACGGAAATTTGATTGGCTTTAATAGGCGTTGTTGATAACCCCCATAGTGGCCAATCGTCTAATACTTTGGTTAATGTCATTGCTATGCAGTCGCTTGCAGTGAGTAAGTTTCATCTTGCTGGCGATATTCTTTGAGCCACATAAACCAACCCAATACGGCTAATACAACATAAATAGCCATGAGTAATGCGGTTAAATACAGTTCTCTATCAATGTATAAATAAATCGCAACCGTATCAATCACCAACCAATACAGCCAATTTTCTAATACTTTTTGCGCCACCATATACGTCGTAATCACGGCGCCCCAAGTGGTAAAAGAATCTAAGTAAGGCAAGGCCGCACTGGTATTTTTTTCTAGGCCATAACCTGTTGCTAGACTGATTAATACAATACCCACAATGATTAAAGCATGCCTGGATAAAGACCAACTTTTAATTTCAACTGCCTTAATCATCTCACTTGAGTTGACCTGATTTTGCTCCGCGTTACCACGCCAAACCCACCAGCCATAGACCGCCATTATTAAATAATAAACATTCAAACCAGATTCCATCACTAGGCTAACATCCCAGAATAACCAGCTAAAAATAGCCGTACTACCCAACGCAGCATACCAGCAAAGAATGTTTTGACGCATAGCTAACACTAGATAAGCGACGCCTAAAATAACGGCCACAACTTCCCAAATACTCATTGCCTGCGCAGCTGTGACAATACCTTGGTAAATTGTATCCATTAGACATCGCCATGAGGATTTAACGCGGGATCTAAATTAGCGCCAATAAATTTGCAGACAAAAATTGCTTTGCCAAATTGTTCGTACGAGCGACGTATCTCTTCTTTTAACGTGTCCATGACTAGATCATAATCACCAAAAATTTGAGTGCTCATTGTATTACCCACCACACTCAAACCTTCAATCGCTTTTAAACGTGCGATGAAATCTTTAATCGCTGGAATATAGTCGTCCGCTAATGGGTACTTACTAATTTCTACTGATAGCTGCATAACGGATTCCTATATCTTAATGTGAAAAAATAACTTAATTTTTTTAACTGAATATTTAAATATCAATACGCGCTGAGATTCCAAATACAGCAGGAGTACCTAGCTGTTGAAATTGCGTTTCATCGAAACCAGCGCCACTTCTTGGATCAGGATCATACCCGCCGAAATCAAAACCACGCACGCCATACTCTTCATCGGTAATGTTTTTACCATACAAGGCTATTTCGTAATTATCATATTGATACGCTAAGCGAGCGTTTACCAACTGATAAGATTTAGATTTGAAATCATGACCCTCTGAATAGAAAAATTCATCTTTACCTTCCACACCCAGCTGCACCGCCACAAACTGAGTCAAAGCATAATTAATAGATGCACTGTAAGTATAATCAGGTGCATGAGCAGCATCTCGCCCTTCTAAATTGAAGGCGTCAGGATCTAAATTTTTATGCTCGGTAATTTCGGTTTTTAGCAGCCCTAGGCTCGTATTCAGATTCAAACCTTGCAACACAGCCCAGTTCATTTCCCATTCTAAACCGTAGCTAAAGCCTTTACCGGCGTTGGTTAGATAGTCCTTAAATTCAATCCCACCACTGCCATCTGGAACCGCAGTTGAAGATTTTAATTGTAAGTCTCGGCGATCCGTATAAAAAACACCTACTCGATTGATTAGGTTGTTTTGTAAGGCGCTAAATTTGCTACCCAGTTCATAATTCCATTGATATTCAGTATCAAAATCTCGTAAGTCTTCACTAGGTAAATCTTCCTCACTATTAAAGCCACCCGCTTTGTAACCACGAGTAATACTTGCATAGAAAAGATCAGTAGAAGGCAGAGTATATTCCAATGCCAACTTGCCACCGATCAAGTTTTCTTTATTATCTCCTGAAATTTGATTGCTATCAGAATAATCAGATGTCCAGTTTTCGAAACGCAACCCCGATGTCAAAATAAGATTATTGCTAATGACCGTATTGAATTCAGTGAACAGTGATGCAGATGCAGTGTCATAATCACTGGTAAACTTTGCATCATAAGTATAATTACGGGTTAAATCGATAGCAGAGTTTTGATAATAAACACCCACTAACCAATCGCTGTTTGCAACTCGACCTGCCGAGCCAGATAACCAGCGCAATTCAATGGAGTCTCGCTTAATATCTCGCTGATAATTATCGAACGCCTGATAACCTGGCTGCAGGGCTGGCGCAGTCCAGTCTTCGTCATAACCGTATTCCATATCCGTGCGATTCGCCGTTAAAATACTTTCCATGGTGACTGCTTCAGAGATTCTCCAATTCGAATCTAGGGCTAACGCTTTACTCTGTTGGCGATCATGACCAGGTTCATTAGACATGGTTTTGCGATTTTCATCGAGAGAGAATGCATCATAGCCATTATCGATATCTAAATATAAAGCCGATAAATCCAGTGTTAAATCGTCACTGGCCAACCAGCGTAATTTCACACGAGACGTTAACTCGTCGATGTTACTAACGTTCTTTTTATCTAATGTTGTATTTTCAATAAACCCATCAGAAATCTTTTTTCCCACTGCAGCACGATACAAAACAGTGTCACTGATCGCACCACCATGAGCAGCCTCTAAACCATAGCCGTTATAAGTTTCTGCATGGGTTTTAACATATCCCTTACTGTCAGCACTCGGCTCGGTACTTTTTATATTAATAACACCGGCAAGAGAGTTGGCACCAAAACGAGTACCTTGAGAGCCTCGTAAAACTTCAACCTGATCAACATCGATCAAGGTTGCTGCACCACCAAAACCAGTAAAATCGATACCATCCACATAAGTGCCTACTGACGGATTTAACGGAGCTACAAACTGACTGCGCTCACCAATGCCACGAATTTGAAAATAACGGCCGCGTGAAGCACCAGAAGCATAATTAACGTTTGGCACTAGGGCTAAAATTTCTTCGATGTGCTGAGCATTTCGCTGATCAATCATTTCAGCATTAACCACTGAGATACTGGCAGGAATAGTTTGTAATTCAGAATCCCGGAAATCAGCACTGACGATCACTGGAGCAAGCTCAACGGCTTCTATCGATTGCTCTGCACTCACCGCGTTGGCCAGCATGAAAATACTAATAGCCGAGGCTATCGCGAAGGATAAAGGTAGGGTTTTCATTAAATAGGTCTGCCTCAAAAATAAGAGAAGACCCGGTCGAGCGTAGCAAGCGTGAAGTGTCGATTAAATAAACCAATATTAATTCAACTGCCCATTCCTACGCCGGTATTAACCGGATCAGGTTCAAGGAGTTTGCATTGCATCTCAGGCTTGCTAGAACAAACATTCTTTTATCAAGAATTGATCTAACTCGCCACCCCCTGGGATGAAAGCATAATAAAGCATTTGCTACGAAATAAGAACGACTTATGTTGGCTGATTTTCAACTACGTCTGTGGCGATGCGATTGGCTTTAGAGATATAAACTGGTTTAGTACTTTTAGGCGCTAGCTTAGCATTCGCCTTCCTCATCTTTTTGCCTAAAATTTTATTAATCTTCTTTTTACGGTTCATGACAGACTTCGCTAATTTGATTGGGTATCATCATTTTAGCCGCGATTGTAAAGGTCAATTTTCGAAAGGCAAGAGTAACCTCTTATTAGACAGGCTAATTACTATGATAATTACTATGAATAGTAGCATCAAGGTTAAAATACTATGAAACGTATCAGCATTTTAGGCAGCGGCTGGTTAGGATTACCACTGGCGATTGAACTTAGCCAAGCCAATTATCACATCAAGGCATCTTCCCGAAGCCCAGAACGCTTAGCTCAACTTCGTGAAGTTGGCATTGAAGCCCATGCTTATGATACCGAAGCACTTAATACACAACAAGACACCCAAGAGAGTGGCTTCTTACAGGCTGACATCCTGATTATTAATATCACCTCAAAAAATGTTGAAGCGTTCACGCAACTGATAGCAAAAATAGAAAAATCGACTATTCAGCAAGTATTATTTATTAGTTCGACCTCTGTGTATCAAAATTCTGCCCACCTTGATTCAGCGGCCATAATAGAAGACGACCTAGCCGCATTAAAGCCCTGCCCACTGTTAGAAATTGAAGGCTTATTTCAAAATAATGCGCATTTTAACACCAGTATCATTCGTTTCTCTGGCCTAATTGGCTATCAACGTCATCCCGGCCGTTTCTTTTTGACGACAACAGATGATAATTCTGTTTACTGCAAAACCATTAAAAACCCCGATGCTAGGGTCAATATGATTCATCGCGATGATTGTATTGCCATTATAAACAAACTAATCAAACAGAATTGCTGGAACGAGGTATTTAATGCTTGTGGCTCTCAACATCCAACTCGACGTCAATTTTATCACGCAGCGCTCAGTCATTTAGGAGGTTATGAGCCGGTATTTTCAGGCCAAACTGATTCGCTAGGAAAAGTCATCAGCAATCAGAAAGTCAAAGACCTGTTAGGCTATTCGTTTATTTATGACGATTTATTAGACTTTAATAAAATGACGTTTAATTAACTTAAATAGCCACCTACCCTCACCCAGCCACACCTGCCCATAACATCACATTTTTATCTTTAAAAAAGTACATTTGTTCCATTTCACAGCTAAGCTATAGATAGCAACACGGTAAAAGCCCAATCATTACTGGGTTTTTTTGTCAAAATACGCTAATTATTAATAAAAAAGGCGTTAATCGTCTACCTTGTTACTTATTGTCACAAAAACAAGAGATTAACTTTATCGAATCATACCAAGGAGTGATGAGGATGATTCGTTAGGCGTTTATAGTCTTGTCATATGTTAAAGATGAATAATAAAAATCATCTTTCGCTTAAATATAATAAACATAACAAAAGAAGACAGGTAGACCTATGGTGAAGAAGACCCTCCTTAGTCTCGCGATTGCTTTAAGCACAGCGGGATTAACGGCCTGCAACATAAGTAGTACGGCCGATAGTAATGAAGTAGTAACCGATCCAATTCTTGCGGGACAAGCAGGACAGGTTCCTTCTACTGTGACCCCTTTATTTAACCCAGCGCGTGCCCAATTACCATTGGCTACCGATTTCCTGTTCAGTTTCCCAAGGAATTCTGACACTGGCCTTCCTGTTAACTCAGAAGATGCCGATGGCACTCTTTACAGAGCAGATGCATACACAACTAATAGCGACGGCGATCGTGTGTTAATTGGTGTTGGAGAAGAAGGTTACAACCCTGTAATCAGCGCTTTGAACGACATGGACGGTTTTTCGATCAATGCAGAAATTGACATTCCTTTTTCAGGCGCTGTAGATGAAGCAACGATTATCCCAGGTAAAAACGTTATTCTTTTAGCGTTAAATTATGATGACCCAATTACTGGAACTTTAGTCGAAGGAGAAAGTCCTTTCGGGGCTGAATTTGAAGATTTTACTGTTACAAGAATAAAATATGCGACCCCAGAAGGCGATGCTAGCGAGTACGCATTGCGCGTAAACTTGACTAAACCTCTAGCCTCTAAAACGCGTTACCTAGTGATTATTGCTAATGACGGTGCTGATGCGATTACCGATGTCGCGGGTAAGGCTATAGAAATGCCAGTCCAATACCGCGCGCTTGCAGGTGACGGTCCTTTATTAAGTGCTGCACTAGCACCTGCTCGTGGCGCGGTACAAGGCTGGACGGCGCTTGCAAAAGGTTACCTTGGCGCTAAGGGACAAGATACCGAAGGCCTAGTGATGGCTTATACTCTGACTACCGGCGGTGGTATTGAAGTATTAAGCACAATGGCCGCACCGGGTAATTCTAATTCAGCTTTGCAGCAGAATCCTACTTTTAGAGCGATAGTCGCTGCTGCTCCAGATGCAGCAACGGCTATTGGTAACTTGCAAACTGCAGGGCTAACACTAGAACAAGCACAAGGCACTTATGGCCTAGCTGTTAGCTTACAAACTCCAGGGCCACGTGCTGTATCTTTACCTGCTGCCGCAGTAGATTTAGATTCACCGAACGATGGACAAACTGGTTTAAACATAGCTAACTTCATACCTTCGCTTGCAGGCACTACGCTCGCTAACGTAGTAACGGGTACTATCGATCTTCCTTACTACTTAGAAGCTCCTGCTGGCGCCTATACTGGCGAAGATCCTGTTGCAGCTGGCTATTTATGTACTCCAACTGGCGCTGATGATGCTGCTTGTATTGCACGTAAAACAAGTGCAGGCAATACCATTATTAGCCAGTGGTCTGCTGATGATTCCTTAGCAACGAATTTGCAAAACCCTGCACTAACGCCACCCTCTTCAAACGTGACCCGCCTATTTCCATTTGCTAAGAAAAATGGCACGCGTAAAGTACCCGTATTGGTTGTTAAACCTTCAACGCCTGAACCAACGGCTGCAGGTTACCCCGTTATCATTTACCAGCATGGTATTTTTGGTAACAGAACCAACTCTCTAGGCGTTGCTAATCAGATGGCTGCTGCAGGATTTGTTACTGTCGCAATCGATTTGCCTTTGCATGGTGTAATGCCAACGGATTTGATTCCAGGAACAGAATTCCCCATCTTTGCTAGCTTATTAGGTGCAAAAGGTATTGCTGCTGATGCTACTAGTATCGGTGCTGCCACTGTTGCTGAGCGTCATTTTGGCTTAACTAACGTTGCGAGTGGATTCTCACCAACGGCGGTAAGCGGAACAGATGCGTCGTTGAATGGTTCAGGCTCTTTGTTCTTTAACTTAATCCATCTGCAGACGGCACGTGATAATTCACGCCAAGCTGTGATGGATTTGTTAAACCTTAACGCTTCTTTAGGTTCTTTTGATATTGATGGCGACGCCGACCTTACTGACATTGATGTAAGCCAAGTCCATTATATTGGACATTCACTGGGCGGTATTATCGGCACAGTGTTTGTTGCAACTAACAATTTGAATGGCAAAACACTGATTGGACCTGACCTCTATTTAAACCCTAATGGTAATGCTGCACTACCTCTTATCACTGAAACGGTACTGGGTATGCCTGGTAGTGCTACTCCTCGTTTATTAGAAGCGTCCGCTGCCTTTAGCCCTGCAATCAAAGGCCCTGTTACCACATCTAAAGAGCTTGGTGGTTTTGGCTTAACGGAAAACAGTGACTCTTACAATAAACTGTTCTATGTCTTCCAAGGTTCTTTAGATTCTGCTGACCCAGCATCGTTTGCACAAGCTATGGATCAGGTTCCTAGCACTTTAGCGAAATACATGGTGATTGAGTCTATTGGCGATCAAGTTGTTCCAAACTCAGCTACCTCGCCTCTTGTGGGTACAACACCTCTTGCAGGCCTTTTAGGTACAAATCAAATTGACGGCACCTCTACTTCTGATGAACTAGCAACCGGTAAGTATTTCGTTAGATTCAAAGATGCTGATAGTTCTCACGGCTCTCTAGCCACTCCTGGTGATGAAAATGTTGAATTAGATGCTTTTGTTGAGATTATGACACTTACGACTAAGTTGTTCACGGGCTCTGATCCTGAGATTACGAATTCATCAGTAATTTCAGTCGCTGAATAGCCGGAATAATACTAGGAAATAATTATGAAAAAAATAAATAAAACATTATTTAAAAAATTACCACTGGCCCTTGCGCTAGTGGCAGCGGCTTCGGGCGTTCAGGCTACTCAGTTTAACTTCGGTGAAACGACAGTTCAGTGGGATAACACAATCAGCTATGGTGTTGCTTGGCGTACTGAAGCACCTGATTCAAGTGTTGTAGCACCCGGTAATGCGGCTGCATTGGGTCTTCAGGGTGAAGGGTCATCGTATAACTACGATGATGGTACGCTTAACTTTAAAGAGAATAGTGTCTATACCAACGTAGTCAAGTACTCTACCGATTTAGAAATCAACTATAAAAAATATGGTGGTTTCTTCCGTGCTAAAGCCTTCTATGATACTGAAATCATGGACGGTGAGCGTGAGTTCAAAGACCTAAACGATGAAACTAAAGATGCGGCCGGTAGTGGTTATGATCTTCTGGATGCGTTTGTATGGGTTGATCAAGATATTGGTGATATGCCAGCGACATTCCGCTTGGGTCGCCAAGTAGTCAGCTGGGGTGAAAGTACTTTCATTCAAGGTGGTATTAACAGTATTAACCCAGTAGATGCTGCTTCTTTCCGTCGCCCTGGCGCGGAAGTAAAAGACGGCCTGCTTCCCGTTAATATGTTTTATACCTCTATTGGTCTAAGTACTGACTTATCTCTAGAAGCTTTCTACCAGCTAGAGTGGGAAAAAACACGCCCTGATCCTTGTGGCACGCTCTTCTCTACGTCTGATTTTGTATCCGACGGCTGTGGACCTGTTATTTTGGCGGGTACCGATGACGAACGTAATTACCTAGCACGGCGTGATGCAGAAATTGATCAAGGTACCAGCTTGGCGAACCGAGTTGAACCGACGACAGAACGCCTTGCTGATGATGAACCTCGTGATGATGGCCAATATGGTTTGGCACTTCGCTGGTATTCTGAAGCACTCGGTGATACTGAGTTTGGTGTTTATTACATGAACATCCACAGCCGCTTACCCTTCCTTAATGGTGCAATTACTAACTACGATACGTTAGGTACTATCACGGGTACGCAAACTGGACAGATTAATGCTTCTGCTACTTACGATAGCCGCTATCCTCTGTATCAGGTTTCTTATCCAGAAGATCAGAAGTTGATGGGCCTAAGCTTTGCCAGAGCGACTGAAGGTGGTGCATCGATTGGTGGTGAAATTAGCTATCGCCCAGATGCTCCGATTCAATGGAACGCTTTTGAACTGATTTTAGCGGGTCTTGCATTGCCTTCAAGTCGCTTATTTCAAGATCGTTTAGCGGAAGTCGGTGGCGTGGTAGCTACTGCAACGCCTCATCAAAACGCGGACAAACTTGCAGGCGAAATCTTAGAAGGTTACGACACAATGGATATCTGGCAAGCCCAGATGACTTTCATTATGTTCTTTGATCGGGTTCTTGGTGCTGACCGTTTAGCCGTTGCTGCTGAAATTGGTGCAACCTACATTCCTGATCTTCCTGACTTAGATGACGCTCGCTATGGCCGTTCTGGTGCTTTTGGCTTGGGTGATGCTGTAGATGTTGATGGTGTTGCAAGTGCTCCAGGCGTTGATTCATGCGTGGCAGGTTTTGGCTCGGGTAAATCCGGTGCTAACTCAAACCCTAGCAACTGTACTGATGAAGGTTATGTAACACAGCTTTCTGGCGGTATAAGAATTCGTGCGGGTATCGATTACAACAACGCTTTTGCTGGCGTCAATATGAAGCCTAATATTGCTCTTTCCTATGACAAGGGTAATGGTCCAGAACCAGGTTCGCAGTTTATTGATGAACGTTTAACCGCCGCTGTTGGCGTTAGTTTCTTGTATCAAAACCGAACAAAAGTCAGTGTAGATTACACTAACTTTTCAGGTGGCGATTACAACGCCGCTAAAGATCGTGACAACGTTTCTTTAGCCGCAAGCTATTCGTTCTAAGGTTAGTTCTTCGATGTTTTATGCAGTCAGTTCAATCAATTAATTTAATTGGTTGAACTGACTGCGTTCATACATAGCAACTAGGGTAGGAATTTCTTCTTGTGCGCAGCTTTCATCGCGCAATCTACGAGAAATAGAATCAACAATATAGCTAACAGTCTCTGCTCCAGGATGGCATATGGCTGGCGTTGATCCATACTCATCGGTTATCCAAACCCAACCACCACCAAACTCCAGAATACACAACTCGCCTAATAAAAAGCCTAACCCGTCCAAAACCTCGGTTTCTTTATATTGCCGCTTAGCCAGATCAGTTTCCTGCTTCCATATATCAATACAACGACCGATACTCGCATAATCTTCATTGCAGCCAAAGTGCTGTAAAATTTCACTGCCAACGCGTTGCCAGTGTTGTTTATTGTTCAGCATACGCTCTGAGAGCGGTTCTACGGTCATGTTCTTGTCCTTATTGAGCATATTGGTGCTATGTGAAGATTTTCTAACTAGGGAGCACCTATGGCGCTGTCTTTATACATACAAAGCAAGAACCACCCCCAATCCTATAACTATAACGGCAGCCGCTAATAGTATCTTTAAGACTGTCTTCTTAATAAATTCTTCTGCTTCATTGCCTTTGACAAGGTCTTTTTCTTTTAACATCTTATCTCCTACCAAAAAAAAGCCACTGGTATCGTAAAATAGCAGTGGCTTTTATTGGTCATACAGAGCTTTTGTTAACGCAAGTATATAGCGTTTTTATTAAACCAGCTCAATTGCCATCGCCGTTGCTTCACCACCACCAATGCATAAAGCAGCAACACCTTTAGTTCCACCGGTATTCTTAAGGGCATTGATTAAGGTAACAATTAAACGCGACCCTGTAGAACCCACTGGGTGCCCTTGTGCGCATGCGCCACCGTAAATGTTCACTTTTTCGATGTCTAATCCAAGATCACGAATGGGCATCATTGCCACCATTGCGAACGCTTCGTTGATTTCAAACACATCAACATCGTCTTTAGACCAGCCCGCTTTCGCTAAAACTTTTTCTATCGCGCCACAAGGAGCAATAGTGAATTCAGACGGATGCTGCGACTGTGTGCTGTGAGCAACAATGCGAGCCAATGGTGTGACGCCCTTCTCTTCTGCTGTGCTTTCACGCATCAATACTAAGGCAGATGCACCGTCAGAAATTGAAGACGCGTTAGCCGCCGTAATCGTACCGTCTTTCGCAAACGCAGGGCGAAGCGTCGGAATTTTTTCAATATTGGCGTTAAAAGGTTGCTCGTCGTTATCAACAACCGTGTCGCCTTTGCGCGACTTAACCGTAACAGGTACGATCTCAGCTTTATTCAAGCCCGCTTCGATCGCTGCTTTGGCACGATTTAAAGACATGATCGCATAATCATCCATCTCTTCGCGGGTATAACCCTTTTGCGTCGCCACGTCTTGGGCGAAAGAGCCCATTAAGCGACCTGTTTCAGCATCTTGTAGACCATCAAGGAACATGTGATCTTGAGGCGCTGGGCCAGCCCCCATACGCAAGCCCGTGCGCACACCCTCTAGTATATAAGGCGCGTTCGACATAGATTCCATACCGCCCGCTACTGCAATATTTATCGAACCCGCTTTAATTGCATCGTGTGCAAACATAGTCGCCTTCATACCAGAGCCACAAAGCTTATTAACCGTTGTAGCGCCTGTTGCATCGACCAAACCCGCTTTACGCATCGCTTGACGCGCAGGGCCTTGTTTAAGGCCTGCAGGTAATACGTTACCCATAACAACTTCTTCAACGTCCACAGCATTGATGCCCGCCCGAGATACCGCTTCTTTAATTGCGATAGCACCAAGATCTGTAGCACTAACAGAACTTAAACTGCCATTGAAGCCACCCATCGGAGTACGTGCTGCTCCTACAATTACTACGTTATCTTGCTTAGTCATATTGGCGTTCCCAAAGGATTAATGTAAATAGAGATAAAAATAAAAGCAGCATCATACGCGATTTAGAGGATTTGGTGTAGAACGGAGGCCTCAACAAAAGCACTCATCACTCTTAAAACGACTAAATTGGAAGAGAACTAAAAAAAGTTAAATTTTAGGGTTGTTGACCTTTTCTATTGATTCAAGAACGTTTATTCAGTAAAAAATACATTGATCGCCACTCTGTTACTTTTTGAAACATAAACTTGAGGAAGTGCTTTCACTAATCATACTAAAGAGTGATGAGGATCATTGATTAGGCGATTATAGTCTTAGTATCTGTTAGAAGTGGGCCAAAGAAGCCATTTTTAATTCGTAAACGACAATCATAACAATAAATACAGGTAGAAATCTAATGCTGAAGAAAACCCTCCTCAGTCTCGCGATTGCTGCAAGCTCCGTGGGATTAACGGCCTGCAACTTAAGCAGCATAGCCGATAATAATACAGTAGACACTAACCCAGCTGTTTCTGGCACAACCGGAAATACAGGACCAACAAAACCGATATTTTCTGCGGCCAATAAGACATTGCCGTTAATGATCGATTTATTATACATCGATGCTGCCATAACTGATGGTACTGCAAGTACTGATGATACTACGCCTCCGGTAACCACTGCGTTAAACTCACTAGAGGGCTCGTCAACAGTTGCACCTATTGATATCGAATTTACAGCTGGCCTTGATATAGACTCAATACAAGAGAAGTATGCAGTTAATCTTATCAAGCTACGAAATGCTGGTGATGATCCTCGTATTGATGCTTTATATTTGTCTGATAGCATCATTCCGATTTCTGCAGAAAACAACCAAACTGTTTTTTCTGATGAGTCTGATCAACCGGTTTTAGGTGAAGATTACGACGTTAGCTTTTTCTTATTAGACGACGGTAAAACGCAAAACCTTCGCATCAGTCTAATTAATCCTTTAGAAGCAAAAACTAAATATATTGTTGCTCTTACCAGTAAAATTAAAGATTCTAAGGGTGATACGATCACACCTTCTTCTGAATACTCTTTGTTGTCAGAAGATTTAGATCTGCCAAGTGCTCTTTTAGAGCCAGTTCGAGTTCTAGTAAAAAGTTACGAAACAATTACGACTGACTTCTTCGCTTCTACAGACAGTGGTTTGGATAAAAGCGATATTGTTTTAAGCTATGCCTTTACTACGGGTGGCACATCAGAAGTTCTGCTCGCAATGGCGGCTCCTCAGATATTTGTTGAAGAATTGGCTAGTCAGCCAGTTGGCGCAGAGCGCTTAGTGTTTGCTGCGGTTAGAAATGCTAGCAACTTAGATGAAGCCGGTGCAAATGCAGAAGCAGCAGCAGTGATTTTAGAGTTTGTTACAGCAGCAGCAGCCGCAGAAGATATTGATTTTGCAAATGCAAACAACCCAACAGCCGCCGAAATTGCAGCGGTTAAAACTTCGGACGCTTTTAAAACTGCAATTAAAGCAGATGCCGTCAGCAGAACTGCTGCCATCACTGCAACATTAGCGACGCCAGGACCACAGAAAGTCAAACTTATTGAGCGCCCAGCAGGTGAGGCGGATCAAAACAATACACTTCCTGGTCCTTTCCCTAACCCAATTACGAATCTTGGCCAAACTTATGGTGTTTCATCAGCAGGTGTTACAACGCCAGCAGGAACGGATCTAGGAATTAGGTTTGTTCAAGGTATGATCGAACTACCTGTTGGTATTTCAGCTCCAGAACTAACCAACCCAGAGGCACTGGCTTCGGGAGATGCAGATGCTATTTCTGCCGCTGTTAGACTTAGTTTTGCACAAGACAGTGTATGGCAAGCCGCGGATGAACTTACACCCGTTTCTGATAATAAGAGATTTAATAATGAAACTGGATTATTAACATCTGACGGCGTTACCCAAGTTACCAACGCTGATGGCAGTACTAGCTTTAGTGGCGGCATAACTAACGTCAACTATCGTTATCCGTTAGCGAAGCTTGATCAGGTAGAAAATGCTCCTTTATTAATGACAGTACCGTCAAAGAATTTTGATTATACGCTGTTTGGTGGCAAAAGATGTGCTGACATTGTGGGCCCAACGGGTAAGTATCCCGTCGTTATCTACGCTCACGCAATTACAGCTGACCGTGCTTCAAGTATTGCTGTTGGTACGGCTATGGCCGTTAACTGTTACGTAACTATTGCTATCGATTTACCGACACATGGTGTTGCTCCAGTCAGTAATAATAACGAAGGTGAGGCTGGCAGCAATGTATTCTTTGGTTTTAACGTTGAGCAACCTAACGGAACGCTTGCTGGACTTGAAGGCGGGGATGATATTGAGACTAAATTTGCTGAGAACGCAGCAGATCCTGATAGTAACGTTGCTAATATTGAAGAACGTCATCGTAATCTTGCAGCGGCAGCGGGAAGCAGTGCACGTATCCCCATGGATTTAGACGGCACGGACGGAACTCCTGCTATCGGTAGTTCTGGTTCATTCTTCTTCAACGTTGGTAATTTGGGACGCTTACGTGACAACTTTCGCCAAGGCGCCGTTGACTTAATGCACTTGAATGCCAGTCTAGTTAATATCGACATCGATGGTGATGGTGAGGGTGATCTTGATACTGACAATGTCTATTTTGCAGGTTCTTCGCTAGGTTCTATGGTTGGCGCTGCTTTTGTTGCTGTTAATAATAACGCCGCTGTGCAGGCAAAAAATCCTAACCTTCCTTTGATAAAAGGTGTTGTATTATCAAGTCCAGGTGGATCTCTAACTAAGATATTTGAAAACTCGCCAGCGGTAACACCTCAAGTTTTAGGTGGTTTAAATCTGGCTCAAGATGCTAGCAACTTGCAAAAGTATCAAACTGTGCTTCAGGCAACATTAAACAGTGCTGATGTAATTAATTTTGCTGACCTTTTGCGCAACGATAATACCCCAGTAATGATGTACGGCATGATTGGTGGTGGTAGTTGTCGCCCAACGGCAGCGGCAGGTTCTTGCAGCGATGGCGCCGATAGATTTCCTGCAAATCTAATAACAGCAGATAATAAATACCCAGCGGATAACGTTATTCCTAACTTTGATTATTTCAAAACTGATGATACTAGAAATCCTTTTACAAATAATTTGGTAGACTTATCCTACGATTTAAATGGCACACAAACCTTTCTGAAAGGTAACGAGGCATCTGGCGCTCCTTTAGTAGGAACAACACCTCTTGCTGAGCAAATGGGCTTAACTCAAATTAATGCCACCAACATTTCAGATTCGGCTGCTGTCGCCGCTGCTAATAAGAAAATCTACATGCCGTTTGATCAAGGTAGTCACGTTACTTTCATCACCAGTGATGATAGCGCTAGCTTTACTAGCATGATCGCTCAAATGGTTGCTTTCTTTGATTCCGAAGGTGATGCGCTTAATTCGACTACAAATTCACCGGGTAACGCTCCGAACTTCCAGGATAGTAAAGATTTTACTGATGGCATTGCACCAGTTCAAGAAAACTACACGCCAGTAGAAGGGCAATAATAATGGAAATAATAATGAAAAAAATAAAAACAACATTGTTAAATAAATTGCCGCTAGCCGTCGCGCTAGCGGCGGCGACTATCAGTACAGCGCAAGCCACTGAGTTCAATTTCGGCGATACCAGAGTTCGCTGGGACAATAGCGTTAGCTATGGTGTTGCTTGGCGTACTGAGGGTCCTGACAAAAGTATCGTTATGAAAGGCAATGCTGATGCACAGGGCGTTCAAGGTGATGCCTCCTCATATAACTTTGATGACGGTACCCTTAACCACAAAGAAAACAGTATCTATACCAATGTTTTTAAGTACGGTACCGATTTAGAAATTAGCTATCAAAACTACGGTGCTTTTATTCGAGCAAGAGCCTTCTATGATACTGAAGTCAATGATGGCGAACGTGAGTTCAAACCTCTTATCGATGCAACCAAAGATGCTGCCGGCAAAGGTTTTGATATACTCGATGCTTATCTATGGGCTGATTACGATTTAGGTACTATGCCTGCAACCTTCCGCGTAGGTCGTCAAGTAATTAGTTGGGGGGAAAGTACTTTCATCCAAAACGGTCTCAACGTCATTAACCCAGTGGATGCGGCTGCATTTCGTCGCCCAGGCGCGGAGGTGA
The DNA here is from genome assembly GCA_047612075.1 of Oleispira sp. Classification (GTDB taxonomy): domain Bacteria; phylum Pseudomonadota; class Gammaproteobacteria; order Pseudomonadales; family Oceanobacteraceae; genus Oleispira. The sequence goes on from JBLGAF010000001.1 coordinate 214,243, forward strand.
AAGACCTTCTTCTACCGGTTAATATGCTTTTTACCTCTATTGGTGTTTCAGCTGATTTAAGTGTTGAAGCTTTCTACCAACTAGAGTGGGAAAAAACACGAGTAGATCCTTGTGGTACTTTCTTCTCTAATGTTGATTTTGTAGCGGATGGCTGTGGTCCTGTTATTTTAGGTGGAGTCGGTGATGAACGTGACATAATCGCGCAACGTGATCAAGAAATTGCTGATGGCGATTCTCTCGCGACGCGCGTTTCTCCAGTTACAGAGCGTATCGCGGATGATGAGCCAAAAGATGGTGGCCAGTATGGTATTTCTGCTCGTTATTACATAGGTGATACTGAGTTTGGTATCTACTACATGAATATCCACAGTCGTTTGCCCTTCATTAACGGTATTGTAACTAATCAAGATGTTAATAATTTCTTAGAAAATGATTCAGGGGGCAGAACTGAGGTTAATCCGAACTCTGAATACAATAGTAAGTATCCTTTGTATCAAATTGCTTACCCTGAAGATCAAAAACTAATGGGTCTTAGCTTTTCAACCACCAGCGAAAGTGGTATATCTATTGGCGGTGAAGTTAGTTATCGTCCAGATGCGCCTATTCAGTGGAATGCTTTTGAGCTAATTCTTGGCGGTAATGGTGTGCCATGGAGTCGTTTATTTCAGCAGCGTAAAGCCGAAGCGGAAGCAAAAGGACTTACAGCTGAAGACTTATACGGCACGTTGGCTAAGGGTTATGAAGAGTTTGATATTTGGCAAGCTCAAATGACCTTTATTCAGTTTTATGATCGAGTATTGGGTGGCGACCGCTTTATTGTTGCAGCCGAAATTGGTGCTACTCTTATACCAGACTTACCTGATCTTGATGACGCTCGTTTTGGCCGTTCTGGTGCTTTTGGTATTGGTAATAATGCGGGTGTGAGTCATCTTGATGAGACTGGTGATATAGAATATTGCGAAGTAGGTGGAACTACTGCTAACGTAAACACTGATTATTGTAATGATGAAGGTTATGTATCACAACTTTCAGGTGGTATTCGTCTTCGTTCAGGTATTAACTACAACAACGCGTTTTTTGGTATGAATGCGACACCGTTCATGGGTTTTGGTTATGACCTTGGGAATGGTCCTGAGCCAGGTACCCAATTTGTAAATGAACGTTTAACCTATAACGTTGGTTTACAGCTTGTGTATCAGAGCCGAGCGACTGCTACTATAAACTATTCAAGTTTTAATGGTGGCAAATACCATACCAGAAAAGATCGTGACAACATTGCTTTAGCCGCAAGTTACTCGTTCTAATTTAGTAAGACATATATCAAGTTATGAGGGCATATAAATGCTGAAAAAATATAAGAAAGTCGGTAGCGCAGTCGCGCTTTCCTTAATGGTTGCTGCAGCGAATGCGGGGGTTTCTCCACAAGAAGCTGCAAAACTTGATACAACATTGACACCCGTCGGTGCTGAAAGAGCGGGAAGTAGTGATGGTGTAATACCCGCATGGACCGGCGGTGTTAACACCCCTCCTCCAGGTTATTCTCCAGATGCTAAACACGTTAATCCGTTTGCTGAAGACAAATTGCAGTATACGATTACGGCGGCAAACTATAAGGAGTACGCAGATAGGTTGAGCGCTGGTCAACAGGCCATGTTTGAAAAGTATCCTGATACTTATCGTATGCCTGTGTATCAAACTCGTCGTTCTTCGGCCTTTCCACAAAACATCTATGATGTAACTAAAAAGAATGCGACCGATACTTCAGAAGTTGAAGGCGGTGGCGGTTTAGTTAATTACGTTCAAGGTACTCCTTTCCCAATAGCAAAAAACGGTGTTGAGGCGATCTGGAACCATATTGTTCGTTATCGTGGTGGTAGTGTTTCTCGAATAGTAGGTCAGGCGACTCCCCAAGCTGATGGTGCTTATTCTATCGTTCGCTTTAAAGACGAATTCACTTTCGCTAATTCACTGTCGGATGCAGATACTACGACAGACACGAATATATTGTTCTACTTTAAGCAAGATGTTGTATCTCCAGCGCGTTTAGCGGGTAACGTTCTTTTGGTTCATGAAACATTGGACCAAATTAAAGAGCCTCGCAAAGCTTGGGTATATAACGCTGGCCAACGTCGAGTTCGTCGTGCTCCACAGGTTGCTTATGACGGTCCAGGTACTGCATCTGACGGTCTTCGTACAGCGGATAACTTCGATATGTTTAACGGTGCTACTGACCGTTATGACTGGGAATTAGTGGGTAAGCAAGAGCTGTATGTTCCTTACAACTCTTACAAACTAAACTCAGGCGATGTTACTTATGATGAAATCGTGAAAGCCGGTCACATCAATCAAGATTTAGCACGTTATGAAATACACCGTGTTTGGAAGGTTGTTGCGACTTTGAAAGAAGGCAAGCGTCACATCTATGCTAAGCGTACTTTCTATCTTGATGAAGATACTTGGCAGGCAACTGTTATCGATCATTACGATGGTCGTGGTGAGTTATGGCGCGTAGCTGAAGCACACAACATCATGTTCTACGATAGAATTGTTCCTTGGTATACCCTTGAAACTATCTATGACTTGAACTCTGGTCGCTACTTAGTCAATGGTCTAGATAACGAAGAAACAGGTTCTTATGAATTTGGTCTTGATCGTAGTTCAGGTGATTACTCTCCTGCAGCGCTTCGCCGTTCTGGTCGTCGCTAAAATGTTCTAATAAAGTTAGTTCGCTAACCTATTGGTTCATAAAAAAACCGCATTCTTTATCTTAAGAATGCGGTTTTTTTATGCCTTAAAGATAAGGCGATAAGGGTTAAAATTATAGATAATTCCAAAGTTAAATATCAGCTAGCGTATACCTTTAAACAAGATGATTTTTTACACAAAAAATGACGAATGAGTAATGAGTAATGAGTAATGAGTAATGAGTAATGAGTAATGAGTAATGAGTAATGAGTAATGAGTAATGATTTAGCCTTATTTAACGTGTCATTAATATTATCAACCTTAGATAAGAACTAGAATGCCTCCGTTTATAACGTAATTAAAGGATTAATATATGTCAGATATTCCAAATAGTATTAACGGGGTAGAGGTTGAGTTTTCTGATGCTGTAAATACAAGCGTTGATCAGGGAGTCATTGATGCTCTGAACAAAGTAGTAAAACCTGGCATTGCGACGGGCCACTTACTTAATAAAATATACATTTCTTCAGCGAATGATCAACATCAATCCCCCAGTAGACATGTCCAAGGAGATGGAAAAGCCGTAGATATCTCAAGAATTAATGGAGATAAAATGTCAATTTTTTACCCGGGCAATGCAGCTGTGAAGGCAATTGTAGACGCTATGCAAACAGAGTTTGAAAACTATACCCACCGAAGAGAGAATTTTGGCCCATTTATGAAAAAGAAACTAGGTAATAACCACCAAGTTTCTGGTCATAGCGATCACATTCATCTATCGGTGAACTAGGAATTTAATAATGAAATCATTCATATTGTTTTTCATTGTTCTCGCGTCAGGCTGCGCCTCTCTCGATAACGATTTGGAGAATGCGTTAGCATTCGGAGAAAGAAAAGAGCTTAACGAATATAGCCCTCATATTGATAAACAGCTCTTAGTAAGATTGTATAGCGCTCCTATATATAAAGACCATTGCTTTATCGAGACCCACGGCACATGCAAATATAGCTATTTTCTTAGCGTATCTACATTTGATGAATACCCCGAGACTAATATTTATAAGCTAAATACTGAGGGTGAAATCAAGGCGGTTGACTGGAAACAGACTGACGATATAGACAGCGCTGAATTAGAGTTAGTATTCAACAAGTTCTCGATGAGAGCCCTTGAGAATAATGCATCCTTAGTTAATTATGAGCAAAAAGTTCAGATCAAAGTCAATATTTCTGAAATTGTAGAATTGATCGACTTAGTTAAAAATAGGTAAATTTAAATAATATGACGCAGCCTGAATGGTCTTAATTTTTGACTATTTCAGGCGCAATGCCAAACCTCTTACTCTAATAGAATCACTCTTTTCTAAACTGCTGGTACTCTCTCCTTAATAAAAAGAACCTAAATAAAGAAAGCTGAAATAAGAGAAGAAGTCGAAGGCTGAATTATATGAATGTGACCCATTAAAAAACCCAGATCAATGACTCGAGCTGGGTTTTTTATTGCGCGAACTTAACGCTAAGTATAATCCTAAATTTTAATAGGAATTACACGCCAAACTTATATGGCAAAGCTATGACGCAATACAATGGTTTGAATACGGTCAGGACCGGTGGAGATAATGTCGATGGGGGCACCGATAGCTTCTTCAATAAAGCGAATGTAAGCTTTAGCATTCTCAGGCAATTGATCCAAAGATTGTGCGCCTACGGTACTTTCCGTCCAACCGGGTAATTCTTCATACACAGGAGTGATCTTTGCAAACTGATCAGCGCTCGCAGGAACGTTCATACGCTTGCCATCAACATCTTGGTAGCCAATGCATATCTTAACGGTTTCTAAGCCATCAAGGACGTCTAGCTTCGTTAGACAGATAGCATTGACCGAGTTAACACGTATTGCATGCTTAACTAGTGCTGCATCGAACCAACCACAGCGACGCGAACGCCCTGTTGTCGTGCCCTTTTCTTGGCCGATTGTGGATAAGTGCTCACCCACTTCATCAAACAATTCCGTTGGGAAAGGACCTTCACCGACACGAGTCGTATACGCTTTGGTAATACCCATGATCTGATCAAGGTACAAAGGACCTACACCAGAGCCACAAGCAACACCACCAGCGGTAGTATTAGAAGAAGTTACGAACGGGTAAGTACCGTGGTCGATGTCAAGCAAGGTGCCTTGAGCGCCTTCAAACATAATGTCACCGCCCGCTTCACGAATGGTATGAACCAGATCAACCGCATCAACAACAACGCCTTTAATCTGTTCAGCCCAATCGATGCATAACGCTAACGTTTCTTCGTAATCGATGGCTTCAACGCCATAGTAATTAACCAAAGAAAAATTATGGAATTCCATAACATCTTTTAATTTGGCGGCGAATTCTGGCTGATACATATCACCAATGCGTAAACCACGACGAGCCACTTTATCTTCGTACGCTGGACCAATACCACGGCCAGTCGTGCCGATTTTAGCATTGCCACGTTTAATTTCACGGGCTTGGTCTAAAGCAACGTGATAAGGCAAGATCAAAGGGCAGGCGTGAGAAATACGCAGACGTTCCATTACCGGTACGCCACGTGCTTCTAACGCACGCGCTTCTTTAAGCAAAGCGTCAGGAGCAACAACAACACCATTACCAATAATGCACTGAACGCCTTCACGCAAGATGCCCGAAGGAATCAAGTGCAATGCGGTCTTAACACCGTCGATAACTAATGTATGCCCTGCATTGTGGCCACCTTGGAAACGAACAACCGCCGTTGCTTTCTCCGTTAGTAGATCAACAATTTTACCTTTACCTTCATCACCCCATTGGGTGCCTAAAACGACAACGTTCTTACCCATTGAATTCATTTCACTACTTTAGATTAATTGGATTCGATCAACTTCCACTGACCGTTTTTTAACTCAATACGTGCATCGCTGCTTGGCAAATCGCCATTCAGCTGCACTTCAACTCGCTTACCTTGAGCACGCAGCTCGGCAATCAAGTCTAATAATTCTTGTTCTTGCGGCTCACCATAAGTCGCAGGTGCTTGGACAACTTCAGCTTGAGTCGGCGCAAAACGACCTAGCTGCGCCAAAACTTTCAAGTCGGCACTGAAACCGGTTGCTGCACGTGCTCGTCCGAAAACGGCACCGGTTTCATTGTAGCGACCACCTTGAGCAATGGCATCACCATAACCCGGTACGTAAGTCGCAAAAACCAAACCTGTATGATAGTTGTAACCACGAAGGTCGGTGAAATCAAAATACATAGGAACATGATAACGTGCTGCAATCGCTTGGCAGACTTGCTTCAAGTGCTCGATAATGTCAGTAACTTCAGGTACCACAGGGGCTAGATGCTCAGCTACTTGATCCAGTACTTCAATGCCACCTTGTAAACGAACAAGAGCTTTGAAGGCTTTTATTAACGCCGGATCTGTTAAGTACTCTTTTGCCCATGCGTCTAAATCTGTTGAGCATTTTACTTTTAATAACGCAAAAAGTTGCTCTTCTGCCATATTAGACAGCTGAGCTTTTGCCGAAAATGCTTTAAAAATACCCACATGGCCAAGATCAAGATGCAAATTTTGCAATCCAGCCTGCTGTAATGTATTCAGCATTAAGCTAATAATTTCAATATCAGCGCCTGCACCGGCTTCACCATAAAGCTCAGCACCGATTTGCGTCGGCGTACGTCCGGCAAGGATGCTCGCAGCTTTAGCATGGAAAACAGTACGGCAATAACACAAACGGCTTACACCTTCTTGTGCCCAGCTATGGGCATCAATACGGGCAGTTTGCGGCGTAGTATCAGCACTCAAGCCCATTAAACGGCCAGAAAGTTGATCAGTTACCTTGAACGTCTGCAAATCGAGGCCACGTGCGGTGCCTGTCAGCAGGGAATCGAGGTACTCTAGCGCTGGCGGTATGACGAAGTCATAACCCCAACGGTCAAAATCGTCCAACAAATGACGGCGTAGTTGCTCTACACCACGCGCTTGTGGTGGCAACACTTCTTCAATGCCATCTGGTAATAACCAGCGATCGGCAGTGCTCATAGAATTATCCATTAGACAGCTAGACACAAAAAAACCGGATCAATGTCCGGTTTTTCTGATTGTATCAAAAGCAAACAACTTGTTGAAGTCATTTACCGGACACTTTAACGCTTTCGCTAATTACTCTGTGCTTAAAACCAGCGAATAAACGCTTACTTACCTTTAGAATCTTTCATGTAACGGAAGAAGTCACTATCAGGCTTCAATAGTAAAACATCTTGGCTACGGAATGTTTCGGTATAGGCTTTCAAGCTACGTGTAAATGAATAGAACTCAGAGTCTTCGTTATACGCTTTCGCATAAATGTTAGCGGATGATGCATCGCCTTCACCTTTTATCTGTTCAGATTCGCGATAAGCATTCGCCAAAGTAACCGTTTTGTTACGATCAGCTTCTGCGCGAATACCTTCCGCTAGCTCACTACCTTCAGAACGAATTTCTTTCGCTTCACGATCACGTTCAGCGCGCATACGACGATAAACATCGTTACTCAGCTCTTCCGGTAAATCGATCGCTTTAATCCGAACATCCAAGACTTCGATACCAAAATTATCCAGTGTCTCTTTATTAAGATCAGTCGTTAACTTACTCATTAACTGATCTCGCTCACCTGAAACAACTTCGTGCAAGCTGCGCACACCAAACTCGTTACGCATGCCTTTATTCGAAAGGTCTGCCAAACGGTTGCTGGCTTCAAAGCGGTCACCGGAGGTAGCCTTGTAGTATTTCAGTACATCTTTAATACGCCATTTAACAAACGCATCAACGATTACGTATTTCTTACCTTCTGTCAGAAATCTTGATGGCTGTGCATCTAGCGTTAAGATACGCGCATCAAACTTCAAAACATTTTGTAAAAAAGGCGTTTTAACATGCAATCCTGGCTGAATGTCATTTTCAACAATCTGACCAAACTGCAACGTTAAAGCTGTTTCAGTTTCTTTAATAATGTATAAACTTTGGCTACCGACAATAACGGCCAAACCCAATACGATTAATAGTCCTAAACTCTTACCAGTCATTAGCGAGTCCCCTTATTACGATCATTTTGACGAGATCGAATTTCATTCATTACCTGATCGGTTATCGCTGAAACATCAACGTCAGAAGAACCTGAAGCATTCGATTTCGGCATATTTTTCATAAGCTGATCCAAAGGCAAATACATCATGTTATTGCCGCCCTCAACATCCACTAATACCTTACTACTATTGGCATATACTTCACTAATAGCATCGATGTATAAACGCTCACGAGTTACCTCGGGTGCTTTTTTATACTCGGTATACAATGCGGAGAAACGATCTGCCTCACCCGTTGCCTTCGCCACCACTTGCTCTCTGTAAGCATCGGCTTCTTCTAACAAACGCTGAGCTTGACCACGAGCTTGTGGCACAATGCCGTTAGCGTAAGATTCTGCTTCGCTGATCAAACGGTCTTTATCCTGTCGAGCAGCCTGAACATCATCAAATGCCGCTTTAACCTGTGACGGCGGACGCACATCTTTCACGTTCACGTTGGTCAATTGAATACCAGTACGGTAACGATCAAGATAGCTTTGCAAGCGCAGTTTAACTTGTTGCGCCGTTGCTTCACGACCCGAAGTCAAAAGAGGGTCCATCGCTGTAGAACCAACATCATGACGTAACGCACTTTGCGCAGCATGCTGAAGGGTCAAGCGTGGGTTCTCAACGCGTAGTGCAAAAGAAACAGGATCAGTCACACGATATTGAACGTTAAGTTCGATCTCGATGATGTTGTTATCTTCCGTCAACATGCGCTCTTCAATATTTTCTTTACGCACGGTCGTAGTTTCAATACGCGTCAATGATTCAATTAAAGGCCATTTGAACTGTAGACCTGGACCTTCAGTACGATCGTATTTACCCAGTAATAGGATAACACCACGTTCTTTTTCATCCAGGGTGTAAACAGCACTAAAACCTAGAAATAAAACACCGACTATCGCTAAAATACCAATAATACCACCGGTATTTTGGCTACTGCCTTTTTTATCGTTGCCGCCGCCTTTGCCACCGAACATATTGCTCAGTTTATCCATTAGCTGCTTTAGTGCTTCATCAAGATCAGGTGGTCCTTGATTGTTGCCACCGTTATTACCACCGCGATTGCCGCCGTTATTGGCGCCACTACCGCCATTACCCCAAGGATCTTTACCGCCACCGGGTTCATTCCACGCCATAACTCACTCCATTATCTTGGATTACATACTATTAAAATTGTTGAAACAAATAATAAAAGATTGATTGCCAAATTCCAAACACAATCATCGTTTTTACTTATCTTTGCTTTTACCTATTTTTGCCAATCTTCTAACACAACAGGAATAAAGCGATCTGCTTTGGTCTCTGTCTTCGCTAAGACCTTCTTAAAATCATCCAGCTGTAAGCGTAAACGTAATAAAACATCACCATTTTCAGCAAATGTTTCTTCGGCTACCGCAGCTTGATCATAAAGTAATGCCCTAAGCTTAGAGTCAGCCGGAGTTAACTGAATAGTTTGCTGAAACAGTTCTTCCGCGACTAGTTCGGAAATAGCTTGGGTTAATAACTCAAATCCTACCTCTGCCTGAGCGGAAAGCCAGACAGCAACAGGAACACCATGCTCGTCACGATCAATTCTGGGCTCAGCGTGCTCTAACAAATCTATTTTATTGTAGACTTTTAATTGCGGAACTTCATCGGCTTCAATTTCATTCAGCACAAGCTCCACTTGCTGGATATTATGATCACGCTCATCACTAGCACTATCAATCACATGCAACAATAAATTAGCTTCTGTGGTTTCTTGCAAAGTAGCGCGAAACGCTTCAACCAGCTTATGTGGTAGGTGACGAATAAAACCTACAGTATCCGCCAAGACCACCTCTCCGACATCCATTACTTTTAAGCGACGCAATGTTGGATCGAGTGTGGCAAATAATTTATCTGCGGCAAACACCTTAGCGCTGGTGAGTGCATTAAATAATGTTGACTTACCGGCGTTGGTGTAACCCACTAACGCAATAGTTGGAACTTCCGAACGCTTACGTGCACGACGGCCTTGCTCACGCTGCGAACGTACTTTCTCCAAACGCTTATGAATAAGAGTTTCACGGGAAGAGACTAAACGACGGTCAGTTTCTAGCTGAGATTCACCGGCACCCCGAGAACCAATACCGCCCTGTTGACGCTCTAAGTGCGTCCAACCACGAATAAGGCGGGTCGCTTGGTGCTGTAACTGCGCCAGCTCAACTTGCAACTTACCTTCATGAGTACGGGCTCGTAAAGCGAAAATATCCAGAATCAGACCCGTACGGTCAAGTACTCGAAAACCTAAAGCTTCTTCAAGGTTGCGTTCTTGGCTAGGGGTTAACGCATGGTTAAACAGTATGATGTCTGCTTCATGCGCTTCCGCCATCGCTTTAATTTCTTCTACCTTGCCTTTACCGACAAAGGTTTTTGGATCAGGGGCTTTTCGCGAACCCGTTATGAATTCGACAGGGTTTCCGCCCGCAGACAATACCAATTCTTTAAATTCATTAGGATCCTCGCGGTTATCTCCCTCCGGAAAATCGATGTGTACCAGGATGGCGATATCGCCAGATTTGTTGCTAGCTTCGGGACGATCAAAGAACAATAGAAGTACCTAATGTTAAGTCTATAAATTTAGATTTGATAAAAAAGTCGGCTATGCATAAAGGCTATGCACAGCACTCACTTATTTTCTCAACTCTTTATTCAGTTTCAGTTTCGTCTTCGTCTTCTTTAGTTTCAACAGGCAAACGAACCGGACGGCTAGGAACAACCGTAGAAATCGCGTGCTTATAAACCATTTGACTCACTGTATTTTTTAATACAATAACGAACTGATCAAACGATTCAACCTGACCTTGCAGCTTGATACCGTTTACCAAAAATATGGATACCGGAATACGCTCTTTACGTAGCGCATTCAAGTAAGGGTCTTGTAGAGAGTGCCCTTTTGACATGTTCTTCTCCTTCGAAGAATTGACTGTCCAATAAGCGGACAGTCAGAAATAAAATAATTAATAACCCCAGTGTCGCTATAAATAATCATAAATAAAGCAATTAATTACATCGACGGTCTCTTGTCTATGACTCTTAAAGAACGCCAAATCGTAAATTGGTAAACCCAATTATAACATTTTTAACTAAATAGTGGCCAAAAAACCCACCTACTGGTCAAAAAACATACGATAAAACAAGCAGAATCTCTATTTAATAGACTAGAGTAAATATGGCGCCCTATCGTAGTATTTTCAAGGCACTTTGCAGAAGATTTGGATCTTCTGTATCCAACCAGTTCAAATCAGGCCAGCTTCTGAGCCAAGTAATTTGCCTTTTTGCCAACTGTCGAGTTGCAATAATGCCCCGCTCAATCATTTCATCGTAGTCAATTTCGCCTTGCAAATACTGCCAAACTTGGCGATAACCGACGCAGCGAATAGACGGTAACTCTTCATGCAGGTCAGCCCGTGCAAAGAGCTTTTTCACTTCATCAACAAAACCTTGTTGCATCATTATTTGATAACGCTGAGCAATGCGTTTATGCAGCGTTTTGCGCTCTTTAGGCATCACTGCAAAACTTGTGACCGCATAAGGCAGGGGTTGTTCATCTTGTTCGGCCCAAAACTGAGTTAATGTTTTACCACTGATCTCAAATACTTCTAATGCTCGCTGAATTCTTTGTGAATCCATTGGCTTTAGACGCTCAGCAGATACAGGATCAATTTCAGCGAGTTTTGCATGCATGTATGGCCAGCCGAACTCCTCACCTTGGGTCAGTAAATGCTGACGAACAGCGTCGTCCGCTTTCGGCAACTGCGCTGCACCATCTCGCAAAAACTTAAAATACATCATGGTGCCACCAACCAATAATGGCACTTTACCTTTGGCCGTAATATCGGCCATCTCACGCAAAGCATCTTCACGAAAATTGGCGGCAGAATAAGCTTCTGTTGGATCGATCAAATTAATTAAACGATGAGGTGCTCGCATTTGTAACTCAGCATCGGGTTTAGCCGTGCCGATATCCATACCTTTATAGACGAGAGCGGAATCAACACTGATAATTTCACAGTTGTAGTTTTCCACCAGCTCAATGGCTAATGCCGTTTTTCCTGAAGCGGTTGGCCCCATTAAAAAAATAGCCTGTGGCAATGTTGATGGAATAGATGAAGAGTCTGTAGATGTCACTAGCGGCCTCGTAAAAATAATTTATCCAGATCCGACATGTTCATTTGAGTCCACGTTGGGCGGCCGTGATTACATTGACCACTTCGCTCGGTATCTTCCATATCACGCAATAAGCCATTCATTTCTGGCACGGTCAACTTACGGTTAGCACGCACACTGCCGTGACAGGCCATATTGCCCAAAATTTCATTACGGTGTGCTTGAATACGATCCGAACTGCCATGTTGCATTAAGTCGGCCAGCATATCTGTGACTAAACGCTCTACTTCTGCCTGCTGTAAAATCACGGGAATTTGCCGAATCATGATGGATTCTGGGGCGGCTCGCTGCAATAACACACCAAAGCGGGCGAATTCATCCGCATGCTGCTCGGCGGCATCTGCCTCACCCTCAGAAACACTCACAGTAATCGGTACTAACAGCGGCTGACTTTGCACGTTTTGATTGTCGACGGCAATTTTTAAACGTTCATAAGTAATGCGCTCATGGGCGGCGTGCATATCAACAACCACTAATCCATGAGCATTTTCCGCTAAGATATAAATACCGTGCAACTGGGCAATCGCGAACCCTAATGGTGGGACGTCATTCTCAACTGCGACGGTCATCACCTCACCGGTTGCTGGATCGATGCGCTCTTCTGTTGTCGCCATACCGGATGCAATATTTAATGGCTGCGATAAAGACTGGTAGGCATTGAGGTGCTCTTGCACCCCTGCTGGGTTATTCGCTTGCCCAGTCATGGGATTTCTAGTGGGGAGTAAACTCATGCGAGTCTGCTCGCTGAACTCTCCCGCTTGAATACCCGTGACTGGCTGCTGGCTATTGGCCATTAATGCAGGGCTGGTCAGCCCCGAAGGAGAATGGCCGGACGATGTCACTTCATCCTTTAAAACTCCAGAACCTTGCAAGCTAGTGGGTGCTGATTGACTATCAGGGCGCACGTCCGCTAATGCTTTATGCAAGGTTCTGAATAAATAATCGTGCACCAAGCGGCCATCGCGAAAGCGCACCTCGTGTTTGGTCGGGTGCACATTGACATCCACTAACCCCGGATCAAGGGTAAGATAAAGGACAAACGCTGGCTGACGGCCGTGGTACAAGACATCACGATAGGCTTGTTTAATCGCATGAGCGACCAAGCGATCCCGAACAATTCGGCCATTAACAAAGAAGTACTGCATATCGGCTTGGCTTCGCGAGAACGTTGGCAAACCCACCCAACCCGTTAATTCTAGGCCTGCCGCTGCTGAATCAATATGCAAAGCGGCATCAATAAACTTAGGGCCAAGTAAAGCAGCGACACGCTTTTCTTTATCGATGCCTCGAGTCGCGGGACGCAATGAATGAATCACTTTTTGATTATGACGCAAGCTGAACGCGACGTCGTAACGGCTTAGCGCCAAACGTTTAAAATATTCGTCAACGTGATTAAATTCGGTTTTTTCAGTGCGTAGGAATTTACGTCTTGCGGGCGTATTAAAAAATAAATCACGTACTTCTAACGTCGTGCCTTTTGGATGAGCCGCAGGTTTAATACTCGCCGCCATTTCACGACCCTCCACTTCCACTTGCCAAGCTTGTCCACTCTCTCCCTCTGACTCATCTTCTTTTGGCGCGGTAGCAGATGTCATCGTTAAACGGGAAACGGAACTGATCGATGCTAACGCTTCACCACGAAAGCCTAAACTCCTCACGGCTTCTAAATCATCTAGCGTGCTAATTTTACTGGTGGCGTGGCGGCTTAATGCCAACGGTAAATCTTCTTTAGAAATACCCTGACCATCGTCACGAATGCGCAATAATTTGATGCCGCCTTGCTCAACATCTATTTCAATACGAGTCGAACCTGCATCTAACGAGTTCTCAACCAGTTCTTTAATGATATTAGCAGGACGTTCTACCACTTCACCCGCGGCAATTTGGTTCGCTAGGCGCGGTGATAATAAATGGATTCTTTTCATAGTTGGAATAAGCCTAACTCGCGGGCAGTGTAATTTTCTGCCCAACTTGAATGCGGTTATCTTTAATACCGTTTAAACGACGAATATCGGTAATCGATACTTTATGTTTTTTTGCGATATGAGAAAGTGTATCTCCGCGTTGAATGGTATAGCGAATGGTCGCATTAGAACTGGCCGAATTTGTGCTACCACTCTGTTTCTGCCAAGCGATATAACTACCTTCAGGTGGCTCGTCATCGAAATACTGGGTTAAGCCAATAAATATTTCACGCGCCATCTTTTTTTGATAGCTGGAAGTGGCTAATTTTTTAGCTTCACCCGGGTTAGAAATAAATCCGGTTTCAATTAACAGTGCCGGAATATCCGGCGCTTTTAACACCATGAAAGCCGCTTCTCCTACCTCTTTTTTATGCAGACGTGAAATCCTGTCCATGCGCTTTAGAATCGATTTACCAACCGACAAGCTTGATCCCCGGGTCGCCGTCATTGACAAGTCTAATAACGTCATCGCCACATGATCTTCTCGACCACCCAAGCTAACGCCACCCACTAAATCCGCCTCATTTTCTTTTTCCGCAAGATAGCGCGCTTCTTCGCTGGAGGCGCCACTTTCGGATAACACAAATACCGAACTACCATGAGCCTGGGAGTTTCTAAAAGCATCGGCATGAATAGAGATAAATAAATCAGCATTAGCATCACGGGCTTTGCGAGTTCGCTCACGCAGTGGAATATAATAATCTCCAGTACGGGTCAGATACGGTTTATATCCTGGCTCTGCTTCTAATAACCGCGCCAGATTTTTTGCTATTTTCAATACCACCGTTTTTTCTTTTGTGCGGCGGTATCCAACAGCACCGGGGTCTTCACCACCGTGACCTGCATCGATCGCCACAATGATGTCGCGTTTATTATGAACCACTTTATCGGCCACAGTGTTCACTGTTTTTATGGGTTCAATACGGGTCGCATTCTTTTCAATTAAATCAACCACTAGCCTATGATGTGGATATATTTTATTCGGCGGTAAGATAGAACTTTTAGGACTTACATCATCTCGTAATTGAAAAACCATACGCAGATCATTATTTTTTTGTCTACCGGTACGTAAGCTAGTCACTAGCAAACTGTCTAATTTAACGTCGTTAATTTTAGGTTTAAACTGCGCATTACCGGTGAGGTCTATCACCACTCGATAGGGCTTATCTAAAGTAAAAATCTTATGTTGATGTGGCTCTGATAAATCGAATACCAAGCGTGTATGCGCAGGTGATTGCCAGACTCGCACACCATCAACATCAGCCGTAGCATTTAATGTTGTAATAATAAGTAGCAGTAATAAAAAAAATTTCATGACGGCTATTTTGGCGATTATTTTTATCATTATACGTCTATTATATTTAATTGCTGACACCAAGCTTGGCCTTTGTCACTGCCTGATCGCCAAGTAACTTGGCGACCGTCTTTAATATCAACAATGGATAATACCAAGTCTGCAGCGGGTAAAAAACCTAACCCTTTATCTGCCCATTCCATTAAACATAAGTGTGCTTCTTCAAGGTAATCACGTATGCCCATAAATTCTAATTCTTCTGGATCCGCCACACGATAAAGATCAAAATGACACACGGTTAGCGGCATCTTTTGAACGGTCTTTTGACTCTCATTTTGGACCGTAAAGACATCATAAGTTTCAACCAAGGTATACGTTGGACTTTTCACCGGGCCAAGATAACCAAAACCGCGCATCAAACCTCGGCTAAAGGTTGTTTTCCCCGCACCTAAGTCACCTTCTAAAAACACCAGCCCACCTTCAAGCGCCGCATTTTCAAATACCGGGGCGCACTGACCTGCAAAGGCCATCATTTTTTCTTCACCGATCAAATCAATCATTATTTTCTACCTTTAACACTGCATCTTCTTCCGTCAGACGACCTTGAATAGCACGGCGAATAAAAGGCAATAAATCGGTGGCCAATAAACCGATTTCACCGTCAATACTAGCATCATCCGCAGCTTTGCTGTGTACACAGCAGGCTAATTTGGCCGCCGCTAAAGGTGACAACCCTAATACATTAAATTGCGCTAATACAGCACCCACGATACCCGAAAGAATATCTCCCATACCGCCTGAGGCCATGCCGGGATTGCCATCAAGACAACGATAGATCTTCAATTCGTCCTGATTATTTTTACCGGCAATTAAGCTATGCTGACCTTTTAAAATCACCGTACAAGAAAACTTTTCTACCAAGGCTTTAACGGCAGACATACGATCTGCTTGCACCTCTGCTGTGCTGATCTTTAATAGACGCCCAGCTTCCCCAGGGTGAGGGGTTATAATCACAGCATGGTTAGAAAAATCAACCTTTGAACCGGTAATGAAGGGTTTTGCTGCCAGAAGATTGAGCCCGTCCGCATCCAGCACCATTGCTCGTGGCTTCACCAAAGACTGCGCAGAAGATGGCCGCGGCGGCTCTAATTGTTGTAAGACGGTTTGTAGTAACAACTGACCATAGGCCTGCTTGCCTAAACCAGGACCGACCACTAGCACTTTATCTTGATTCTGCTCATCGTCAATAAAAGGCAGCAACTCTAAACCAGAATTGATTCCCGCTACCATAATTTCTGGACAACGGCTTATATAAGCACTGATATGCTCTGGACGTGTCGCGCAGCTTACCAGACCCGCGCCGCTGACCAGTGCCGCTTGCGAGGCCATTAAAGCGGCACCCGCATAACTATAATCACCACCAATCACCTGCACATGACCATGATGACCTTTGTGGCTATTCAGGGCACGCAGCGGTAATAATTGATCATTTTTTTGCAGTATCTTCCAGCTAATATCACTGATTACAGGCCGAGTAAGAGACTTTGTTAGCGGTAACTTCATTCTATGCTGTATGCCTAAGCGTTTCTTTGGCAGAATTATACGTCCTTGGCGTTAAGATGGCGAAGGTATAATCATTGAGGTAACGACGATAATCACATGACACACACAGCACTATCAGAAAGTGATCTCCAAGATTTAGCGGATAAAGTTAAAGTATGGGGGCGCGAGCTCGGCTTTCAGCAAATCGGTATCACTCATATTGAGCTCGGTGAGCACGAAGTCCATTTAAAAGAATGGCTCGCCAAAGGCTATCACGGCAACATGGAATTCATGGCGGCTCACGACAATATGCGCAGTCGTCCAGCAGAACTATTACCGGGCACAATAAGAGTGATCAGCGCGCGAATGGATTATTTGCCTGCCGATGCCCGCATCAAAGAACAGCTACAAGACAAATCCCTAGCCTATATCTCTCGTTACGCCCTTGGTCGTGATTACCACAAAGTGATTCGTAAACGCTTAACCCAACTGGGCAAAATGATTGAAGAAGAAGCGGGTCACGGTTATCGCGCCTTCGTTGATAGCGCGCCGGTATTAGAACGTGCGCTTGCCAGTAATGCCGGACTCGGTTGGCTGGGTAAAAATACCATGCTGATCAATAAAAAAGCCGGATCGTATTTCTTTCTGGGTGAATTATTAACCGATCTGCCCCTTCCCATTGATCAGCCTGATGATAAAAATCATTGTGGCAGTTGCAGCGCTTGCATCCAAATTTGCCCCACCCAAGCCTTTGTTGGTGATCAGGTATTGGATGCGAGACGCTGCATATCCTACCTGACCATTGAATTAAAAGGACCTATTCCAACGGATCTACGCAAGGGTATGGGAAATCGCATTTTTGGCTGTGACGATTGCCAATTATGCTGCCCTTGGAATAGTTTTAGCAAAGCCACCACTGAGCCTGACTTTACTCCGCGCCACCCCCTTGATAATGCAACGTTACTCGATTTATTTGCTTGGGACGAAGATACCTTTTTGAAACATACTGAAGGTAACCCGATTCGCCGCACGGGTTATGAAAGCTGGCTACGTAATATCGCCGTGGCTCTTGGCAATGCCCCCACCAGCATTGAGATAGTGGAGGCTCTTAAGCAGCGTTTACCTGAGGCCAGTGAGTTGGTAAAAGAACATATTGAATGGGCGCTAGATCAACACTCCATTTAGCGGCGCTTAAGTAACAGCAGATCAACGGCTAATGCTAAATATTGACGATACTATCGTTTGGATTTTTAGTATTAGTTACTGATTTGAGATTCACGTACCCAATGCTTCAATTCCTGAAAATGCACAGAACTCTTGGCAGTGTTACATGGATTGGGCATTTTAGAGTGCTAAACAATATCGCGATCGCGATAACCCAGCAGATATAATACGCCATCCAAGCCTAAAATCGAAATAGACTGTTGAGCCGATTCTTGCACCAAAGGCTTAGCACGAAAGGCAATGCCTAAGCCTGCAATACTCAGCATAGGCAAGTCGTTAGCCCCATCACCTACGGCAATAGTCTGCTCTAAGCGAATACCTTCTTTTTCGGCAATTTCTCGCAGTAACTGTGCTTTACGATTACCGTCAACGACAGTCCCCGTGACTTTACCGGTGACAATACCATCTTCCATATCCAGCTCATTAGCGAATACATAATCGATGCCCAGCTTGTCTTTCAGATAGTTTCCAAAATAATTAAAGCCACCGGAGAGAATCACCGTGGTGTAACCTAAAGATTTTAGGTTACGAATAAGGCGCTCTGCCCCTTCCGTTACCGGCAAGCGTTCGGCAATTTCTTGCAACACATCGCCACTTAAGCCTTTGAGCAAGGCGACACGTTCATGGAAGCTTTCCGTAAAATCGATCTCACCCCGCATCGCGCGCTCAGTAATTTCAGCAACCTGCTCACCTACGCCTGCCGCGGCGGCAAGCTCATCAATTACTTCCGCTTCGATCAGAGTTGAATCCATATCAAACGCGACTAAGCGACGATTACGGCGATAAACGTTATCTTCTTGCACTGCGATATCAACATCTAGATCATTGGATACCGCTAAAAACTTTTCCCTTAATACCGCTTGATCAGCGTCTCCGCGTACAGAAAATTCAACACAAGCACGCGTTGGAATAGAACTATCAAGCTCCTCTTCAAGAGGAACACGACCCGTAAGACGAGTAATATTATCAATATTCAGTCCATGCTCCGCCACAATAGCGGTAATACGAGCAATATGTTCTGCGCTAATGGTGCGAGCGAGCAAGGTAATGATGTGGCGATCTTTACCTTGGCCTAATACCCACTTCTCATAGCTTTCACTATCAACAGGGGTAAAGCTAACCGTTAGTCCTATTGCATGGGCCTTAAATAATACATCTTTTAATACCGGTGCTGATTCTGGAGTAGAAGGAATCGCAGCAAGTATGCCTAACGATAAGCTGTCATGAATTTCAGCTTGGCCGATATCCAAGATAGTTACCTTATACTGCGCTAGGATCGCAGTAATGTGTGCGGTTAAACCTGGTTTATCCGCCCCAACTACCCGAATTAATACTAACTCTGTCACGAATCTGCCCTCGAATTGGCCCTTCACTGTAAAAAGCGACTAAGACTTAAAGCTTCTCTATGTCTGCTTGTAAATCAGCAACGATGCCACGCAGCTCTTGAATTAAATCGACTGTTTCATGTACTGACAATGCACGTTTGCAATCCGTACTAATAAAATACAGGCCTTTAGCCAACTTTTCGCTCTTTTCTTGTAATGCTTTTTTAGTATCGCTCATCACTATAATCCCATTATAGAATTGAATTTGATTAATCTAGCAGTTGCCAGACGGCGCGTATGATACCATCATCCCAGTAAAAATGTTTATTATCGGGTATAGAAATCAATGGTTCGATCTGCGGTAAATATCAGTCAACGCTTAACCACAAGCCAGCAGTGGGCGACCTTTATTGCCTTTGCTATCTTATTTACGGGCCTCACTTTTAGTTATTTGGTCACCAGTCAATTGCGCCAACAACTGTTACTGCAACAGCAGACGCTAGCAACAAGCTTAGTCAAGAATGCCAGCATTATGCTGCGCACAAGCTTAAGCAAAGATGATCGTATCAGTGCGAATGTCATTTTAAGCGATTGGGTAGATCAAGAACTTATCCTGTCGGCGACCCTCTACAATTCGACTCAGCAGCCTATTGCGGAACAAGGCCTGATCGAGTTAGGCGGCTATAATGTTTTTTGGCTCAATCAAATTGTCACTGATAACGAACAATTGATTGGCCACCTTCGTGTCGCCATTAATATGAGCCAAGCCTATGACATTAGCCAGCGTAATGCGGCGTTATTATTGCTTGCAAGTTGCCTGCTGAGTCTTATTGCAGGGTTATTAGCCTATTATTGGGGAGAGTACTTATTACGTGCTAATCAGCAGCAAATTCAAGCCTTAGCAAACTTGCATAGTAACGATTCAATGGCGATTATTAATGAAAATGCAAATAGCAAAAACGACCAAGCCCTGAACAATGCCATTAACAGCTTAGTTAGACAAAAGCAGAAAAAAATCGCGATTAAAAAATCCTTTGATAGCTTTATGGCCAGTCCCAACTTATCGCGATCAGAATCCCTCACCTACCACCATAGCGCTCTGCTATTTATCGAAATACAGGGGCTAAAAGAGCTACAGCAAAGACTGCCCGCTAGCCAACTTAGCGCTATTCTTAGTCATTATCAGCAACTGCTTTCTCACGCTGCCAAGATTTATAACGGCACAGTAGACCGCTACATCGGCGATGGTATTCTAATTATCTTTGGCTATCCCGATAAAGATCCTCGCGATGCTAGCCACTGTTTATATGCCGCCCAGTTGTTTTTAGGTCTAGTACAAGCATTACAGCGTAATGATACTCAACTACGCCAGCTGAATTTTAAATTATCAGCTCACTGGGGCCCTGTGCTCATTGCGCCGCTAAAAATGAATCAACAAATACAATTTAGCCTAATTGGGGACACGGTGCACTGGACTGCTCAGCTTGCCATGCAGAGTAAAGAGATGCGGATATTGGTAAGCCAAGACTTAATAGATCAACTAAGTGATGCGCAGCAGATTCTCTGGCAGCCAGGACCAAGTTTGATGGATTTAGATGCTAGCGAACACGATACTCGCTGGTTAGATGCGCTACCGGATAATGCCGAAAAACTAATCGATCGCCAAGTGAAGCATATTATGGCGATGAAAGAGCAAGCGTAACTCGACTCAGAACATCACGTTACGTTATAGCACCACATTACAGAACCATCGTATCTTGGGTTAATAAAACGCTATTCCTCAGCGACAACTCACACGATAAAGAATCTCCAGAGTCTAACGGCCCTACACCTGCCGGCGTCCCTGTTAGAATTACATCCCCAGGCTGCAGGCTAAAATGTTCACTCATATGGGCGATCAAAGGCAAAATGGGAAACAGCATATCCGCGCTGCTACCCTGCTGCTGAACCTCCCCATTTTTTATTAGCGTTAATTCTAAGGCTTGCCAATCTGACAAACTGACAGCACTCACAGAGACAAACCCCGTTAATGGACACGCACCATCAAAACTTTTAGCGCGTTCCCATGGATGGCCTTTTTCTTTCAATTGATCCTGTATATCACGCAACGTCAAATCCAATCCTAAACCAATACCTGCAATGCTTTTGGCAACTTCTTCAGTATTCGCACGGCACAATGCTTTGCTTATAAGTATTGCAATTTCAAGCTCGTGATGAACACGACCTTGTTGCTGGGGGATAGAGAAATTAGGAGCAAAAGGGACAGCACTTGAGGCCGGTTTGATGAATAAAATAGGGGTCGTTGGTATAGGGTTATTAAGCTCTTTTGCATGTGCTGGGTAGTTCCGTCCAACACAGATAATTTTTCCCAAGACTTGAGGATAAAGTTGTTGATCTAAAGTAATGTTCACTATCGTAAAATCCTGAAAAATATGAGTATATTAAAAATGCAAAGTGCCATGGTTTGACTATACTTATTCTATTAAAACTAATAAAACCATAGCACAAGTTGTCAAGCACATGCCCCAGCAATCGATCAATCATTCTATGATGATACAGTTCATGAAAGAGAGCCAGCAGCCAGCGCTACTGATTGACGTCGATAGTTTCTCTATACTATACAACAATTCCTTATGCTCTGAGTTGTTAGAAATACCAGCAGCTTCGCTGACGAATAGTGATTTCTTTAAACAACTTACTCATTCAACCCGAAAACTTCTTGCGCAGGATCTCACATTTTTTAATAGCGAATTCGTTTTAGGACGCCGTATTATTCTTGCAATTGGCGAAGTAAGAAATAAAAATTTATTGGTTTACCTGCAAGAAAAATACAGCTTTAACATGCCCAGCAGGCATCTAATTGGAATTCTGGATAATTTAGGTGCCTACGTCTATTGCAAAGATAGTCACTACAATTATTCTTACGCGAATCAACTGGTTTGTGATTTGTTCTCACGCACAAGAGAGGAAATCATTGGCCACCCAGATAGCGATTTTTTTGATACTGAGACATCTGAATATATCCGTAACGTAAGTGACTCTATTGTTATTGAACAAGGCACAGATATTGAACAGGAAGAAGTGAATTTCGTTTCTAATGAAAATTCTTATCGGACGTTTTTGTCGGTGAAAAAACCATTAATTGGCGACAATAATAAAATTGTTGGCTTGTTTGGTATTTCCACTGACATTAGCGAATACAAAGCGATCGAAAAAAAAATCCGACTCAGCGAACTAAAATTAAATATGGTCCTGGACAATGTCGCTGCTTACATTTATATCCGAGATGAAAAACATTGCTTTACCTACATAAATAGAATGACCGAGAATCTTTTCCAACGCCCTTTCTCAGAGATCAAAGGAAAAACACCGGTTGATTTACTTGGCGACATTAACGGTACAGAATTTGAACGCCTTGACATTGATCTCTATACAACAAAAGAAGTCGTTGAAGGCATTGAAAAATTTATTGCCGATGATGATATATTTTATTACTGGACTGTTAAAGCTCCACTCTTTGATGACGATGGCGATGTCAACGGTTTAATTGGTATGTCGATTGACATAACAAAGCAGAAAAAACTAGAGCATCAATTAGAACTATCTAATGGCTTATTAAAATCTAAAATTGATGAGATCACGCTATTACAATCAACACTTTGGGAGCAAGCGACACAAGATCCATTAACCCAATTATTTAATCGCCGATATTTTAATGAAGTTGCAAATAAAGAAATAATAAAAGCCAAACGTAATAAACAATCTATGGCACTTTTATTATTGGACGTTGATTATTTCAAAAAAATAAATGACAAATTTGGTCACAGCATCGGTGATAAAGTCTTAATTAATTTTTCTCAAATAATGTTAGATCAATGTCGTCGCTCGGATATAGTTTGCCGTTTTGGTGGCGAAGAATTCGTTATTTTAATGCCAGAGGTCAGTCGCGAGGTTGCGATCCAACGAGCTGAGAAAGTAAGGAAATGCTACCAAGAAGAAATAACTAAGCTGCTCAACTACCCAGCCACAATATCCATAGGCATTGCCATGTGGCATAAAGATTTAGATGACCTAGAAGGATTAACAAAGGCTGCAGACCAAGCTATGTATCAAGCGAAACATAATGGCCGCAACCAGGTTGTTATCTATAATTCAGATTCAAACAATAAGTGACTAGGACTAGAAAAAGTTCAAGGCCACACCAGCTCAATAAACTTATGCCATATCAATCAATTTGCCAGGATTCATAATATTATTTGGATCAAACACCGCTTTCACTGCACGCATATAACCAATTTCGGCTTCACTGCGGGTATATTTAAGATACGCTTTTTTAGTCATACCTACGCCGTGTTCAGCCGAAACTGAACCTTGGTATTTTTCAACAATCTCAAAAACCCACGTCGATACTTTTGCGCACTGCTCAAAAAAAACTTCTTTTGCTAAGTGGTCCGGCTTCAATATATTCAAATGCAAGTTGCCATCACCAATATGACCAAACCAAATGATTTCAAAATCTGGATATTCACGTGTCACAACGGCTTCAATTTCATTTAAGAAAGGGGGCACTTTAGACACAACAACAGACAGGTCGTTTTTATACGGCGTCCATTCAGCGATAGTCTCGGAAATATCTTCACGTAAGCGCCATAGATTTTTTGCTTGAGTTTCAGACTGACTCATTACTCCATCCAATACCCAGCCTTCTTCCATGCATTTCTCGAACAGTTCCATCGCTTGCTCGATATGACCTTCGGTTTCTGCTTCGAATTCTAATAGCGCATAATATTCCACTTCCGTTGCAAACGGTGCCGGCACATCACCACGAGCAACCACCTTACGCATTGCTTTATCTGAGAAAAATTCAAACGCGGTAAGATCGATATTGGTTTGGAAAGTATTCAACACGCTCATAATAGCTTCAAACTCTGGCACACCTAAAACTAGAACCGTAAGGTTTTTCGCAGGGCGAGTCAGGCGCATCGTCGCTTCGGTAATAAACCCTAACGTTCCTTCACCACCAATAAATAGCTGACGCATGTCGTAACCGGTATTGTTTTTCACGAGATCTTTATTCAACTCAAGAATATCACCTTTACCGGTGACCACCGTTAAACCTGCCACCCAATCTCGGGTCATGCCATAACGAATCACTTTAATGCCGCCGGCGTTAGTACCGATATTACCGCCAATTTGGCTAGAACCTGCCGACGCAAAATCGACGGGGTAAAATAAACCCTGTTCTTCCGCATAATTCTGTAATTGCTCAGTAATAACACCCGCGCCACAACGAACCGTCTTATCCATAGCATTAAAACCAGAGATACTGTTCATATAATCAAACGACACGACTACTTCGCCATTCGCCGCCACTGCACCAGCACTTAAGCCAGTACGACCACCAGAAGGCACTAAAGCCACTTGGTGTTCATTGGCAAACTTAACAATGGCTTGAACTTGCTCTGTGGTTTTAGGAAAAACAATGGCGGAAGGATTGGGCTGATAGATCTTAGTCCAATCCTTACCGAAGGTTTCTAACGAAACAACATCGGTTTTTACTTTATCTTCACCAACGATGATTTTCAGTTGGTTTTCTAACTCGGTTTGGCTTAAAGAAGTCTGAGACTGTGTCATCTAAATATCCGCTTAAGTTATGCGTATTCGCAGGTATTCGTGTCAATACATGACGCTTAAGACGAACAAATGTACCAATGCGCATAAGATTCACCTTAAAACTGCAAACTTTTCATCATTCGCCCTCTTCAAAAGAGGACACTTTAATTGCCGCATATGTTAGCATACGCGCCTTATTTTTCAGAGCCTTTGATGAAAACTTGGTCAAGCAAAAACCAACCAAACAGTCAGAGGTTAACGCGATTTTTATATTCACATATAGGTATCTTCTATGAGCCAGACTTCACTCGATAAAAGCAAAATCAAGTTTCTACTACTTGAAGGCGTACATCAGAGCGCTGTAGACGCATTGACAGCTGCTGGTTATAGCAACATCGACTACGTTAAGTCGGCTTTGCCTGAAGACCAATTAAAACAGCGTATTAAAGACGTACACTTCGTCGGTATTCGCTCACGGACCCAGTTAACCGCTGACGTTTTTGATGCGGCTGAGAAATTGATTGCAGTCGGTTGCTTTTGCATCGGCACCAACCAAGTTGACTTAAAAGCAGCCACTGAACGTGGTATTTGTGTATTCAACGCACCTTTTTCGAATACCCGCTCAGTGGCTGAACTGTCGATAGCCCAAGCTATCTTATTGATGCGCGGCGTTCCAGAGAAAAATGCTCAATGTCACCGTGGCGAATGGATAAAGTCGGCTGTTAATTCTTTTGAAATTCGCGGTAAGATTTTAGGCATCGTCGGTTACGGCAGTATTGGTACTCAGCTTTCTGTAATAGCTGAATCTATGGGCATGAAGGTATTCTTCTATGACGTAGTGACTAAACTTCCTCTCGGTAACGCAACTCAGGTTGCTTCGATGGAAGAGCTACTAAGCATGTCTGACGTGATATCTTTGCACGTTCCAGAAACTGCAGCGACAAAATGGATGATGGGACCTGAGCAATTCGCCCAGATGAAGCAAGGTTCTATCATGATGAACGCATCTCGCGGCACCGTGGTTGATATCGATGCTTTGGCTGAAGCTATTCGTAGCAAGAAGCTATTAGGCGCTGCTGTTGACGTATTCCCCGTTGAGCCGCGCTCAAATGACGAAGAGTTCATTACACCATTACGTGAATTCGATAATGTCATTCTTACGCCTCACGTTGGCGGTTCTACTATAGAAGCACAAGCTAACATCGGCTTAGAAGTTGCTGAAAAGCTCGGTAAGTACAGTGATAACGGTACCACTATTTCTGCGGTTAACTTCCCAGAGGTTACACTGCCTGCGCACCCTGATCAGCACCGCATCTTGCACGTTCATCAGAACAAACCTGGCATTATGAATGCGATTAACGGCATTCTTGCTGAAAATGACATCAACATTTCTGGCCAGTACCTACAAACCTTTGATAACATAGGTTATGTAGTTATTGATGTTAATGCGGGTGCTAGTGAATTAGCACTTGATAAGATTCAGACTATCGAAGGCACTATTAAAGTACGTCGTTTGTTTTAATGTTTTTATTAAGCGCTTTTGTTCAAAGCCTTTAAGCGACACAGAAGCCGCATTAGAATGATTTCTATTGCGGCTTTTTAATGCTTAATAATATATGTAATGAGGTACCGCACAGACAGAATACTCATTACGTTACCCGTCATAATATAGATCTCGAACTCTTGCTTTCACGGCCTTATTACTCGCCTTAAAAACTTCCTTTAAATTGTCACCTTATACCGACTGGCGAGTGTAGTAATTTATTCAGCCTTAAGCTATGCTCACTTTAATTAGATTAAAAAGTATCTTCATTTATTAATTTTTAAGGAAAAAAAGATGAAACTTTACTCATTATTCGTTGTCGGTGCCGCAACATTTTTAGTCGCTTGTAGCGCCACCCCACTGCAACCTGTTGCAAGTTGTGTATTTGCCGATGGCTCCAACCAGCCTGCACCTGAATGGGTTTGTGGAGCACCCGTTGATGATATTGACCTTTCTGCTGTAGGGTATGCTGACAAGTCTGGCGCGGGCGCTAACTTCATGAAGCAAATGGCTGCTACCGCTGCTCGTGTTGAATTAGCTCAAACCATGAAAGTTGAAGTTCAGAATATGATCAAACAGTATTCTGAAACAACCGGCGCTGGCGATAGCGAAACAGTTGACCAGGTAAATACTTCTGTAACTAAACAGGTTACTAAAGAAACGCTGATCGGTTCTCGTATCTTCCGTCAGATGCCGACGCCAACAGGCGGCATTGTTGTGTTAGTAGGTTTAAGCCCTGAGACGGTGAATAAACTGGCTGAAAATGCACTTAAAACTTCTATGAAAAACGATCGTGCGTTATGGCAGAAATTTCAAGCGGGTAAAGCTCAAGATGAGTTAGCCGCTGAAATTGTAAACATGGACAATTAATAGTTGTTTATTAAACGAACCGACCTCGTGTCGGTTTTTTTTGCTTTTAATTTTACTATCAGCACTTATTCAAAGGTTCTGCCATGAACAGACTGTTACGTCGCAATATCATATTATCAACCATCGCCTGTAGCGCTTCGTTTATGAGTATTAATAGTCTAGCGGCAGATTCTGAATATGAGCAATGGCGAAAAAAAACTCAAACTGAGTTCCAAAGTTACTTAGATGAGAATGATAAAGCTTTTATCAGTTTTCTAAATAAAGAATGGCAAGAAGTCGATGTTGAAAAAACCATTACACGAGATCCAGCACCTAAACCTATAGAGATCCCTATCGCTAAACCTGTCGTAACTATAAAAGATACGGATACTGAAAAGCTCGGTATTGAAAAACTTGATACAGAAAACATTAAAAAAGAAATAATAACACCTGTTTTTATAAAACCTATTCCTATAGTTAAATCTCCGGTCGTCATACCTACTATTGATGTTAAAAAAGATTTTAATTTACAGTCTGCCAAGTTTGATTTTTTTGGTAAACAAATCAATATTGCATATGATAAAAATTTCAAACAAGATTTTCGCAGTCAGATTAATAATAAATCGATTGCTAGTTATTGGAAGCTACTGGCGACTCAGCCTCATAAAGAAATTATTAATCAGCTAGCGGAAGCCTCAAAAAATCTTCAATTAAATGATTGGGGAACAGCCTTATTATTTGATCAATTCGCACGTGAGTTACAGGGTTCGAATCAGCGCAATCAAAGCAGTCGCCAACTAACCTCTTGGTTTTTATTAGTTAAAGCAGGTTTTAATGCGCGTATTGCTTATAATGAGCAAGTGTTTTTATTAATGCCTTCTAAACAGCCGCTATTTAGCACCACCTATTTTACGATAGAAAATCAACGCTATTACTCCGTATCGTTAAACGAGAAAGCGATGCAGCCAGGTAAAGTATTTACTTACAGCGGTAAGCATCTTGATGGTCAGCGCAATTTAGATTTTTCGGAACCAAATAAATTCGTCGCCAACCAACATCAAGAAAAACGAGATTTATCTTTTAGTTATAACGGAGAAAAATTCGACATTAATGTCAGCTACCCAAAAGATATGGTTAATTATTTTAAGACGTTTCCACAATTGGATTTAAAAAATTATTTTTCGGCTGGTATGCCACAAGCAACCGCTTACAGTTTACTGTCTCAATTAAAGCCTATTATTGAAGGTCAATCTGAAATCGAAGCCGTTAATCGCTTATTGCGCTTCGTGCAAACGGCCTTTAAATATAAAACAGACGAAGATCAATTCCGTCAAGAAAACTATTTATTTCCATTAGAAACACTGTATTACCCCTATTCTGATTGTGAAGATAGAGCAGCGTTGTTTGCTTGGTTGGCGCAATCATTATTAACACTGGATGTAGTTATTGTCGATTTCCCCGGCCATATAGCAACTGCGATTGAGTTTAGTAACCCAGTACAAGGGGACAGCTGGGAGTTGAACGGTAAACGCTACACGATTGCCGACCCGACCTACGTGAATGCTAACGTCGGTATGACGATGCCGCAGTTCACCGGTAAAACACCTAAGCTGATTGCATTTTAAGCTTTAGGTATTATCCTAGGCGATTTGTTATAAAGGAGCACCCCATGCCATTACAAGTCGCCATTGTCCCCGTTACACCTTTTCAGCAAAACTGTAGCATTATTATGTGCGAAGAAACGAAACACGCCGCGGTGGTTGATCCGGGCGGTGAAGTAGAGAAAATTCTAGCTCAAGCAGATGCCATGGGCGCCACCATCACTAAGATTTTATTAACTCATGCGCACTTAGACCACGTCGGTGGCACCATTGAGTTAGCCAAGTTAAAGAATTTGAAAATCGAAGGGCCACACCTTGGTGATAAGTTTTGGCTCGACATGCTGCCACAACAATCACAGATGTTTGGCTTTCCACCCGCTCAAAGTTTTTTACCCGATCGCTGGTTAGAAGAAGGCGAAACAGTCACGATTGGTAATGTGCCTTTGGCTGTCATCCATACCCCAGGACATACTCCTGGACATGTGATTTTTTACAGCAAAGATGATCAATTGGCGTTGGTAGGCGATGTGCTTTTTCAGGGTTCGATAGGTCGTACGGATTTTCCTCAAGGCAATCATGCAGAATTAGTAGCTTCGATTCGTAATAAACTGTTTCCGCTAGGGGATGATATTACGTTCTTTCCTGGCCATGGACCTACTTCAACATTCGGCATTGAGAAACGCACAAATCCTTTTGTCTCGGGTAAAGCAGGCTAGCGTTTCATACACCAGCTTCCTAGGCACGCTAGACCGTTCAATAATCTAGCGTCGCTTAACTTTTGCGGCGATTAACTCTGAGCTTATAAGGACAGAGCGATATTCGTTAAAATATCCAGCTGTTAGTTAAAAATCCAGAACTCTGCATCGTAATCTAAAGTATCTTCACCTAGGATATCTTCTAAAGGATAGCGTCCAGTATGCGAAGTATTTTCGGTATACGCCGTTACATTAACGACGATATCACCATTTTCATCTTCAAAGATGATGCTGGTATTCTTTACCGCTTTTTGAATTTTTTTACGTAGATTACTAGTAATAGCAATTTCTTTAATGTTCATAATGTTTCCACAAGATCTTTAGAGGCTGAGAAGCAGGACAAAAAAAACGCGCTGAGGATGACCTGAGCGCGTTCTTTGCATTCAGTGCAAGAATTTTACTTCTTGAAGCCACCGAAACGCTTCTGGAATTTGTCGATACGACCGCCAGTATCAACAGTCTTCTGCTTACCAGTATAGAAAGGGTGGCAAGAAGAACATACGTCTAGGTGAATAGTACCTGAACGAGTTGATTTAGTTGTGAACGTGTTACCGCAAGTACAAGTTGCCGCTAGTTCAGCGTATTCTGGGTGGATACCAGCTTTCATAAGTCACCTAATTATATCAAGAGTGCCGCTCTCTCCAGCAGTGAGATTCTTACACTGGAGTACCGCACGAAAGTGCCAACAAAAAGACTTCTCGTTTAAAGAATTGTTTAAGCTGACGATTTGGGTCGAGAATCATACCAGAGGAAAGAATTCTAACAAGCACTTTCCATCGGATTTTATCCACAAACCCTGTAAACTAACCGTCATGACTGACACATACTATCTTCGTATTGCCCTGCCTGTGCCTTTGCGCCGACAATTTGATTATTTGCCATTAACCAATACGGCCGCCGCAACCTATGAAGTCGGCAGTCGGGTGAGAGTTCCTTTTGGTGGTCAGCAATTAATCGGGTTTATCCTTGCTATTGTGACTGATACCGATGTCCCTGTGGATAAGCTCAAGCCGATCACCGAATCCTTAGACTCTCAGTCGTTAGTAAGTCCTAACATACTTGAGCTATGTGAATGGCTCAGCAGTTATTATCACCACCCGCTCGGGGAAGTTCTCGATCTAGCGATTCCGGTATTATTACGTAAAGGTGGGAAGATCAGTGATATTGCGGAGCCGCACTGGCGCGCACTTTTTACTGAGTCTGAGTCAGTTGAGATAAGCCGCTCTATAACTGGCAAGAAGCAATTAGCCTTATGGCAGCTTTTTCAGCAACAGCCTCATTGGCGCCATAAAGATCTTACCCAACAAGGTTTCGCGAAAGCTCAGCTAGACCGCCTCGCCAGTTTAGGGTTAATTCAACCTTACCAGCAGCTGCCTGTGCCCCACTGCGGTCCTGCATTCTCTTCAGAAATAGAGCCAGCACTGACTCTTAATAGTGAACAAGCTTCTGCGGTGGATAAAATTTCTGTGCAGCTAGGCCAGACATCAGGAAGGTTTCACGTCGCGTTGCTCGATGGCATTACTGGCAGTGGAAAGACCGAAGTCTATTTACAGCTAATCGCCAAGGCCATTGCCCAAGGTAAACAAGCCTTAGTGCTGGTGCCTGAGATTGGTCTGACCCCACAAACATTACGTCGCTTTCAAGCACGTTTTAATGTACCTGTAGTAATGATGCACTCGAACCTCAACGATAAAGAACGCTTAATCGCTTGGCATCAATGCAATCGAGATCAGGCAAAAATTTTAATCGGTACCCGCTCAGCTATTTTTACCCCGCTGCCGAGCCTGGGCTTAATCATTATCGATGAAGAACACGACGGTTCTTTTAAGCAGCAAGATGGCCTGCGTTATAACGCCCGTGATTTTGCCATTAAACGCGCGCATAAAGAGTCATTGCCGATTGTATTGGGTTCAGCCACTCCTGCATTAGAAACCTTACATAACGCTTATAGTCGGCGTTATAGCCATCATAAATTAACCATACGCGCCGGTAATGCCAAGCCCCCAAAACTGAAATTACACAGCATTTTGCATCAACCATTAGAGCTTGGTCTCGCCCTGCCTGTTGTGGATAAAATCAAGCAGCACTTAACCGCGGGCCAGCAGGTGATGATTTTTATCAACCGACGGGGCTTTGCACCCACACTCGCCTGTCGAGATTGTGGCTGGATGGCAGAATGTATTCATTGCGATGCGCGCATGACCATGCATCAATATCCACCGCACATGCATTGCCATCACTGCGACAACCAAGTCGGTATTCCACGTTTATGCCCTAACTGTAATAGCATGCAGATTGAAGCCTTAGGCCAAGGCACTGAACGCATTGAAGAGAACTTACACACGTTATTTCCTGGTAGTGATATTAAGCGAGTTGATCGCGATACCGTTCGAACTAAAGATGCTTTTGATAATTTATTTGATGAGATTCATAAAGGCGAGCCATGCATTTTAGTTGGCACTCAGATGCTTGCCAAAGGTCATCACTTTCCTGATGTCACTATGGTGGTGATTCTGGATGCGGACTCTGGGCTTTTTAGCGCAGATTTTCGTGGGTTGGAAAAAACTGCGCAGTTGATTTTGCAAGTAGCCGGACGTGCCGGACGTGGGGATAAACCAGGGGAAGTTTGGATTCAAACCTTGTACGCCGACCATCCACAATTAAACTTGTTATTAGAAGGAGGCTATCACGGCTTAGCCGACAGTTTATTACAAGAACGTAAGCATATTCAATTACCCCCTTACAGCTATATGGCGCTATTAAGAACCGAATGCAGCGACAAGCATCTGGCTGAACGCGTGCAAAACCAAGCACGAGAATTTATCCAGAGCTGGCTCAATCAATATTGGCAAGGTAACTTACTTTCAATAAATGAGACTCAAGCCGATACCACGGCCGTTACTTTACTCGGTCCTTTTCCTGCGCCGATGGAACGCCGTAACGGTCGTTTCCGTCAGCAGATGCAGATCATGAGCAATGAACGTATCTCTTTACACCGAGTACTAGAGCCCTTATCTCACTTTTTAGAGAGCCTCAAAGGGATTCAGAAAGTCCGCTGGAATTTGGACGTTGATCCCATTGATATGAGCTAATTAATATAAACTAGGTGCTGTTTAAGTTCTAAGATTAATTAACAATTTCTCGCCAATAAATAATGCGGTCATGACCCCGATATTCGCCAAACGTAGCAGTAGCTACAGGGTCGTTATTATGGGCGCCATCATTATCCCAATCGAACTTCAACCAGTCATAGGTAGCATACAACACGCCTACTTGCCCTTGGTTGCCAGCGCCAGGTGCTGTTAATTCGATGGCTTGGGTTTTACCCGCACTAAAGTTTCCTGAAACTTCCTTTACTGGGGTAAGTACAGGATTTAAGCTAATATTGGTCAGGGAAATGTTATCTGAATCATAGCTTACACAATCATTATTGGCAGTGACCACGAAGCCAGCACCATCAAAATGCTCCACTTGCATCAGTTGTGGAAAATCTTCTGTCTCTGGTCCAAAACTATTTTCAATCAGTAAACGGCCAAATCGAATGTCAGTACCTGTTGGCGATGCAGCAACCGTGGCTATGACGTTGACACCGTCAGTATCAACAATAGTCGCAGTTAAAAAATCAATATCCGCAGTAAAAGGCGCCACCAGTGCATTGGCAGAACGGTTGTAGAAGAAATTATCATTGTCTGATAATTGGTAGTGTAATACTCCCCTGGCTGAATTTTGTTGACTCAAGGTGCCCTCAAACATATTGGCCGTTAACGTTAGCTTGTTGCTATCCACGCCTATCGCTACTTGGTCTAACGTCGGTGCAGTGACGCTAATACCCGAAACGCTGAGTTTCATAAAATCATTAGTGCTACCTTGGCTGTCCTGATAGTAGTTTTGCGTAATAGCGCCTTGCTTATTCAAGGCTGTGATTGCCAATATGGGCTTAGTTAGGTATGAAATTGCCCCCACATTGCCAGTAGCTTGGTCTGTTTGACCGCTATAAGCGAATATTGTACCGGCACTACAGGTCGTAAAAAAAGACCCCTCTTCTGCCACTGTTTGCGTAAAGTGGTTTGGAGTGAAGCGACCTACGTTAATCGCTGTCGCTGCAACGACAATACCCGTATTGCCATAATTACTGTCTTGGACGTCTAAATTAATCAAACCCACTTCTGAATAGTGCGCGGCATTATAGGTAGATACACCTGAAGAAAAAGTCGCCAAAGTGACACTTTGAAAGACAGAGCTGATACTAGAGGTCAACGAATCTGTTGCCGCATAGCTTAGATTTCCGTCGACACTTTCAGTTAATTTAGGGCTAGTGCGTGCTAGCTTCAGCTGTATTTCCCCGGGTAGATAATTCGGTGTGATAATGCCAAGGCTATTGAATGCTGTTACATTTAAATCGAAATTCTCACCGGCTTTATGGCTTGGCTCTGCAGTCGCAAAAGCACCATTTAAGTTTGCTCCTCCCGCTGTCGCACTAATAGCAAGTTGTGCTGGGCTGACCCAAAAAGCATTACTGCTACCAGAGATGGCTATACCGTCTAAATCGTAATGGGCATGCAGACGAATTTCTCCGGCATCGTGATAAATAGGTGTTGGTATGACTGCAATACTATTAGCACCGAACTCCAGTTCAATCAAAGTGACCTCAGTGTGTTTCGCAATATCATTGCCATCAATACTAAATTTGAGACCACCACTTCCACTAGGGTTGATGTTTTCCTGCGATAAATTCACCTCTTTATTACTGGAAAATAAACCTTCACAAGCACCCGCATTATTTTTAACCGCTTGTATCCTAAGAGGAAAACTTGTACCAGCAATCTGATTAGTAATGGTTGCAGACTCACCCAAGCTGCCACTTAAAAACCTAAATCCTGCATCAGTGAAAACCAAGTTACAACTGCTCGTGGTGCCATCAGAACAGACCAAGGGATTTGTTGCGACTACCGATGTATTTTCTAGGGATAAAAGAGTAGTTTCGGCCTGCTTATAGGGAATGCTAGCAGTGCCGGTGCCGGTAAAGCTAATAGTATCGATGACTGATTCAGAGCCAATGACAAAACTAGAACCCGTCGCTTTAACATCCAGAGTCAATACTTCAGTGCTCAGCGCGCAAGTACCATCATCGATATTAGTACAGGCATTAATAGTAACCGTTTCGGACTCACAAGTTAGGCCCTGACCATCATGGATTATTTGATAGTGATCGATTTGTGTCGTTGGTTGAGCCGAACAACCCACCGTTCCAATTTCATTGCTGGCACCTAAAGTGACAGCCCCAGTATTGGCAAAAAAACCACCACAACGATTACCAACGCCTGTTAGTTTGGTTCCTGCGCCGGTAAGAATATAAGAGCCCGCAAAGAAAGAACCTATTAACTCTGCGCCTGCTCCAACTTCTGTATAACCTAATGCATTCCAAGTAATTGTGCTACCTGGCGTGACATCTTTTAATATCATTTTAGTACTCGCACCAAACGCAAGAAAGGAGTCAACATTGATCAGCCAATGACCCTCCACTCCTTCTCCATCAAACGTCAGTGTTATACCAGCAGTGGTCGTTAAGGCCGCTGCATGATAAACCCCCTTTTTCAGTGTTCTAATTACTGTCATCGCCGGAAAGAGTTGATTTTCAACTGGGGCGAGCATCAATTCTAACTCTGCTTGCAGCAGCAAAAGTTGTATTCTCTGATCATCGATAGGCGCCTTAGGTTCATTCGTAAACTGTTGAATAGTTAAAGGGAATTGATCACCGCCCACCGTGGCACCGGCGGCGAGTGTAATACTGGTTCCAGCAGTCGCATCACCTGCCACTGCAGCATTCACTCCCAGGGCCACTGCGCCAGTGCCTGCCTGAACGCTGCCTTCTACGACAGTATCCGCGCCAAACGTTAAAGCCGTTCCCGCCTGAGCATTGCCTCCCACAATTGCATTGGCACCCAAGTTTGCCGAGGCGGCGGCTCCCGACCTTAGATTACCGGTAATCACTGCTCTGGTGCCAACAAGTATCGCCGCCCCTGCGGTGAGGTCGCCATCGACCATAATGTTACCGTCAATGGTATTTGCCCCCAACGTTGCGGCGTCTCCCGTTGTAAGGTCGCCCCCAATCGTTGAGTCCGCACCAATGGTTCCAGCATCACGAGCGGCAACAGAGCCACTTACTTGTGCAGAAGCGCCCAGTGTTACCGCGGCTCCCGCGATAATAGAACCCCCCACAACGGTACTGGCACCGAGTGTGGCTGCAGCGTTTACTTGAATATTGCCACCCACCGCAGAGAACTCGCCCATGGTTATAGCGGCACCAGAATAGATCATTAGGTTATCTAGGGGTGGTTCTAACTGCGGTGGTAGCTCAGCTTGTACACGAGGCACAGCACACAGTATCTGAATAAAAAGAAATAAATGTATAAATTTCATAACATTTTTCCTAGTGATTTTTCTAATCACTCACTAGGCTCAGCCATTTTTAGATACTTAAACAACATAAGCGAAGTATTCAGTGCAATATTAGAAAATCTAGTCGTCTATTCTTACAATTAAAACATCAATAAGAATAAGCCCTAGAGACGATAATAATTTAACGCTGTTAGTATTAATATATTCGCAACACTAAAGTCATTCATTGGATTAATGATTTTTTCTTAATTCCTTCAATAGTGTTTATTTTAAGAGCGCTCTACCAAGTATAGTCGGCAAATGACATTACTAAATTTTTTATTTCAACTTTACTCAGACAGCTTTCGTTGGATAGAAACCAATTTAATAAGCGATCGTTATTAGTGATCTTAATTTTCTCAAAATTTTTACTTGTCTAAATATAATTGACAATAAATGCGTGCAGAAAAAATTTTACTAATACTGAATGTAATAATGTTGTCAGAAATACCATTAATGTCAGATGTATTAATCATGCAGAAAGTTCTGCCCATCAAAATCAACCACTAATTAGTAAAATTAAGACCGTACAATGGATGAAAAAAATTCAGAAGACGAGAGAAAGAATAAATAAAGGAGACGTTGACTTGCACTATTTAGAAGCTATTTTATTGAAAATAGTAACATTGATACTATAGTACAGTGATTTTAATTGCGATAGGATTCTAGATCGACTTAGATCGTTAGTGTATGAATTGCTTATGCAGTTTAAAGACTTTTAAATTGAATCACATTAGACTCCCTTGCTAAACCTGCTTGCCTTAAGCGCGCCAAATATTTTTCCCACAACTCCTCTTTATTTTCACAAAGATGGCGTAAGTACTTCCAATCGTACAGACCAGAATCATGGCCATCATCAAAAATTAATTTCAGCGCATAATTGCCAGTAGGTTCGATATTGAGTAATACCACTTCTTTTTTTCCATGCTGTAACACATCATTACCGGTGCCATGACCACGAACTTCGGCGGACGGTGAATAAACGCGTAATAATTCAAAACTCAACTGAAAGCTATCATTAATACCACCACTATTCGGGTAAGTTAATTCCAAGCATTGGCTTTGTTTTCGAACTTTGATATCGCAGGGTATAAGAGACAAGGGGTATGTCCTATTTTAAAAGAGGGTGATAATAAAACGGTTAGAACATTCAATAATTTAAAAAGACCCAACAGCTAAGCTACTGGGTCTTTAATGCACATTTGAAACTCATTATAAAATAAATTGGCTCAAATCTTCATCTTGGGCAATTTTACCCAGATGTTCATTCACATACTCAGCATCGACCACAACCGCTTCGTTGAGATCTGTCGCGGCGAATGATACTTTTTCAAGTAAGCGTTCTAACAAGGTATGTAAACGTCGGGCACCGATATTTTCTGTGCTTTCGTTAACTTCAAAAGCCACTTCGGCGATGCGCTTAACACCTTCTTTAGTGAAACTTAAATCAACGCCTTCTGTTTTTAATAACGCCACATACTGTTCCGTTAGCGACGCTTTAGGTTCGGTTAATATGCGCTGGAAATCTTCTGGAGTTAACGCCTGTAATTCTACTCGAATCGGTAAGCGACCTTGTAGCTCAGGAATCAAATCTGAGGGTTTCGCTAGGTGAAAAGCACCAGACGCTATAAATAAAATATGATCTGTTTTGATCATGCCGTATTTAGTGCTTACGGTGCAGCCTTCTATTAATGGCAATAAATCTCGTTGCACGCCTTCACGAGACACATCACCACCGGATCCACTCTCTTGACGCTTACAAACTTTATCAAGTTCGTCGATAAAGACAATACCATTCTGCTCAACTTCTTCTAATGCACGAGCTTTCAAATCATCAACGTTCAGCATCTTGGCAGCTTCTTCGTCTTTGATTTGTTTAAACGCATCTTTGATTTTGAGCTTACGTTTTGCTTTTTTATCGCCACCCATACTCGAAAACATACTTTGCAGCTGGCTAGTCATTTCTTCCATGCCAGGAGGCGTCATTATCTCAACACTTCCTTGGCCTTGCTGAGACAAATCAATTTCTATTTCTTTATCGTCTAGCTGCCCTTCACGTAATTTTTTACGGAAGATTTGACGCGTAGAAGAATCTTCTTTTTTCGGTGACTGACCTTCTAAATCAGTGGTGGTATCCCACTCAGCTTTGTCAGACGTTCGCGCTGGTGCTAATAATACATTTAGAATACGTTCTTCCGCCGCTTCGTAAGCACGCTGATCAACTTTCAGCATCTCTTGCTCGCGCAGCATTTTGAATCCTGTCTCCACCAAGTCGCGGATAATCGATTCAACATCTTTGCCGACGTAACCGACTTCGGTGAACTTTGTTGCTTCAATTTTAATAAAGGGCGCGTTAGCCAGTTTTGCTAAACGGCGTGCAATCTCTGTTTTACCAACACCGGTTGGGCCAATCATTAAAATATTTTTAGGGGTGACTTCTTCGCGCAACTCATCATTTAGCTGCATACGACGCCAGCGGTTACGCAAGGCAATCGCGACGGCACGTTTGGCATCACTTTGACCAATAATATGTCGATCTAATTCGTGGACAATCTCTCTTGGGGTCATAGCACTCATTTTCCTTCCCCTTTCTCGATAGCAATAGTCGCGGCATCAGCAACAGTCTGATCACCCGTCGGTGCGGTCATGGTTTCAATGGTAAGGTTTTGATTAGTGAAGACACAAATACCGCCAGCAATGGTTAAGCTCTTTTCAACGACATCGCGTGCAGATAGTTCGGTATTGTCTAATAAGGCACGCGCTGCAGATAACGCATAGTTGCCCCCAGAGCCAATGCCAATAAGATCATCTTCTGGCTGCAATACGTCACCATTACCGGTAATAATTAATGAAGCCGTATGGTCGGCAACCGCTAAAATGGCTTCTAGCTTACGTAAGGCGCGATCTGAACGCCATTCTTTAGCCAGTTCAACCGCAGCGCGAGTTAACTGACCTTGATTCTTTTGCAACTGAGCTTCAAGCTTTTCAAATAAAGTAAAGGCATCCGCCGTGCCACCGGCAAAGCCTGCAATGACTTGGCCATTGAATAAGCGACGTACCTTTTTAGCATTACCTTTCATCACGGTATTGCCCAGTGAAACTTGGCCATCCCCGCCAATTACGACGTCATTGCCGCGGCGTACGGATACAATTGTTGTCATGCTCTACTCCAAAAATTAGATTGATTGCCTTATAAAACCATGTGATAGCAACCTTTATTCAAACTAATTGGGGGCAGCGCATTAGGATTTCAACCCTGAAACATACCGGCGCGCAGATCTTTAGCGCTGGCGATTTCTTTCCCACCTTGAAAAATACTGCCTTGAGCAATGGCTAATACGGTTTGGCGAGCAACAATGCGACGAATGTTAATTCGGTATTCAATACAACCCGCATCCGGTTTGATTTCACTCTTTAGTCTCAGATCACCCACACCTAATGCTCGCACCTTGCCCGGATAACCACTCCAGCCCAGATAAAATCCTAAAGTTTGCCACATTCCTTCCAGCATCAAGCTTCCTGGCATGAGCGGGTCACCGATAAAATGATGTTCAAAAAACCAGCACTCAGGATTGATGTCAAATTCAGCGATAATTTCGCCTTTGTTAAATAAGCCCGCATGAGGTTTGATATCAACAACACGGCTCATCATCAGCAGCGGCCCTGCTGGCAGCTTGGCATCACTGGACTTAAACAGCCCGCCATGACCACAAGACTCTAATTCATTACGATTAAATTGAGTCTGTTCAGTTACAGGGACAATGATATTCGGTTTTGGCACTATAGATAACACAAGAGGCTCACAGGACAACGAAGGAAGCGTAGGATAAGCGCTAAATTACTGAGAAGATACGACAAACATCTATGAGTAATGCGCCATAATCTTTCTTAATAATAGTTTTAATACTTACCATTGCATGAATTATTTAATCGGTTTTTTGATAACCAATGCATTGATTTTGTAATCTACCAAGATGTCTTGCGCTTTATTCATTTTTGAACGATCGGTAAAAGGACCGACCATAACACGATAATACGGTGTTCCTTTTACACTCACTTGCACAATAGAACTCTCCAGATTTTGCATAATCAGCTTTACTTTTAAACTATCCGCTTGTTCATTGCTGCGGAACGAAGCGGCTTGTAGGCTATATTGATACTGAGCTTCATCGGACTTAGGCGTTGATGTGTAATGTGATTTATCCGCGCTTGGCACAGGCACATCACTGTCTTTTAATAATTTATAAAAATCATAGGCGGGTTTAGAGACTTGCTTTTCAACCTCTTTACGAGCTTCTTCTTGCGCTCGCTTTACTCCGGTTTGCAGAACTTTCTTGGCATCACCTTTAACCGCCTCAAGCTCATCACCGGAAGGAACTGTCTTTAAAAAGAACAAGAAAGTAACAAAGGCGACAGCCAATAAAGGGGTTATTATCCAAACGATTTTAGGGATGCGACTGATGCTTTCGGACATGGGGGACCTTAATAAATGATTAAATATCAGCCATTAAATAGCGAGCTAATGATTATGCCTTCTAAGATAGCTGAAAATTTTCAAGATGCTACCCGCATTATGATTTATCATACGGTTTAGTTAATTTTAAATTTCTTAGGCTCACATTTCTTTTAATGGGTAAGCCTTTAAATGGACAAGCGCAATGACATCGACGGTTAAACCCAACTTACGCAACCCTGTTCACCTTTTAGCCTTTGGCTTAGGCTCTGGCTGCGCGCCCAAGGCACCTGGCACCTTTGGTACTTTGGCGGCCATCCCCTTTTGGTGGTTGTTTTTGCAAGACGTACCACTCATTCCTTATTTATGTGTATTAATCGCCGGTTTTGCCTTTGGTGTTTATTTATGCGAACAAACCTCGAAAGATTTAGGCGTACACGACCACGGTGGCATCGTATGGGATGAATGGATTGGCCTGTGGATAACTTATATTGCACTGCCTGTCGGTATCGAATGGATAATCATCGGATTTGCACTTTTCCGTTTCTTCGACATCCTTAAACCTTGGCCGATTAAATGGCTAGATGAAAAGGTTCATGGGGGGTTTGGAATTATGATTGATGATGTTTTGGCAGGGATCTTTGCTTTAATGTGTGTGCAAGGGTTGGCATATTTGTTCTAACACTAAAGTAAAAAAGGCATTAAATACAACGAACGTTAAGTGCAGCAAAAAAGGCCATTGCCTCTGCTGCTCATTATGTTGATGGTCGCACGTAGACAATTTTGCAGCACACCTGTTCATATGGCTAGGCATAAGCTTGGTTGATCTGATGGTGCATTACTATCTTGGCGATGCTCAGTTTAGCTGAGAACAAAACCTCGCTCTAATTTTGACTGTTGAGTTAGTATTGAATATGTCTCTCGCCTTTGTAGTGCTAGCTTGCGAATCGTTATAGTTTCGCGAACGTACCCACCCACACGATGATCACCCCCAACTATTTTTTGGGCGACGCGATAAACGATTGAAGTGACTAACGCATTGATATGGACTCGTTCTGTTTAGTAGTTCTGCTAATGGTATTCTTATTTATTACTGCACACATTATAAATCATGAAAAAAAGCCAATTAATTAAAGAGCATCTCTCTAAACTTAGCGCGTATGAGTTACTTAGGTATCGACTTAAGCTTTGCACTGGTGAGCCCAACGAAAATATAGAGTTAGATATTAGTGACTTATTTAAATATCCTGCGCGACTGGAAACTAGCTACTTTGATAACTGGCAAAAAGACCTAAACAGAGCTTTATATCTAGTACTTGAAGATGCATGCGAATCAGCTGCGCAAATTGATGAGGGTATAGCGAGCTTACTTTCTCAACAGGTATTTTCTGATGAAGACCAACGCACTTTAGCCATGTTTGATAATTTTTTAGCGAGTTTAAAAACAAGTAACGTGACGCTGATTCACACTTTAATGCATCGAAAACTCAGAAGTAATTAAAGTGCATTAAGTTAAAGCTTTATTACTGCACGATTGCGATAAGCGCAAATAAATAGTCTCAAACCGTCTTAAATTAGCGCTATCCTGATCAGATTTCATTCTTAAAATAAACAGAATTATTTACGTTATTTGTTAGGCGCGATACTCTGTTTGTTAAGAACACGACCGTAATGCCAGACATACCAAACAGATATAGACTTAAATACACCTCAACATAAACAATCACACTCAATTTTGATGGGACGATCAATACTGCAACGACCCTTTCGTCGCGCATCGACCAGTGCTCATAATCGTACACTAAATAAATGTAGCGAACTATTTGAGGCTAATGCACATTATTTTTACTAAAATGATGTTGTACAAACAATACATTTTGGCAATCGGTAGACAGGTGCTAACAATAATACAATGGCAACCACTATTATTTGCTCATTGCTCAGCAAACTAAAATTAGTTTGTTATTGCTTTAAAGTCTTATACCCATGTTCTTACCTATTGGAATAACAGAGTCTGTCATCCACATACCATCATGAGTGCCACCGCGCTGTATACTAAGTTTAAATTGATAGCCATATTCAGTGCCTGATTGAGTTTGCAACCATACCGCCTGTGTGGCTACATCTCCGGCAATATCGATGTCTTCAAGGCGTGCGCTAGTATGGTTAAGCATGTCGGGGTATCCGCGTTTTATCATCTGCGTGAATCGTGATAGCGGCCCAGTAACTGACTTATTCTCTGGGGAGGCGAACCTGAACACCGTCGCAATGCCTTCATTATCGTCAACATTTTTTTGCATCGATTCTAGGACAATGGCGATGACTTGCTGAGGGGTATAGGTTTCATTGGGCGCCATGTTAAGTCCTTGTGCTAGTGCAATTCTGGGTAACATTAAAAGCAGTGCCGTAACTATAAAAGCGCCACATCTGTGTGCAAGTTTGCAGTTAACATGTTGTTTGATTTTAAGATGGTACATATGGAATTGTCCCCGGCTTCATTCAAAAATAGCTTTACAGTTATATTACGAATGAATGCTCAAATTTGGATCTATTTAGGTATCACCGACACAACTTATTACTCAAATTACTTTGTTGATTTGTAGCAGTCGCTGTAATTACTGTTAACATAAAAATACCTGACGGCAGAGAGCAGGTTGTGGTTACAATTATAAATTTAGAAACTGTAATCAGTGGAAGAAATACACCCAACAGTAACAATGTTGTTCAACTAAGGCCTTAAATAACGTAACCAGCGCCATACGCTTAATAGACTTGCCAGCGAACCTGCAACATACGTCAACGCCGCTGCTGATAATATCTGGCGAGCATCTTTCATATCCTGCTCGTTCAGATAGCCACCTTTTTCCAAAATAGGTAACGCTTTACCGAAACTGGCATCCCACTCAACCGGTAAGGTAATCAAATGCACTAAAGTGCT
Source organism: Oleispira sp. (assembly GCA_047612075.1). GTDB lineage: Bacteria > Pseudomonadota > Gammaproteobacteria > Pseudomonadales > Oceanobacteraceae > Oleispira. The sequence goes on from JBLGAF010000001.1 coordinate 257,775, forward strand.
CGCTAATATCGACAATACCGCGATCCCTAAAGTCACTCGGCTAGCCCCAGGGTTAATCAAGGCAATCACTGGGCTTATCCAAAAAGCGATCGGGGTAATACGTTGCGCTATATTGGCAAATTTTGCCGCCTTGATACGTGCATTAAAAATCTTTTCATTATTATGATCCTGAATCGCATGACCGACTTCGTGCGCCGCCACAACAATGGCTGTTAATGAGCGCCCCTCCAATTTATCAGAGGTAAGCCTAACCATCTTGTCCATCGGGTCATAGTGATCTCCAGCGGCTGTCGCCTCGACCTTTACTCCTGCCAGACCTTGCACTTTAATTAAATGCTGCGCTAACTCTCCTCCGGTACCGGGAAAATCTTCTCTCGGTGTGGAGTGTTGCTTCAGTACTCGACCGACCCACCACTGCGGCAGGAGGAATATTGCCAATAATAATAGAAATACTAAAATCCAAATCATGCTGAACTACCTATAACTGACTACTTATTATACGGGTCAAAACAACAATCGGGTCAAATAATAAACGGCTGAGCATCATATCAAGGGTGAATTATTAATACTGCGCCGCTAAATTAGTCAGCGGCGATTAATCTTGTTAAAATGTGACCCAATTTTATTCAGTTTGCGTAAATTACATCTCTAACAGCTGCTATTTTATGGCTATTACTTTCTCAGTACCCGAGGATTTACTTCTTGAGCATTAAATACATTGCCTCCTCTAAACTGCCAACCCCATTTGGTATTTTCACCATGCATGGCTTCGAAGACGATGCCACAGGGAAAGAGCATGTTGCCTTATCAATGGGAGATATCGATTCCGGTGAGCCTGTTTTAACGCGTGCTCACTCTGAGTGTCTTACCGGCGACGCCCTGTTCAGTATGCGCTGTGATTGCGGCTATCAGCTAGAGGAGGCATTAAGCTCCATCGCCAAAGCAGGTCGTGGGGTTATGTTATATCTGCGCCAAGAAGGTCGAGGTATTGGCTTATTGAATAAGATCCGCGCTTACGACCTGCAGGATAAAGGCGCTGATACGGTAGAAGCCAACGAACGATTAGGTTTTGGGGCTGACCTGCGTCAGTACGATATGTGCCAGCCGATGTTGGCACATTTAGGGGTCAAAACCATTCGTTTGATGACCAATAACCCGCGTAAAGTGAAAGCACTATCCGAAGCAGGGGTTAATGTTTTAGAACGCGTGCCAATTGAAGTAGGTCGAAACCCCCATAATGATGGTTATCTAAATACCAAGGCGAGCAAATTGGGACATTATTTAAAAGCCAATACCAAAGCTGATATCAGCCATCAAGATGACAAGGCGTAACACAGTGGACTATTTTTGTGATGAGTTATAAATAACTCATCACTTTATTGATAATAGCGGCTTTATCAATACCAATATCGATCAACTGTTCAGCCGGTGATGCATGCTCAACATAACGATCAGGAATTCCCATTAACTGGCAAGGCGTAGCAATACTCTGTGCTGATAGATACTCCAAGACCGCAGACCCCGCACCCCCCATAATGGCATTTTCTTCGATGCAGATAAGCTGATCATGAGATCGAGCTAACTCTGTTATTAAGGCTTCATCTAATGGCTTCACAAAACGCATATCAGCAACACTGATATCAATGCCCTGTTGTGCTAGTTGTTCCGCCGCTGCCAAAGTAAAGTTCACGCAAGAGCCAAAAGCTAATACGGCAATCGACGTCTGTTTATTGACCGTACTTTCTGCGGCACTGTTCATCGCACTGCGCGTACGCCGCATAATGCCTTTACCAATCGCTAATAACTGCATTTGAGTCTGCACTGCAATACCCGTACCCGAACCGCGCGGATAACGTACCGCCGTTGGACCTTGAGTTTGATAGCCGGTGTATAACATTTGGCGGCATTCATCTTCATTCGACGGCGCCATAATCACCATATTAGGAATAGGGCGTAAAAAGCTATAATCATAAGCGCCGTGGTGAGTGGGTCCATCTTCACCCACCAGCCCGGCACGGTCGATGGCAAACAACACATCAAGATTCTGCAAAGCAACATCATGAATTAACTGATCATAACCGCGCTGCAAAAAAGTCGAATAAATCGCCACGACGGGCTTAGCACCTTCGCACGCCATACCACCGGCCAACGTCACTGCATGTTGTTCAGCAATAGCGACATCAAAATAACGTTTAGGATGTAGTTGAGAAAATCGGATCATATCCGAGCCTTCGCGCATGGCTGGGGTAATGCCCATCAAGCGCTCGTCGACGTCGGCCATATCACACAGCCAATTGCCAAACACATTAGAGTAAGTTTGTTTGGCAATCTCAGCCGGTGCATGGATATGCTGTTTTTTGAGCGCGTGATATTTAATTTGTTGCTTTTCTGCGAGGGCAAAGCCTTTGCCTTTCTTCGTCACTATGTGGAGAAATTTAGGCCCAGGTAATTTTTTTAAATTGGCTAAAGTATGTACGAGCTCTTCAGTATCATGACCATCGATTGGGCCATAATAGTTAAAACCGAGTTCTTCAAATAAAATGCCGGGTGCGACCATCGCTTTCATATGTTCTTCGGTCTTGCGCATGAACTCCCAAGCCGTGGTATTTTTTTGCAATATTTTCTTACTGCCTTCGCGAAAAGAGGTATACGTTGGACTAGACCAAAGGCGAGTAAAATACTTATTTAAGGCACCGACATTATCTGAAATCGCCATGTCGTTATCGTTTAGGATAACCAGCATATCGGCTTTTTCATGTCCAGCATGGTTCAGCGCTTCAAACGCCATGCCCGCGGTCATCGCACCATCACCAATAATGGCGACGGCTTGATTGTTTTTACCCATCGCGCGCATACCCAAGCTCATGCCCATTGCTGCGCTTATTGAAGTACTAGAATGACCCACACCAAAAGTATCGTATTCACTTTCGCTACGCAGTGGAAAAGCGGCTGGGCCTTCTTTACTTCGAATGAGGGGCATCTGCTCACGACGACCAGTAATGATTTTATGCGGATAAGCCTGATGGCCAACATCCCAGACCAACTTATCGTTAGGGGTATCAAAGACATAGTGCAACGCAGTGGTGAGTTCTACCACACCGAGTCCAGCACCGAAGTGGCCACCAGATTGGCCAACGCTGTAAATAAGATATTCGCGCAACTCGTGATTAAATTGCTCAAGTTGATCAAGAGCCAATAAACGTAAGTCTGCCGCACCGGTCACAGAGTCCAGTAACGGCGTGGATGGTCTTTCATTGGGTATTTCAGTAAACATGCACATCACGATTTTGGCTGGCAAGTAAGAAAGAATTCATATTACGTTCCCCCTCAAGCACTTATTCATTATGGAAATTGAGCTATTCTACCCGTCTAGCTCAGCAAGTAGAACCCATTATAGAGAACCTGCGGTCATAGCCCAAGCTTAACGCCTAACTTTAGGGCCTTGAGCGAGAATCTGCGACAGACAATATATCGTGCTTTTATGATATCTGACGCTCATTCTTACATTCAAAGGATGGAAGATTTTGTTTTTGTGGTAATCAAACGTATTAATGATCACGGGTAATGATGTAATCGGCCAGTTGTTTAAGGGCAGAGGTATCGCCCGATAGGTTTGTTAATGCGTCTAGCGCTGATAAGTGCAGCTGCTTCGCCTTCTCTTTCGCTCCGTCTAAGCCTAATAGCGCAGGATAAGTCGGCTTATTTAACGCGATATCGGCCCCCTGTTGCTTGCCCAAGGTTGCGGTATCACTTTCAATATCCAGAATATCGTCCTGCACCTGAAACGCAAGACCAATGGCATTAGCATAGACGGTTAGCTGGGCTAATGTCCCCTCATCAGGCTGCCCACAATGCGCACCCATTAATACACTAATACGAATAAGCGCGCCCGTTTTATAGCCGTGCATGCGCTCGAGGTGTGCAAGGTCAACGGCTTTACCAACAGACGCAAGATCAATCGCTTGTCCTGCAACCATTCCCGCTGCGCCCGCACCCTGACTTAATAAACTCAGCAGTTTCAGACGCTGAGCATTGGAAAACTCAGCGGGCATATCAGCTAAAATTTCAAATGCCCCCGTCAATAATGCATCACCGGCTAAAATCGCTGTCGCTTCGTTAAATTTAATATGACACGTCGGCTGGCCACGACGTAAATCATCATTATCCATAGCAGGAAGGTCATCATGAACCAAGGAATAGCTGTGTACCATTTCAATTGCAGCCATGGCGATATCAATACGGGCATCATCAATGCCCATTGCTTGAGCCGTCGCTTGAACCAAAAAAGGACGTACTCGCTTGCCGCCTTCTAGCAGACTATAAGACATCGCCTCTGCAAGATAAGGGTCACTAATATTTAGATGCTTTAACGCGTTATTTAACGCGTTTTCACAACGTTGCTGACTCGCCAGCAACTGTTGCTTAAAGGTCATCGATAGCGTCATAACAATTAGTCTTCGTCTGCAATGGAAGGGCTATTAAAAGGCTGAGCTTCCATCTGACCATTTTTCTGAAGTAACAACTGAACTTTCTGCTCAGCTTTGGTCAGCGCATTTTGGCAGTCTCGAGTATATTTAATACCTTGTTCAAACGCCTTTAAGGAATCTTCTAAGCTCATTTCGCCAGATTCCATACGCTCAACGAGACTTTCTAATTCCGCTAGGGATTGTTCAAAATGGAAGGTTGTTTTCGCCATGGGTCACCTATATTCTTTGCTTAAGCCATCACTTAGAGGCGCAACATTAACTGAGCATTACCTTCTAATCAAGTGAGTAATTAACTGTTAATTCATGCAGTTACTTATACTGCAAAATAAAAATCTTTGTCTACACTTCTCATATACATCATGATGTCCCCCCTTAATTTTAAAAGAGCTCTAAGGAGTAGCAGTGGATCTCGCATCTCTGATTGGAATATTAGGCGCGTTTAGCCTAGTAATTATGGCAATGGTATTGGGTGGCGATATAATGATGTTCGTCAACATTCCCTCAATCCTTATTGTCATAGGCGGTAGCTTATGTGTTGTTTTAATGAAATTTGAGCTGAGTACTTTCTTCGGATCTTTTGGCATTATGGCAAAAGCATTTATGTTTAAAGTGAGTAAGCCTGAAGAAATTATCGAAGAAACCGTAGAGCTTGCTGGCCTAGCGCGTAAAGGTGGCTTACTTTCATTAGAAGGCAAAGAGGTTAGCAATGATTTTTTAGCCAAAGGTATTCAGCTATTAGTTGATGGTCATGACCCAGAAGTGGTCAAGTCCTTACTCAAAAAAGACATGAAAATGGCCCAAGATCGTCACAAATACGGGGCTACTTTTTTTACGCACATGGGCGATGTAGGCCCAGCGATGGGGATGATAGGCACACTTATTGGTTTGGTTGCGATGTTAGCGAACATGGATGATCCTAAGTCCATTGGCCCTGCGATGGCGGTGGCCTTATTAACCACACTCTACGGTGCCATGATGGCAACTATGATCATGATTCCCATAGCCGACAAACTGATATTACGAGCAGAACAAGAAGGTCTTATTCAATCCATGATCATTGATGCCTTAATCGCGATCCAGGGTGGTCAAAACCCTCGTGTGATCGAAGCTATGCTGCAAAATTATGTCAAAGAGAAACAACGTGCGGTAGCGGAGTAATGAAGCATGAGTGATGAGGAAGAAGAAGAAGGTTGTGAATGTCCTTCAGGGATTCCTCCTTGGGTAATGACCTTTGCAGATTTAATGTCATTGCTTATGTGTTTCTTTGTTTTATTATTATCATTTGCGGAAATGGACGCGTTAAAATTTAAGCGTTTAGCGGGGGAACTACGCCAAGCATTTGGCGTTCAAACTGACATCCTCGCGAGTGACCCGCCTAAAGGTACCAGCGTTATTGCCAAACATTTTAGTCCAGCAATCCCTGAACCTACCCCCATTAATGAAGTACGACAAAAGACCAGCGACTTATCTAAAAGCAGCTTAGAGGTTCTGTGCCAAGATGAAGTTACCCAACAGCAAGAACGTCAAGGTGACGAAGGCCAAAAAACCCGAGAAATAGTAGTCGCTAAAGAATCTGCAGCAGAGAAGAAAGCCGAAGAGACGGCAATTGAAATCGCCGCAGAATTAGAAAGTGAGGTCTCTAGTGGAAAAATAGAGGTCGAAACTCAAGGTAAAAAAATCATTATTCGCATCAACGAAAATGGCGTATTCAGATCAGGTTCCGATTACATAGACGATAAATTTTTACCCGTGATCGATAACCTTCGTCAGATATTAGTATCCATCCCAGGGCTCATATCCGTTGAAGGTCATACCGATAACATACCAACTCAAGGAGGCCGTTTCCGTTCCAATTGGGCCTTATCATCGGCCCGTGCAGCGGCGTTTGCTGAAGAATTATTCATTGCACCAGAAATGGGGCAAGAAAGGTTTCAAGTTGTCGGTCATGGTGATGTGAGACCCTTGATTGAAAATACCGATACTGAATCACGGACGCGAAACCGTCGCGTAGAAATCATCATTCTACAAACGAGTGAAGATGACGATGACGATGACCCTCTTATGAAAAACCCAGATAAATTTATTAATGATGCCCTCGATGCTAAGCCAGAAGACTTTGAACTTGACCCTAACGATATTTTTTAAGCCCATTTACTAAGTGATTCAAAAGGAAACGTAATGACAGATGACCGTCGCCGATTTTTTCGCATCAACGATGAAGCTGAAATCAGTTTTAAAACGATTACTGATGAAAAGTATCAGGAGTGGAAACATGGACAAGGTAATGGGGAAAGTAACGAAGATGAGGAAGGTAACGCACTTACTAAACTAAACTCTGAAATAAACATGACATTAGCGCACTTAAAAAACCAACAACCCGAATCAGCAAAAATTTGTGAGCTCCTCAATCAAAAAATTGATTTAGCCTTAAAATCCAATCATGAAGCCCATGGTTTTATCGATAATAACGAATTAAAGGCGATTAATTTAAGTGCCTGTGGCATTGCCTTTCATACGGATCAGTTTATTCCTGAAAACGAAAATATATTATTACAACTAAAACTTAAGCCCTCCAATATCGCCATTATGACAACAGGCAAGGTAGTCCATGTTGAGCTAGGCCAAAGTGAAAATGTTGTCCGTGTCGATTTTCAAAACTTAGGCGATAACAATCAAGACATATTAATTCAGCACTTATTTCAGGTACAGCGTCGAGAATTGAAAAAGCAACGTGATAATAATTGATCGAAAACCTTGCTCCAGATGAGCATTCTATTCAATAGGATGTATCCAAAGCGAATATTGCTCATCAATTTTTCTTTAAATGACCTTCTCGTTCTTCTCGATATGCCTATTTAATCCAATGTAGGTATACTAGCTGATATGAATATTAAAAGATGCCAGGAGCATAACGCCTAGTGAGTAAACCCCGGAACAATAAACCTCAAGATCCACACGCCGCGCGCGAAGCTAAAAATTATGACAATCCGGTGCCAAGCCGTGAATTCATTCTTCAAACCTTAATTGATTTAGCGACTCCTTCGACCTTCGAAGAAGTTTGTGCTGCGCTGCATGTTGATGATGAGGACCGTACCGAAGGAGTACGCCGTCGGTTAATTGCTATGGCTCGTGATGCCCAAATAGACAGCAATCGTGGTCGTCAAACTTACTTCCCTCTCGATCCAGAAAAAATTGCCATTGGTATTTTGCAAGGCCATAAAGATGGTTACGGATTTTTGATTCGTGCCGATGGCGACGATATTTACATCTCGAACAATCAAATGCGCAAAGCCTTCCATGGCGACAAAGCCATGGTACGTATTACTGGCACTGATCGCCGCGGCCGCTTAGAAGGTCAGATTGCCAAGGTGCTTGAACACAATACAACGCACATTGTCGGCCGTTATTTCGAGCAAGCCGGTGGCGGTATTGTTCGCCCTGATAGCAAGCGCGTCAGTCATGAAGTGATCATTGCTGGCAAAGATCGAAACGGTGCTAAGCACGATCAATTCGTTAATGTTGAAATTATCCAACAGCCGCGCCCAGGTGAAATGATCACGGGTCGTGTGACTGAAGTGCTCGGCAATAACCTAGCACCGGGGATGGAAATCGAAGTGGCCATTCGCAGCCACGATATCCCCAATACTTGGCCCGAAGAATTACTGGAAGAACTAAAGTCAATTCCAGAAGAAGTCATCGAGAAAGATAAAAAGAAACGTATTGACTTACGCGACCTACCGTTTGTGACCATCGATGGTGAAGACGCACGTGACTTTGATGATGCCGTTTATGTAGAAAAAAATAAAAAAACCAATGGCTGGCGCTTATACGTTGCCATTGCCGATGTATCTCATTACGTCCCCGTGGGTAGCGAACTGGACAAGGAAGCGACAAAGCGCGCAACTTCAGTTTATTTCCCCGAGAACGTTGTGCCGATGCTGCCAGAAATCATTTCTAATGGTTTGTGTTCACTGAATCCTGAAGTCGACCGCTTAGTCATGGTCTGCGAAGTGACCATCAGTGAAAAAGGCAAAATGTCGGGCTACAAGTTTTATGAAGCCGTTATCCACAGCCATGCACGCCTAACTTACAATCTCGTGTGGGAAATGCTGCAAAAGCCGATGACGGATGATGGTAAAAAGTGGCGCAAGCATTATCGTCCTATCGTACCGCATCTAGAAACTATGTATGGCCTTTACAAAATACTACGTAAAGGACGCACCAAACGTGGCGCCATCGATTTTGAAACCGTCGAAACAAAAATCGAATTCGATAGCGAACGTAAAATTAGCCAAATTGTGCCCACATCGCGTAACGATGCTCACATGATCATCGAAGAGTGTATGTTGATGGCGAACGTATGCGCCGCTGATTTTTTGACTCGCTACGACGTGCCGTGCTTATTCCGTGTGCACAATGGGCCAACCGATCAAAAGGTCGACAACCTAAGGGAATTTTTAGGGGAAATGGGATTAAGCATGGCCGGTGGTGATCCATCCCCAAGCCATTATCAAGCGCTGTTAAAACAGATTGCTGATCGCCCTGATGCTAAGTTGATTCAAACAGTTATGCTGCGCTCATTAAGCCAAGCGGTGTATCAGCCTGAAAATGAAGGCCACTTTGGTCTGGCATTTGATGCTTACGCTCACTTCACGTCGCCGATCCGTCGCTATCCTGATTTATTAGTGCATCGCGCTATTCGCTCAGTGATTCGCAGTACCCGTGAATGCAAACACGTAAAACGTGTTGAAGGTGCTGGCCGCTTAGCCAAGAAAGTAATTTTCCCTTACGACGTTCCTGCCATGGTGTCCTTGGGTCAAGACTGCTCGATGGCAGAACGCCGCGCTGACGATGCCACCCGCGATGTCGTCGACTTTTTGAAGTGCGAATACATGGAACAGCATGTAGGTAAAGTCTTTGACGGCACCATTGCTGCTGTTACTGGTTTTGGTTTATTTGTCTCGCTAGACGATGTCTTTGTCGAAGGTTTGATTCATATTTCCAACTTAGATGGTGACTTCTACCAGTTTGACCAAGTGAAGCATCGTTTAATCGGTGAGCGTACTCGTCGCTCATTCCGTTTAGGAGACAAACTTTCGATCCAAGTGATGAGCGTATCTCTTGATGATCGTAAGATAGATTTTGCACTGGCAGCAGCTCCGGGTGAAGAAGCTCCAGTGGCAAATACTGAACATCGTCAAAACAAAAAGCCTTCTTCTGGTCAAAAAGCCCATAAACGTCCGGTATCTCGCCGCCCTGTTAGCTCTGAAAGTGTCGCTGAAAACACGGCGGGTTCTAATGCGAACAATACGGAGAGTGAAAAAAGTAGCGATCCAAAGAAACGTCGTGGACCACGTCGAAATGGTCGTAAGAAATCGACCAATACTGGCAATGATAATACGACCGAGGCCATTAGCACTAACCAAGCGAGTAAAGCTAACGGTAGCAATACTAGCGTTAATAAAACCGACAGCGCGGCGAAAAAGAAAAAGCGTCCGATGTCGAAACGTCAAAAATTAAACGGTGCCCAAGCTAAATCGAAGAGCCAGAGTGCTGATGCGAAAGCCAGCACCAAAGCAAGAACAGGCAAACCGAAAAAGACCGGTGCTGCTAAAAAGAAAATCAAAAAATCAAATACCAAAGCGCATATCGCTTAGGGCTGCTGTTAAGCACGCCCTGAGCTTATAGGACATAGAATGAAACTTGAGATCGTTTACGGCATTCATACCGTAATGACATTATTGCAGCGCAGCCCAGAACAAGTCACTGAGCTGTGGGTACTTAAAAGCCGTGACGATAAGCGTATGAACGACATTATCGAATTGGCTGAAGCACAAGAAATTCCAATTATGGAAACCAATAAAGGCTTATTGAGTCAAAAAGCCGATGGTAACCATCAGGGTGTTATTGCCATGCGCTATCCTCAGCGTGGCTATAGTGAAAAGAATTTAGAAGAAGAACTGGATAAAATCAAAGGGGATCCTCTGATTCTTATTTTAGACGGTATTACCGATCCGCATAACCTAGGCGCTTGTTTACGCACAGCGGATGCTGCGGGTGTGCATATGGTAATTGCGCCTAAAGACAACTCTGCTCCGTTAAATTCAGTCGCCAGTAAAATTGCCTGTGGCGCTGCTGAGGCAGTTCCTTATATCCAAGTAACCAACCTTTCACGCACGCTAAAAGATCTAAAGCAACGTGGTATCTGGATAACCGGCACGGCTGGTGAAGCTGAGCAGTCTGTGTATCAAGCAGAGATGAAGGGTCCACTCGCGTTGGTAATGGGTGCAGAAGGTAAAGGCATGCGTCGCTTAACGCGTGAGCATTGTGATTATTTAATTAACATTCCTATGGCGGGTGAAGTCAGTTCTTTAAACGTATCAGTTGCTACTGGTGTGTGTTTGTTTGAAATTGTGCGTAAGCGCGAAGGCAGCTAATAGCTTAGGGATGAGTCATGGAATGGTGGTTGGATTTAATTGAGCAAAATTACGACTGGCTTTGGCAGTCGGGCTTCGCACTTACCATTACTTTGGTGGTGGCGCTAGCATGGCGTTTTATTCGTAAACACCTCGCCTGTGTTGTTGAAAGAAGCCGGAATCGCTGGGATGACGTTACACTCAACGCTTTCGCTGCTCCTATTAATTGGCTAATTATTATTATCGGTGGATCCTGGTTTGCCGATATTACCGCGCGCAATTTCTCGACAGATATAATCACCAGCATTCCTGTTGCACGCCAACTCGCTGCCCTCATTGTCATTGCTTGGGGTGTGTGGCGTTTTATTTCTGGTGTAGAAAAAAAACAACTGGATAAAGGTAATGATCCAACCACGGTAGAGCTGGTCAGTAAAGTGACCAAGTTAACCTTGACGGCCCTTATCGTGCTACCTATTTTTCAAATTTTTGGCATTTCTATTTCAGGAATGCTGGCCTTTGGTGGTGTAGGTGGGTTAATTGCGGGTTTGGCGGCAAAAGATTTATTAGCCAATTTCTTTGGTTCTATCATGATCTATTTAGACCGCCCTTTTAAAGTGGGCGATTGGATTCGTTCTCCTGACAGGAGCATTGAAGGTTCGGTAGAGAAAATTGGTTTTCGTTTAACCGTTATTCGAACTTTTGATCAGCGTCCGCTGTATGTACCCAATTCAGTATTTACAAGTATTGCGGTAGAAAACCCATCGCGTATGTACAACAGGCGTATCAACGAAACCATTGGTGTGCGTTATAAAGATGCGAAGAAACTGCCATTAATATTAGATGAAGTCCGCAACATGCTGATTAATCATGCTGATATTGAAGATAGGCAAACCTTAATCGTTAACTTTAATACCTTTGGTGCTTCAAGCTTAGAGTTCTTTATTTACACATTTACTAAAACCACTGATTGGATTGAATTTCACCATATAAAACAAGATGTAATGTTTCAGGTTTTGAATATCATCCATGAACATGGCGCTGATTGTGCTTTTCCAACACAAACACTGCATATTGAATCGATACCTGAAAATGCCAACGTTAGCTGATTCAGCAGGTTAACAACGCTCAAAAAAAAGCCGTCATTCACGAGCGTGAATGACGGCTTTTTTATGCTGAGTAAATCAATCAGCGGTGGCTGACTCAGCTAAAAAGTCAGCCAGTGATAGGGTAATGGGGCTATTTTCACTGGGGCTAGTAATAGTTACAAAGCCGTCCGTATTGAAATTTAACGTTAGCGGATAATCGCCGCCTGAATTTTCATGAACAAGTGTCAGTATTCCCGATGGATCGCCACCTGTTAATGAAATATCCATATCAGGCCAAGTAACTGCAGTGTTTCTATTCACACCGCCGCCCATGGCCGCATTCGCCATAGTCGCTGATAAACTGTAGTCGTAAGTAATAACGAGACCATCATTCTCATCACAAGCCTCTGTTGGGATCGACTCAAGTTTTAAGGCTGTATATTCAGTATAAGGGTAATAGCTATTAGTACCATCGCCCTCAAGAGTACCAATTTTATCGCTCCGTATCCCCTCACGCTCCAGTTGTCCATAGGAATTAGCGCCACAAGTTAATTCCTCAAGTGAGAAGTCAATATACAATTCGTACTTGTTGTCAAAAAAGAAAGTCGCAAGTTCATTTTGAAAAAGATAATCGATTCGTTCATCTACCTCAGTTTCGCCTGATTCGTCTAGAACTGGATCTCCGTTTACATCTAATGTCGTTATTGTTCCGATGGCAGAGACTGTTCGACTCGTAAGAGTCTCATCCTCTGTTGTAAAATCAGTTCTTGTACTCGTATTGAAAAAACCATCGATATATTGGCCAGATAAATCACCATCTTGACATGCAACCGCATGTCTCTGCTGTGAGTCAACGATTATGACAGCATTGCCAGCGCTGCAATCAACTTTAGTACCACTTTCATCAAAACATTCCGGATTGGCTGTTTCAAAATTAATACGACCACTAATGTTGCAGATTTTGTCTTTCGGTAAAAAAAATAAATCCACCGATAGTTCAAGTGGCACAAGCTTATTAGTAAATACCGCTCTTAATAGAGTGTTTTTACTAATCGCCTGATAAGCGCTCGACGCGACTCCAACTTCATTGTTCTGATCCCATTCGACCGTACCAATTGTTTTATTAACCTCAATAGGATCGATTAATGCCAACAAACCAACAGTAGTGCTGGAGTTATTACCAGTACACGCAACTAACCCGACAGCAACGAGTGCTATAAAAATTAAAGGCAAAAAGTACCGAGCAGAATTTATTTTTTGCATAACGCAGTCTCTGTTTTTATCATTTCTTGCCCTCAGTTTAATCCTAGCGGTGATTAATGGCTAACTTAACAAGAGTCTATTTATTGAATCCGGTTATAAGACACTTATTTGATTGAATTTTATCCAACAGTCTGATAAGCTCCGCGCTCATTTTTCTGTCTTAGACAGCTAAATTCTGACCCTTAGTCAGCATTTTTCAATACTTCGACAGAAGACTCCTTGCCTTACCCACTCTTAATTGAAAAGTTGGAAGGCTAAACAAACCATAAGGAGCCTAAACATGCGTCATTATGAAGTAGTGTTTTTGGTACACCCTGATCAAAGCGAACAAGTTTCAGCTATGGTAGAGCGTTATACTACGTCTATCGAAGAAGCTGAAGGCACAGTACACCGTTTGGAAGACTGGGGCCGTCGTCACTTGGCTTACCCAATCAACAACATCCATAAAGCACATTACGTATTGATGAACATTGAATGTTCTCAAGCCGTTCTTGACGAGCTATCAACTTCTTTCCGTTATAACGATGCTGTGCTTCGTAACATGATTATTCGTCGTGACGAAGCTGTTACTGATGTATCTCCAGTTAAAGCGGCTGAAAGCCGTGATGACCGTCGTCGTGATGACCGTCGCCCTGAAGCACCTGTTGTTGCTCCAGTCGCTGACGAAACTGTAACTGAAGAAGTAGTTGCTGACGCACCTGCTGCTGAAGAAAAATAGGAGTTTCACCATGGCACGTTTTTTCCGTCGTCGTAAGTTCTGCCGTTTCACTGCTGAAAACGTTGTAGAGATCGATTATAAAGATCTTGAAACATTAAAAGGCTATGTTACTGAAACTGGCAAGATTGTACCGAGTCGCATTACCGGTACTCAAGCAAGATATCAGCGTCAATTGTCTACTGCAATTAAGCGCGCTCGTTATATTGCTTTATTGCCATACACTGACGCTCATAAATAAGCGCGGTTGTAAGTAATTATGTTTAAAGCCCTCGCTAAATGGAGCATGGATAAACCACTGAACGCAATCATTGCGATTGCTGCGACGTTGTTTATTCCTTTGTTGTTTTGGTTAGGCGCCGCTCTGATGGCGCTTTCTATATTGCGTCACGGAGCAAAAGAAGCCGCCAATGTGGTTTTGTGGGGTAGCTTACCAGCGTTTGCTTGGTTGGCTATGGGGGACTCAACGCCCCTTCTCACTGCCCTTGGTGCTTCGACTTTAGCGATTATCTTACGTTCAAGCATTGATCTTAGATTAACGCTGATGAGCGCAAGTGGCGTCGGTGTGTTGATTTATTTTGCCTTGCCCCTGTTAATGCCTGAGGTATTAGCGGAAGTACAGAAGCAAAGTGAAGTCATGTTAGCAGAAGCTTTAAAGGATAACCTTGAGCTTTGGCAAAGCATTCAACCTAAAGTTGGCCCTCTAATGGTTGGGGCATTGGCCGCAGTGCAAACTATGGTCATGGTGTTAAGTCTGTTATTAGCCCGCTGGTGGCAAGCCGCACTTTATAACCCAGGTGGTTATAGTGAAGAATTCCATCCTTTAAGATTGCCTGTTGGTTATACCGCAAGCGTCGTCTTATTATTGGTTTTTGGCTCGAACCTTCCGCCGTTAATTAGTGGTACTTTACCCATATTAATCATTCCTCTTGTCGTTGCTGGTGTCGCATTTGTACACAGCATTGTCGGGATGAAAAACTTAGGTAAACAGTGGCTGTTTGCGTTTTATATAAGCGTATTTGTATTCGGTCCCTACCTATTCACATTACTAATTTTTCTCGCTCTCATCGATAGTCTTATCGATATTAGAAGCAGACTAAAAGACACAGTTGATTGAGCCCATACGGCCTCAACTCTGTAGTGCTAAGGATATTATTATGAAAGTTATTTTATTAGAAAAAGTTACAAAATTAGGTGGCCTAGGCGACACAGTTATCGTTAAGCCAGGTTTCGCACGTAACTTCCTTTTGCCACAGGGCAAGGCAGTTCCTGCAACCAAAACAAACGTAGAACAGTTTGAAACTCGTCGTGCTGATCTTGAAAAAGCGGCTGTTGCTAAGCTAACGGCTGCACAAGCTCGTAAAGCGAAGATCGAAGAAATCGAACTAACTGTTGCTGTTAAATCTGGCGACGAAGGTAAGTTGTTCGGTTCTTTGGGCAACCGTGATATCGCTGAGCTTGCTTCTGAAGCTGGTGTTGAGTTGGTTAAAGCTGAAGTTCGCTTGCCGACTGGCCCAATCCGTAAGGTCGGTGAGTTCGACATCACTGTACAGTTACACGCAGAAGTTTCTGCTACTTTGAAGCTATTGGTTGTTGCTGAAGACTAATCTCTTCAACACTAGCTACCAGCATTAGATTAAGGCACTATTAGCACACGCTATATAGTGCCTTTTTTTTGCCCCAAATCTTTTGTTAACGAGAAATTGTTAATGAACGATCTATAACGACCTATTGATAATGACTGAACAAGCTGCTGACAAAAAAAATTCATCTTTACGTACTCCCCCTCATTCAATCGATGCTGAGCAATCTGTATTAGGGGGTCTGTTGTTGGATAACCGCGCTTGGGAATCGGTGTCAGAAGTTTTAGAAGACAGCGACTTTTACAGCCATAAACATCGTAATATTTACCGCGCAGTTAAATCGTTAGTCGACCAAGAGCAACCGATTGATGTGGTTACTGTGTCGGAAGAGCTAGAAGAGCTGGGCACCTTAGACGACATAGGCGGTATCGCGTATTTAGGCGAGCTCGCCGATATGACACCCTCGACTGCCAATACTGGCGCTTATGCGGTGATTGTTAAAGAGCGTTCGCAGCAGCGTCGTCTAATCGAAGCCGCCAGTGAGATTACGCTGCAGGCTTATGAGCCAGAAGGTAAAAACTCTCTGGATATTCTTTCTGATGCAGAACAAAAAATTGCTCAAATCGCGGAAGGTAACCGCAAAGAAGGTGGCCCAGTTGCGGTTGGTCCTATTCTTAAAAACACCTTAGATCAGTTAGACGAATTATTTAATAAACCAGATGGTTTGAGTGGTATAACGTCTGGCTTTACCGAAATTGATAACCGTACTTCAGGTTTTCAGAAAGCCGATATGGTAGTGGTTGCGGGCCGTCCCTCTATGGGTAAAACGACCTATGCGATGAACTTGGTCGAAAATGCGTTAATCGCCACTAAACGTCCGTGCATTGTATTCAGCATGGAAATGCCGTCTGAATCAATTGTGATGCGTATGCTCTCTTCGATCGGCAAGATCGATCAGACCCGAATTCGTAGTGGTAAGCTAATTGAAGATGATTGGCCTAGACTTTCATCAGCAGTCAATATCTTGAAAGATTTACCGCTATATATTGATGATACACCCTCGTTAACCCCACAGGATATGCGCGCACGCTGCCGTAAAGTCTATCGTGAGAACGATAACGACCTTGGGCTTGTAATGGTTGATTATATGCAGCTAATGCAGATTACAGGGGCTTCTGAGGGACGCTCACAAGAGATCTCGGAAATCTCGCGAAGCATGAAAGCGATCGCGAAAGAATTTAGCTGTCCTATCATTGCCTTGTCACAGTTAAACCGTTCTTTGGAACAACGTCCGAACAAGCGTCCGGTGATGTCGGATCTGCGTGAATCGGGTGCGATCGAGCAGGATGCTGATATCATCGCCTTTATTTATCGTGATGAAGTGTATAACGAAGATACCCCCGATAAAGGCATCGCCGAGATTATTACCGGTAAACACCGTAACGGCCCCATCGGTACTGACCGTTTAGCGTTTGTGGGTAAATATACACGTTTCGAAAATTTAGCCGCAGGCTATCAAGGCGATTGGGATGATGATGAATAGGTGGGATAATGAGTTACTTGCACTTTAGCAGCTCCCCATTCTACTAGCGTGGAAACCACGGGAAAAACATATTCGTCTTTTCTTGGTAGACCTTATATTCTTTTCTTTTTCTGACCGAATAATATTCTGCTGGGGTCGCTCCCGTTAGGTGAACCAATGTGATGTACATCATCACAGATGCGCACACCATTCCCATGCCTAAACAAATCCACAACGGTAATCCTTCACTATCTTGAAGCGCTAACCATGATGGAATAGCAGCAACTACTAAGCCCGTCCAAACCAGCCATTCTGAAAAATAATTAGGGTGTCGACTATATTTCCATAATCCAATATTACATACACCCGATTTATGCTTGGAAATGAACAACATTTTCTGACCATCCGCCACCGATTCCAAAATATAAGCCGCGGCCCAGATGCAAATACCGATAATTTCCATACTTGAACTTGAGTTGCTGATATTAGTGGCAATAAGAAAGCCGGGTAAGGCCAGTACTGTGATATTCGCAAAGCCCTGAGCCATAATCTCAGCCAATAAATGTGCATCTACATGCTTACTTCCAGATTGCTCTAGCATCATTCGACGATATTTATAACGAGGGAACTCGGTCTTAAAAATAACCCCCGTCGCTTTTGCCATTACCAACGCACCCAAGCCCATTCGTAAACCGATAAATAAATAGACACTACCGACAATGAGTTTACGCATAAAATCTGCATCACCCATCAGTAAAATTTGTACCCCGATAAGCGCAACACCAAAAGGCCAAGCTATATCGACATACGATACTCGCTTTGTCCGCAAGAAAGGGATGCATGCCACAACAACAAATAATGTGATTTGTATAATACTGTTTACGAGCAATAAGTTAGCTAAGGCTTCAAGTTCAGTAAAAATGACAACCGAAAACAAACCAATAAAGAACACGTTCAATCCTATGCTCATCTTCATAAATCCTATTATTTAGTTAGATAAATTTAGGTTATAGAAATACTGATCTATTTACAAAAAATATATTAGTATAGTTTTTTAAGGTAGCACTATCGTGAAGGACATTCTTTTGAGTATCGACTTTAACTGCACTATCAACTCGTTGCTCTCAGTCTGGCTGAGAGTCAGCGCTAATGTTATTGACTACGCAAATTTTAAATAAAAATTAAAGCCCAGTATCCTTAATAAGCTGCTTCATTTTTTCTTGTAAATCTTTGCGTTTAATAGGCTTTTCAATGTGGTCTGGCAACGCTTTAGGCAACTCGATTTCAATATTTTCGCCCGCAGCGACTCTTTCAATCAGCATCGCATAATTACGTTCAAATACCGGAAAGGCTTTCGACTCAACACTGCTGGCTAAGAAAAACCAATCACTAGAACGCCCAGCATAGTAAACCGCAGGATGAGTCCACTTGAACTCTTTCTTTGGCGAAGGCGCACGGCACGCTTCGATATACGCCGAATGTGCATCCGGCATGCCCAATAGTTTGTGCGCTGAAGAATTGCAGGCCACTACAACATCATGAACATTGGGTAAGAACTTTTGCTGTTTGACGACTTGCTCAGCGGCAAACATAATAGTTTCTGCAGGAAAATCCACCAGCAAGCGCGCCCACAACTGCTTAGCCATAATCACCGTATCGTGATCTGGAAAAGCTTTTAAAAACTGGTTGTGGTAATTAAAGCGAAACAACTCAAAGATCTGATTGATGGCAGATTTCTGATCAATATCTAATGGCCGTTGAGTACGATGCGCTTTCTCATTACCAGTCTGTGTCGGTGAGTCGCTGTCTGCTTGCTGCAGCTGTTGCGTAACCTGGTTGAGAATTGGACTGAGTACCGCTTTGCGATCCCGCATTTGCCTTTCCACCTATTTGAGAGCCCTGGTTTAACTGTCTAGCCCATTGCTGCTTAACGTACTGTAAAAATTTACTATTCCAACTGGTTTGTAACTGATTGGAATCACGCCAATACAATAAAAACTCACCGATTAAACTTTTCGCATACGGCACATCAATATGAGCCATTGCCAGAATATCATAACAGTCATTATCTGGCTGCCAATCATCGCTAATACGCGTCGGTATTGACGAATGCTCTAGCGACGATGAATAACGAGCCCATTGCTGGCGTAGATGCTGAATAAATTTCGTATTCCATGTTTTGTGTGCATCGCCGCGTTCTTGCCAATATAAAACAAACTCAGGAACCGAGTCTTGGATAAATTGCGGGTCTATCCCCGCACGCTGTAAAATTTGCTGCGCATCTAAACTGGGCTGCCACTGCTGAGCGATCGGCCCCGCTTCCTCCCGCTGCGCCTGAAAACGTTCTTGGCGATCTGGAGCTTGGGCATTACTGGTATTAAAAGCAGACTTCTCAGCCATTCTCTGCTGCTTTTTATGAGCATCGGTTTGTGTGTAAACCCAATGTTTTTTAATAAAACGAAAGAACTGAGTATTCCAATCATTGCGGTTGTTGCCATTTTCTCGCGCCTGCAAAATAAACTCATCCAACTTGGATAAGCTATAACTGTCAGGGATACCGTGTTGCTGCAAACGATTTAAACCATCACGGGTTGGCTGCCATTGCTGTTCCATTGGCTGCTTAGAACTTACTTGCTGAGCAGTCGAAGGTCTCATCTGCTCATGACTATTATTAGCCATTGGCATAGTTTGAGGCTGTTGCATATGTTGAGGCGCTTGCGCAGGCTGAGAGAGCTTTTCCTGCGAAGGATTGCCAAAGCAAAAGATCAACTGTGGCGCATCAGGAAACAAGGGCGAAATGAGTCTCAGCAAACCTTTTTCGTGTAGATTGCGCAATACCAATCGAATTTTCTGATCATCCCAAAAGGAAAAGACCTGACGCACCTGATCATTATTGATGTGCCATTGGATTCCACCCAATGCCTGAGCAGTATCATTCAGCCAGGTCAAGGCTATCGCCTCTTCCAAACCAATGGTTGCGGCAAGCGCTGGTGAGAAAACCAAGGTTTTATCAGTGATCAGTGGATGCATGAATATAATAACTCTGTTAATTAGAAATGTTCTTTACTCGTTCAGTGCTAGTGTACGACTGCGCAGCCTGACATAATAAACCCTACCCAATATTTAGTCTTCCTGATTTAAGCGAAAAATATGGCCCGTCTGACTCAAGCAGTGATTAACCTGCAGCACTTAACAGATAACTATCAACTGGCAAGAGGTGACAGTCAAAAAGCCTACGCTGTGATTAAAGCCGATGCTTATGGCCATGGAGTACTGCCCGTAGCACGTGCACTGGCCGACGCTGATGGCTTAGCGGTAGCTTGCATGGACGAAGCATTACAGTTACGTCATCACGGTATTAAAAACCCCATCCTCGTCTTAGAAGGCGCATTTGATAAAGCAGAATGGTTAGCCGCTATTGATCACGATATTGAAATGGTTCTGCATCACCAAAGCCAGCTCGATATTTTATTAACCGAGCCATGCTTCACACAGTTGAAGCTTTGGTTAAAAGTGAACACAGGGATGAATCGCCTAGGATTTCGCCTAGAAAAATCCGCCTCAATCTTTGATCAATGTCGCCATGGTGGACTCAATATCAAAGTTCTGATGAGTCATTTTGCGTGCGCTGATGATCTGGAGAAAGACAAAACACTGATTCAGTTTCAAGCACTGGAAGATATTTTACAACAGCAAAAGGGCTTTTGGCCTGAGCTTATTTTATCGAGTAATAACAGCGCCGCCATCATGGCATGGCCTAGCGTCTGTGATCACATCAGTCGACCGGGGATTATGCTTTATGGCAGCTCACCTTTAATCAGTGAGCATACACACTCTCCTAGCTTAAAACCTGTAATGACGCTGACATCCAACATCATTTCTAGCCATACTGTTAACGCCGGTGAAAGCATTGGCTACGGTGATGGTTGGGTAGCCGAAAAAACGACGCGCGTCGGGATTGTTGCCATCGGCTATGGTGATGGCTATCCGCGCAGCGCACCATCGGGCACACCGGTTTGGTGTCACGGTAAACGCTTACCTATTTTAGGCCGAGTATCTATGGATATGCTGTGCATCGACATCAGTAAAGATGATGGGATCGATGTGGGCAGTGAGGTTGAGCTATGGGGCGAGAATATTAATGCCAATGAAGTCGCCAAACTCTGCAATACCATAAGCTATGAGCTTTTTTGTCAGCTTACCCCCCGAGTGAAACGAATCTATAAAGAGTAAACGAGTCTGTAAAAAGTAAACAGCCTATAAAGAGTTAATAAAATTTATAAATAAAGTTACAAAAAAAGCGCTACTCAATAGCGCTTTTAATACTGATAAGAACGTATTTCAAATTACGTCAGTTCCAGTCTATTTCAACTCAAGCGTCGCCAACGTTTCTTGACGGATTGCCCTCAAAAGCTCAGCATCTTCGATCAATGATTCACCATAAGATGGGATCATGGCTTTTAACCCCTCTTTCCAGCCTGCATTCTCAAGCTTTTCATTGAAGCAACGCTCAATCACATCAATCATGGTCTGAGTCGCGGTAGAAGCACCCGGTGATGCACCCAGTAGCGCAGCCAAAGTACCATCAGCCGCGGCAACGATCTCTGTACCAAACTCTAATTTGCCTTTGCCCTTCTCATCTTTTTTAATGATCTGAACGCGCTGACCTGCATTGGCTAATGTCCAATCCTCGTCTTGAGCCTCAGGGAAGTAGGCACGCAACGAATCCATTCGAGCTTTGTCAGACTGAAATACTTCGCCGACCAAATATTTAGTCAGCGCCATGTTATTCATACCGACAGATATCATAGGCTTGAGATTACTCATTTTGACAGAGGCAGGTAGATCCATGACTGAACCTTCTTTCAAAAATTTCGTCGTAAAGCCAGCAAAGGGGCCAAACAATAAAGCTCGTTTACCATTGATTACCCGGGCATCTAAGTGCGGTACTGACATGGGTGGCGCACCGATGGCCGCTTTACCATAAACTTTTGCATGATGCTGGTTGGCAACTTCGGGTTTAGTACATACCAACCATTGGCCACTTACTGGGAAACCGCCATAACCTTCACATTCGGGAATGCCAGATTTTTGCAGTAGCGGTAAAGCACCACCACCGGCGCCTAAGAAAACAAACTTAGAGCGAACTCGTGTTATTTCGCCCGTTTTATTGTCTTCTAACAAAACAGACCAACCGCCAGTGCTGCTCCGTTTCATATCGTTAACAGAATGGCCAAGTAACAAGTCAAAGTTATCTTGCTGCTGTAAATGCACAACCATATTGCGAGCTAAAGAACCAAAATCAACATCAGAGCCACATTCAACATTGGTCGCAGCAACAGGTTCAAGGCTGTTACGCCCGGCCATCACCAGTGGCATCCATTCAGTCAGTTTTGCTAAATCTTCACTGAATTCCATGTCTTCAAATAAATGATGAGCTCTCATTAATTCATGACGCTTACGCAAAAACTCGACGTTCTTCTCACCCCAAACAAAGCTCTTATGCGGGGTGCGATTAATAAATTCTTTAGGGGTCGGTAAAACACCTGTTTTTATTAGGTGGGACCAAAACTGCAGAGACACTTCGAAAGAAGCGTTAATATCTAATGCCTTAGATATATCAACCCCGCCCTTGTCATCCTCTGGGGTATAATTCAATTCACAATAGGCGGCATGTCCTGTACCCGCATTATTCCAACCATCAGTACTCTCATGAGCTACCTGATCAAGCCGTTCAACGATACAGATCTTTAAAGACGGATCGAGCTTATTTAACATCATTGCCAAGGTCGTGCTCATTGCTCCAGCACCTACCAACAGAGCATCTACTGCTTTCACTGTCATTACCAATTCGCCTATCACTATTGCTTAATATTCGCCTATTTTTCGCGAGACATTCTACACTAATTAACGAAGACTACCTATAAGATAACTTGCGCTATTGATTCGTCGACTTTGGTCATTGACGTTAATATGAATTTTATAAATAAATCATAAATACAAAAAAGCCCACTTAAAGTGGGCTTTCAAATAACTCCATTAAAATTACTTGTGCTGCTCACGGCTTAACTCAACCACGGCTTCGATAAAGGCACCGGCACGAGCGGGATCGACAAACTGATGAATGCCATGACCTAGATTGAATACATGACCAGGTCCTGGACCGTAGCTATTCAGAATACGCTGAACTTCTTTACGAATGGTTGCTGGCTTGGCGTACAAAACAGAAGGATCCATATTGCCTTGCAGCGCAACACGATCACCGACACGACTGCGGGCAGCACCCATGTCCGTTGTCCAATCGATGCCTATCGCATCACAACCTGAATCAGCAATAAGCTCTAACCATTGGCCACCACCTTTGGTGAACAAGATCACCGGCACTTTACGGCCTTCATTCTCACGCGTTAAGCCTGCTACAATTTTATTCATATACTTTAAAGAGAACTCGCGATAGCACACATCGCTCAAACTGCCGCCCCAAGTATCAAAAATCTGTACCGCTTGCGCGCCCGCCGCAATCTGAGCATTCAAATATTCAGTGACTGAGTCCGCCAATACATCCAATAACTGATGCATCACTTCTGGCGTATCGTACATCATGGCTTTAATATGACGGAAATCTTTCGAAGAACCGCCTTCAACCATGTAAGTGGCCAATGTCCACGGACTTCCGGAAAAACCGATTAGCGGAACGCTGCCATTCAGTTCACGACGAATAGTACTCACCGCATCGGTTACGTAAGGAAGATCTTTGGCCGTATTAGTCACTTTTAGTGCAGCAACTTCTTTCTCTGTGCGTACGACTTTTTTGAAACGTGGGCCTTCCCCTGTTTCAAAATATAAACCCAAACCCATCGCATCTGGAATGGTCAAAATGTCAGAGAACAAAATCGCCGCATCCAAAGGATAGCGCTCAAGCGGCTGCATGGTTACTTCACATGCGAACTGAGGGTTTTTACACAAGCTCATGAAATCGCCCGCAGTAGCACGGCTAGCACGATATTCAGGCAAGTAACGCCCTGCTTGGCGCATCATCCATACTGGCGTTTGGTCTACAGGTTCACGCAGTAAAGCGCGCAGAAAGCGATCGTTTTTAAGTTCTGACATGGATATTTTCGACTTCCAATTCAACATTTAAGCCATAATAACAAAAAACCCAGCACTAGGCTGGGTTCAAATCAAAGAAAATATTAAAGGGTAATGGTAAAACTAGCAGTCGTTACTAGAGTGTCATTTTCAATCGTAATCGTTTTCGGCCCTGAAAGCGCCTCAATAGAGTCCTTTTGAATCTGAACTCTGTTGCCAATCACCTTGTAATCATAGGCAGTGCCCTCTGGCGCTGAAGCATCAAAACGCGTCCAATCAGGCAGTAATTGATCGTAAACATATGATTCTAAAGGCGCATTGTAATCTTGAAACACCACGGAATAAACTTCATCAGGCTCAACGGCTGGATCTGGTTCAGCATCAGGATCTTGTTCATTTAAATCAACATACTCAATATCTGAGCGAGCAATACTTTGTCCTGCTAAAGGCTGATTGTTAGCATTATCATAAATAAAAATACCAGCAGAGGGTCCGGCCGTTAGTAGAATATTTTTAGTTTCACCAATAGCATTATTGGTTAACGAAAGTGTCGCAGAGCCGGTAATACTAGCAGGGGTTATTGTTACCGCGCCCGTCGTAGCATCTGACGCTAGCCCTAAGCCATCCAGCTCCCACACATAATCACTGACCGCGAATTGGATTGAGGTCCAACGAGTTGCTGGGTAAAACGTATTCGTATCATTAATGTTAATGACATTTTGCAGGTATTCATTATTCGCACCCGCTATTTCAACGGAGGTGACGACTAACGGAATATAAACCTCTGAAGGCATACCAACTGTATCCTCACTCTGAAAATCGATTGCACGAGTTAAGCTATAGTTAAAATCTTGCGCGCTTGTTGCTACAACGCCAGTATGACTGCCCTGCCTTAACGGCGAGGCGTATCGAATGACTACTCGAGCAGACTCTCCTCTACGTTGAGCCATTAACGCTGTTTGAAAATTCGTTACTTGCTCCGCGTAAGTCAACTCACCCACAACATTCTTGAGATTGATAATATGACTTGCGTTATCAGTAATCGCCGCCGATGTTGTGGCGTCATTGCCCACTAAAACAGTGATGAATGGCTTACCAAGATTTTTCGTTACCGACGCGTTGGCAGTAGCTGTATCAGCGTCTTCGCTGGTATCAAAAACGACTTGGGACTGGGATTCAATCGCGGTCTTAATTTGATCATTATCAAAAACATTGAGAGTATCAGTGCCTGATGTTATTAAAATAAGAGAGCTTAACTGGATTCTATCGGTGTTCACTTCTTCGATTAGATCGTTGTTAAAAATGCCAGTATCTTTAAATGAAAAATCTCCAGAGCTTCCTTCCCCGCCAACACCGTCATAGTTACCAATAGCCTCGACAATGGCTTGATTTAGATTTGAAGAACTTCCTACATTCGATGTCGCGACGGCATCAAGCGCACTATTAAGCGCGGGAGTATCGGCAGTAAAGCCAGACGTTATTTCTGCCACTCTCTGGCCAAAAGCCCAAATAGCAAAACGTTGATCAGCAATCACTGGATCAGCGCTAGCCTTCATAGCAGTAATCATATTCTTCGTTTCTGTAATAATGAACTCTAAATCTACGGAGTCGCGAACGCTATTGCTGGTATCAATGACAATGCCTGTATGCAAGTAGGTTGGAATAACATCTATGGTTTGTAAAATAGGAAATGATTCAAGGGGATCGACAACTTGATCATTTTCAGTGATTACGAAATCGTCAATTTCCCCTGAAGTTGAAGCTAACGTTTGAGAATCAAATAAGGTGAGCATTTTTTTGGCAATGTAAGGATAATCAACTTGCGTGATGAAAAGATTATCTTCATCTAAGCCAGAGTATTCAGAAGATGTTTCTAAAATAGAGATCGGCAAAAACGTAACATTACGACCAGAGACACTGGTAATATCTGTTGTGGTATCTGTTGTGGTATCTGCTGCCGTATCATCGGCAGTGGTCGAGCTAT
Organism: Oleispira sp.; assembly: GCA_047612075.1. GTDB lineage: Bacteria > Pseudomonadota > Gammaproteobacteria > Pseudomonadales > Oceanobacteraceae > Oleispira. Next base: position 283,919 of record JBLGAF010000001.1, read on the forward strand.
TGGTAGGGTTTGGACTACCACCGCCACATGCCGTAATCGCTAATGCAATAAGGGAAGTTGATACTATTTTTATTCGACTCATTCTGCCCGCTCCGTCAACGCCATATATCCATGAACTGTATCATAAACATAGACTATAACACTGGAAGTGGTTAACAGAGTAGAAACAAAAAACGCGGCCTGAGCCGCGTTTTTATTGTCTATCCAACATAACCTCATTGGGAATACCAACAAGATGAAAGCATCAGACTTTTAGGTAATCCATTATTCCATCAGCAGCTTCACGACCTTCCCAGATTGCAGTCACAACCAAGTCAGACCCACGAACCATATCACCACCGGCAAATACTTTTTCGTGAGTGGTTTGGAATTTGAATGATTGCTTTTCGGGTGCAACCACACCTTTCCAACTATTGACCTCAATACCGAAGTCTGTGAACCAAGCCGCAGGGCTAGGCTGAAAGCCAAATGCAACCAATACTGCATCTGCCGGTATGATTTCTTCAGAGCCTTCAATCACCTGAGGACGGCGACGGCCGTTCTCATCGGGTTCACCCAATTGAGTAGATACGACCTTAACACCTTCAACCTTATCTTCACCAATAATAGCCACAGGCTGACGGTTAAATAAGAAGTTAACACCTTCTTCTTTCGCATTCTGAACTTCACGGACAGAACCCGGCATATTGGCTTCATCACGGCGATAAGCACACGAGACCGATGCGGCTGATTGGCGAATAGACGTTCGGTTACAGTCCATCGCGGTATCACCACCACCCAGAACTACAACGTTTTTACCTTTCATCGAGATGAAGTCAGCTTCGTCTTTTTCAAAGCCCATGTTGCGATTAACGCTTGAAATCAAAAAGTCCAATGAATTATGTACTCCAGGAAGATCTTCACCCGGAAAACCGCCCTTCATGTAGCTGTAAGTACCCATGCCCATGAAAACCGCGTCGTATTCATCAACAAGGTCTTGAAATTCAATATCTTTGCCAATTTCTGTATTTAAGCGGAACTCTATGCCCATTTCTTCAAATACTTTACGACGGTTAATCATTACTTCTTTTTCCAGTTTAAATTCTGGAATACCAAAAGTTAATAGACCACCAATCTCAGGATAACGATCGAATACAACCGGCTTAACGCCACTACGAACCAGTACATCAGCACAGCCAATTCCGGCAGGACCCGCACCGATAATGGCAACCTTTTTATCTGTCCATTTAACCTTGGACATATCCGGCTTCCAGCCCATCGCGAATGCAGTATCAGTGATGTATTTTTCAACATTACCAATCGTCACTGCGCCAAAGCCGTCATTTAATGTGCAAGCACCTTCACACAAGCGGTCTTGTGGGCAAACACGGCCACAGACCTCTGGTAACGAATTGGTCTGATGGCTCAGCTCAACTGCTTCTAATATGTTGCCTTCTGTCGCCAGTTTTAACCAGTTAGGAATGAAGTTATGCACAGGGCACTTCCATTCACAATAAGGGTTACCGCAATCTAAACAACGGTGAGACTGATCAGCAACATGTTCCTGTTGTAATGGCTGATAAATTTCGACGAACTGCTCGGTACGAGCATTCATCGTTTTCTTTGCAGGGTCCTTCCGGCCTACCTGCACAAACTGAAAATCGTTATTCAGACGTTCTGTCATTTTGAACCTCTCCCACTCGTCCGCAAGCCCTGTATATTTCAGCACTCAGGGCCTATCATTTATTCAAAACGCTTACTCTGGACGAGCGCGCACGTTATCAAGCAACTGCTGCAAATCTGCAGCTTTGGGTTTAACTAACCAGAACTTACCTATGAAGCCATCAAAATCTTCTAAGATTTCTTGACCCCAAGCACTGCTAGTTTCCGCAACAAACTCGGTAACCACACCCCGTAAATGATTGCGGTAGCCTTCAGTAGACTCGTTATTAATACGGTTAATATCGACAAGTTCATGGTTATACAAATCAACAAAGCTATTATCAAGATCCAATACATAAGCGAAACCGCCTGTCATACCGGCACCGAAGTTATAACCCGTCTTTCCTAAAACACACACCATACCACCTGTCATATATTCACAACAGTGATCGCCTGCGCCTTGAACAACGGCATGAGCGCCGGAGTTACGAACAGCAAAACGCTCGCCAGCACAGCCATCCGCAAGCAGCTTACCGCCCGTTGCACCGTACAAACACGTATTACCGACAATCGCTGTATCTTGCGACCTAAACTCAGAGCATCTAGGAGGAAAAATAACCAACTTACCGCCTGTCATGCCCTTACCCACGTAATCGTTAGCATCACCTTCAAGGCACATTTCTAAACCGCCAGCGTTCCAAACACCCCAAGATTGACCGACAGTACCGGTTAAGTTCAACTTGATAGGAGCACGTGCCATGCCTTGGTTACCATGTCGTCTAGCTATTTCACCGGATAATCGAGCACCGACTGAACGGTCACAGTTAGTGACAGTAAAGCTAAATTCACCACCTAGCTTAGCTTCGATAGCAGCAATCGTTGCTTGCACCATCTCTTCAGCTAATACCCCTTTATCAAACGGCATATTGCGCTTAACTTGAACGGTATGAGGCATATCGGCAGGAATATGATCATTAAACAGCAACGGTGTTAGATCTAAATTACGCTGCTTAGACGTATTGCCTTCAATCATTTCTAACAGATCAGTACGACCCACGAGCTCCTCCATAGTACGGATACCCATCTGAGCCATCCAGCCACGAATTTCTTCAGCCACGAAGTGGAAATAGTTTTTAACCATTTCTGCAGTACCGATATAATGCTGACCGCGCAAGTTTTCATTCTGCGTCGCTACACCCGTCGCACAGTTGTTAAGGTGACAAATACGCAAGTACTTACAACCCACTGCAACCATTGGCATGGTGCCAAAACCGAACGATTCAGCCCCTAATATAGCGCCTTTTACAACATCCAGACCTGACTTCAAACCACCATCTGTTTGCACACGAACTTTGCCACGCAAACTATTTCCACGCAATGACTGATGTACTTCTGCCAAGCCTAGTTCCCATGGAGAACCAGCATACTTGATCGATGTTAATGGTGAAGCCGCCGTACCGCCATCGTAGCCAGAAATAGTAATTAAGTCGGCGTAAGCTTTTGCAACGCCCGCTGCAATCGTACCAACCCCCGGCTCCGATACTAGTTTCACAGAAACCAGCGCGGTTGGGTTAACTTGCTTCAAATCAAAAATCAACTGAGCTAAATCTTCGATAGAATAAATATCGTGATGCGGTGGGGGTGAAATCAATGTCACACCAGGCACCGAATAACGTAACGTAGCGATTAGATCATTCACCTTACCACCCGGTAACTGACCGCCTTCACCCGGCTTAGCACCTTGAGCTACTTTGATCTGCAGAACATCAGCGCTGGATAAGTAGTGTGGCGTTACACCAAAACGTCCTGAGGCAATTTGCTTGATCTTGGAGTTTTTATTGGTGCCATAACGCTTGGGATCTTCACCACCTTCACCAGAGTTTGAGCGTCCACCCATCTCGTTCATCGCTTCTGCCAGTGCTTCGTGTGCTTCTGGAGAAAGAGCACCCAAAGACATTGCCGCGGTATCGAAACGCTTAAAGATTTCTTTTACCGGCTCAACTTCAGAAATATCGATCGCTGTAACATCTTTACGTATCGCCAATAAATCACGAATCGTCGCTACTGGACGGTTATTAACTAGGTCCGTGAAACGGTTGTAAGCTTTTTGGTCATTCTGCTGTACTGCTTGCTGAATGTTCATAATAACATCCGGGTTGTACGCATGGTATTCACCATTGTGTACATATTTCAACAGGCCGCCTTGTTCTAGTGGCTTGCGCCCAATCCAAGCATTCTGCTCAACCCATTCCAAGTCTTCTTGGAAGTCAGCAAAAGTAGCACCTTCAATACGACTCTCTACACCAATGAAACAGAGATCAACGATTTCTGTGTTCAAACCAATCGCTTCAAATAACTGCGAGCCACGGTAAGAGGTAATGGTAGAGATACCCATTTTAGACAAGATTTTCATCAAGCCTTTGTTAATACCTTTGCGGAAATTTTGCTGTGATTTTAATGGATCACCGAGCAATTCACGGCTACGGTGCATGTCTTCCAAAATTTCGTAAGCCAGCCATGGATAAACAGCCGTTGCACCGAAACCTAGCAATACCGCAAAGTGATGAGCATCTCGGGCTGAACCGGTTTCGACAACGATATTCGAATCGCAACGCAAGCGTTTCGCCACTAAGTGGTGATGTACAGCACCGGTCGCCATGACCGCAGGAATAACTAATTCGCCTTGAGCGACTTCGCGGTCACTTAAGATCAACACGACTAAGCCATCACGCACGTGTTTTTCAGCTTCTGCACCGACAGCTTCGATGGCTGCTTTTAAGCCAACATCAGCTTGGTAAGCGAGTTTAATTGTCACGTGCTTAAAGGCATCGTTGCCGGTATTTTTCAAACCGTGGAATTTCAACGGTGAGATAACTGGCGATGTCAGAATAATACGCTCAGCGTGATCCGGCTTTTCTTCGAAAACGTTCTTTTCCACACCGATACACGTTTCTAACGACATCACAATCGCTTCGCGCAGTGGATCGATCGGAGGGTTAGTTACTTGAGCAAACTTTTGACGGAAAAAATCCGCAACGTGACGAACACGCTGAGATAAGACAGCCATTGGAGTATCATCACCCATCGAACCCGTTGCTTCCTGGCCTGCTTCAGCCATTGGGCGCAATACCTGATCACGCTCTTCAAAGCTCACAAGCTGCAGCTTTTGGTGCACTTTCAGCTCATCCGCATTTAGCGCATGTTCTTTTTTCAAAGACCTCAGCTGTAAACGGGATTCAATACGAATACTGTTTTGCTTCAGCCACTTTTTATAAGGCTTGCGCTTCTTTAATAAGTTATCAACCGCAGCGGCATCCATAATGGTGCCTGTCAGAGTATCGATAGCGAGTATTTCACCAGGACCAACACGACCCTTAGAGACAACATCTTCTGGTTTATAACCGTGCACACCCACTTCAGAGGCCACAGTAATAAAGCCGTCTTTGGTGATTACCCAGCGAGAAGGACGTAACCCGTTACGGTCAAGACCACATACAGCATAACGACCATCGGTCATTACTAGGCCAGCAGGGCCATCCCAAGGCTCCATGTGCATAGAGTTGTATTCATAGAATGCGCGCAAATCGGCATCCATAGTCTCAACATTCTGCCAAGCCGGTGGAATCATCATACGTACCGCACGGAATAAACCCATGCCGCCAGTAACCAATAGCTCTAACATGTTATCCATAGAGGATGAGTCAGAACCCGTAGTATTCACAATCGGGGATAACTGCTCTAAATCGGGTAACAATTTACTGCGGAACTTGCTACTACGCGCATTAGACCAATTACGATTACCGCTGATGGTATTAATTTCACCATTATGCGCCAACATACGAAACGGCTGAGCCAAGTGCCAGCGCGGCTGTGTATTGGTAGAAAAGCGTTGGTGGAAGACACAAATAGCCGTTTCCAAGCGCTGGTCTGCCAAGTCTAAGAAAAATGCAGGTAGGTCAACAGGCATGGTTAAGCCTTTATATGACAATACATTTTCCGATAAACTCGCAATATAGAAGTCAGGGAATTGAACCAAGGCTTTTTCAGCAAAGCGACGGCCGTAAAACAGTTTCACGCCAAAAGTCTCACTGCTTAAGGGTTCACTGTTAAGGGCTTCGTCAGCCGCAATAAATACCTGCTCAAAACGAGGTAAACAATCAATTGCCATAGGACCTAGGCAATCGTTATTAGTTGGCACAGAGCGCCACCCTAATACGTTTAAGCCTTGTTCTGACATCGTTTTCTCTAGCGCAGCTTTTTGCTCCGCAAAAATTACATCGTCAAGGTCCATGAACAACATACCAACAGCATATTGTTCAGGCAAAGTAATGTCTTGTTCTTGCGCGACTGCACGCAAGAATGAGTCTGGCTTTTGAATTAACATCCCACAGCCGTCGCCGGTCTTACCATCTGCAGCGATACCACCTCGGTGGGTCATGCAGGTTAGGGAGTTAATCGCCGTCTCTAATAACTTATGGCTAGTTTGGCCTTCTAAATGGGCAATCAAACCAAAACCACAGTTATCTTTAAAGTCACCTGGAGTATATAGACCAGTTCTCATAGAACAGCTCTCATTAACAAAGAAAAATCAGTAAATTCAAGGGCTTAGAATCACCCAGTGCTCAAAAAAATGAGCTGCGTACAGTCAAAAGGGAGCCTATTCTACACGGATGAGCCACGTGTCACAAATATTGATAGCTATCTTGTATATATTTCATACAAAAACGGCAAAATATGATCGGTTTTTGTACTACTTTTTACTTCTTAGCTCTGCTTGAATAGCAGAAACGGAGCGGACCCAAGGTTTTTGGTTACGTAATTCAATTGGCAATTCTTTCGATTGCTGCAGTGCCGCTACTTTTGATTCAAAAGGGCCTGCTATAACCACATGCCAAGGCTTACCTTTGTATTCAGTCTGATAGCTAAGCAGCCTCATTGTCTTAGTGGCATGAGTACTCATAAATACGTCTGTATTATCTGCGCTGTACGCGCCAAATAATTGAATAACAAAAGCGCTATTACTGGCTGACAACAAGACCTGCTCATCTTTAGAATAATTAATCACAGGCTCTTTAAGTTCAGCGAGTTTATTAACGACTGCCTCACTTGCTAACGGCTCACTTAATACTGATTTATCTGAATCAGTATCTTGGGCGGGTATTACAGCAACCTCATCGGCCTCAGGGAAATTAAAATCAATCTCCTGCTCTGGCTCGCCTAGCTCAGTTTTTTCTGGGTTGCTTGCCATGTCAACATCGCCTCTTAGAGAAGGTGCCTCTGGCAAAGTAGCAGGTTCAAACGCCATAACTTTAGCGTCTTGCATTGGCTGACTTTCATCGACAGTGGAACTGTTTTGATAAAAATAAGTACCTATTAAGGCAAAGGCGACCAGTGCTATAGCCGCTGCATGAGTAACGGGAAACTTCTGGGGTTTGAGTGTTTCTTGTGGTGGCTTTAAGCCCGCTAACAACTGCTTTGCAAGATACAGTATTTTGCCAGGGTTGCCCGCAGACTGCTGCACAATATAATCAACTTGCTCAGCTTCCCATTCTTTTTTAGGAAATTGATCGAGCAATAAAACTTCAGCCTCATCATCGGTTAAAGGCTCAATATCCATTATATGAAAAGGTGCTTGTGGCTCGGCTAACGCCAACAGTTTACTTTCAAATTGAAGCGGCGCCAACAGCATAATATGCAATGCGCTAGGGACCAGTAAAGCCAGCTGATTGATATCTTCTAACGCGTCATCCGATAACTGCTCAGCCTGATCAATAATCAATAAAATTGACCCATGATCTTCTTCGGTAATTTGTAAACATTGATCTAATATTTGCTGTTCAATACCGTCAATATCATTGGCTAGATCGGTTAGATCCAAAAACTGCGTAAGTTTTTTTAGAATATCGAGATACGAAAGTGAAGAATCTGCCTTTAACATAAGGCTTTGATCAGGGGTTTCCCGAGCTGCAAATAAGGCTTTTGCAATAAAAGTTTTACCCATGCCTTTTTCAGCGCACATAAGAATTAATAGCTCACTGTACAACGACAAGTGCTGCAGTAACTCAAGTTGCTTTAACTGTGAAGTCTGTAAATTAGAAGGAGAAAAAGCCTGCGTCGTCATGTGTGACTCACTTAATTCATCAACATCATCAAGCGATGCTAAAAACTCGGTATCCATATACGCCCCTTCTCCCAATTAAATGTTTAAAAACCCAACTGCTCACCTGCAGCCAACGTTTGATGTAAGGTTGCCGCTGGGAAATCTGACGTCACTACGGCTTGCCCAATGGCGGTTAATAATACCAAGCGGAGCTTTCCATTTAAAACCTTTTTATCAACCTGCATAAGATCGATGAAATTCTGACTACTCATTTCAGCAGGCGGAATACAGGGTAACTGAGCCCGTTTCAATAGGCTTTGCAAATCATGAACTTCTTGCTGACTAATATTGCCTAAACGCCAAGACATATCCGCCGCCATTACCATACCCGCGGCTACAGCTTCACCATGCAACCAAACGCCATAACCTCGACTTGTCTCTATGGCATGCCCAAAGGTATGCCCAAAGTTCAAGATAGCGCGAATACCACCCTCTTTTTCATCTTGTGCAACAACTGCAGCCTTATCTAGACAACTTAACTCAACCGCGGTACTCAATGTCTCAGTATCGTATGCAGCTAACGCTTCCATATGAGTATTTAACCATTGATAAAATTGAATATTACAAACTAAGCCATACTTAACCACTTCCGCAATACCCGCTGACAGTTCGCGCTGGGGTAAAGTATTTAATACCGAAATATCAGCAATAACCGCTTTAGGCTGATAAAAAGCACCAATCATGTTCTTTCCCATAGGGTGATTCACGGCCGTTTTACCGCCCACCGAGGAATCTACTTGAGATAATAACGTCGTCGGAACTTGAATAAAATCGACACCTCGCTGGTAGCTCGAGGCTGCAAAACCTGTCATATCGCCAATAACACCCCCCCCTAAAGCTATCAACGTGGTTGTGCGATTATGACGATTAGACAATAAAGCATCAAAAATAAGGTTTAATGTCTCTAGATTTTTATATTCTTCGCCATCTGGCAAGATAACCTCATCGACATCAAACTGAGTAAGCGCTGACTTAACCTGTTCCAAATAAAGTGGTGCGACGGTTGTATTACTGACAATCATCACCTGCTTTCCTTTGATATAAGGCGTAAAGAGGTCAGGGTTTGAAATTAATGATTCGCCGATGAATATCGGGTAACTACGATCTGCTAGATCAACTGTAAGTGTCTTCATTACTGCCATCAATAATATTATTTTCTGCTAAACGTCGCATTATTTCATTAACAACGTTTCTAGGATTGCGTTGATCGGTTTGAATAACAATATCCGCAATTTCTTGATAAAGAGGGTCGCGTTTAATAAACAAATCGCTAAGTACTTGCTTGGGGTTTTGCGCCTGTAATAAAGGGCGATTTTTATCACGCCCGGTACGTGCCAATTGCTGCTCTACCGAAGTACGCAAATAGACAACTGTTCCCCGACCAGCTAAGTGAGTTCGGTTTCTCTCTCGCATGACAACGCCCCCTCCTGTTGCCAGAAGGATACCCGACATTCGAGTCAAATCGTCAATTGCACTTTCTTCTCGTGCTCGGAAGCCATCTTCCCCTTCTTTATCAAAAATCCAAGGAATATTAGTACCGCAACGTTCTTCAATTTCACGATCAGAATCGATAAAATTTAAATCAAGCTCGCTGGATAAGAGACGACCGATAGTGCTTTTTCCAGCGCCCATCGGTCCGACTAAGTATAAATTTAACGTGTGTGACATTTAGTTTTAACGTGTACTCAAAGTATCTTTAACTAAGCGTGGAGTGATGAATATTAATAATTCAGCCTTACTCTCAGAGTGCTCTGTTCGACGGAATAATACGCCAAGTAGAGGAATATCGCCAAAGAATGGTGTCTTTGTTGTTGCAAAAGTTTCTTCTGAACGGAATATTCCACCGAGTACAATCGTTTCTCCATTTTCAACCAAAACTTGAGTTTCCAGTGCATTGGTATCGATGGTGGGACCTGCTGCTGTCACTTCACCAATAGAATCTTGATTGATCTTTAGATCCATAATGATGCGATCATCAGGGGTGATTTGTGGCGTTACTTCTAGTCTTAGTACCGCAGACTTAAAAGATATCGACGTTGCACCACTTGAACTCGCTTCTTGATAAGGAATTTCTGTACCCGACTGAATGCTTGCCGTTTGACCATCCGCGGTGATTACTCGTGGCTGGGAAACAATCTCCGCATTACCGTCTGTTTCAACCGCTGAAAGCTCAAGATCTAATAAATAATCGAAGGTTGAAATACCTACGGCTAATGAAGAGGCACCGACGTCACTCACACCCAAGTCAACAACATAAGCGTCAGGGAAGCTAATTTGGCCTGGATCGTCACCATTAGAGCGATCGATTAATATTTGATTGGTTTCGCTCAATGTCGTTTGGTTCGCACCAAATTTCACAAAACTGCCATCAGATTGAGTTTTTCCGCCGCCACCGCCCCAACGAATACCCAGTTTTTCGCCCACACTGGTATTGGCAATTACGATACGGGCTTCAATCAAAACTTGGCGAACAGGGACATCCAATAATACGATCGCTTCGCGAATTTTATCTAGGTTATCACCGCTATCTTTCATCAACAAAGTATTAGTACGCTCATCAACAACAGCGGTGCCACGGGCTGACATCAAACCACTTTCTGAGGTCAGTAGCGATGCAATATCCGTCGCTTTGGCATATCGCAACTGAACATATTCAGATAACAAAGGAGCCAACTCTTCGACTTGCTTAACGGCCTCTAGTTCAATTTTTTCACGAGCCGCTATTTCTTCTGCGGGAGCGACCAACAATACATTACCCATTTGGCGCTTTGCCAAACCTTTGGTCTTCAAGACCAAATCCAATGCTTGATCCCATGGCACGTTCTGCAAACGCAGCGTAATCCCACCAGCAACGGTATCTGACGCCACTAAATTTTGGCCAGTAAAATCAGCAATTAACTGCAACACAGCGCGCACTTCAATATTTTGAAAATTAAGCGATAATTTTTCGCCGCGGTAAGGGAACTCAGTTTGAGCTAGTTTTTCTTTTTCGGCTTTGGTGATTGGTTTTACGTTAATCGACAACATACCGTCCGCTTGATACGCGAGATAATCATAACGGCCTTCTGGCTCAATATAAATAACTGTATCGTTGCCTTCCATGTTGGCATCAATAAATTTGACCGGTGTAGCGAAATCAACCACATCCAAACGACGTCGCATATTTTCTGGCAAAACTGTGTTCGATAAGGTTACGATGATTTTTTTGCCTTGTTGTTGAATATCAACATTGGCCTTAGGGTTACTTAATAAAATTTGAACCTGTCCATCGTCCTGTTCTCCACGACGAAAATCGACATTCATAACCGATGACGAAGCAGAGTTATCAATATTATTACCTGAACGGTTATTGGCATTAGCCAGCGCTTGGTTCGGTTGCACATCTTGATCGTCTGTTTCAACCGCCTTACCCATCCGGACCAATAAACGATCGTCTAGCAACTCAACAACATAAGGAACCAGTTGAGCCAAACTCACAATCACTCTTGCGCGGTCTTTAGCATTGACCACGGTCGCTGTTCTGGCGTTACCAAAACCGATTTTATGATATTTAGATTCAAGCTGACTATTCACCCCAGGCAGATCCAGTGAAATACGAGCAGGCTTCTCAATCGTATACCCTCCAGGTGTCGGCGGCTGACCATCAAAGAGCAACTCCATCTGGGTGACATCCCCAGGTAATGCTGAAAATTTAATATCGACTAAATTTGCAGCAAAGCTCTGCGCACTGGCAATCGTTGCTAAAATAACAACTATAAACGCCTGCGCAGTCTTACGAATACGGTGACTCATTTTCTTTATTCCTCTTCCACACCGGCTAATACAAGTGAGCGTGGACGTTCTAGCCAACCACCTACACCATTAGGTACAATTTCTATAATATCAATACGTTGCTGGGATACCCGTATTACTTTGCCATGGTTCTGTCCCACGTAGTAGCCTTCTTTAACTTTATGAATGCCACTATCAGGCACCGATATAAGTGCCCATAGCTGATCATTTTGACGTTTTTTAATAGTACCTACCATAGAAAAAGATCCAAATGAGTACTTCTCAAGCTGCTCTTTAGAACGGTTGAGGTCAGGTTGTATATTCGACTCAGGAGTGACTTTCTGGATCACTTCATCCAGATTAACGGGTAAATCAAACGGCGAACGCAAACCCGTTGCGCTATAACTAAATGCTTCATAGGGTTCAAAAACAGGCAAAGGTTCGATACTACCTCGAGGCTGACTCATGACGCTATCAACGAACTGATTCAAATCAGCAGTTCCAGACGTTACGCCACAAGCCGTTAGTAACGAAGAAAATAACAATAAAGACAATTTTTTCATTCTATTCTCCCTCATTATAACGATACGTTTTAGCCAGAATTTTTAGCGAGAGAGTTCCACTATCCTTGTCTTTAACACTAATAGAGAAGTCATGTAAGGTAACAATGCGCGATAGTGATGCCACTGAAGAGACATAGGCACCTAACTGGTGATAATCCCCTTCTGCCTCAATTTCGATCGGTAATTCGTTATAAAACTCAGTCTTGATTTGTTTTTTTGGTGAAATTATTTTTAAATCTAAACCGTTATTTAATGCGGCTAAAGAAATATCATCAATTAACCCAGGAACTTCAGTATCCCTTGGTAACTGCTTCAATATCGATTCAAAGCTTTGTTCCATTTCAATCATCTGAGCCTTGTACTCATCTAAATTGGCAACTTGAAACGCTTTATTTTCGAAATCTTTCTTTAACTGAACCTCCTGCTTAACTTCGCGTGTTAGTTTTAGGTTCATAGGCTCAAGCATCATAAAATAGCCACCGACTAAAATAGCCACCGCAATAATAGTGCAAAGAACAACCTTGCCCATAACAGGCCAAGAGCCCATATTTTCCCAATCAATATCATTAACATCAAACTCGTTAATTTTATCGAGGTAAGGCTGCAGGTCGAATTTATTATCTTTCGCCATTATTCGTCTTCCTGCTCAGCATTTTTAGGATTAACTTGAACCATAGTGACTTCAAACATGTTGTAATCACCTTTTTCGGCTTTAACGCTAACTAAGTTAGGTGCATCAAACCAATCCGAATCATCAAAGTTGCGCATTAAAGCCGCCACGCGATTGTTTGATTTTGCGCGACCTTTGACCGTTACTTGCGTGCCTTTAATATCTAGGCTGGTAAAATACAAATCATCGGGTATTGATCGTGCTACCTCGTCGAATAAACGAACGATAATGGGACGATTACCCTGCAAGTCCTGAATCAACTTCATGCGCTCAAGCAGCTGCTCGCGCTTATCGCGCAACTGCTGAATTTCACTTATTTGCTCACTCAAAACCGACATTTCTTTTTCAATAAAGGAATTACGGCTCTGTTGTGCTTGATACTGGTCTTCTACACTGCCCGTCACAAACCAAACCAACGCCGCAGTGGCTAAAGCAACGGCAACTGTAATACTGAGAAACTCTTGCTGGCGTTCCTTGCGTAATTCTTCACGCCAAGGAAGTAAGTTAATTTTTGCCATTAATCAAAACTCCTCATCGCCAAACCACATGCAATCATTAACGATGGAGCATCATTATTAAGCATTGAAGCATCAACTTTTTGTGATAACGTCATATTAACAAAAGGATTTGCAACGATCGCAGATATACCTAACTTTTCTTGGGTAAGCTGATCAAGTCCAATTATCGAAGAGGTTCCACCCGCTAAAATAATATAATCAACATCATTATATTGGCTCGATGAATAAAAAAACTGCAGTGATCGACTTATCTGCTGAACAACGGAATCACGAAACGGGTCTAAGACTTCAGTTTCATAATCATCGGGTAAGCCACCATCCATCTTCGCCCTAGTAGCTTCTTCTTCTGAAAGCCCATAGCGGCGAATAATTTCTTCTGTTAACTGTTTACCACCAAATAATTGTTCACGGGTATAAATAGTTTTACCTTGATGCAAAACACTCAAGGTTGTCATCGTGGCGCCAATATCAACAATCGCGACGGTTTCAACATCGTCACTATCATTTAGTTGCGATTGAATTAATTGATAAGCTCGCTCAGTACAAAAGGCTTCGATATCGACAATGCCCGTTTCAAGCCCCCCTATTTCTAGAGAATCTTTGCGCAGCTCAACATTTTCTAAGCGACACGCAGCTAACAATACATCCACACTACCCGCGATATCAGAAGGCCCTTGAATTTCCCAATCAAGTGCAACTTCTTCTAGCGGATATGGAATATACTGATCGGCTTCGATGCGAATTTGATAGTCCATCTCATCATCAGATAGCCCACTATTCATTTCAACATTTTTTGTAATTACCGCTGAGCCCGCAACCGCAATAGCCGCTTTCTTGCTGCTACTCCGTGCTCTCCCTAACGCTTTTTTAATTACTAAACCTACTGCTTCTTCATCGCCAATGCTTTGCTCCATAACGGCATTAGCCGGTAGTGGTTCGGATGCGTAGCTTTCAACTTGGTAGCGGCCATTATGATGGCTTAACTCCAAAATTTTCACAGATGTAGAGCTGATATCAACTCCGAGCAACGTTTTATTTTTTTTCTTTAAAAGGCCTGCCAGCACGGTGTTTTCCCCATCAAATTCACAGACTTGCGGAGTAAAGCTACTTCCTTGTGTGAATATTAATTCATTATAGGCACAATCCTATTAAAAGAACAAAAAAGCCTTATAATGAATTAGCCCGCTAACTCTAGCGTCCTCACAATCAGTAACATACATGTATTCGTTATGATGAATAGCAGTTCTATCTCCAAGTTTCTATTTTGGCTTATTGTGTCGGTATTTTCCGGAACTAGTTTGCTAATTTCAGCAGTGTATCTGTATTTAACACCACAACTTCCTAATATTCAGTCACTTCAACAAATTGAACTACAAATTCCTCTCAGGATTTATACCGAAGATGGACAATTAATTAGTGAATTTGGAGAACAAAGAAGAAGACCTCTGGAATACAATGAAATACCTCAACAATTTGTCCATGCTTTAATTGCAGCAGAAGATGACCGTTTTTTCCAGCATAACGGTGTCGATTTAAGAGGCCTCACGCGCGCCGCTATCCAACTAGTACGTACTGGCAAGAAAAAATCTGGGGGCTCTACTATCACCATGCAGGTAGCGAAAAACTACTACCTATCCAGTGCAAAAACTTTTAGCCGTAAATTTACCGAAATTCTATTAGCGTTAAAAATAGAGCAAGAACTATCCAAAGAAGAAATTCTCGAACTTTATTTGAATAAAATTTATTTGGGTAAGCGCGCCTATGGCATTGAATCCGCCGCACAAGTTTATTACGGCGTTTCAGTTTCTGAATTAAAACTGCCTCAATTAGCCATGCTGGCCGGTCTACCACAAGCACCCTCTGCTGCCAACCCGATCAACAATGCTAAGCGCGCCAAAGAGCGTCGTAATTACGTACTTTCTCGCATGCACACCTTGGGTTTTATCGACCAACTGCAATTTGATAGTGCGACTGAAGCACCTATTATAGCTCGCTACCATGGCTTGAAATCAGAAGTAGAAGGATCTTATGTTGCAGAAATGGTGCGCTATGAACTTTATCAGAAATATGGTGATGATCTTTATCGCTTAGGCTTTCGTGTTACCACAACGTTAAACAGCAAGGCCCAAACACAAGCCAATAACGCCCTGCAAGCAGGACTGTTAAAATATGACAGGGATCATGGTTTACGCACCCCTTCAGATCAAAAGCTGTTAACAACGACCAAGCTAGAAATTTATGAAAACGAAATAACGCTTACTTGGCCAACAAGCTTAGACAGCGAGCAAGATATAGATTGGCCAACAACACTTGATGACTGGCAAGAAGAATTAAATGACCGAGGGCAATACGGCCTACTATACCCTGCAGTGGTCGCTCAAGTGCTGGATACTGGTGCCTGGATAGTTAGTGGGCAAAAACAATGGTCATGGCTGCCTTTTAGTGGTGTGAAATGGGCGAAACCTTATATTAGCGTCAATAGGTTCGGTTTCGAACCAACCAAAACCAGCGACGTGCTATCTCAAGGACAAATGATTTGGGTAACTGCGAGTGCCGAGTCTGGTTTACAGCTGGCACAAATCCCAGAAGCTCAAGGGGCGCTAATTTCTATTGACCCCTCTCAGGGTGCTATCAGAGCATTAGTTGGCGGATTTTCTTATGGTTTAAATAAATACAACCGCGCTATCCAAGCAGACCGTCAACCCGGCTCTGCTTTTAAGCCCTTTATCTACAGCGCAGCATTGGCCAACGGCTTAACACCCGCGAGTATTATTAATGATGCACCGGTTGTTTTTAAGGATGCTGGACTGGAAAATACTTGGCGACCAGAGAACTCTAGCGGCAAATTCTACGGACCGACACGCTTACGTGAAGCGCTCTATAAATCTCAGAACTTAGTTTCAATTCGTATCCTAAAACAAATTGGCCCACGCAAAGCCATCAATTACATTTCACCTTTTGGCTTCCCAAGAGAAAAGCTTAGTAAAGACCTGTCGCTTGCCTTAGGCGCTTCTGCCATTACTCCGTTAGAACTTGCCACGGGCTATACCGTACTGGCCAATGGCGGCTTCCAAATTAAACCCTACTTTATTAAGCGCATTGAAGTAGGCGATGAAGAAGAGCCGATATTTCAAGCCAATCCACTGCTTGCGTGTTTGGAATGTAACGTTGCTGATGACGGTTCACTGCAAGTGAGTGATGCTCAATCAATACAAGATGAAGATCAGGCTTTACTCGATGCTATTACTAACCCTTTATCAGAAGCTTTGGCTGCAGAATCTTTAGCCTCAGTAGCGATTCCCAAGATAAAGCTAGCACCCAGAATTATGGATGAACGTACTCACTTCATCATGAACAACATGCTGCAAGATGTTATTAAACGCGGCACAGGCAGACGAGCGCTCGCACTTAATCGCAGCGACATAGCAGGCAAAACAGGTACCACCAATGACCAAAAAGACGCTTGGTTTTCTGGTTATAATCGCGACCTTGTCACTAGTGTATGGATAGGTTTTGACCAGCCACGCTCGTTAGGCCGCTGGGCATTTGGTGGCAATACTGCATTACCTGTTTGGGTAGATTATATGGGCGCTATGCTCGCAGATAAAAAACAACGCCCTTTCCCTCAGCCGGATGGCATAGTAAACGTGCGAATTGATCCAGAGACAGGTTTATTAGCCCAACCAGGGCAAGTTGATGCAATCTTTGAACTGTTCAAGCGTGAGCAAATCCCAGCACATGACAACTCAAGACAAAGCACAGCAGAACAAAGTGATAATGAGGAAGAAGAGAACTCCCCACAATTGCTTTTTTAATAGTTAAAGCAGTGCCTATTAAATATAAAATTAGTAGACATAAAAAAACCGGCCTAAGCCGGTTTTTTTATGTCTACCTGAAACTCACCAACGATTAACTCTCTAATTATTAGATATCGTCAACAGAGTTCAATGGGTAGTTCGCTGGGTAAGGAAGCTGAGCAACACCCGTATCAACTGCAGCTTTAGCAACCGCTGCTGATACAACACCCAATAGACGAGAGTCTGTTGGCTTAGGAATAATGTACTCACGACCTAACGCTAGAGAAGTCAGTTCGTAAGCATCCAACACATCCTGTGGCACAGGCTCTTTCGCCAAACCAGCAATTGCGTAAGCAGCAGCCAGTTTCATCTCTTCGTTGATAGCATTAGCACGAACGTCTAAAGCACCTCGAAAGATGAATGGAAAACCAAGAACGTTATTCACTTGGTTAGGAAAATCAGAACGGCCCGTTGACATAATCAAATCATCACGAACTTCGTGCGCAAGAGCTGGAGCAATTTCTGGATCAGGGTTAGAGCAGGCGAAAACGATTGGGTTTGGCGCCATCTTTTTCAATAACTCAGGAGCCAGCAAGTTAGGACCAGAAAGTCCTAGAAAGATGTCAGCACCGTCCATTGCATCAGCCAAAGTACGCTTGTCAGTTTCAACAGCAAACATTGCTTTGTATTGGTTAAGATCTTCACGACCCGAGTGGATAACGCCTTTACGGTCACACATAAAGATATTTTCAGGCTTCATGCCCGCAAGGATCAATAGTTTAGAGCAAGAAATTGCCGCCGCGCCCGCACCCAAAACAGTCATGGTAGCGTCTTCAAGCTTTTTACCTTGGATTTCCAAAGCATTCATCATTCCCGCAACCGTTACGATTGCAGTACCGTGTTGATCATCATGAAAAACAGGAATTGAACACTGTTCGATCAAAGTACGTTCGATTTCAAAACACTCAGGTGCTTTGATGTCTTCTAGGTTAATACCACCGAAGGTATTAGCAATGCGACGAACCGTATCGATAAAAGCTTGTGGGCTTTCAGATTCAACTTCGATGTCGATAGAATCAACACCGGCAAAACGTTTAAATAATAGAGACTTACCTTCCATCACTGGCTTAGATGCCAAAGGACCCAAGTTACCAAGACCTAAAATAGCAGAACCGTCGGTAATAACCGCCACTAAGTTGCCTTTAGCGGTGTAGCGATATGCATCTTCTGGATTTGCAGCGATTGCTTTAACTGGCTCAGCAACACCTGGGCTATAGGCTAGGGCTAAATCGCGAGCTGTGTGAGCGGGTGTAGTCAGTTCAACACTGATTTTACCAGGCTTAGGAAACTCATGATAATCGAGGGCAGCTTGCTTTATATCTTCAGACATTTTGCTCTTCCATTGGTGTAATAATTAGGTGGAGAGGTTAGCGTAAACCAAACCCAAGTCTGGTTCACGTAAAAAGTAGGACCTTAGATACCAAAATTTGGCCGAAAAATCCAGCAAAGCGAACAAATTCGACCAATTTATGGCTGATTTTTATTGCTAATCAGAAATTGACGGGTAACGGGGGGGATTTTGCTCTGTCTTGGTATAAGCGCTACCGCGATGCCGACGTCCTTGGTAATGACCATTCCACACACAAGCCTGAGCCGGGAATATTTCTAGCGCGCACATCACCATAATGCATATTTAAAATGCGCTGTACCATCGCCAAACCAATACCGTAACCTCCATAATTAGTGCTGTTATGGCTTCGCGATTGATCGGCTTGGGTAAATGGAGCAAAAATATTCTCTAGTTGATCTTCACTGACTCCTGGACCTTGATCGCACATTTTAAAAATAAGCTGCTGATCCACCTTTCCCAAGCTTAATGTTAAAACTCCCGCGTCGGGACTAAAACGGATGGCGTTGCGCAAAACATTATCAAAGGCTCGCTGCATTAAAACCGCATCGATATTACAAAACACTTCTTCCGTTTCCAGCTGCCACTTAATGGTCAAGTGTTTAGCCGCTAATTCTAATTCAGCATCCTGCAGCCAAATTTTAAATAACTTCACCAAGTCCAATCTTTCAGTGGTTAAATCGCCTTCTTGCTGCAGCTTAGCCAAATCTAAAATTTGCGTAACCAAGTTAGCAACTTGCCCTGACGCACGCTCAATTCTATCGTGCTCAGCCTGCAAATAATTACCTGCGTCTTTTTTACGTGCTATACCTAACGCTATTTGTAAACGCGTAAGAGGTGAACGTAATTCATGGGAAACATCACGCAACAGCTGGCGATGACTGAGTAAAAGGCGTTGCAAAGAATCCGCCATTTCAACAAATTCTACCGATAGATCACCCAACTCATCACCGCGATTAAGATTGGATCTCAATTCGGAGATTTCAAAATCTCCCGCAGTCAATTTTTTAGCTGCCTGCTGCAAACGACGAATAGGGCTGGTTAGATGCCAGGCGAGCACACCACACATGAGTGACACCATAAACACGACTAAAAAGGGGATTAACCAACGTTCTCCTTCATCCAAAGAATGTCGCCAATGATAGCGGCTTATCGCAATGTAGATTTGATCGCGGTGAACCAGAGGCCCCATCATCAGAAAGCCATCTTCTTGCCCCCATAAAGACTGTTGCTCAGCGACGGCGTGCTCATAAAACTTAGCCACATCATGAGGAAGGTCATTCAATTGAGACTCTTCAAATTTAACCACATTCCAACCGGGCTCTAATCGAGCCCACAGTCCTCGTTTTTTAATTTTTAACGCCTGAGTGTTTTCGGCAATGCGTTGTAATAAAATCTTTTCACGCAATTCTAATGGGCGATGATAATCGTCTTGCAGCCATTGAAAAGATAAAGTGGCCACTGTCATACTGACCACAACAACAATCCAAAACCAAAGAAAAATCTTAATAAATAACGAATTACGCCAGCGCATAGCAGTGCCTAGTTTGAAAATATCTGAAATGAATAAACCTAATCACGTTCAATCTTGAACTAGAATATAGCCTTGACCACGCACCGTTTTAATATAAGCCTTGCCATCGTTGCGCTCACCCAACTTCTTACGCAAATTACTGACATGCATGTCAATGCTGCGGTCAAACGCACTTAATCGACGCCCTAATGCACTCTGTGAAAGTACTTCTTTATCAACCACTTCCCCTGCACTTTCTAATAACGTTAATAGTACGCCAAATTCTGCGCCCGTTAACTCAACCTCTTCATCATGCAGTCTTACGCTTCGAGTCGCTTTATGTAATTTCAGTTCGTCAACCTGAAGCCACGCATTCGCGACCTTGGGCTGCCCCGCTTCAATGCGGCGAAACAAGGCTTTAATCCGAGCCACTAATTCATGATGATGATAAGGCTTAGGAATATAATCATCTGCGCCATGTTCTAAACCTAATACACGATCAACACTTTCGCCGCGGGCCGTCAGCATAATCACCGGCAGCATAGATTCTGTACGCAACTGTTTAAGGACATCAAAACCATTCATTTTAGGGAGCATGACATCCAATAAAACCAGATCGTACTGACCCGTTAGGGAGGCCGCCAAACCCGCTTCACCATCATGACATACCGCTAGCTGATAGCCTTCCATCGCTAAATATTCTTGCAGAAGTTCGCCCAGCTCATAATCATCATCGATTAATAAAATTTGATACATTAAAATCCCCTTTAAATATTTAGCCTCTAAAAAGCATAGTCCTCTAAAAAAACATAGGCCTTTAAAAAATACTTGCTACTAAATAAGAGTGTAATGCGAGTCGTTAAATAAGAAGAAGGGTTTTACCCTTCCTTACGCTAAATAAAGAAAAACAAACGATTGTTCATAATTTCTTGTCAATGACCGAGCAGTATTGCCAGCCAGCGGTTTCGCTGACTGTTTTCTAACGCTATTTTAACCATCATAGTCAGCGGAATTGAAAGCAACATACCGACAGGACCAAATATCCATCCCCAGAAAATCAAGGATACAAAAACAACCAAGGTCGATAAGCCCAAAGACCGACCCATATATCGTGGTTCGATAACATTACCAAACAGCACATTAGTTACTACAAACAAACCTGCCACCAACATCGAACTCATCGGCCCCAACTGAATTAACGCGATCAGCATCGGGGGTACCGCCGCAATAATGGAACCGATATTAGGAATGAAATTTAATAAAAAAGCGATCACGGCCCACAAAATAGCATAATCAACCCCAATCCAAGCCAGCATAGTGCCAACGATAATTCCAGTGCCCATGCTCACCAAAGTTTTAATTAATAAATAACGTTGCACTGAATCACTAAACTTCTGGAAATATTCAAGTGCGAGGGTCTTATTTCCTAACGCTCTTTTAAGTTTTTCGGGAAAATCTGAGGCTTCTAGTAAAATAAAAATCACTGAAAATAAAATCAAAAACGTATTGGTCAGTACCCCGCCCAAACCACTAAAAATTTTGGCGACCATCTTCATCACCGCGCCAGGGTCAATATAATTACGCCATACCGCTTCATCAACAATAATACCGAAGCCACTCAGCGTCGCTATAATGTCTGTTCCCTGCTGCTGTAGTTTTTGTTCGTATTCGGGTAAGTCTTGATAAAAAGCGGATAAACTCGTACCAATAACCGTCCCCAGAGTTGCGGTAATGAGAAAAAATAACACCACAACTAATAATACTGATGCGATCGACGGTACTCTTCTTTTCTTTAGCCAAATCATCATAGGCGCACACAAAACAGCAATAAATACGGCTAATAAAAATGGCACTAACAACTGAGTTGCTGCCTTTAAGCCCGCGACGATAACGATGAATGCTGCAATATTGATTATTACATTATGACTTACTAAAGGCTTATTCATAGCCACCTTGATCCCTTAAGTTATTTAATTCGATTGACCCACTGTAGCCAATTCATTATTTACTTTATTACTTTTTTTCTAATTCCAAACTGCCTCACTGCAGTGTCCATACTAGCAGAGTTACTTAGTTTAAATGTGAGCCTAATCGGCGAGAGTGCCAAAAATCAAAACAGATTGAAACTTTTGTTGGATCTGCTTGCTAGTAACTATCAAGGTCATAACCTGTCAGCGTCTTTAAATGCGGCTGAATTCAAATAGCTCATAATTAAAACAAATAAAAATGAAATAAAAGTAACATTATTTCATGAAAGTACTAGACACGCATTGGTAGTCTCTATACTATGCGCAGCCTAAGCGGGAGTGGTGGAATTGGTAGACACGCTAGATTTAGGTTCTAGTGCCGTAAGGTGTGAGAGTTCAAGTCTCTCCTTCCGTACCAAATAAAAGAATGAGAATATGCTAATAGGATTGTTTGCACTTTTAGTTTTTCTCATTTTCGGAGAGGCAATCCAATCTTGGATTGCCATCCCCGTACCCAGTTCGATCATCGGCATGGTTCTTCTGCTGATCCTAATCGTTGTAAGAAAAAAAATCCCCAAATCAATTGAACTAGCTGCAAACTCTCTTTCCCCGTTATTACCTCTGTTTATTATTCCTATTAGTGCAGGTTTGTTGACTCAATCAGCTATTATTGAACAGTATGGCTTAAAACTTCTTCTTATTATGACGGTGAGCCTTATCCCTGGTGTTCTGGTCACCGCCTTCGTACTAAGGTGGAGAAATAAATAATGCTCGCTGAATTCATCCCTACCGAACTCATACTAACCGAACTATTGCAGCTTCCTAGCACCTGGTTAATGATTACTCTAGGCGCCTACCTACTGGGCTTGAAGATTTACCAGCAGTCCAACAATAGTCCTTGGTTACCCCCGGTATTATCTGGCTTCATTATAGTGATCGCCATACTCTGGCTAACGGATACCCCTTACAGCACGTATCAAAAAGGTGGCCAATTACTCAGCTTCTTCCTTGGCCCCGTTGTGGTTGGTTTAGCTATCCCATTATTTTACCATTTCCATCGTATGCGAAAAGAATTTCTAAGGTTATTGCTGGCGATTGTATTGGGCAGTTTTACAACCGTATTTGTCGCCGTTGCACTTACCCATTACTGGATAGGTATTGATACCATAACCGTCACCATGGCGAGTAAATCAGTCACCACCCCCGTTGCCGTTGCTATCGCAGAACAAACCGGTGGTCTACCCGCTCTCGCAGCGGCGTTTGTGATGGTCACAGGAATTATCGGCGCTGCTATTATTCCTCTGTTATTACAGTGGTTAAAATTAGACAGCCCAAAAGTAACTGGAATGAGCCTAGGTATTTGCGCCCACGCTGTGGGTACTAGCCGTGCCCTAGCACTAGGTCAAGAGTACGCTGCGTACTCTGCTATGGCGATGACACTCACGGCTGCATTACATGCCATTATTTTACCTTGGTTACTTTAATAATTAGCGAACCGTTCGTTAGTCTATGAAGAAGTTTATGTTTTCCTATTGGCTAAGTATTCTCGCGCCAAATACAAAGCGGCAATCGATCGACCTTCCGTGCAATCATCACGCATCACCAACTCATGTAAATTTGCCAAAGGCCACTTAATTAACTCTAGCGGCTCGGGTTCATCGCCTTCTAATACCGAGGGGTATAAATTTTCAGCAAGAAAAATATCAATACCACTTTTCATATAGCTAGGTGACAAACTCATATGTTTTAAAAAAGTAATTTTTTTGGCCGCAAAACCAATCTCTTCCTGCAGTTCACGATTTGCCGCGTCAACCAACGTTTCGCCCAAATCGACGGCACCTTTAGGCAGTGTCAAAGTGTATTCCTCTACTCCGCCCCCGAATTCACGAATTATCGCCACATGCTCATCATCTAGCATAGCGACCATCATTACTGCACCCGATCCACCGGGCACCAGGCGCTCATAAGTTCTTTCAACACCATTACTGAATTTGAAGTCCACCGCTTCCACGGTAAATAAACGACTGCTAGATACAATTGACTGGTGTAAGATTTTTGGTTTTTCAGACATAATAAAGAGACTCCAATTTCAATAATGCAAACTCATCTAAGCAGTATACCTGACTCAAATATGACAGACAGCCAAGTACGTAACTCAGCAGAAAAAATGCAACCGCTCCAGACTTACACTATGGAACAATGGTCCAAAATAAAGACCGTCCTACTCGACATGGACGGCACTTTACTCGACCTGCATTTCGACAATTACTTTTGGCTGCAATTTATGCCGGCAAAATATGCTGAACAGTATGGTATCGGAAATGAAGAAGCTCACCAAATATTGAAGCAAGTCTCAGAAGAAACTCAGGGCACCTTAAGTTGGTATTGCCTCGACTACTGGAGCGAACGCTTAAATATGCCGGTCGCCGCATTGAAGCAAGACATCGTTGAAAAAATCCAATACCGCCCACATGTTAAAGACTTCCTTGAGATGCTTAGACAACAGGGAAAAAGAGTGGTGATCGTCACCAACGCTCATCGCGACAGCGTGGATCTAAAAATGGCCCGTACCGGTTTAGATACCTTAGTCGATCGCATCATTAGCTCTCACGACTACCAAGAGCCAAAAGAAAGCCAAGCATTTTGGCAACATTTACAGCAAAACGAACCTTTTGATATCGACACCACCTTGCTTATTGATGATAGCCAAGCGGTGTTAAAATCCGCAGAAAAATGGGGTTTCAAACACTTGTTGACCATCTTTCACCCAGACAGTCAAAAAGCGCCGAATACCGACAGTGAGCACCCAGGCATTCATCATTTTGACGAACTCTTGCATAAAGAAGAGCGACACAAGCCAGACCCGCTTAAATAGGATGACGCTAAATAATGAGTAAGCAGCAAGTCAGCAATAATAAAAAAGTCCGCCTTGATAAATGGCTTTGGGCTGCGCGCTTTTATAAAACTCGCGCCATAGCCAAAGCCGCCATCGACGGTGGCAAGGTGCGTTATGATGGCCAACGCTGCAAAGTCAGCAAAATTGTTGACCTTGCAGCCAAGCTCACCATTCGCCAAGGTTTAGATGACAAAATCATCATTATTAAAGATTTATCAGAACAGCGCCGAAGTGCACCTGAGGCCCAAGCGCTGTATGAAGAAACAACCGCCAGTATCAAAGCGCGGATAGATGCAACGGAACGCCGCCGCATGATGAAGGATTCAACCGCTGCTCCTGATCATCGCCCTAATAAAAAAGAGCGTCGTCAGATCCACCAATTCAAGCACCAAAGTGAAATATGAGTTAAATATGAGTAATCTTGATAGCCTGCAACGCTTTACCTTTGATCAGACCGATGTTCGAGGAGAACTGGTTAGCCTACACAAAAGTCTTAGCGAGGTGTCATCCAAACACGCCTACCCAGCCGCTTTAAAGATCGAGCTAGGCAAGCTTATGGCCGCCAGTGCACTAATGAGTGCAACCCTAAAATACGAAGGTCGTCTATGCCTGCAAGTGCACCTGCCCGGAAATGTCACGTTGATCCAAGCAGAAACCACCAATACTGGTGAGATGCGCGCTATTGCTCGTTACGATGAAAGCAAAGAAATTGACCGTGTAGAACTCGCCGGCGGCCAACTGGTTATTACTCTCGAGCCTGCAGTCGGCAAGCCTTACCAAGGCATAGTGCCACTGGAAAGCGATCATCTTAACGAGGCTTTTGAATACTACTTCAAGCAATCTGAACAGCTAGGATCACGCTTTTGGCTAGAGTGCGATGGCACCATTGCTCGTGGCTTTATGCTGCAACAACTGCCGCCCAGTAAGAACCCAGACCCCGATGCTTGGGATCGTTTGAGCCATCTAGCCAGCACGCTCAGAGAAGACGAGCTGCTTGGACTCGATAACGAAACCATCCTGCACCGTCTCTATCACGAAGAACAAGTTCGGTTATATGACGCGACCACTTTGCGCTTTGCCTGTACCTGCTCAAAAGAGCGCACAGGTAACGCTATTGCACAATTGGGCTATGCCGATCTAATGGAGGTGATTGCCGAACAGGGTAAGGTTTCTCTTGATTGCCAATTTTGTTTACAGCATTACTCATTTAATAAAGTAGATATTAAAGATTTATTTCCTGAAAAAAAACTACATTAATTAACTCAATTACCCTGCTAATAACGGTACTAGGGCGCTGACATTAGTCAATTAATGCCAATACCGGTGATTAGCCTGCTATTTCTGCCAGTATTGAAAAAAAACTACAAGAATCTGCCGAAACAAGCCATATAACGCCGACTATCATTCTTAATGATATCGGCCATTTGTGGCATCTCGGTTTTTTTAAGTCAAAAAATCTGGCATAATCTGGACCTCAAAATATGGGTTCGTCCAATTACCATCTGGACGGTAAATGCCATTCATTTGTGTATGGCCAAAAGCGATACTGACATAAGAGACCCTTAGGGCACTACTATGACCACATTTTATACTGACTTATCTGCACCTCTATTGGTTGAAAAAGCACTTGAGCGCGACGAAGGCCGCCTACAAGACAACGGTGCATTAGTTGTCACCACCGGCTTCCGTACTGGCCGTTCTCCAATGGATCGCTTCATTGTTGAAGAACCGAGTACTAAAGATGCCATCGATTGGGGCAATGTTAACCGCCCTTTCGACGCTACAAAATTCAATGCTCTTTGGGATCGTGTCGAAGAGTATTTCGGTAAAACGGGCGGTTTTATATCTAACCTACACGTAGGTTCAGATGCAGCTCATTATTTGCCAGTTAAGTGCCAAACTGAAACAGCGTGGCAAAACCTGTTCGGTCGTAACCTATTTATCCGCCCTGAAACATTCAACCAAGCTGACAAAGAAGAATGGACCATTCTGAACTGTGCTAACTTTGAATGTGTTCCAGAGCGTGACGGTACTAACTCTGAAGGTTGTGTCATTATCAACTTCGCACAACGTAAAGTATTGCTTGCCGGCATGCGTTACGCAGGCGAAATGAAGAAAGCGATGTTCTCTGTACAGAACTTCCTACTGCCTGAGAAAGACGTACTACCAATGCATTGCTCTGCCAACGTTGGCGAAGACGGTGATACTTGCTTGTTTTTCGGCTTGTCTGGCACGGGTAAAACAACCTTGTCTGCAGACCCTGAGCGTTACCTCATTGGTGACGACGAACATGGCTGGGGCAAAGGAACAGTTTTCAATATCGAAGGCGGTTGCTACGCAAAAACGATTGATCTTTCACAAAAGAATGAACCCATCATTTGGGATGCGATCCGTTTCGGCGCGATCGTTGAAAACGTAATGATGGACGACGAACATCGTGTTGCTGATTACGCCGATACTAGCCTGACTGAAAACGGCCGTTGCGCCTATCCTCTAGAGCATGTTGAAAAGCGCGTACTAGAAAATAAAGGTGGCGAGCCAAAAGCGGTTATCTTCCTAACGTGTGATATGACAGGTGTTCTTCCGCCAGTGTCTGTTCTTACTAAAGAACAAGCGGCTTACCACTTCCTAAGTGGTTACACAGCGCTAGTAGGTTCTACAGAAATGGGCGGTACTCCAGGTCTTAAGTCAACGTTCTCGACTTGCTTCGGTGCTCCTTTTTTCCCGCGTCCAGCAGGTGAATACGCTGAGTTATTAATGAAGCGTGTTACTGAATTTGATTCGCAAGTTTACCTTGTGAATACAGGTTGGACTGGCGGCGCTAACGGTCATGGCGGCGAGCGTTTTTCTATCCCGACGACTCGTGCAGTCATCAGTGCCATTCAGACAGGTGCTTTGCGTGATGCTGAAACTGAGACTTTACCGTTATTTGGCTTAGAAGTTCCTAAGAGTCTAAACGGTGTTGATTCTAAGCTACTTAACCCGACGAAAGCTTGGGCTAATGAAGCTGATTGGACAGCCGCTGCTGAAGTATTGGCTAAGCAGTTCACAACTAACTTCACTAAGTTCGATGTTTCTGACGCGATTTTAGCGGCAGGTCCTAAGATTAAGTAATCGTTAAGTTGAGCTAAGCATTGGCTACAAAAAAGCCGCTATTAACTAAGTTATTTAAACTTGGTTATTAGCGGCTTTTTTTTGCAAAAAAATTCACCTGTATTTTTTATCCTCGAATAACCTCCTTAGGATCAGTATACTCAGGCTCAATATTTTATCGATTGCAACGATTTAGACCCGCTTACAAGATCAAAAGACGAGAGACATTATGGATTCTATTTTCACCCGTATCGCACAAGAACTGAATATCCGCCCTCAGCAAGTGCAAGCCTCTGTTGCCCTATTAGATGATGGTGCGACTGTACCGTTTATTTCTCGTTATCGTAAAGAAGTCACTGGCGCACTGGATGATACGCAACTGCGAAACCTTGAAGAGCGCCTGCGCTATCTTCGTGAAATGGAAGATCGTCGTGGCACCATTATTAAAAGCATCGACGAACAAGGTAAGTTAAGCCCTGAACTTAAACGCGACATTCTTAATGCTGATACCAAAACGCGCTTAGAAGATTTGTATTTACCTCATAAGCAAAAGCGTCGCACCAAAGGTGCTATTGCTATCGAAGCGGGCTTAGAGTCATTAGCGGACACCCTGCAAGAAGATTCAAGTCAAACACCAGAAACCTTAGCCGCAAACTACATTGATGCCCACACAGGTAAAGAGTACGGCATTACCGATACCAAAGCAGCCCTTGATGGCGCCAAGTATATTTTAATGGAGCGCTTTGCTGAAGATGCAAATCTAATCAATAAAGTGCGTACTTTTCTTAAACAAGAAGGTATTTTATCGGTTCGCCTAGTCCCTGGCAAAGAACAAGAAGGCGCAAAGTTCAGTGACTACTTTGAACACGACGAAGCGCTTAAAAGTGTTCCAAGTCATCGCGCTCTGGCTATTTTACGCGGGCGTAACGAAGGCATATTGAGTTTCAGCATTGTCACAGGCGATGCTAATACACAAACCGACAAACT
Source organism: Oleispira sp. (assembly GCA_047612075.1). GTDB lineage: Bacteria > Pseudomonadota > Gammaproteobacteria > Pseudomonadales > Oceanobacteraceae > Oleispira. The sequence goes on from JBLGAF010000001.1 coordinate 312,903, forward strand.
AACCCCTTCTCCTTGCGAAGCCATGATTGCCGATCATTTCAATATTAAGAACGAAGGCCGTCCAGGCGATCGTTGGTTGCACGAAGTGGTACGTTGGACTTGGCGTATTAAGTTATTAACTCACCTTGAAACTGAGCTAATGGGCCATGTTCGAGAAGCCGCCGAAGAAGTCGCCATTAAGGTATTTGGTCAAAACTTAAAAGACCTTATCTTGGCCGCCCCTGCGGGCGCGAAAGCTACTATTGGTTTGGATCCAGGTTTGCGTACGGGAGTAAAAGTGGCCGTGGTTGATGCCACTGGTAAAGTGATCGATCACGATACAATTTACCCCACACCGCCACAAAAAAGATTAGCCGATTCAGCGAAAATTATCACTGCCTTAATTTTAAAGCACAACGTAGAATTAATTTCGATTGGTAATGGTACCGGTAGCCGCGAAACCGATAAATTCGTGGGTGATATGATCAAAGCCAACCCAGCGTTGAAAAAAGTTCAAAAAGTTATGGTGAACGAAGCCGGTGCTTCTATTTACTCGGCCTCTGAGCTGGCCGCAAAAGAATTTCCTAATCTCGATGTGACGATTCGAGGCGCTGTTTCTATTGCTCGTCGTCTGCAAGATCCACTCGCTGAACTGGTGAAGATCGAACCTAAATCTATTGGTGTTGGCCAATACCAGCACGACGTAAACCAGTCGCAATTAGCCCGCGCTTTGAATGCAACAGTAGAAGACTGTGTGAACTCGGTCGGTGTTGATCTCAATATGGCCTCGGTACCGTTACTGACTCGTGTATCGGGTTTGAATACCACCATTGCCAATAACATCGTCAGTTATCGTGATGAGAATGGCGCTTTCACTTCGCGTAAAGAATTAAAAAAGGTAGCACGTTTAGGCGAAAAGACTTTTGAACAGGCCGCCGGTTTCTTACGCATTCATAATGCTAAAAACCCATTAGATGCAAGCTCGGTTCACCCAGAGGCCTATGGAGTGGTAAAAGAAATCGCTAAACAATCGGGTCGTGATATTAAAAGTTTGATCGGTGATAGCTCTTTCTTAAAAGCCGTTAACGCCGCTCAATATGCTACTGAGTCGGTGGGTGAAATTACCATTAAAGATATTCTTGCTGAATTAGAAAAGCCAGGCCGAGATCCACGTCCTGAATTCACCTTCGCCACCTTCTTAGACGGCGTAGAAGAAATAAAAGATTTACGTTTGAATATGGTACTAGAAGGTGTCATTACCAACGTCACCAACTTTGGTGCCTTCGTCGATGTCGGTGTTCACCAAGATGGTCTACTTCATATCTCAGCCATGTCCGATACTTTTATTAAAGATCCGCGCGAAGTAGTTAAAGCGGGCGACATCGTCAAAGTAAAAGTAATGGAAGTAGATGCCCAGCGTAAGCGCATCGCATTGTCTATGCGCATGTCTGACGATGCCAACGAACTGGCTAATGAAAAAGCTCCCGGTGAGCGTAATAATCGCCGCGGTAATGGCGGTTCTCCAACCACAAAAACCAGCTTTGGTCCTGGCTCTTCTAATGCCAAACCTAATAACGGTAGCCATAAAAGTAGTAGCCAGGCTGGGGCCAAAGGCGCAATGGCGGATGCTCTCGCCGCCGCCTTCAAAAAAGGGAAAAAGTAAAGATAACGATTGTCTATATCAGTGGCACAGTCCGTGCCGCTGATTAGGCTTACGTCGAAGCGTTCATTCGCTTATAATGCTTTTCTTTTAAGTTTAATATTGAGGCTATCTATTGGCTAATCCAAGTTATACCCAGTTGCTAACGTCCCTACGCGAGCAAAACCAGCTCTCATTACTTGGGCGCATCCAGCGCGGTATTGAAAAAGAAGGATTACGCTGTGAGCCTAATGGCCATTTAAGCCAAGCTCCACACCCATCAGCATTGGGTTCAGCACTGACGCACCCTAGTATTACCACAGATTATTCTGAATCTTTATTAGAATTTATTACCCCCGTTTTTGATAACGCCAAAGATACGCTGCAGTTCATGCACAACCTGCATCAATACAGCTATCAAAACATGGGCGACGAACTAATCTGGCCCGCATCTATGCCATGTATTATTAATGGTGAAGAAAGTATTCCCATTGCCCAGTATGGCTATTCGAATATAGGTCAACTCAAACATGCCTACCGCCATGGTTTATGGCATCGCTATGGTCGCACCATGCAGGCCATTGCCGGCATTCATTATAACTTTTCTATGCAAGACGCTTTATGGCCTCTCATGTATAAAGAAGAAAAGCAGTCGGACGCTAGTGCCGAAGAATTAAAAGATTTTATCTCAGGAAAATACTTCGGCCTTATTCGTAACTTCCGCCGTAACTCTTGGTTATTAAGCTATTTATTTGGGGCATCCCCTGCCGTTTGTTCATCGTTTTTGGAGGGCGAAAAACACGCGCTAGAAGCGTTCAAAAAAAACACCTTTTACTTACCTTACGCAACGTCATTGCGCATGAGTGATTTGGGCTATCAAAATAATGCCCAAGCCGAACTAATCGTTTGTTATAACAGCCTTGAAAACTATGTAGAAACCCTAGCTAAAGCGGTTACGCAACCGGTTACGGCGTATGAAGCGATTGGTATTCAAGAAGAGAGCGGTCAGTACAAGCAGCTAAATACTAGCCTGCTACAAATTGAAAATGAGTATTACAGTGATATTCGCCCAAAGCGCATCGGTAATGGTGACGAAAAACCACTGCAAGCCTTAGCCAGTCACGGCGTCGAATATATCGAAGTGCGCTGCACCGACATTAATCCGTTCCTTACATTGGGCATGGATGAAACGCACATCCACTTTTTAGATGTCTTCTTAACCCATTGCTTATTTTCTGCCAGTCCAGACATTAACAACGTTGGCTATAATGAGATTAAAGCCAACCAACATGCAGCCGTCATGCAAGGTCGCGATCCTGAGTTAATGTTAAGCAAAAAGGGTGAATCGATAGGCTTACGCCAATGGGGTAATGAACTATTAGTCGATTTGGCACCCCTAGCAGTATCGATGGATGAAGCCGCAGGCAATCAACAATACAGCCAGGCTTTAGCACAGCAGCAAGCAAAACTCGATGATGATTCGCTTACGCCTTCAGCACAATATTTAGCACAAATGAAAGCCGAAGATTTAGAGTTCGCGCAGCTAACCCTCAAGTTAGCCCAGCAAAGGGCGGCTGAATTTAAACAGCCGCTAGATGACGCGTTGAACAAAGAAATGCAGTTGCAAGCACAGCAAAGTTTGAGGCAACAAGCTGAAATAGAAGCGGGTGATCAAATAGATTTTCCTAACTTTTTAAAGCAATACCTAGCGCGTTAAATAACACTGACTCGCTAAATAATAAATTGGCAGCTGAAACTAAAAAAGGGGATCAAGTGATAACCTTTTTTAGTTTCATAGCAGTCATCGTTTAATATTTACTAATTCTGCACTACAAAATTCTCAAAGAATAAATCGTCGACATATGGCATACCTTCAAGCTCAGTCATTAATACCCTCACCTCTTCCAATGCAACCTTGCGTAAAGTTTCTCGCCCCGCAGAAGAATTAACGCTATTACTATCTTGTGCCGTTAATAAAAAAACTAGGTTATTACGAATATACGGACGGTGATTTTTCACCGCGGAAGCCGCTTCAGTACCGATCACTTTTAAGGCGATTTCGGTGCGTAAATACTTCATGCGTCCTGTATTGCCATAATTAACCACAAAAGCCGGTGTTAAATGGATATACTTAGTTTGACTGGTTATTTCGGCTTGGCTGGAACCAGCCAAAGAAAACATGATTAATCCTGCAAAAAGCAGAAGAAATTTGAACATTATCAATACTCCAAAGTCTGAATAGCGTCATAATAGATATCTATAGAATAGAACAATATTAACAATCAGAAAGAGAAAGGTAAAATAATGCGTATCGACCTTAAATTACTCAGCATGGCAGGCTTTATTATCTGCGTTGCTTTATTAGCCAGTGGTTATTATTTTCAGTTCGCATTAGAGATGGAGCCTTGTCCGCTTTGTATCATGCAGCGAGTCGCTACCTTAATGGTCGCTTTAGGATGCTTAGCTGGCTTCTTTCTCGCAGCACGCCCAATAGGGTTGTTGATCGCTTCTGGTTGGACGTTATTATCCTCATTTTTTGGCTTCTATCTTTCTAATCATCATAACTGGCTACAAAACCTGCCAGCAGACCAAGTGCCTTCTTGCGGCCCGAGTCTTGAATACATGCTCGATGCCTTCCCTATTATGGAAGTAATCACCGTATTATTAAGAGGCAATGGTAATTGCGCAGAAGTTTCATGGAGTTTTCTCGGGCTCTCTATGCCTGCCTGGCTGATGATCTTTTTTATTGGCTTTGCTATCGCCTCTGTTTATGGCATTTTGACAGCTTGGAAAGCACGTAAGTAGCTAAATTGTCCAACCAACACGCCTAAAAGGTCATAAAGCATGGAAATGTCAGTTTGCAAGCAAAAAAAGTAAAAGAACTTACTTGCAACTGCATGTCTAGCCTGACTATATTAGGTGGAATCAAAACTACAAAGAACAAGGAATTGGAGTATGTTAGAAGGTTGCAAAACAGCACAGGAGCGGTGGGGTGGAGTCCATAAGTTAATCGATGGGTGGTTAAATGAGCGCCAAAATGTAATTGTACTTTTCTTTGGTATAAATACTTTGAAGCCATTTTCGCCACAAGAAACCCCAGTAGCGATTAAAGTTCAGGCTTTCTGCCAGGTACTCATGGATTATTGTTCGGCGGGTCACTTCGAAATCTATCAGCAACTGTTAGATGAAGCGAAACAATACGAAGACGGTGGCACTGAACTCGCCAAACGTGCATACCCTGTGCTGGAAGAAATAACACAGCAATTTGTCGACTTTAACGATAAGTACGACAATACGGAACACTGTATTGAAAAGATATCCGACTTAACAAAAGATCTTTCTGACTTAGGTGAAATGCTTAGTGAACGCTTCGAAGTTGAAGACCAGTTAATCGAAAAACTGCATAACGTTCATCGTGAGTTGGTTGCTAGCTAAAACTCCTCGTATTCATACCCAATCATATTAGCCAATGGCTCAATATGAGCTAAACTGATTTCATATTTGACCTACATTTAGGGATGACTATGAAGTCAGCTGCATTACCCAAACGACTCTCCATGTTAATACCGTCCACAATAATATTTTCCAGTTTATTGCTGACCGCCTGCGGTATCGGGAAACAACCCGAGCGTTTCGATGAGCTCGCTCGTCAAGGTGTGCACGCTCTTTGCCTCAACCAAGAAGGCAACTATGCGTTTGCCGGTTCCATTCATCACGGTGGTAGCCTATGGCGCTTACGGCCTCTTGATCGTCTCTATAATTGGAATCATCAAGCAGGACAAAATAGCAGCATTAGCAGCTGCGATTTTTCACCAGAAAGTAATTTTGTCGCCACCACCGACAACCGAACCATCGCGTTATGGAATAGTATAACAGGTGAAGCTATTTGGTTATGGGATGCCCCTGGAGATATTCAAGACATCAGCCTCAGTAACAATGGACAATATGCTTTACTCGCCATGGCTGACTATACCGCGACCTTATTTGATATTAAAAATGGAGGCATAAAACACACACTGCGCCACGAGGGTATCGTTTACGATGTCAGCATAGATCGACAAGGAATCTTCGCCGCCAGTGCCAGTGACGATTCCAGTGCACGTATTTGGAACCTTAATAATGGTAAACAAATTCAACGCTTGGAACATGGTAATCAAGTTCGCACTGCAGAAATTTCAGCTGATGGTCGCTTTGTTTTCACTTCCGCTTTAGGTGACCCAGGGCGTCTATGGGAGAGTAAAACAGGTCAGGTTATTAGCGAGTTCCCCATCAATAGCGGTTTTTACAGCAGTGTCCGTTTTAGTGAAGAAGGTTCGAAACTGTTAACCGGTTCGAGTGCCGGTAAGATTCAACTGTGGCAGACAACAACAGGCAAGCTTGAACAGACTTGGCAAGCGATCCCTAAAAATAAATGGGTGAGTAATAACGTACTGATTGAAGATGTTGCTTTTGCTGAACAAGGCTATGTTGCAAGTGGCTCCAGTGGCCGCGTTTTTTATCTTCAATAACGCGACCCGAGTTACCAGCCCGAGATACAAAACAGGGTTAAACTAGCGGCCTCGAATCGCTTGTTCAATTTGCTGATTACGATCATCCATCAATTGCTGAATATTGTTCGCGTCCTGCAATATTTTCGATATTTTCTCTATCGGCACTGTCATAGGCAAGGGCATGGTTGAACCTTCAGTCTTCGACTCTGATTTTTTCTCAATAACAGCTAATTCTTTATTTTTTTCTCGGCGTAACCCCTGAATTAAATTGGTATTAGTATTCACCGTCACCGTCTCAATATTTTTTCCGGCTTGCGGCTGATCAGAATAATGCCAAGTACCGTCATCATCTTGCCATTTATAAAATGATTGGCGGGTCATATTGCTTGATTCGTTATTTTTCGAACCTGTCGAGTTTGTCGAGAAAAAATCCAGTGGGGAGTCTATAAACGCTGAACCATCAGGTTTCTTCAGCAGCATAGGCCCTGCAAAAGCAATGACGACTAAAACACACATAATAAAAATAGGACGCTTCATCCATGATTCCTTTTAGGACATATTAACTCAGTTGATTATAGCCTATGCTTGATAAAAATAAGACACAGGAAATAACTAATACTGTTATGAATGAGAGCACAGTGAGCGAGAGAGAAACCAAACCTGCACAATCTGGCGTACGCGTTGTAAGCCAAATACAACCTATTCGTATTTTAGTTGCCAATGCTAAGGGGGGTTGTGGAAAAACAACCATGGCGACAAATCTTGCCAGCTACTTTGCTACTCAGGGTGAATCGACTTCAATCATTGATTATGATCCACAAGGTTCCAGCATCGACTGGTTATCCATTCGCGAACCTCACCTTGCAAAAATTAATGGCGTTGCCGCATTCAAAAATCAAACCCCTAACTCCACACGTAGTTATAATTTACGTGTTCCCTCTTCCACTTCACGTATTATTTTAGATACCCCGGCAGGATTGTCAGGGAACATTCTATCGGACATGATTCAGGCTTCTGATTTTATCATTATCCCCGTAGTGCCTTCTTCTATTGATATTCGAGCAGCGACTGGCTTTATTCGAGATGTTTTATTAAGCAGAGCTTATCGTACTAATAAAAAAGAAATTGCGGTTGTTGCTAATCGTGTAAAGAAAAATACGCTCATCTATCATAAGCTTGAACTTTTCCTAAATAGTTTAAATATTCCCTTTATTACTTCGTTTCGAGATACGCAAAATTACGTTCGAGCGTCAGAACATGGCTTAGGACTGGCTGATTTTAATCAACTCGATAATAAAGACAAACTTGAATGGCAGCCCATGCTAGAATGGATTGAAGAGCAAATACGCTCAAAACAGATCAAATAAATTTTTTTTTGCTAAAAAAGTTATTTATATTCTGTTTCTCACCTAAAATTAATGGATAGTAATGTGCTTATAAGTATAATTACAAATCTATACTATCAGTCCTCGAGGAAATTCCATGGCCGCTCGCAAAAACACAACTAAAAAGCCAGTAGTAAAAAAAATCGCTGCTAAGAAAATTGTAGCTAAAAAAACTCCAGCTAAACAGGTTGCCACTAAAAAAGCTCCAGCTGTTAAAGTTGTAATGAGCCCAGTTCAACTTTTGCAGAAAGAAATCGCTGCATTAGAAGTTAAACTGGAAAAAGCGCGCCAAAAAATGAGTACTGATGCTGATAAAGCATTGGCTAAAGCAAAATCGGCACAAACTAAAGTCGTTGCTGCTTTGACTAAAGCAAACGCTGCTAAAAAGAAAGCCGCTGATAAAGTTAAAACTAAAAAGTCAGCTGTTAATGTTAAAACTCTAGAGACTGCTAAAGCTAAAGTTGAAACAGCTAAACACGCAGTTGCTAATGCTAAAGAAGATTTCGTAGCAGCTAAACTAGAAGCTACAACAGCTAAAGCTGATGCTGATGCTGCCTCAGAAATTGCTAAAGCAACTGCAAACGTTGCTAAAGACCAAGATAAAGCCGCTGCCGCTGCCGCTAAGAAACAAGCAGTTGCAGATAAGAGAGCCGCTACTGCTGCCACTCAGAAAGCTGCTATTGCTTCCAAGAAAGCCACTGCTAAAGCTAAAAAAGCTGCGACTGCTGCTAAGCAAAAAGAAGCTGCTACCGCTAAGAAACAAGCTGCTAAAGCTAAAAAAGCTGCGACTGCTGCAAAGCAAAAAGAAGCTGCTACCGCTAAGAAGCAAGCTGCTAAAGCTAACAAAGCAGTAAAGAAGCCGGCAACCGTAAAGAAAGCGCCTACCCAGACTGCTAAAAAAATAGTTGCGAAAAAAGTTACTGCTAAACCTGCTAATAAAGTAGTTGCTAAGAAAGCTCCTGCTAAGAAAGTAGTTGCTAAAAAAGTAGTTGCTAAGAAAGTAGTTGCTAAGAAAGTAGTTGCTAAGAAAGCTCCTGCTAAAAAAGTAGTTGCTAAGAAAGCAGTTGCTAAGAAAGCAGTTGCTAAGAAAGCAGTTGCTCCAGCGGCTAAGCCAGCTCAGTCTCTTCCAGTTACAGTTCAAACTGCAGAAACTAAGCCAGCAGTGGCAGTTTCCGCTGAAGTTAAACCAACAGCTCCAGTTGCTGATAGCTTGTTCTCTCAGAACGAAAACAAGTAATCGCGAACGTTTTTTAACAAGCGCTTGCTAAAAAGGCCAAATGACCTGTTCTATCAAGAACGGATCACTTGGCCTTTTTTATTACTTCCTTATTTGCACACCAAAGTAAACTTCTCGTTAACGTTATTGATCTATTTTAAAAGCTGTATAAATTCAATGAACAATTCGTAAACATCGCCTACAAAAAAATTATCAATGCCACGCAATAACTAACTCAAAAAACTTGGCAAATAAGCGCAAAAGTACTGGATGTAAAAAATCAAAAAGCTTAATAAGCATGTATTTTGTTAATTTACATAACTTCCCAAGACTATTGCCGCTAAAAAACCGATAATCCCCCACAATTAAGATCAATTCGCTAATTGATCGTGCAAAAGCTCTACGGTGGAACCTATTCAATGGAAATCAAAGTAAATTTTCTCGACAACCTCAGACTTGAAGCTAAATTCGATGATTATACGGTCATCTCTGATCAGCCTATTCGTTACAAGGGCGACGCTTCAGCCCCAGGTCCATTTGATTACTTCTTGGCTTCATCGGCGCTATGCGCGGCTTATTTTGTAAAAGTGTATTGTGTCGGAAAAGGTATTTCTACGGATGATATTAGACTGTCACAAAATAATATCGTTGACCCTGAAAACCGCTACAACCAGATTTTTCAAATTCAAGTGGAGCTGCCAGACACTATTTCTGATAAAGATCGTGCCGGTATTTTACGTTCTATTGAACGCTGCACCGTGAAAAAAGTAATTCAAACAGGTCCTGAATTCAATATTGATACTGTCAAAAGCCTCGACGAAGATGCCCAAGCGATGCTAATGGCGCAAGCTGATGGTGATGCAAAAACCTTTATTTTGGGTAAAGATCTACCGCTTGAGCAAACCATTGCCAATATGACTAGCCTACTGGCTGATCTGGGTATGAAAATTGAAATTTCTTCTTGGCGCAATATTGTACCTAACGTGTGGTCATTGCATATCCGTGACGCGGCGTCTCCAATGTGTTTTACCAACGGTAAAGGTGCAACAAAAGAAAGCGCCCTTTGCTCCGCTTTGGGTGAGTTTATTGAACGCTTAAACTGCAATTTCTTTTATAACGATCAATTCTTTGGTCAGGAAATTGCCAATAGCGAGTTCGTTCATTATCCCAACGAAAAGTGGTTTAAGTTGACCACTGATGATGCGTTGCCAGAGGGCATTCTCGATGACTATACTCGTGAAATTTACGATCCTGAAGACGAACTTCGTGGCTCGCATCTAATTGATACCAACTCGGGCAATAGTGAGCGCGGTATTTGCTCTATTCCTTATGTGCGGCAGTCGGATGGCGAGACGGTGTATTTCCCTTCGAACTTGATTGAGAACCTCTTTTTGAGTAACGGCATGAGCGCTGGCAATAATGTCAACGAAGCTAAGGTTCAGTGCTTATCGGAAATATTTGAACGGGCTGTGAAAAGGCAAATAATAGAACAAGAAATTGTATTGCCCGACGTTCCCCAAGAGGTCATTAATAAGTACCCAGGCATTGTTGAAGGCATCAAGGCGTTGGAAGCCCAAGGTTTTCCTATTGTGGTTAAGGATGCGTCATTGGGGGGGCAGTTCCCAGTAATGTGTGTCACGCTGATGAATCCGAAAACCGGCGGTGTATTTGCGTCTTTTGGTGCGCATCCAAGTTTTGAAGCGGCGCTAGAACGTAGCTTGACCGAACTCTTACAAGGTCGCAGCTTTGAAGGCCTAAACGATGTGCCAAGACCAACTTTTAACAGTATGGAGATCTCTGAACCTGAGAATTTTGTTGAACACTTTATTGATTCTACCGGTGTCATCTCTTGGCACTTTTTTAGTGCCAAGCATGATTATGAATTCTGCGAATGGGATTTCTCGGGTACTAATGAAGAAGAGTCTGATTGCTTATTCGGTATTTTAAAAACCTTAGGCAAAGAATCGTATACCGCAGAGTTTTCTGCTTTAGGTTCTGCGTGTCGTATTCTGGTGCCAGATTATTCTGAAGTGTATCCAGTGGAAGATCTTGTTTGGGATAATACCAACAAAGCACTGGCGTATCGTGAAGATATTTTAAACCTTCATGTCCTCGATAACGATGCCCTAGGGAACTTAGTAGAACGATTAGAAGAAAGTCAGATTGATAACTACACTGATATTCCAACCCTCATTGGTATTGTATTTGATGAAAATACCGCTTGGGGTCAGCTGACTGTTGTTGAATTAAAAATTCTAATTTATCTAGCATTAGGGGCATTAGAAGAAGCGATTGAACTGGTAGAGATGTACTTGCAATACAACAACAATACGGTTGAACGTGGTTTATTCTATCAAGCGCTGCACGCGGTACTTGAAGTCACCCTAAATGAAGACTTGGAGCTTGAGCATTACAGTGTTAATTTCAAAAAAATGTTCGGTGATGAAGTTTTCGCTAATGTGGTTGGTTCGATTACCGGTGATGTAAAGTTCTTCGGCTTGACCAAAACCAGTATGAATCTGGAAGGTTTAGACAAGCATTTAAGCTTGATCGAAAGTTATAAAAAGCTTCATCAAGTTCGTGCGAGTCAAACGGGTATTAACTAGGGGCAATTTTAATGACGATTGAACTCGTAAACTTGCCTAGCGAAAAAGTCACCTGCTCGACCTGCAAGGCCAATTGCTGCCAATTAGAGGTTATGCTAATTTCGGATACCGGTGTTCCGGAAAAGTTTATTGCGGTGGATGAGTGGGGTAGCATGACGATGGATCGCTTAGACGATGGCTGGTGCGCCGCGCTGGACCGAGCCACCATGATGTGTAGCATTTATGAGAAACGCCCTTGGATTTGCCGTGAATTTGAAATGGGCGGCTATGAGTGTCTCGTTGAACGAAGCTAATGGAGTTATCCCTGAGTAAGTGTGTATTGACGTGATTTTTAGCGACCATTGGTTAAATGCTGCTATTTTTTAAATACTAGTCTTCAAATGAGACATTGTATTTTTTGAGTAGCCGTTTTTCTTTTTCCCCTTTCATAGACAATCGCCCTTCGTTCCAAATTGTTATAAGTTCTAGTCTTTTAATCGTAGGGATTTTTTTAGAGAAAATCGGTATTTCTAGCAGTTTTTTTTCTAAACCAGGGCGCACGATTTCAAGCTCATCGTTTAAACTCATCTGATTTAAAGCATACTGAAGGACAAGCTCGTTATCGGCATATAAATCGACTCGATGATCTCGAATCATACTAAGCACTCGGTCAACCACATCCTCGTCACCGGCGATCACTTCAACCAAGCGCGAATTTTTTGGATTATCGATGAATTTTTGATAATCGACACTCATTGAGCTGTAATCCCAGCCAATCCCCGTTGCAATGCGTTTATCTTGTATCGATTGAATGCCATTATAACGCCACGAATCATTTCGCCTGACGACAAACGCTGTGGTGTAGGCAAATGTTTCTTCGCTAGCGTACTCAAATTTATTTTCTGCTTCTTTTGAAAATAAATATTCTGGCAGCATATCGCAAAGACCTTCTGCCACCATATCCAACCCTCTTGCCAGAGGTACTTCATAATATTCCAGCGTATAGCCTTTTGCTGTGTATATTTGGTCAACCATATCGATGATGACACCCCGCGCAGAAGACTCTTCTGATGGAAACATTGTCATCGGCGCCCATGTGTCGTAGCAGACCTTTAATGTTGTAGCATGACTCATACTAGACATAATGACGCCCACGCCAAAAAGCATCGGCGATATTAATAAAGATGGGCGATTTATTTTTTTACTTTTCGTTTTTTTACTTTTCGACACGGTCGCGGCCTTTATCTTTTGCGCCATACAGTTTTACATCGGCGCGTTTAAATAGCTGATCAATAGAATCGTCTTCTGGCATGGAGGTCTCAATGCCGAGACTCACTGTGTAAGTGACAGTTTCACCGTCAATTTCAAGCGCTGAACTGCCAATAGCTTTTCTTATATATTCAGCAATTCGAAATGCATCATCAGTACCCGTATCAGAAAGAAATATTGCAAACTCTTCCCCACCCACTCTGCCAACGAGGTCAGACTTTCTTAAAAATTTTTGCACAGTATCAGTGAAGTTAATAAGCACTTTATCACCGATAAAATGACCATAGGTATCGTTAATCTTTTTAAAATAATCTAAATCCATCAAGACAAAAGATGCGGGGGATTTTTGGCGTTGGCAAAGAGCCAGTAGATGTTGTGCAGTTTGAAAAAAACTTCCCCGATTTAGTACTCCGGTCAAAGAATCTCTTGTCGCTAGCTTTTTGAGTTTTGCATTCGATATTTCCAATGCTGCTGTGCGTCTTGCTACAGCATCTTCTAACCAATTTCGCTTAGCTTGTTCGTCTTCCAGTAATTGTTCCCGACTCTTCCCTATCGCAGACAGCATATTATTCATATGTTCTTGCAGTTGACTGAGTTCGTTATCTTCCAAGATCGAAAGGTCAATACGCTTACTGACATCCTGACTCAAGTGAACCTCATTCACTTGCGACATCAATTCTTTCAAAGGAGTGGCTAAGTAACGATCAAAGGCCCAAATAAACAGCCCAAACAAAATAGATAGCTTGATGATTGCGGTAATGGCAATCAAAGAAAAACCAAACAGAACTCGATCTAGAATAACTTCTGACGATGAATAAAGTGTAACAGATCCAAGAAATATTTTTTTCTCATGCAGCGTCCAATATAAGTCTGATTGTGTTTCAAAAATTGACAAGGGGGCTGAGCCCGGCGCATAGCCTCTTTTAGAAATCATCGTCTTGGCATGCTTATCTAAAACATCGACACCCTCAATAATAGGCATTTTGACCAGTCCAGCGATGAGTGCGTCTAGCTGTTTGTGATTGTATTGCCAAAGGCTGGTAGAAATAGAGCCGTGGACTGTTTCTTCAAGCTGTTTCAATTCATTTAAAATTGAGCCCTTTGTTTTCAAATATTCGGTTAGAAACTGCATACTTGTAATTAAACAGGTTACAGTCACATAGATAGAGAAAATAACCCGCATCATTTTTTGGGATAGATTATTGGGACGAAGAAAACTTACAAACATTAAAAACAACCTTTCCCGTTAAATCTTAAGTACTACTATATCTTAAGTTACTCCGGCGCTGAATACTTGTATTGGGTGAACCTATTTTTTTATTTATTGATAAAATATAGGTTTTATAAAGTGATTAAAATCAAGGACTTGGACAGTAGGAAATGCTAGCTTGTTAGATAGTAGTTGTGGACGATGCGTTAATAGTACAAATATAGGTGTGTATAAATGGATATGATGACCCTCCTATGGAGTGTGTTCTTTGGATCAATAGGCTTTGGCTATTTCATATACGGTAAGAAACAGTCTCACGCAGTAGCTCGTTACACAGGGGTGGCACTGATGATTTTTCCCTACTTTATTCACAATACGACGGTTTTAGTCATCGTTGGATTTATGCTGTTGCTATTACCAAAATTCCTAAAGATGTAGAGTAACCTTGACCAGTCAGGTAATTACGAAAGTAGCAGTTATATTTAGCCTATCCATGTAGAATGCTCGCTTATTCGTCATTCAGCAGTTTGCATCTCGGATGCATGCCCGTCTCTGATACAAGCTTGGAACACCATGAAAAAAACTATCGCGTTAACCCACCCTAAAATTAAAACTGCTCGTTTGGTGGATTCTATTAAGCATGATATCAAGAAATATCTTGGTAGAGAGCGTAGAAAAACGTTGCCAGTGGCTGCCGACTACTGGACATTTGATTGTCAGTTTGGCGCTACCCAAGAGACAGCGGTAAAGATTTTTACTGCTGAAATTAATGAGAAAATTGATGACGCAGTGGAACAAGAATTGACTAAATTCTATGTTGAGATTTTAGTCAGGGCCGCTGCTCACCAACCTAAAACAGATACTTCATCTGACGAGTAAAATAAAATTATGAACAGTCCTCGAACCCATAAACCTCGGCCGCTGGTAGATCTTGTCGTGAGTATCATCTTACCCTCTTTTATACTCATGAAATTAAGCGGTGACGATGATTTAGGTGCCAGTGGTGGTCTAATTGCCGCACTTGCCTTTCCTCTGGCATGGGGACTTTTTGAGCTAATCAGCTATAGGAAGTTTAATTTTATTGCGCTTTTGGGCTTGGTTAGTATTTTACTGACAGGCGGTATTGGCTTATTTGAGCTTGATACTCAATGGCTAGCGATCAAGGAAGCTGCGATTCCCACAGTGATCGGTATCGGCGTATTAGTCTCTACTTTTACGCCTTATCCGTTAGTCAAAACGTTACTTTTTAAGCCTGAAATTATGGATGTGGAAAAGATCAACCTGAGGTTAGAAGCCAATAATAGTACCGCCGCTTTTGAGAATCGTTTAATGAAGGCAACGTATCTTATTGCAGGCTCCTTTGCTTTTTCGGCAACCATGAATTATATACTGGCGAAATGGATTGTCATCAGCCCAGCAGGGACCCCTGAGTTTAATGAAGAACTGGGGCAGCTGACGCTCTATAGCTACCCAATGATTGCTCTTCCCTCGATGGTAATGATGATGGCCATTTTCTATTATTTATGGCGCACCATTCATGACCTGACAGGACTTAAGCTAGAGGAAGTGTTGGTAACAAAAAAATAAGTTTTTCAGTAAGCCCCTTCGCTATAAACCAGCTCGTAGCTGTGGCTGTATATTTCTACGATATTGCCAAAGGGATCTTCCGTATAAATCATGCGATACGGCTTGCTCCCTGGGTAATAATAACGCGGCTTCTCCATGCGTTTTTTACCACCAGCAGCGACAATCTTTTCAGCCAGTTCTTCCACATTTGGATCTTGAACACAAAAGTGAAAGACGCCGGTTTTCCAGTATTCAAAATTATCCTCAGGGTTAACTTGCCCCTTAAACTCGAACAGTTCAACACCGATACGGTCACCGGTTGAGAGATGTGCAATGCGGAACTTATCCCAACCGCTGCCAAATACGTCGGTACACATAACGCCGATTGCGCTGTCGTCTTCTTCTACCTCAGTTGGCTTCATTATTAAATACCAGCCCATGACGTCGGTATAAAACTTAACGGCGGCCTCAAGATCGGGGACAGATATGCCTATGTGTGAAAAGTTACGTGGGTAAGTATTGCTCATGATTTATTCCTCATAATCTATTGTGCTCTTGTCAATTGATGTTGTATCTAGATTACGAAACAGGCAGTATTAAGTAAAATTATCATCTGAAATATATATGAGTACATTTTGTAATGATTAATACTGTCTGGCTACGCAGCTTCTGCACACTGGTTGAGGTAGGGCATTTCACCCGTACCGCAGAAGAACTGTATATGACCCAGTCTGGGGTGAGTCAGCACATACGTAAATTAGAAGAATACCTTGGCCAGCCGTTGCTGATTAGAGAAGGCAAGCGTTTCACCCTCACCACGGCGGGCGACCGTCTTTACCACGAAGGTCAAAAGTTGATTCTTTCCTTGTCTGACCTTGAACAGCAGGTCAGCTTAGACCCAACTCATGAAGGTATAGTAAGAGTCGCCTCCTCTGGCAGTGTCGGGCTTAAGCTGTATCCTGAATTATTAGCATTGCAAAAGCGCTACCCCAAACTGGTTGTTGAGTATCGATTTGCTCCTAATAGCGAAATCGAGAAATTGATCGTCGAGCATAAAGTCGATATTGGTATCATGACCTGTCTATCCACCTTGAGTGATGTAAACCTGCAAGCGATTGCACAAGAAAAACTATTACTGGTGACTCCAGCTGAAATCAAAGAACCTAGCTGGGATCAATTATTGACCTTGGGTTTTATCGATCATCCTGATGGGGCTTATCATGCGAGTCAGTTATTGAGTGTGAATTTTCCTAAATTTCAAAACAGTCATCAATTTAAGCGTTCTGGTTTTTCTAACCAAATCAATCTCATCCTAGAACCCGTGAGTATGGGACTGGGATTTACAGTACTGCCCAGTCATGCCGTAGAAGCTTTTAAGGAATCTGAGAAGGTAAGTGTGAATCGGCTGACGCATAATGTGAGTGAGACGCTTTACATGGGCACTCACAACAATGCATTTACCCCAAACAGGGTAACAACCGTTATGATTGAGGCAGAGCGATGTTTAAGGAATATTTAAAGGGAATCTTAATCATAGAATGCAGATCCTCCCCTGTTGATCAATTTGGTTGCACACCTTCTATCCAATAACTAAATAATCGATCGAGGGACTTATTTTTCTTTTTCATTTTGATCCAGTTTCTCATAAACAGCTCAAATGAATGATCATTTTTATTAATAGGAAAGGCCATTGTTAATGCCGGTAATAGAGGTTTAGGGGAGACCACCGTATAATCTGGATTCAGTAAAGTCCAAGCGGAGGCAGCTGGAGCACCCAGTAACATGGCATCGATATGTTTGAATTTCTCTTTGAAGAATAATCTTGGGGTGGATATCTCCCAAGCTTTGCCATTGGAGAAATAAGCGTCAATCGCTTTTTTGTAGAACACTTTTTCTGGAATACCAATAATCAAATCTTTGCGATCTACTATGTCCTTCCAATCAACAAATTCTGCTCTGCGCTCATCTTTAACAATAAAGGCTATATGCTGATGACTGTAGGGAAAGGAAAGGAAAAATTCTTTTATATTGTCAGGAATAACAGGAATACCAGAGGTGATATCTAAGTATCCAGATGCCAGTAAGGGGGCTGCTTCCTTACGAAATATTTTAACAAATTCAATTCCCGTACCCAGGTCCCCTGCTAATTGATTCATTATTTCAATATCGAACCCCACCAATTTGCCATCACTATTATGGAATGAATAAGGTAAGTCGTCTCTGAAATACCCAACTCGCAAAAATCCTCTCTGTTTTACCCGATCAAGTACTCCACTAGATGAATGAATATCGGCACTGGAGTCACTGGGCTTTTCAAGATAGGTAGTAGGAATATCACCGTATAAGAAGTCACGATTAATAAACTTGCTATAACCTTCATATTGATGGCTTATCGCTTGAAATGTGTACTTAAGTACCACAAATGCAGAGATACACACTAGTGGAATGATAACCGCATTACGACCGAATTGTCGCCATTTGAACGTGAACTTTTTAACCATACTGGTGACAATCAGAAGAGGTAAACACATGGCAAAAATAACCGATAACAAGGCCGCTATACGGCCAACAATGATATTTTCAGCCACAAGAAAAAAATCGAACATTGACCCAGAAACATTGAAAATTTCCAATAAATTTGGCACGGCGATGATGCTGGTACCAAATAACTGTGGGACTCCGACAACAATGAGGGTTACATAATCGCTGAACGAAATATGGGCACCCGAAAACCAGGCCGCAAACAAGGTAAATAATAGGGCTAATAGCTTCCCTCCAACCGGTAAGCTAAACGTGATCGGAACAATGATACTAGGCACGTTTTCGATCTCTTTATTAGACGCATTCATTTCTACAATCAGTGCTTTAGTTTTTTCTACGATAATCGGAATCACGACAAAGAAACTGCCCGTCGCAAATGCAGTCACCATAGGCTCCCGTGATGCTTTAATAATTTGTCGATAGCCAAAAGGGGTGATAATCGCCACTATCGTAGGCAGTACGATAAACGCGAGTAGAGAAGCTAATACCGCTGCAGTCACTATATAAACAAGCAGGCCATCTAAATCAGAAGGATCTACCGTTGCCGCCGCCCGTAAACCAATGCAAAAAATACCGATGGGCGCAAAACGCATAATAATAACACTGACATTGGCAACGGCAGTTTGTAAATTACCGAGCAGTAATAATGCATGTTTTTTCCTATGCACCCCCATGAGTCCAACCCCAAGAAAAATGCTAAAAGTGACAATAGAGGGAATCAAGGCATTAGCAAATGCATGAAATGGGTTGGCAGGAATGAATAAATCAACCAAATCAAATTCGCTACTCACTTTTATGGTTTCAACGCTATAAAATTCTGCAGTCGTCCAATTAGGAAAAGCTATAGGTGCCAGAAAGATAAAAAACAGGACTGTCGCCATTAACAGCAACAAAATCAGTAAACTTTGTTTAAAGGTACTACTAAGTCCGGTAGCAGATAATCCGCCTATACCCACAATGAGGGATAATGATATATAGGGCAGAACGGTCATTTGTAATAACATCACGAAGGCATTCGCGATCGTATCCACACCCATAAATACTGTTGAAGTAAAGGCACCCACCGCTAACCCTAGGGTCATCGCGACGAGAATTTGAATATAGGGTGGAATTTTCTTTAACAGCATATAAATCCTGAAGTAGCTCTTTAAGTAATAATGCAGCGAATAGTTTAACCAGTATACGTATACCTTGATTTGATGCTTATCATAATTGTCGTCTGCCAAGTTAATGATGGTTGTTTCTGAGTCTACTCGGAATTCAAAGACAAGATGACGTATCGTTCGAGATGAGCATTCAGCCCTCGATCGGCTATCAACACATAGGCTTTGTGCTATATTGTATAGCTAACTATTTATTTTATTTATATTGGCGATTAAGTGATCCAGATAAAACATCTCTGTCGGTTATTGCTATTGCTGCTTGGTTCTTCTTGGGTAATGGCTGAAGATATTTCAATTCACTTGAAGTGGTATCACAAATTTCAATTTGCGGGTTATTACGCCGCTCAACAGCAAGGCTATTTTACTGACGAAGGCTATACCGTAAGGCTTATTGAGGGTGGCCCTCACATTAGTCATTTAAACCAGTTAATTAATGGCTCCAGCCAATATGCTGTTTTAGGCAGTGAAGCGCTCAATTCTTTAGCCCTCGGCTCTCCCGTCATTATCGTCGCCTCCATTTTTCAACATGCTCCAGAAGTTATAATGACGCTAAAGTCGAACAAGGTAGCGTCTATTAATGCCTTCAAAGGTCAGCGCCTGATGCTGGCTAATAACAATATTTCCGGCCAGATTCAGGACATGTTATTAAAGAATTCACTCACTCCTGAGGATTATCAATTAGTAAGCTACGATGGTGATGTGAAAAAACTGGCCGACGGCTCTGTTTTTGCTATGTACGGTTATATCAGTAATGAGCCCTATCAATTGCGACAACTTGGGTACTCCGTCGACTTATTCAGACCTCAAGATTATGGTATTAACTTTTACGGTGATAACTTTACAACCACTCAATCTGAATTAGATAACCATCCAGAACGCGTAGCCGCAATGCGCAGGGCGGTTATTCGAGGTTGGAATTATGCACTAGAACACCCAGACGATATCATTGCATACACCATGAATTTGCCGACTAAAAACCCTAAACCTTACAACCTAAGCCATCAGCAATACGAAACCAAGATTACCACTGATTTAATTGATATCAATAGTGTTCCATTGGGCACCTCTAGTCCTGATCGCTGGGCAGCTATGTTTGATACGTTTAATGGCACAACGGGAGCCCAAGCAGTATTTAACCCAAAGTCAATTTATAACGAATTTCATCAAGATCGCTCTTGGCTGAGCTATGCCCTTGTCGCTGCTACATTAGCCTTAATTATTTTCTCTTCTATGTATTCATGGAACCGAGTCTTACAGAACAAGCTAAATAACGCCATCCGTAGTTTAGAGAAAGCCGCTTTTGAAGACGTATTGACCGGCCTAAAAAATCGCTCATCGATGATGCTTTATATCGAACAATGCCGGCTCAAAAAAAAGAATAACCGGTATCTGGTCTTAATAGATATAACAGGTCTTCAAAAAATCAATAAAGACCAAGGCTTGCCAAGAGCAGACCTATTAATTCAACAAGTTGCTGATTTATTAATAGAATTTTCATTACGGTATAGCCACACTTACAGCCTGTACGGTGGTAAGTTCGCCATTATTGCTGGCGCTGACCGATTTGATGAATTAGAGCGAAAAATCAATATTTTATTAGAGAAAATAACTCATGTAAACGAAACTATTGTATTGCGTTCAGGTGCGTTAAAACTCGACTTCAGTTTAGATAATTCAACCCTAACAACACGCGCAGAGCTGACCTTACAACATTCCAAAGAGACCAAGTCAGATAAGCTATCATCCTTTAACTTATTAATTCTAGAAAAAGCGAGTCGTAACGAAGCCTTAATAGCAGAGGTGACTGAAGGCATTAATAAACAAGAGTTTGTTGCTTACTACCAGCCAAAAGTAAATTATCTTAGTGGTGAAATCCAAGGCTTAGAGGCACTTATTCGCTGGGATCATCCAGAGAAAGGGATATTATTACCCGGTACCTTCTTACCCATCGTTGAGCATAACCCCGTTATAATGATGGAGTTAGAAAAGTCTATTATAGAAACTATTCTGTCTGAAGCCAATGAGCTAATCAGCTATTATCAAATGAATTCAGGGTTCAGATTATCTATTAACTTGTCATCCATTTTTTTTAATCAGTCATCATTAGTGCACGATTTATTAGCAAGCTGTCATCGGTTTTCAGTCGATCCGCAATTTTTAGAGTTTGAACTGACAGAAAGCTCTATGTTAGCAGATCTTGATCTAGCGATAGACATTTGCAGTGAACTGCAACGTGCTGGCTTCCATGTTGCTCTCGATGATTTTGGCACGGGTTACTCTTCGCTTTCTTACATTCAAAACCTGCCAGTAAATGTGATCAAGTTGGACTATTCGTTTGTTAAAAAGATCCCCGACGATATACGTTCAGGCTTTGTTGTTGAGCATATTATTTCACTGGCACATAAGTTAGGGTTAGTCATCGTTGCGGAAGGGGTCGAAGAAACTGATCAGCTGGATTATTTAGGTAATTTAAAGGTTGATATGATCCAAGGGTTTTATTTCTATAAACCCATGCCGCTTCACAAAGCCTGCCAACTGAATCTAACCGTTAATAATTACAAATAATATTGAGCTTCTATCTATGTCTGACTTCTTTTCTATAAGCCAAAACTTTAAAAAATTCGTTTTATCCGATGCCGATACCAGCATGGGTTTAGGGGATAACAGCTGTCTCGACCAACTTGGTGATCCCAGCCTAGCCCATTTAAAAGATAATACAGCTCACGCGAAAACTTTATTAACGTCCATTGAAAACTGCTCAATCGATGACTTTGATCAGCAACTCGATATCGATCTTATGGCTCGCTACTTAAAGCAACAGATATTCTTTGCCGAACTCGAACAAGATGGCCAGCCACAACGATGCCGTAAACCCGGTGGCGTAGATGGTATTAGTGAAGGTATTTTCCAGCTTTTCGTTAATGACGAAAGAAACGCTGAAGCACGCCTAAATAATATTCTATCGCGCTTACAACAAGCCCCCGCCTATTTGAAAACCGAAGCACAGGTTATTACTCAACCGATTCAGCGCTGGCGTGATACGGAAATTGAACAAGGAGAGGGCTTACCCGACTTGTTCGACACTATTTATAATTGGGCAAAGGAAACCGACTACCCTAAACAGTCTGAACTTCTCCAAGCCATCTCCGCCTGCAATGTGGCATTAAGTCTTTATTTGGATGATTTAAGAATCCGTGAGTGTATAACCGACTTTAAAATTGGTGAAGAAAAGGTCGTTGAATTACTCGCTCTGCGTAATATTAAGCAATCTCCCGCTGAATTGATTCAGATAGCGCGCGACTTTATGGCCAATTCGCAAACGCTATTAGCGAACTTAAATAAGCGCCTTTGCAAAAAATATGAGCTAGACCCTACCAGCAGCGATGAGCAACTGCATGAATACTTAAACGAGAAATTCGCAGCCACAATTAAAGACGGTAAATTAAATTCAGTATTGGATTATTATTCTGATCAAATAAATTCCATTAACGAATTCATTGAAAAGCGTCACCTGTTTGCGGTACCTGCTCAACAAGAAATTCGCCTTTTACAAACTCCCAGTTTTTTAGAGCCTGTAATTCCTGCTGGTGCGATGTGGCCACCTCTGGCACTGCGCCCAGGTAAGAAAACCAGTTTGGTTTATCTCACTCTTAAAGAAGATCAACTCGCGGAACATACTGAGCTGGGTATTCCAGTCATGATGATTCACGAAGGTATTCCAGGTCATCACTTGCAGTTTGCCAGCGCCGCACAGCACCCCTCTTTTATTCGACGTATATTTTCAGCCAACGAACACGCTGAAGGCTGGACGACGATGCTAGAAGATTACATGCTGGATGTTGGTTATATTAATGATGACCTCGTTGATGAAGTACGTTTTATTGCCAAACGTGAGATGTCTCGCCTTGTTGCTCGGGTCGGTATTGATTTATATTTCATGACGGGAGAGCGTGATTATTTAAATGTCGGCTTAGACCTAGGCTTCAATTCAGAGAGTGATGAAGAAAACGGTTATAGCGACGATGTTTTCGTCAACGCGGCCAAACTATTGAAAAAAGCAACGGGCTTCACCGATGGCCGCGTGCAGGCAGAACTGAACTGGTACAGCAGCGAGCAAAGCTATCCACTCAGCTACCTCACCGGTAACCGCTTGGTCTGGCAATTAAAGCAAGATATCCAAGCCGCCAATAAAAAAGACCTCGATGCGTTAGCCCTCGATCAGGCTTTTCATAAAGTGTATTTAGAATCCGGTTGTATGCCGGTAGAAAGTTTACGCACTGTCTATGAGCATGAAGGCTTTTTATAAAGACGGCTAATTGGGGATAAAAAAATGAGGGTAAAAGAGTGACGACTATCAGCTGGTTTGACCTCTCGTGGTGCTTAATCCCCATCGTTCTTGTCTGTGGGGTTTATATCGCTTGGCAAGGTAAACCGAGCGAAATAATCATTGCCGTACTTCGCATGGTCGTGCAATTAGTGGCGGTTGGCTATGTGCTAATTAGCATCTTTGATAATCCCTCTCCTTGGATAAGTGCCGGTATTGTTAGTCTCATGCTATTAGTTGCAGCATGGATTGCTATTCGTCCTGTGCGACATCATAAAGGCTACTTGCCAGCGGCGATTATTGCACTCGGGTGCTCTGTAGGACTGCATTTGTGTATTTCTCTGATGTTAGTATTGAAAGCAGATAGCTGGTTTCAACCGCAATTATTGATTCCTTTAGCGGGTATGTATTTCGCTAATGCTATGAACGCGATTAGCCTTGCCGCTGAGCGTTACCATAGCGAACTTTACAACGGTGTAGCTGCTGAAAAAGCCCGTCTAACCGCGTTTCATATAGCGATGATTCCGCAAATCAACGGCTTATTGGCGGTAGGCCTTGTGGCTCTGCCCGGCATGATGACTGGGCAAATTCTGTCCGGGGTTTCACCACTAATCGCCGTGCGTTATCAGATAATGATTATGGCCATGATATTAGGCACGGCGGGAATTGGCGCCGCTATGATGTTGTGGTTGCTGGCTAGGAATAACAAGGCGAGTAATAATAAAAAAACATAATACGATGTCCTTATTACTAGCATCATAATCACAGCGTATCCAGCTGGCCTTCTCATCGTTCTCAAACACTTAATAACACTTACTAACAATTTATAACATTTTACCGTTAACGGACGCTTAACCAAGTGTCTATGCTAGTTCTCACGTTTTAACGCTTACTCTTTATCAGGTGCGATTAAACATGCATGCTTCTATCGACTGAGCGTCATCATTTCTTTCAAGCTTTTATTTTTACTCAAAGTTAGTCTGAACGTGTTTCTTAAAGAGTCATTTTTCATTCAAATAAATAAAAATATCTTGAAGGTAAAACAGCAAAAAACGAAATAGGTACAAGTGTACTACTAAGTAAAAATAATACGCTGAGAAACTAAAATAATAACTTCAATAATTTTGGAAGAAACCCTCTCTGCAATGGTATTCGTTAAACCAACAAACCCATTCAGTTTGTATAGAGCTCACATGGATTGAACATCTCCTTGATGTTTAGTGAATGAATTATTAGGTCCACTAAGATTGGGATAGCAAGATAAAATCTTGCAGCCGCACCTGACCCTTATTGCACTACGTTACTTTGCTAAAGCAACTACTATAAAAATAATGACGAGTAGCAAATATGAATATATCTAAGTCTAAGAATTATCTAATCTGGGCACTATTATGTGTCACCTGTCTGATCAGCGTACAAGCACAGGCAAGATGCTGGAGTAATTGTGACGCTTACAACACGAAATACCCGATCGTTCTGGTGCACGGCGTTGCCGGTTTTAATAGCATTCTTGGTATCGATTATTTCTATGGCGTACGCAATGCGTTAGAAGCAAAAGGTGCCAAAGTATACGCGCCCAATGTTACCGCATGGGAAGATGCTTATGTTCGTGGTGAGCAATTGGTTAGCTCGCTAGAAGACTTACGTGCTTCTACTGGTGCACAAAAATTCAATTTGATTGGCCATAGCTTAGGTGGACCCACTATTCGCTATGCAGCAGGTGTGCGCCCAGATCTTGTAGCCTCCGTTTCGACGGTCAATGCAGTGAACTTTGGTTCCGATGTCGCGGATGTCGCTTTCGGCATTGTGCCTGTCGATGGCGGCGCAGCTCAATTTATCGATACTGCTTTAAACTTGATGGGTAACATTACGGACTCTTTATCGGGTAATCCAGAATATGCCAATAATGCGTTAAATGCCGCCTTATTTATGACCACTGCTCGCTCTAACGAATTCAATGCCCTTTTTCCAGATGGTAAACCGACCTCAAGATGTGGCGAAGGTGCAGCAAAAGTAAATGGTGTTCGTTACTACTCTTGGGGTGGTGATGCTTCATGGACAAATGCTTTTGATATATCGGATGCCTTTTTACTTTTCACCGGCAACGTGATTAATGGTAAAAACGATGGTTTGGTTGAACGTTGTGACCAACATTGGGGCGACGTGATTGGCACAACATACAACATGAACCACCTAGATGCTGTGAATCATATTTTTGGCATACATCATTTGTTCGAAACAGATCCGCTAACGCTATACAAAAACCAGGCTAAGCGACTTAAGTCTGCCGGTCTGTAATGACTGTTTTTAAGTACTGTTTTTAAGTACTGTTTTTAAGTACTGGCGGCATAACGAGAGCGTATGCCGCCTTCCTCATTTAATACGAAAAAAACGTTACTCCCCCCTTTTACTAGGGTATTTTGAGATTTTCTGATGAACGTTAATAAAATAAAATCACACCCTTTACTCATACTGCTAATGATTGCTGTCGTTTCTGCAGTAACGGTTTCCTTTATGAGTTTTAAAGTGGAAGAATCTTCTGTAGTCATTGCAACGCAGCAAACTGCATCGGGATCAAGTAGGCCAGAACTTAACACAACCCAGCGCGTACTAGGTTATGAATCTAAATATGGAAGATTACCTGATTCACTTAAAGGCACTACCCTCGATAATGCACTGCAAGTAGACGAAGAGGGGCACCTGCTAATATCCATTAATATTAAAGACTTGTTTGACTATTTCCTTTCTACCATTGCTGAGGAAGATTTGGCGACCATACTTTTACGCATTGATGAGTATTTGACGCACTACTTAGAGGAGCCTGCGTTGAGTGAATCTAAAACGATACTGGCGCAATATATAGAGTTTAAATATTCACTACTGGCCCTTGAAAAAGAGATGGGCAACGATCTAACCCAGATGAGTCAACAAGATAAAGTAAACGGTGGTTATCTTAAATTTCTTCGCAAGCAGATGGATCAACGAAATGCTCTCAGAGTACAACACTTCGATCTTGCAGTTTATGAAACGTTTTATGCACAAGAGCAGCGCTATGACGAATACACTTATTCAAAGCTGTTAGTAAATTCCGACACGACACTGTCAGCCAGTGAGCGTGCCGATAAAATCACTGGGTTTCAAAACACCTTGCCAGAGGACGTTAGGCAAAGCATGCAAGAGACTCAAATTACCGATGAACTTAAACGCAGAACCGAGAAAGTCCTAGCGGATGGTGGTGACCAACAACAGGTACGAGAATTACGCCGAGAAATGTTTGGTGACGAAGCTGTTCAGCGTTTCGACGCACTGGATCGACAGCGTGCCCAATGGAAGGCTCGAATTAATACGTATTTGAGTCAGCGCGCCGACATACTGAATAGCCAAGGTTTGGTAGCAGACGAACTCAGTACCCAGGTCGATGCACTACGAGCATCACTTTTTGATGAGCGGGAACAAATACGCGTTCGCAGTATCGAGCGGCATGGCGAAGGGTAGCTCAATTAAGAATAGTTAAGCTAAGCAGACTTCCCCATGTTTATCGAGTTGAGAAGGAGTTATTTTGAATCCAAATACCGATCCGATGTTCAAATCTTTAATCTATTTATCGACTTACGGGTTTTGTCCAAGCCTAATTCGAAAAAAATCGCACAGCTAAATTGCCATACGGCCTATTAAACAAGGGCCATTAATAGCTTAATTTTTTTGCCCTAAATATTTGAATACTTCACCAGCAGAGTTAACTTGGAAATCACAGATCCTGCAAAGCTCATAACACCGCTTTTACTCCTACCTGCCTGCATACCTGATACGCTTACTGCCAAAACGGACTTTCAAAATCACCACGCAGTGGGTTCTCAGGCGGATTTGTGGCAAACTGCAGGTCTGTTATCGAATCAGCCAAAATGCTTCATCCTCATTTATATAAGTACTTTCTAACACTATGATCGAATTTAATCAGGTTTCATTGCAACGTGGTATCAAACCTCTGCTAGATAAGGCAGATTTGCGTATTCATGATGGCCAAAAGCTCGCCTTAATCGGTGCTAACGGTACCGGTAAATCTAGCTTATTTGCCTTGCTTTTAGGTGAGCTTGTAGTTGATAACGGTGATTTATTTTTTCCATCAGGCTGGCGTATAGCCCACATGGCACAGGAAGTTGAAGCCAGTGAGCGGAGTGCGGTTGATTATGTAATTGACGGTGATAAAACCTACCGTAAGATTGAGCACGGCATCAATACCACCACCTGTGATAACGAGCTAGCTGAATGGCACAGCAAGATGGATCTACATGCAGGCTACAATATTCACGTTCAGGCTGAACAGCTATTACACGGTCTTGGCTTTAAGCAAAGCGATATGGTTAAGCCTGTTTCGGGTTTCTCTGGCGGTTGGCGTATTCGATTGAACCTTGCCCAAGCCTTAATGACTCCTTCTGATTTATTATTACTCGATGAGCCCACCAACCACTTAGATTTGGATGCCACGCTATGGTTAGAGCAATGGCTGAATAAGTATCAGGGCACGCTGGTATTTATCTCTCACGATCGTGATTTTATCGACGGTGTGGCCGATCATATTGTGCACATGAACCAATGCACCCTTACTAGTTATCCAGGCAACTACAGCGCTTATGAACACATCCGCGCCGAACGATTAGCGCAACAACAAGTAATGCATGAAAAGCAGCAAGTACGTATTGCCGAAATTGAACAATTCGTCACGCGTTTTAAAGCCAAAGCCAGTAAGGCGAAGCAAGCACAAAGCCGAGTGAAAGAATTAGAGCGCATGGAAAAAATTGCGCCAGCGCATGTGGACTCACCGTTTAAATTTAATTTTGCCTGTCACGATAAAGTCTCTACCCCGCTGTTGAATCTTGAAGACGCCGATATCGGCTATCCGGCAAAAGCAGAAAACGAGGCGGTTGCCATTTTACATCAGCAAAATGTTTCTTTCATCCCAGGCCATCGCATCGGTTTATTGGGCGCTAACGGTGCGGGTAAATCGACGTTAATAAAAACCTTATGCAACGAGTTACCTCAACTTTCGGGGATACGTCATGAGGGTGAACATCTAAAACTGGGGTATTACGCGCAGCATCAGCTTGAATCTTTAGACATTAAAGCGAGCCCAATGTTAATGATTCAGCGCTTATCCCCAAACGTAACCGAACAAGAAGCACGGAGCTTTTTAGGGGGTTTTGATTTTCGCGGTGAAAAAGCGCTAGAAATTTGCGAACCTTTTTCGGGTGGTGAAAAAGCGCGTTTAGCTTTGGCGTTAGTGGCGTGGCAAAAACCGAATCTATTGATTATGGATGAGCCCACCAACCACCTTGATATTGAAATGCGTGAAGCACTGACTATGGCGCTGCAAACGTTTGCCGGTGCCATCGTTATTGTGAGTCACGACCGTCACTTATTAAAAGCGACCGTAGATGAGTATTGGTTAGTTGAAGATGGCAAGGTGGTCACTTTTGATGGCGACCTGCACGATTATCATAAACACGTGCAAGCCAAACAAGCTGGCACCAACTCCGTCTCTGGCACAGGTCAACTCGCGAGTAATCCTAATTCAGCTGACAATGACTGCGGTATTGAGTCAGCTAATATAAGCGCAGGAATGAGTGCGCAAGATCGTAAAGAGCAAAAACGTTTAGACGCTGAACGTCGGAAACGTTTAGCCCCCATGCGTAAAGAGTTAACCAAACTTGAAACTCGTATGGAAAAATTACAAAGCACATTAAAAGAGTGTGAGGACCAACTCGCGGACACCACACTTTATGAAGCAGCGCGCAAAGCTGATTTGCAAAAAGTACTGCAGCAGCAAGGTGACTCAAAAAGTGCATTAGAAGATATTGAGATGGAGTGGATGGAGCTAAGCGAAGAAATGGAAGCAGCTGAATAATGGCTAATTCTTTAACAGGTGCAAAACCGACCATCGAGCTGCCGCCATTATCGCTGTATATTCACGTACCTTGGTGCGTTCGTAAGTGCCCTTATTGTGACTTTAACTCTCACGAAATAAAGAGTCATCAAGCCGATGGTATTATTCCAGAAGCCAAGTATATTCAAGCGTTATTAGACGACTTAGCAATAGACCTACCCTGGGTACAAGGACGCGAGATCCAAACCATCTTTATCGGCGGTGGTACGCCTTCGTTATTGAGCGTTGAAGCGTATAAAAATCTATTAGCCGGCTTACAAGAAAAAGTAACGTTTGTTAAAGACATCGAAATTACCATGGAAGCCAATCCGGGGACTTTCGAAGCTGAGAAGTTTGCCGGTTATCGTAAGCTCGGTATTAATCGCCTTTCTATTGGCGTGCAAAGTTTTGCCGACCAACAGCTTAACCACCTTGGCCGTATTCACGATGGTCAGCAAGCTATCGACGCGATAAAGATGGCAAAAGAAGCCGGCTTCGATAATTTTAATATCGATCTAATGCACGGCTTACCCGATCAATCTCAAGCACAAGCTTTAGCTGATATTCAGCAAGCCATCGACCTTGGCCCGACACACATGTCTTGGTATCAATTAACGATTGAACCGAATACTGAATTTTTTAAACGTCCGCCTCTATTACCCGAAGACGAAACCCTGTGGGATATTCAAGAAGCGGGACAAGCATTATTAGCGGAGCATGGCTTTGTACAATATGAAGTGTCTGCTTACGCGCAAAAAGATAAGCAAGCGAGACACAATCTAAATTATTGGCAGTTCGGTGATTATTTAGGTATTGGCGCTGGCGCTCACGGCAAGGTAACGGACTTGGTTAAGGCTCCCTCAAGTCTCACTGCGGCTCCTGTTTTTAGAACGTGGAAAACCCGCGCGCCGAAGGATTTCCTCAATGCTGGAGCGACTGATGCTCAGCATAAAGGTAAGAGCTTCTTAGCAGGCAAGGAGTCTATTCAGAACGAAGATATAGGCTTAGAGTTTTTGATGAACGCCTTACGTTTGCAGGAAGGCTTTGCATTGAATCTGTTTGAGCAAAGAACAGGTTATCCACTGGCTACCATCGCCAGCGGCATAAATACTGCGATTGAAAAAGGCCTGCTCGAAAAGCACCGGTTAGGAGACGGGAACGAACATATCAAAACCTCCACCAAAGGCAGCTTGTTTTTAAATGACATTTTAGCGTTATTTATGTAAACGGCGCTGTTTAGTCTTTATAAGACGGATCAATACGATCTAATTTACGCAGCAAGGCAGGCCATGCCAATGAACCCCCAGCTCCTTGCAGTACCTGCTCTGCTTGAGCCTTCATGCCTTGAACAATCATGTCAGGTACTTGAATAAGTTTGCCGCCCCCAGCTTGCGCCATTACCTGACTTTCACAAGCACGCTGTAAAATGTACATATATAAAAACGCATCGCATACCGTATGAGCACACGTGAGCAGACCATGGCTTTGTAAAATCATAAAGTTAGTGGTGCCTAAATCGCTCACTAACCGTTTCTTTTCATCTGGGTTAAGCGCTACGCCTTCATAAGGGTGATAGCTTAAGCCAGATAATGGAAATAAAGAGAACTGGCTTAAAGGTAACAAGCCGGTTTCCTGGGCAGAAATAGCCACACCTTCTGTGGTATGCAGGTGCAATACACAATGAGCATCTTCACGGGCTTCGTGCACGGCGCTGTGAATGGTAAACCCCGCAGGGTTTACGTCATAGTCACTGTCCATGACCTTATTGCCGTGAATATCAATCTTAACTAGATTCGAGGCCGTAACTTCTTCAAATAATAATCCGTACGGATTTAACAAAAAGTGTGCTTCATCACCAGGAACCCGCACGCTAATGTGAGTAAAAATTAAATCATCCCAATCGTAGTGAGCAACTAAACGATAACAAGCGGCTAAGTCTTGTCTTACCTTCCACTCTTCGGTGCTGACTTGGTCTTTAATACTCATTAAAAAATAACCTTTTATTTTTATTTAAGAATTCATGATCTATGAATCAACATGATACAAACTATTAGACAAAGTCCATAAATGCCACAGGTAAAACACATGGCGGGATCTTTGGCCTCTATAGTCAACTTCCCTGTCTTCATAAGCCACTGCAATTACAAAAAATACTTGCTAAAGTTAATTCAACATACGGGTAAGAATAACGACAGCACTCTTCCCTATAATGAGTGATTAATGCAAGGTACACAGATGACTATTAAGCAACTAGCGCTGGGGGTCATGATCTCCATCGGCCTCATAGCGGCAACCAGCACTGCGGTGCACGCCACAGAACTATCTACAGAACTATCTACAGAATTAGCCACAAAAATCCCCACAGAGCTAACGACAGATTTTAGAGATATCATTGTGGTGGGTAATAATTGGGATGGCACCATAGACATCTACGATCCTCATACTTACCAGCGCATTAAAAAACTGAATGCCGTACCTGATAAGGCAGAGCGGTTGGAAGAATTGACCAGTAGCATCAAACGCAGAGTCGTATCGACGTTCATTAAAGAGGTCATTGGTGAAGGTAATCACCAGCTAGTCGATGACATGTTTCCGTCCAACGATGGCCGCCATTTATTTATTTCTCGTCCCAGCTTTGCCGATGTTATCGCACTCGACGTTAATACTGGAGAGATCACCTGGCGCACGCCCATAGAAGGCTTTCGCTCTGATCACGCAGCAATATCCCCCGATGGTAAAATCTTTCTAGTATCAGCCTCTACCGCGGGTAAGGTGCACGCGATTGATACTGCCACAGGTAAGATTGTTAATGAATTTGAGTCCGGCGACCAGCCTCATGAAAATACTTACTCGCACGATGGCCAGCTCATATTCCACGCCAGTATCGGTAGAGTCTATGTACCTTTCACCAGCTCTTGGTTAGATTGGATGAAAGGTGAGCGTGTTTTCCAAATAGTTGATGCTAATACTTATGAAATTTTACAACGCGTGGATATCGGCGAAAAACTAGAAGAATTTGGTTTTCCTTGGGTTGATAGTGCCGTGCGTCCAATGGCCATTTCACCGGATGGTAAATTTGTTTATATGCAGGTTTCTTTCTTCCACGGTTTCTTTGAATACGATGTAGAGCAACAGAAAATCACCCGTAAAATAGAACTACCGATTCCTGCAGAAATAGCGGCGATGAATACTCGTGATTACCAATTGAATTCCGCACATCATGGCTTAGCAATGAACAGTGAAGGCACTAAGCTTTGTGTTGCAGCGACCATGTCGGGCTATGCTGCCATTGTGGATCGTGAAACTTTCGAATACAAAACCATTCAGCTGTCTGATACCCCGCTAGGTGCTAAGCCCTATTGGTCTACCGAAAGCGCCGATGGTAAGTACTGCTATGTGTCTGTTAGCGAGCAAGACCGTGTCTCAGTAATTTCGTTTGATGATGCTAAAGAAATAGCTAGTTTTCCCGTCGGTGATCATCCTCAGCGCATCCGTACTGGTAAATTAATCATCAAATAATAATTAGTATCAATAACATAAGCTTTAATAAGAAAAGTGTCGTGATTTTACAAAGCGTATAGTTAGGGTTTCCTGCTAGGATTAACAGGTAATAACGAGAAACTTAACTATGCGCTTGCACCCAATGATACTCGTCAGTATTTCATTCATTGTGGCCATGAACACGCAGGTACAAGCCTTAACATTAGGCGTAGAAGAAACTAATTATACGCATTATTATTACCTTAATGATAAACAACAATATCAAGGGGCAGCGCGTGAGATCTTTGATTTATTCTTTAAAATTAGTGACCTTGAGATTCATTTTAACCCCATGCCTGTGCCGCGGTTATTCAATAAGTTCGTAAAAGGTAGTGTCGAGCTAAAGTTTCCTGACAACCCTCTATGGTCTGCATCACTCAATTCGACAATAAAAGTGTATTACAGTGAAGCTGTTTTTAATGTCAACGAATCCTTACTTGTCTTAAAGCAAGATGAGCTTGAAATTGATAAAGAAAATATTAAAATAATGGGGACAATTTTAGGTTTCAGTATCTCTGGTATTGCTAAACCCGTCGCTAACAACGAATTTAAAACGATAAAACAAAAAAAGTTGAGCAGCTTATTCACATCCTCGTCTCAAAACGTGTGCAAGGAATATATTTTAATGAAAGTATTGCACAGAATTTAGCCAAAAAAATGTATCCAAACGAGTCTTTAATAAGACACTCTAAATGCCCTGCTGTTCAATACGCTTACCATCTTTCTAGCATCAAATACCCCAAGTTAATCAAAGTATTTAATGCATTTTTAATCAGTCACGCCAAACAAGTGAGTGCTATTCGTAGCCGCTACGGCCTTAAATAATTTATTCTGCACCCGCCTCTTGCAGAAGCACAGCAAACTCAGCACCTTTAGGGTGCGCAGAAATAATGGTTAATGCACTTTCACCCGCTTCATTTTTAGCGCTAATATTACGGCCTTTTTCTTTCATTAAGGTCAAAAAGTCAGCAAATGATGCTGGCATCATATGGCGATATGCACGAATGAGGGAGGTAAAATCAGCCGTTTCACCTGGGTAGTCATGCTCAACCAAGAATTCAACTAACTGAGCTTCACTCCACTCACCACCGAATGTTTTTGCTTTATCTTTCTTTGTCATTTTATAAATTCCACTATTTTTAACATTGAATTTTATTGAACCGCTCTCGCACTTTTATGCATTACTCTATTCGGTTTTTTCGAAAAACAAATCCCAAACACCGTGGCCAAGCTTTTCACCCCGTTTCTCAAACTTGGTCAGTGGGCGATGATCCGGACGCGGCGTATATTGACCGTCCTCTGCTTGGTTTTTATAACCTTCAGCTGTGCTCAAAACTTCCATCATGTGCACAGCATAAGGTTCCCAGTCAGTGGCCATATGGATAGTGCCACCGGGTTTCATTTTACTGCGAATTGTTTGAATGAATTCTTCGTTGACGATACGACGCTTATTATGACGTTTTTTATGCCAAGGATCTGGGAAGAACAACTGTAGACAATCAAAACTCTCATCTGCAATCTGGTGCTTTAATACTTCAATGGCATCGTCTTGACTAATACGAACATTGGTTACGTTTTCTTCATCGGCCATGCGTAAGGCAGAGCCCACGCCGGGAGTATGCACTTCGATGCCAATATAATTACTTGTTGGATCGGCTTTGGCCATTTCAATAAACGACTGACCCATGCCAAAACCAATTTCTAATACGGTATACGCGTCACGGCCAAAAGCCGTTGGAATGTCGAACGCGCCGTCATCTAGAGCGAAACCTAGCTTATCCCATTGGCGGTCATAACCAAGCTGCTGGCCAGCGGTCAAACGGCCGGTGCGACGAACAAAGGATCGGATGCGGTGCTTCTGGCTTTCAATTATTTCTTGTTCACTGAGAGTTTCTTCGGTCAGCGGCTTTTCTTGCTCAGTCACGTTATTTTTCTCTTCATCAATCATAGTAAAATGCAATGGATAGTAGATGGATAATAAATGGATAGTAAAATAAATTATTTATCTTCGATAGGCAGCTTAAATGCGGCCACGGCTAACAAAGCCCAAGCCAGTATAAAGGTTAATCCACCCATTGGGGTAATAAGCCCTAACCAAGCGGGGAATCCACCAGAGACTGACATAAATGTCATGGTATATAAGCTACCACTAAAAAGTAGCATCCCAACGATCATAAGGTTCGCACTCCACCTCAACTTACCCATCACCGCATGCTTAGACGTTAGGGTTAGCATTAAGATGGCTAAAGCCAGCAAGACTAAAGAGTGGATAAACTGATACTGCACCCCCGTTTGATACGCGGCTAACATGTCAGAGGTCACCACTTTTTTTAAACCGTGGGCACCAAAGGCACCTAATGTCACGCCGAGTAAACCGCTAATGGCACTGACCAGCAGATAAAAACGTGCACTGAACATAAGCATGAGCCTCTAAATATCGATATTAAACCTAATTAGCCGACATATTAGGGACATAAGATTAGAAATCAACCGCTTAGCCCTTTATGATATGGGCATCAAAATTTTCATCACCAGAAACAGGCTATGCGTGAAAGATAAAGATCTGCCTGACTTCATCAAACAACTGGGATAAAAGGCGAAGTTAAAGACAAGATCGATGCCATCTGGGATGAGCTAGACTTATGAATTTGGATTTATAATATGACATTAGGCGTTACATTTTTCACAGTAACCTTTCAGCCATCGAATGTTTCCATTCAGGTGGCTAAAAACCAAGCACTACAAGAAGCGTGTTTTGAGCAGGGCGTTATCATTCCTTTGAGTTGTGAAAACGGCGTTTGCCAAATCTGTGAAGCCAAACTGCTATCTGGCACTATCGACCAACGCCAAGGTTATCAAGTCGAGCAGAAAAAAGGGATAATACTTGAGTCTCCTAATCAGGTATTATTATGTTTAACTTATCCGTTATCTGATTTAGAGATTTTTATGCCAGAGATTTATGCCCCAGGACACTCACCCGTGAAAACCCTTGCCTGCCAAGTATCGAGTGTCGAGGCCTTAAATGCATCTGTTTACCGCATTGAGCTATTGGCCCCTGCGGGTAACAAGCTCGATTACTTACCAGGCCAGTATTTAGAAATGCACGTTGCTGATCAACAGTTGCCATATTCTATTGCTAACGCCCCCGATCCACAGCAGCCACGTCGGTTAGAATTACAAATTTCTGATCACAATGAGATGACGGCTCGTATTATTGGCGAACTGAGCAACGCTGCTAAAAATCGCAGTACGGTTAAAGTTAATCTCGCTAAAGGGGAATGCTTTTTAAAAGATCTTCCACAACAGCCTATTTTATTAGTCTGCGCAGGTACGGGATACTCGCAAATTCAATGCCTTGCAGAAGCTATTTTAGCCCAAGACCCTGAACACGAAGTTCACTTGTATTGGTCTAATCGCTCTCTAGATGAATTCTATCTTTACGATACTCCAATAAAGTGGGCAGATGAATTTACTAACTTTAAATTCCACCCAGTATTAGAAGCGGGTATTGATAGCTGGCAAGGTCGTGCGGGATGGATTTATGAAGTCATTCGCGAAGATTTTAGCGACTTGAGCAACGTTCAAATGTACGCCTGTGGCTCACCAAACATGGTGCATGGTACATTAGATCAATTAGAGAAGTTAGGATTGAGCGAAACAAATATGCACAGTGATGTCTTTAGCTATGCGCCGCGTGAGAAATCTAAAAAGAAGTAGCGAACGCTACTTCTTTTTTTTTTAATATCAGTTACGCCAGTGCTTTATTAAAGTGCTCACAGGCACGTTCAAACTTACCTTGTTGAGTTAATAGATTACCCAATTCCGTATGTACTTCTGGTAAGGCTTTAATTTTACTGGCCGCTTCTAGATATTCTTGAGCTTTATCTTTGTCGCCCAATCGGTTGGCGATTCGGCCTAGAGCCAACAACAGCATAGGGTTGTTGGTGCGTTCTTTTAATTGCTGCTCAGCAAATAAAAGTTGGTGTTTCAAATCATCCCCTTGAATACGTCCGTATAAACAAATCAAAGTATCATGCCATACCGAAGGTAATGCGGTGCGTAAAACTTGTTCCGCTTTTCCTGGCTGCTTAAGTGATAACAATAGCTCTACATAGTATTTCACAACATCAACCGATGAACGAACCCCCCTTGGCGCATCATCGTAGATCTCTTTGATTAGATTTGCTTGCCCTGCCAATGCTGCAGAGCCATGTTTACTAGCCACGCGCTGCATCAATTGCATTACCACTTTTTCTTCTAATTCCTTTAGTTTGTCTTGAGGGATTAATTTGACCAATTTACGCACCGTCGGCAGTAAGTCCTTAAGTCCAACCCAGTCCTCTAACTCTCGCAAAACCTTAATATGCATTTTCAATAAATGCTTATGTTTTGGATTCTGTTTACGCAAACGTAAAACTACCGCCAAGGCTTGTTCGGTTTGACCCCGAGAGATCAATAATTGAATCTGTGTGATCGCAACGGCCAGCTCAGCACCTTTCGTACTGTTTGACGCCTCTTTTAACCAATGGTCAGATTTATCCATGTCGCCTTTTTCATAAGCGGCACGGGCAGCACCCAAATAGTTAATTAATGGATTATCACCTAACTCTGCCGCTTGAGTCAGCTGACGCTCTGCTGTTTGCCACTGACCTTGGGCCAAACTCAAAAAACCACGGGTCGTTTGACGCTGGCCACGGTTTGAACGGCGCTGTTTACGCCAATCATTAAGACGCCAATCACTGCCAATTAATAATAAAAGAAAACGTAATACCAAATAGGCACTAATAAAAAATGCCACGAGCATAATATTGAAAAACCAAAAACTGGTTTCTAGAGTGTAATTAGCCCAGCTAAATAATACATAGCCGGAATCGAGACTGACTAAATAGCCAAAGAATAATCCAACTAATAAAAATCCAGCAATTAAAATAACGAGTTTTTTCATTTTTTATTCCTCGTTATTGAGCGTTTATTTGAGCAGGAAGCGCTCTATTACGTTGTTGCTGAGCCAGCAACTGACGCAGCTTTTGCAGTGAACCGCTAATCTCAGGAAACTCTGGTGATACGTTCCAAGCGCTTAGTTCAGTAAGTGTTTCTTTTACAGCGGCTGTTTTAGCATTTTTCACAATGGAAAACTCTTCTAACCAAGACAACGTTCTTTCGATACTTTGCTTATATAAAGTACCTTGCTGACGAACCAGAGCAACCTGCGCTTGCTCTAACATTAGATTCATATTTTGTTGCAAATAATAATGCTGATCTGGGGTTAACGGTGCTGGTAAAGCCTTGTCGTGTTCACGAATGCGGACAATGGTTCCGATGCCAGCCCATGCCTTAGTCAGAAACTTATCCCAAGCTGATGGTGCAGCTTCGGTATCAACCGACATTGCTATCACAGCGGTCACTTCCGGTAAGGTTCGAGGCATCCACTCTAACTCATTGATTTGATCTTGCACCGCTTGCAAACGCGCCACTGCCCCCGTTAGATCTACCGCAGGAACGGCCCGTAACGCTTGTAGATCTTTCGCCAATAATTGGCGAACAGAACTGACTAAAGGGTTTTGGGTTTCGGCTAAAACATTATCCGCAGCCACTAAGATCGCAATCGCTCCTTGCCAATCGTTCTCTAGGCCTAAACGTTGATTGGCAAGGCGTAATAAGTATTCTGCTTCAGCCAATAACCAATCATTACGATCTGCCCCAGGCAACTGCGCGATGCGCTCTGCATTTTGCTGTGATTGCTTATCGTACAGTTTTACATTTTTTTCAGTATTCGCCAGCTGAACTGCTAATGCCGTAGTTTGCTCCGTTCTTTGCTCAAGTTGGTGCGATAATGTTAGCAGCTTTTCTGAAAACTCGAAGCCTTTCCAACCTATGCCGCCGATGGCAAGTAGAGCAATGATGACCAGCAGCAAGGCGAAAATAGCTAATACGGAATTGGGTTTGGTGGGCACTTGTGCTGCAGAGCTTTTTTTAGCAGCGTTTTTGTCAACTGGTTTTTTTTCAGTTGGTTGCTCGGTGGGTACTTGTTGCAAATTATCTGTCACAACTATTTCCTTAATAAATGATCCGATTTATTTTTATTACACACGTTCTTCAATCCAATGTTCCACTGCCACCAACATATCCACATCTTGCGCACTCGCAGCAATCTGTATTTTACTAAAGCCTAATGATTCTGCCAGTTCTGCCACGCGTCTGCTAGGGGCAATGATGCCACGAACACTTTTTGAAATCCTTGGCTGTTGCGCTGCAATGGCTTCTAATCCTTGACCACTGCTGACTAATAACAACGGTTTTGAAGCTAACGTTTGCTGCCATTGTTCCTCATCGTATACCGGTACTAAGCGTTGATAGAGTTCGGCATACACTACATCGGCCCCGCGTTCTCGAAGGGTACCAGCGAGAGTTTCACGCCCACCAACGCCACGCCAGATAAGAATTTTCTTGCCCGCAACATCTGTCAGCTCAGGCATCTTTAATGCACCTTCGCTATCAAACTGCCCCACCGGCATCTTCACTTCTAGCCCCTGGGATGTCATAACCGCAGCAGTTACCGGACCGATGGCCACCCAGTCGATACCTAAAGGCCATTGCGGCCAATATTGATCAAGAGTCATCAACCCCATCTCAGCGGCGTTGCGACTTATCGCAATTACCACATCAAATAGATCAATATTCATAAATTGCGATTTGATCGCTGGGGTTTCTGCGACCCTTTCAATCTTTAGCAATGGCTGACGAATAACGTTGCAGCCTAAAGCTTCTAATAATGGGCAAACTTCTTCCGCTTGCGATGCTGGCCGAGTAACTAACACTGGCAGCAGAGATTCAGCAGGCATATCAGGCGTCAGCATAAACTTTCGCCAAAATTGTATCAGCTCCTTGGCTTAATAAATCTTCTGCCGCTTTAATACCTAACGCCTCGGCTTCAGCAACCGGAGCGCGATATTCTGCCGTCAGCATTTGCTTGCCATCGACACTCCCCACCAAACCCCGCAACCAGAGTTCGCCATTATCTTCGAGCGCGTAACACGCAATAGGTACCTGACAACCGCCTTCTAAGCGACGATTCATAGCACGTTCGGCGGTTACTCGATAGGAAGTAATATCGTGCTGCAGTGGTTTTAATAAAGCGAGAGTTTCTGCATCGTCGGAACGCAATTCAATACCGACGGCACCTTGGCCACCCGCAGGCAATGAGACTTCTGGCGCAAGATACTCAGCGATTCGAGATTCCATTTTTAAACGCAGCAGACCCGCCGACGCCAGGATAATGGCATCGAATTCACCACTGTCTAATTTTCTTAAACGAGTTTGCACATTACCGCGCAAAGAGCGGATCACTAAGTCAGGACGTAGATTCTGTAACTGACACTGACGACGTAGACTTGAAGTACCCACAACAGCACCTTGTGGTAAATCTTCTAGTCTTTTGAAATTATTAGACACAAACGCATCTGTCGGATTTTCTCGCTCTAGAATAACCCCTAGCTCCAAGCCTGCTGGGAATTCCATCGGTACGTCTTTCATAGAGTGCACGGCGATATCGGCCTCACCGGCTAACATAGCCACTTCCAATTCCTTAACGAACAACCCTTTACCGCCAATTTTGGCCAGAGGAGTATCCAGAATGATGTCGCCTTTCGTAGTGAAGGTGATCAATTCAACGACAAGGTCTGGATTCAAAGCCAATAAACGTGATTTCACATGTTCAGCCTGCCACAAGGCAAGAGGGCTTTTACGGGTAGCAATTCTAAGTGTACGAGCTGACATTGAATTTCCTTCAGCGAAATGAGCAAATAATGGCGTTATGATAACAGCAATCGTAGACTTATTAGAGTGTTCTACATGCGTTGAAAAATATGATTGGAGCTTTATAGCCCTCGCATTAGCTTCCTTACACTTGGAAGATGCCGACGGCTCACGCTCATACCTTCATCAAAGCCTTTT
Source organism: Oleispira sp. (assembly GCA_047612075.1). Classification (GTDB taxonomy): domain Bacteria; phylum Pseudomonadota; class Gammaproteobacteria; order Pseudomonadales; family Oceanobacteraceae; genus Oleispira. Next base: position 353,683 of record JBLGAF010000001.1, read on the forward strand.
AAGTAGAGTATGTGCACACTACTTTCAACCGTTTCCAAACGTTCAATCTTGTCCTTAGCGACTAAGGCATTACGATGAATGCGAACAAAATGCTGCTCAAATTCATCTTCTAATACCTTTAACGGTTCATCGATAAGGACTTCACATGTGCTTGAATCCTCTACTTGATATTTGACGGTAATGTACTTTTGGTCCGCTTGGAAACTCAGAATACGGGTAATGGGAATAAGCTGTAAGCCTTGATGAGTGCGCGCACTAATATGAGTTCGTGTGCACATATTGGCATGACTCACGGGTATTTCAGCATCGGGCTGCTGTTCGATCCAACGCTGCGCTTTTTGCAGGGCTTTGTTTAAATCGTCTTTACGAATCGGCTTTAATAGATAGTCGACCGCTTCGACTTTGAACGCATTAAAGGCGTATTCATCATATGCAGTACAAAATATAATCGCTGGCCTTGGGCCTAAGTTTGGCAGGACCTTAATGAGCTTTTCGACGACTTGCAGTCCAGTTAACCCAGGCATTTCGATATCAAGCAAGACCAAATCAGCTTTATGTTGGCTCAGCCAATCCAGCGCAGCCTGACCATTGCCTGCCTCGGCCACCACTTTATAATTGTCATGTTCTAGCAATAGTCGCGCCAAGCGCTGGCGTGCTAAAGGTTCATCATCCACCAGCAATACCCGTAAACTCATCAGCCTTCCAGTTTTAGTGTCTGCTTATTTAATGTGCTTAATTTCTACTTGTCATTGTATTCTGGTAACTCGATCATCACACGGTACTGGTTAGCAGTTTCTACGAAACTTAGTGCCGCGGCATCGGCAAAAACTGCTTCTAAGCGCATCGTAATATTAGAGAGTGATATTTGATGGCCACTTTTTGCAACGGCTAACTCAGGTTTATTGTTTTCGATGCTCAAAAACCAGCGTCTTTCTTTATCATTTTTCTCTTCACCGACACTCAATTTAATGACCACTTTTCCACCATCGATTAACGGCTGAATACCGTGATAAATGGCGTTTTCTAACAACGGCTGCAATAACAGCTGAGGTACTTGGATATTGGGGAGCTGGTCGGGTAGCTGCCACTCTAATTTGAGTCTATCGCCCAAGCGATGTTGTTCAATGTTTAAATACCGGCGGCCCAATTCAATCTCGGCAGCAATATCAACTTGGGCATCTTGATCTTTTAAAACTACCCGAAATAATGACGATAAATCCACCAACATCGTTTCAGCTTTGTCAGCATCTATAGCGATTAATGACGCCACAGTATTGAGGCTATTAAAAAAGAAATGCGGCCGGATTCGAGCTTGTAAAGCTTGAAGTCGTGAATTTAATTCGGCTTGGCTCTTCAAGCGCCACTGACTTTGCACATAAAAATAACGCAACCCCATGCCACCAAAAATCGCACTGATCAGGATATTGCCAACGATCCAAGACCAATTAATTTGATAGCCAATACCCAAAAATGGAAGAATTGTTTCAACCGCTAAGCTTATAAAAAAACACACTAGCATCAATAATGACATCGCCCAACATACCGCCCAAGGGAGCGCTAATCGCGCCATAAACGTTCGCGATTGGCACAACAAAGCAACCGAGAGAAGTGCCACCCACTGCACAAAATACGATACCGTCGCGAAGCGTTCCCATTGAAATCCTGCCAAGCCACTTTCAATCAAAATAAGCGCCGTCACGAAAGCTTCTGATAATAAAATCAGCACCAATACCGCTCGCACGTTACACAGATCGGGTAAAAAGAAAGTCTCGAGTTTCTTATGATAAATTTTCATAAGCTCAGTGTTCCGTTGTCGAGTCGATAATACAAGCAATAATTACCACTCAGACGCCATGAAAGCGCACAAAACCTCAGTAACAGTCTATTAACAGGTGACTACTAATTAGACTCTGAGAGGGCTATAATTCGCGCATTCAAATTGTGTGTAATGTCTATTTACTCTTTTGCATGCACTATTAATTCGCTATTCATTCGAGGTTTTCATGTCTGATCAAACTAACTCTTCTTGGGGCGGCCGCTTTTCTGAGCCAACCGATGCCTTTGTCGCCCGTTATACTGCCTCAGTTGATTTTGATCAGCGTCTGTATGCCCATGATATTCAAGGCTCTATTGCCCACGCTAAAATGCTAACCAAAGTAGGTGTTTTGACTCAGGCTGAGTGTGACGATATTTTACGCGGTTTAGAAGAAATTCGTATTGAGATCGAACGTGGCGACTTCAATTGGTCGATTGAATTAGAAGATGTTCATATGAACATCGAAGCGGCATTAACCGCTAAAATCGGTACTACCGGTAAAAAACTGCATACTGGTCGTTCACGTAATGACCAAGTCGCAACCGATATTCGTTTATATTTACGCGATGAAATTGATGCCATAGGTACTGGTCTAACCCGCTTACAAGAAGGTCTGATCGGCTTAGCCGCAGCACACTCTGATACTATTATGCCAGGTTTTACTCACCTACAAACGGCTCAACCCGTGACTTTTGGTCATCACATTTTGGCATGGAACGAAATGCTTGAACGTGACTATGAACGTCTATTAGATGTACGCAAGCGTCTGAACCACCTGCCATTAGGGGCAGCCGCTTTAGCCGGTACAACTTACCCGATTGATCGTCACTATACCGCTAAACTATTGGGTTTCACTGCGCCAACAGAGAACAGCCTAGATTCTGTTTCTGACCGTGACTTCGCCATTGAATTTACCGCAGCGGGCGCCATCATAATGATGCACATGTCACGCTTCTCGGAAGAGTTGGTGCTTTGGGCGTCGGCTCAGTTCCAGTTTATTCATCTGCCGGATCGTTTCTGCACCGGTTCTTCTATTATGCCGCAGAAAAAAAACCCTGATGTGCCAGAGCTTGTTCGTGGTAAGTCTGGTCGTGTTTATGGTCACCTGATGTCGCTGCTTACCTTGATGAAGTCACAGCCGTTGGCCTACAACAAAGATAACCAAGAAGACAAAGAACCCTTATTCGATACCGTTGATACCTTGCGCGATAGCATCCGTGCTTTTGGCGATATGGCACCTCACTTAGAACCCAACAAACCTTCTATGTATGAAGCAGCACGTCGTGGTTTCTCAACCGCAACTGACCTTGCGGATTACGTAGTGGTGAAAGGCATTCCTTTCCGCGACGCTCATGAAATTGTTGGTAAAGCGGTAGCTTATGGCATTGAGACTGGTAAGGATTTGAGTGAGATGACGTTACAAGAACTGCAACAGTTCTCTGATCAAATTACTGCTGATGTATTCGATGTACTGACCCTTGAAGGTTCAGTGGCTGCTCGTGACCATATTGGTGGCACAGCACCTAAACAAGTCATTGCCGCCGCTAAACGCGCCAGTGAGCGCTTAGCTAAACGTTAATTTCTTCTCTACAATGAAGCGCGCTCCCTATTATTATAAGAGAGGCGCTTTTCGTATCACGGGTGTAACTTTTTTGTCTATACTCAATCTATGCCAAAATCGCCTACAATGACCTCGCCAACATCGCGGGCTAAAAAATTACAGATTAAACTACCGTCGCCTCTGCAAATTAATCAATGGCGTGATTCATTTCTGAGTCTTAATAGCACTCGTCTTGAACAAGCTCGCAACTTAATGCTAGAGCGACAGACTCGCGTGCTAGATGTGCTGCCTCTTTTATTGCATTTGAATCATCCTCAACTACCAGGTTTTATCAACCAAAGAGTTCCTGCAGGTATCGAGCGCTACAAGCCAGAAGTGAATTCATTAAACGCCCTCCGTTATGTCGCCCAAAGCCTTCAAGTCCCAAAGATTAACGGCATACCGGCTATTCAAGCCATCTTTTTGATGGGCAGTTTAGGGTCTTTAGCACAAACAGTAGAAAGTGATCTTGATGTCTGGCTTTGCCATATCCCGAATATGAACGATGAACAAAGCGCCCTACTAAAAGCCAAATGTGAACTCATTGAAAAATGGGCCGAAAGCCAAAAAGTCGAGCTTCACTTTTTTTTAATGAATGCCGAAGAATTCCGTCAAGGTAAGCAACAAGTTCATGTGGATTCTGAGCATTCTGGTTCGACTCAATATTTACTTTTACTGGATGAGTTTTATCGTTCATCGTTATGGCTAGCCGGCCGTATGCCGAGCTGGTGGTTAATTCCCACAGAATATGAAAAACACAGCAAAAACTATTTAGATCAGTTATCTGAACAGCAGCTGATTCATGATGTACATTGGATTAACCTTGGTAGCATCGCCACCATTCCCGCGGCAGAATTTGTCGGCGCAGGTTTGTGGCAGCTGAATAAAGGCTTAAAAAACCCCTACAAATCCTTGCTTAAATTACTTTTAACGCAACATTACGCTAGCCAATACCCGCGTATCCGGCCCTTATGCTGGGATCTAAAAGATATCGTGCATTCAGGTAACATCGAAGGCTTGGCTTGCGATGGCTACTTGCTTATGCTGAATCGAGTCAGCGAGCACGTCGCCGCAGAGCATGATGATAAGCGTCTAGAATTATTACGCCGAGCTTTTTATTTTAAAGCGAACTTACCACTGACCAACGCAAGCCAAGGACAACAACGCCAGTGGCGCTATCAAGACCTGCAGCATATTGTAGAAAAGTGGCATTGGACGCATACCCACATTTCGCATCTAGACCATAGAGATGAATGGCAGGTGCATGAAGTTCAGGCTGAGCGAAATGCTCTGGTCAACGAGATGCTGACTAGCTACCGCTATCTTGCGGCCTTCAGTGATCAATACGCGAAAAGAATTCGGATCAACCGCCAAGACCTTACCTTGTTAGGTAATCAACTTTATGCTGTTTACGATGCCAAACCGGGTAAAATTCTCACTATTAATCCCAGCATTACCCCCGACTTAGTACAAAATAAAATTTCTTTAATACTCTCAGAAGAAAAGCGCTGGCAACTGGTCTCTGGCACTTATCATAAAGACACAGATCACCCCATTATTAAACAATCCCATAGCTTAATAGAACTGCTTTGTTATGCACACTTTAATGGTTTGATCAGCAATCTTACTAATTACGCCATCTACCCAGAACATAACCCCCTGACAAAATATGAGCTGCAAGAGCTATTGCAAGTTGTACGCAATATTGCACCGTCTAAAGATCTGAGCGCCGATAATTTTTTACGCCCCAGTACTCCTATACAATGGCAATTGTTTATTAATGCAGGCATTGACCCTATGCACCATTTGACGCGGCGTGGCATGCAAAAACTCAGCAGCCGAGATGATCCGTTAGTCTATAGTGCGTTAAAAGAAAATCTTGTACAGAGTATCGACGTGCTTACCATTAACAGTTGGGGAGAGTGGATAGTTCAACGCTTTCAAGGACAAAATGCGCTGATTGATAGCCTGCATCATTTGTTACAACACATTCCTTTAGCTCGCAAACAGGGCTGGCCTGAATTCCAGTGCCATTGCTTCTGCGCTAGCCGAGCGGTAGCCATCAGCTTACGAGTCGAACAAATCTTGACTGATTTAGCCCAACATACTTTAGAGCAGCCTAAGGTGGATTACATTTTGGAAGCCAGTAAAAGTTTTTACGTTTGGCAACAAAATAAGGGGAACGTAGAACTGCAGCAAGCGGATTCTGTGACTGAGTTTTTGGCTATACTCGCTCGCCCACGTCAACACTACGGCCATTATAAGTTAGACATTAAAGCCCTCAACGGCAGCCCTCTCAAGGCTATTTTTAACAATCCTAAACCGGGCGCTTGGCAGTTGTATTTCTGGCGTAAAGAAGACATTTATTTTTGGTATTTATTAGATGAGCGAGGCGTACTGCTGCATCAGCAACAGCAAGCAGATTCTGATGGTGAAGTCCTCATTCCGATTATTCGTTTTTTACGTCAAGTCGATCAGCGTCTGCAAGGGCGATTAATTCGTAAACGTGCCAGAACGTTATTATTATTCGAACTGCAACGAAATAACGAAACCACTGAATTTGAACTTATGCCAAAACGCCTGCCATCCCTGCAGAAACAAACCAGTCAGATCCAATTGAATGCGATTTTAGATGATCAGGATCAAGTCAATATCTATTGCAATGGTGAAGAGTTCAGCATTTGGGAATGGGGAACACAGCTGTATCAGAAGGTTGCACAAACTCTGTTAAACATGCGGACAGACCAAGAAACATACCCCGTCTACCTTACCGATCTTGCCCTCTACGGTGATCAAAGTATTATTCAGCACATCATATTTAAACAAGGGATAGAAAAGGATTTGAACCACGCCTTAATGGCCCTATCGACTCCCCGCTAACTGCCGTATAATGAGTGCAAATTTGGGAGACTAACATGCGTTTTTTCTTATTAGCTGTTTTAACAGGATTGTTATTATTAACGGGGTGCGGACAAAAAGGTTCTCTTTATATTCCTAAAGAGGATGCTAATCCTGTCCCTAGCTCAGTAACTAATTTACAGAAATAACTGCGCCTCGGTATTCCTACAACCTTTTAGATTAGAAATACGATGAAACTATTTGATTATAATAATGGCGTTTTGCACGCTGAATCAGTCTCGGCTGTCGATATCGCAGCCCAGTATGGCACCCCATGCTATGTATACTCGCGCAAAGCGTTTGAGCAACATTACCTAGCCTATGAAAACGCTCTTCAGGGCCGTGAACACCTTGTCTGTTATGCGATGAAAGCGAATTCTAATTTAGCCGTACTCAATGTACTGGCAAAATTAGGCGCCGGTTTTGATATTGTATCCATCGGTGAATTAGAACGGGTTATCACTGCCGGCGGTGACCCTAAAAAAGTCGTATTTTCCGGTGTTGGCAAAAAAGCTTATGAAATTCGTCGCGCCTTAGAAGTTGGCGTTTATTGCTTTAATATTGAGTCCGAAGCCGAGCTCGATCGTGTTAACGACGTTGCCGCTGATATGCAAATGCAGGCACCTATCTCAATTCGTGTGAATCCAGACGTCGACGCTCAAACGCACCCGTATATCTCTACTGGTTTAAAAGAAAACAAGTTTGGCGTAGACATTGACGATGCTCCCCGCATCTATGCCAAAGCCAGTGCCATGTCGAACTTAAACGTGCAAGGTATCGATTGCCATATTGGTAGCCAGCTCATCGAAACCGCACCTTTTATGGATGCTTTAGATCGTGTTTTAGCCTTGGTTGATATTCTTGCTGAGCAAGGCATCGCCATTCATCATCTCGATTTAGGCGGTGGCTTAGGTGTAACTTATGATGATGAAGTGCCTCCCACACCGGGTGAGTACATCGCTGAGCTGACCGAACGCTTGGGAGATCGTCAAATTAAATTGATTTTCGAACCGGGTCGTTCGATTGCTGCGAACGCAGGGATTTTCTTAACCCAAGTTGAGTTTTTAAAATCAAACGAAGAGAAGAACTTTGCCATTATTGATGGTGCGATGAACGATTTGATTCGCCCCGCATTATACAGTGCATGGCAAGCTATTGTTCCGGTGATTCAGCCTATGGACCGTAACCCTGCTGAAACTAAAGCGTGGGATTTAGTAGGTCCGGTGTGCGAAACCGGTGATTTCTTAGGTAAAGATCGCCAGTTAAATTTACAGCCAGGGGATTTACTCGCGGTGAAGTCTTCGGGAGCTTATGGTTTTGTAATGGCTTCTAACTACAATAGCCGTCCTCGCCCTGCAGAAATAATGGTTGATGGTGATTCAAGTTATATTGTTCGTGCCCGTGAAACTATTACTGATTTATACGCAGGTGAGCAACTGCTACCGTCTGAATAAGAGGTTGCTTGCGAACTAGTGTGCTAACTGGCGTATTAAAAGGTTAAATAGAATGTGGATTAAGTTTAATAAAATGCATGGGCTCGGCAACGATTTTATGGTCGTTGATTTGGTTACTCAGTATGCGTATCTCACACCCATGCAAATTCGTCACTTAGCTGACCGCAACTTTGGCGTTGGCTTTGATCAACTTTTATTAGTCGAAGTTCCGACTAAACATGATGTGGATTTTAAATACCGCATCTTCAATTCTGATGGCAGTGAAGTTGAAAACTGTGGTAACGGTGCGCGCTGTTTTGCCCGCTTTGTTTACGAACAAAAACTGACTGGCCGCCGCAACATTCGTGTTGAAACGGCCAGTGGCAATATGACATTAGAGCTCACCCCAGAAAACGATGTCATCGTAAATATGGGGCCTCCTACTTTAGCCCCTGCCGCTGTGCCATTTACTCCTGAGAGCACTGATAAAACGCAAGCGGTTAGTTATAAAATCGAAGTAGCAGGCCATGGCCTTATTGAACTAGGGGCTGTTTCAATGGGCAACCCTCATGGCGTCATCCTCGTTAATGATATTGATACCGCACCGGTAGAAACTTTGGGGCCAATGATTGAAGCTCATGCTAGCTTTCCGCAAAAAGTGAACGTGGGGTTTATGCAAGTAATTAACCGTAATCACATCAAGCTGCGTGTTTTTGAACGCGGCGTGGGCGAAACAAAAGCTTGCGGTACAGGCGCTTGTGGGGCCGTTGTCTCAGGTATCTTGCGTGGCTTGTTAGACCATACTGTTAAAGTCGATTTACCCGGTGGTGCGTTAATCATCGAATGGGATGGCCAAGGCGACGTTATCATGACAGGGCCAACCAGCAATGTGTTTGAAGGCCGAGTTAATATCTAATGCCCCCTATTCAGATAAGCCAAGCTCGACAGACGAAGAGAATTCAAAGGAATAAATGATGAGCGACTTATCACGACTCACTGATGCCGACGTTGAACAGTATTTGCGGGACAACCCTGATTTTTTCATTGCCAAAGATGATGTATTGGCAGAGCTGCGCATTCCTCATAATTCTGGACAAGCGACAAGTTTGATCGAGCGTCAATTAGCGGTTTATCGTGAGCGGAATGTTGAACTACGTCAGCGCTTAACGGACTTGCTAGAAAATGCTCGCCGTAATGATAAGTTATTTGGTAAAACTAAACGTTTAGTTGTCGCCCTTATTGATGCCAAAAACTGGATTGATATTGAAGTGGCTTTAGACGATAGCTTACGCCAAGACTTCAATGTTGATCACTGGAGCTTATTATATTTCACTGAGGAACAGCTCGAGCATCCTCTTCGCAGTATCAACGATAAAAATAAACAGCGTGAGATTCATCGCTTATTTAAAGGCCATCGCGCCTTTTGTGGTCAACTCACTGACGAAACGATGGATCTGTTATTGGATGAACACCATAGCAGCGCTGAATCGATTGCCGCCGCTCAAATTCGTAATGGTAAGCAAACAGGGGTGCTGTGTGTTGCTAGTGATGATCCTAAATTTTATCGCAGTTCAATGGATACCTTGTTCTTAGATTATATTGCTGATGTTTTAGGTTTGATTTTGCCCAGCTTGCCGCAGAATTGATTCGGCTGCCGCTATTATGACCATTAAACTAATCACTTTTGATCTGGATAATACCCTCTGGCATACCGATCCTGTCATTATCCGCGCAGAGCAAATTCAATGGCGGTCGATTATTGCCCGCTGTCCGGATGCAAGCATACGATTGACACCCGAACACCTGCAACAATTAAAACTCAAAATTGCCCAACAGTTCCCTGAGCTGCGTCATAAATTAAGTCTATTTAGGATTGAATTTTTATTTCAGCTGTTCATTCAATGTGGCTTTAATAAAGAACAAGCTCGTTTATTTGCAGATCAAGTTTTTGCCGATTTTTTACACGCTAGAAATCAAGTTGAATTATTTCCTAAAGCATTAGCGGTATTAGAAAAATTACAGCAAGATTATCAAGTTATTGCCCTCAGCAACGGTAATTCAGACTTAACCACTATAGGTTTAAATCACCTATTTCAAGCTCATTACCATGCTGAAAATGTCGCAAGAGCTAAACCTTTTGCTGATATGTTTTTAGCCGCATTAGACAATGCAGGCGTTGAAGCAGATGAAAGTTTTCATATTGGCGATCATCCTGAACAGGATGTCGAAGCTGCAAAAGGGCTAGGTTTTAAAACAATATGGGCCAATGTTCTCCAACAAGAATGGCCAGCGTCGGTGAACAAAGCCGATCACGAAATTACTCACCTAGATCAACTAATCGACGTTCTGAAGAAATATCGTTAACCACTATCGTTAAACGATAGTGTTACATCCATTCGGTTTTCGTATACAGCACAACGGTTAATAAAACGATTAAACCCACAGCGACAGGGACTGCATGCAGGTGCCAACGAATGGTGGTGGAAGCTATCTTAGCCATGGAATGATCCTTGCGCGTCCTGCGCTTAGGTCTTTAGAAGTAGTTCAGTAAGTATACAAAATTATCAACAGGTCGAGGGATTTCAATAGCGTTTTTGTGACTCAGTTAGTGTAATTCGCTCATAAACAACAGTTCAATACATCGAATAAGACTTTTAAGAAATAAAACTAAACTTGCCTAGTGCGCATCCAGATGAATACCGCCATCATCGAGAGTGATGAATTTATTAAGGCCTGATGTTAGGACTATAAGTAAGTTCTTAGCTATTGGTTCATAATTCTTAATTTTTAGTCTAGTACTGATTAATTCAAAATTTTATAAAGTATGCTCCCTAATTGTTCTGATAATTTTTTTGTTGAAATATTAAGATAAGAAGACGTAATGCAATACCCTTCAATATAAGGCAATAAGATAGCCACAGCATTATTCAATTTCTGATCCTGAAAATTATCAGGAGCCGCTTGCTTTAATGCTTCAAAAAGCATGGTATGCAATTTTTTATAATATTCATCCACTGCTTTTTTAACGGCGCTATTGCGCTCTGCTAAGGCCTAAATCTCTTTAAAGACCACGGCACAATCGCTGCTGTCAATATCGTTTAAAATATGTAAAGCCAAAAGTTTATTTTTTTTCTGAATCGTTTTGACCAGAAAATGAAAGCAATTGCATTGATGCAGCATAGTCTAATAAAAAACCTTCAAGCAAAGCCCCTAATAGCAACAGATTATGTGGACCAACTAGCCATACCATTTGACGTACTTGATGGTGGAAATATCAGATCAGTTAGACCAATGACCGAACCCAAACAGACAAATTTTCAAAGTGGCTTTAACACCAACACCTATCGCTTTGATACGCCTGACCAACTCACACTACCCATGTCTTCAACGGCAAATAGTGTTTCTGCGCGCATTTCATACGATGATAAATACACAGTGGGGTTTTTATCACTTATGGTTCGATCAGGGTTTTGGAGTCTTATTAATAGACCTTTTTTCAAAAAAAAATAGACATTCGTTACTCTATAACCCTGGCGAAGCCGGCCCCCACGAAGTGCTAGTGACGGTTGCAGGTAAAGGGACTATCAGTATTGTAACAATTATTCAGGCTAACAAATAAAGATGTACTGATTTATGATTCTGTTTTATGAATATCTTTATCTGTCATGTTCTCTACATGACACAATATCTTTCAAAAAATTAGACACGGCAATCGATCAATTTTTTAATGTAATATTAAAATCAAATATGACGATGTTGTAATTTTTTAAATATTTACTTTCTAATACGGTTGTATCAAGGGGATTGATAGAATTGAATGTATTTTATAACGCTGGATTTCTATAATGAGTGATTCCCAATCCAGACTTAACAATCATTTTCACTGCTTGCTGTAAGTGCTTAAAAAAAATATTAATATATTAAAAAAGCCATGCGGTTGCCCGCATGGCTTAACATTACACACGATAAAATAAATTACTAAGGAGCCGTAACATTACCTAAGGTTGTAATATTTGCATCATTCGCATCCCACTCGCTACCGATTGAAATACCAGCGCTGCCATTTAGCGTTAGCGTTTCACCAGAAACGCTACCGCCTGATGAAGCAATGATATTAACGGTTAAGACACGCCCCGTTGAATCAAGAGCTGCTGATGAAGTTGGATCAATGGTCAAGTTAGACAATTGGAAGGCAGCAACAACTTCTGCACCCGTCATCGTATTTGCTGTAATTTCAGCACTAAAACCTGCATTAGACAAATCGATACGGTGAGAGAAACGATAAATAGCCGTGAAAGAAGAAGCTGCTGCACTAGATGTCAGAGCCTGAGTCAACTGGAAATCACCTGCATCATCACGAATAGCAATACCAGGAATAGTTACCGTTGGATTTGATCCATTAGCTGCATCCCAATTAGCCCATGACGTACCAAGGGTATCTTCAACATCTTTTGCTATAATGACACTGTGTGCTCTATCAATCGTAATAAAGTCATTGTCATTATCGTGGTCAAATGTACCACGGTCAAATACAGCTTCACTATTAAGATTGGTAAAATCTGCACGATTTAACGTTACCGTACTACCAACAACAGAAGTGTTAGTAACAGATGAAGTAATTGCAATATCACCCGCAACACCGTCTAACGTAAATACGGTACCAGATGGAACAACGACATTTTCGTTGTAATTAAGAACGATTTCCTCACCGTTATACACTGCTGACGTAAGCATTGGCGGCATCAAGTCACGAACAACCACTTTTGCATTGTTACTAGCAGCTGCCGTATTACCACTGATATCTGTAATTACGCCAGTAAAATCAATCGTACTGCCATGATCGTTATTTGCAAAAGCTATAACGTTAGGCACGGTAACATTGATTAAATCAGCAGAAACAGGTCCAGTCTGATCATTTTGAAGGACATCATTTTGAGCGGTCCAGCCAGTCAAATTTTGACTTGCATCATCAACAGGCGTTCCAACTAAAGAAACGTCTTCTGATACGGCAATACCGATCTTACGGCTTCCTACATTCCAAGCCGAAAATGCCTCTGCGTCATAAGCAGTAAAACCTGCTGCGATTTCTGCCAGACTCACATCTTCAATTCCATCAGGAGCAATGTCGTCTTGCATTAATGCCTGGATAGCATCCCAAACTTCACCAACGGGTAAAGCAAGTTCACCACCTGCTTGAGGCGTTAATAAACGAGGAGTAACGTTTACAAATGGCGCCCCAAGAGCTGAAGGGGTTAGATCAGCTAACTCACCACCATCACCATAATTCAAACCAACCGTTGCATTTGATTTAAGACCTTGAAGGTAGCTATTTTGCAATATAGTTGTTGGAGCAACTTGATCCGTCAACACACGAACAGCAACGCCATCGACAGTATCAAAACTGGTAAGAGATGAAATAGTAATCGTATCGTTTGGCTCAACACCAACTAATAACAAGTCTGCAAGTCCAGCAAAGCCATCAGTCAGCGTTAGAGTTACCGCTTGAGTACCATCGTTTGTTACAGCGCCAACAATTGGTGTAGCAATAACGTTTACGTTTTTAGCTGCACCAGATGCATTTGTTAGAGCTAACAAATATTTATCTGACTCAGTCGTTGTATTAATTGTGAATTGTACTCGGGCAACATTAGTAGTAACGCTAGCAAGTCCTGAAGTTAATCCAGATTCAGAATAAGTCGTTGCTGCTAGAGTATTTAAACGAGTTTGTGACTCTGTTTCGTTTAATTGCTCAATAGTTGTATCAGTACCACGAAGGGAGCCAGTATCGACGTCAGCAAAAGTTGAGTTTAATGTTTGAAGCAATTCAAAGTTACTAGAACCGCCATCACCTAACAATTGAGTTAAGCCAACTACCGCGCCTGCTTGCGTTACTGGATCAGCAAATGTTTGCAATGATAGTTTAACGGTACCAACAGAGGTTACACCAGAAACTGTATCAAACTCAGGAGTTTTCTTTCCTTGAAATAAAGGCGCAGGAGTAACAACATCTGCAACCAGTGCATTTTCAGCAACGTCTTGGAAATCAACAACACTCAAATAAATTTCGAATGATTGGTTTTGAGCAATTGGGTTAGCGGTGCTGAGAGTTAGAGAACGACCATCCGCACTAAGAGCAAAACTATCCAATGTGATAACTTGGTTTAAGGTAGAGTTATAAACATAGATAGAGTTAGTATCAACAATCTGCTGTAGTGGTTCAGAGAAATTAATTGTTAATCCCTGAGTACCATCCAGGTCGTCATTTAGAACACCCGTCACTGCGTTAACAACGACACCGTTAACAGAAGTTACAAATGGGGCAATAGCATCAGACGATGTAATTAAATTTGCTGCAATAGTACCAATATTTTGATTGGTAACTTCAGGCGTTGTAGAGAACTTAGCATCCGCGTTGTTAGTTGTACCTTTTACACCACCGGTCTGCGAAGAAAAAACCCAACCTTCAATAGCAAGGTCATATTCAGAATCTACAGGTAAATTATTAAATACAAAAATGCCATTCGCATCAGTTGCTGCTTGATATGAAGAAACGCCATAACTCGTTCCTGCACCTGCATTTTGTACTTGCTGCTGTGCTACTGTATTAACACCTAACAAATCAAGACCAATAACAGCATTAGCGACTACTTCACCCGTAGTAGCATCACGTAATACGCCGGTAACAGTAGAGTCCAACGCAGGAATGACACTAATACCGGCGGAAACGGCTAAGCCATCTGTTGTTACGATCGCTAGTAAACCATCTTCAGTATTGCCGCTATCACCATTAACAGATTGAACAATTGTAGAAGCTTGTGGGCTTACAGAAACTGTCGCCGATAAGTAGTTAGTACCTGTAGTTGAGGAAGCTGGGACAATAGAAACTTGAATAGGGGTTGCTGCTAGTATACCTAAAACACCGGTGAAACCAGTTACTGGAACGTCAGCAATCGCATATGCACCATTACTATTAGTGGTCGTTACTGCACTACCAATACTAACACTGGCACCAACAACTGGGTTGCCGTTGGTATCTTGCACAAGGCCTAAAATTTGAGCAAGCGGTGTTGTTTGATCTGTCACTGAGATACGGCTGGCATCCTCTTGCACAGTCGTTGACGTTGAACTTTTACTTGATTCATTACCGTCGACAAGACAACCTGTTAATAAAGTTGTTGTAGATACAAGCGCAATAGCAGTTGCTAGTTTCGCCTTATGAAATAATTTTCGATCCATTTAAAAAACTCCGTAAGCACAATATAAAAATCGCCAGCGATGATGCCTGGCAAAGCATATCTAAGGAGGAATGCAGAGAGTCACTGGACTCATGCATTCCTTGTCTCAGCGCGAGCGGATTGTGCCTAAGGGGTTTTTAAAAAGCGAATGATTAGCATTAAATTAAGCATAAAGCATCAAGTTAATTTCAAAGAACTTGAATTAGTTATATTAAAATTATAAAAAATTAAATAGGACGACTGCCATAATTTGATTCAGGTTTTTTAGGCGGATCAGCCCGGAAATTAGCCTCGACCGCGGTAATGTCACCACCCTTAGCTAAGAATGCCTCAACTTCGGAAGCCACTTCACTGCGCTGGCGCTCACGCTCCGCAATGGTTGCACTGTTGGGCATATCATCATTATGACTATGGTAGCCTTCAGCATGTACTTTCGGCTGTTCTGTTTTAGTCGCCATTGTTTTAGGTTTTTTAGTCTTTTGTTCAGACATCATGTCAGTTCCCTATCATTATTATTCAATGCCCACCGTCCTCTGACATTAGCTTGTCAATATTTATAGTTCAATTTGGCGATTTTACCAGCAAAAATATCAATATTTTACAATTCAATGGCCTATGGGCTAGCTGTTTTGTGCTGCTAATAAACTTAAGTATCAAGCTTCACCCATGCTTTTTTTGCCTGCAAAAAAAAACCGCAATCATTTCTGATTACGGTTTTTTTATCACGTGAGATCTAACTCATCGAACTTACTTATCAATAGAATTACTTATTGGTAAACTCTGGGTATGCTTCCATTCCACATTCCGCTAGATCAATACCTTCATACTCTTCTTCTTCAGTAACACGTATACCCATAACGGCTTTTAGTACTAACCAAGTTATGAATGAAGCGCCAAATACCCAGACAAAGATTGTTAAACCACCTACTAGCTGGCCGACAAACGTTGCGCCTGTGTTAGTGAATGGAACAACCAATAGACCGAAGACACCCACTACACCGTGAACAGAGATAGCGCCAACTGGATCATCAAGTTTTAACTTATCCAAAGTAAGGATAGCAGCTACAACAATCAAACCACCGATCAAACCAATGATCGTTGCTTCAAGAGGTGTTGGCGTTGATGGCTCAGCAGTAATAGCAACTAGACCGGCTAATGCACCGTTAAGCGCCATTGTTAAATCAGCTTTCTTAAACAATATACGGGCAAGGACTAGAGCACCGATTAAACCACCAGAAGCGGCTGCGTTAGTATTCATAAATACAACGGCAACAGAGTGAGCACTAGAAATATCGCCCAACTTAAGTACAGAACCACCGTTGAAACCGAACCAACCCATCCAAAGAATAAATGTACCTAGAGTTGCCAATGGCAAGTTAGCACCAGGAATCGCGTTAATTTCGCCATTCTTACCGTACTTACCTTTACGAGCACCTAATAAGATAACACCTGCAAGAGCTGCAGTAGCACCGGCCAAGTGAACAATACCAGAACCAGCAAAATCAGAGAAACCGAAGTCATCACCTAAAGAGTAAAGACCGAATACTGACTGACCGCCCCAAGTCCAAGCACCTTCCATTGGGTAAATGAAACCTGTCATCACAACTGCGAAAGCTAGGAAAGCCCAAAGCTTCATGCGCTCTGCAACAGCACCTGAAACAATCGACATAGCCGTTGCTACGAATACAACTTGGAAGAAGAAATCAGAAGCGCCAGAGTAGATTGAACCGCCGTTGAAGCCATCTTCACGGGCCGCGTACTGAGCTAGTACTGCTGCTGAATCGACTTCAGTAATACCAGAAAGGAAAAGGCCGCCGTCATACATAATTGCATAACCGCACACTAGATACATAGTACAAGAGATCGCAAACAAGGCGACATTCTTGGTAAGGATTTCAGTGGTATTTTTAGAACGGACAAGGCCCGCTTCTAACATAGTGAAACCTGCCGCCATCCACATGACTAAAGCGCCGCACACCAAGAAATAAAAGGTGTCCATTGCGTATTGCAACTCAAAAATTTGGTTTTCCATGGAAAGCCCTCCGCATTAGGCTTAGCAATGAATCAGAAAATCTGATTCAAAATGATGATTGTCTTTTTTTTATAAAAAAAGATTAAATCGCGTCTGCACCAGTTTCACCGGTACGGATTCGAATAATTTGTTCAAGGCTCGTTACGAAGATTTTGCCATCGCCGATCTTGCCCGTATTCGCCGCTTTAGTGACTGCTTCGATAACTTGTTCTGCTTGCTCATCGCTAACAGCAACTTCGATTTTCACTTTAGGTAAAAAATCAACAACGTATTCAGCACCACGGTATAATTCGGTGTGCCCTTTCTGACGACCAAAGCCTTTAACTTCCGTCACAGTAATGCCTTGAACGCCAATCTCAGACAATGCTTCACGCACGTCATCTAATTTGAAAGGCTTAACAACAGCAGTTATGAGTTTCATAGAAAACTCCCTTTAAGTTTAAAAAATCTAGAAATATGAGCCCTTGCGGAGGCAAGAACTCATTGTATGTTATTTATTACTCAATAGGCAGACTATAAGAAACAACAAATTCTGGAGAAGCAGCAGAAGTTCCTGAAGACTGAGCAACCATCTTACTCACTGTGAAAGAGACATTGTCGTTATAAGCGTAGCTAACATCAATGTGAGTGTAAGCACCCTTACCATCATCTTCTAAATCAGTGTTAACACCGATAAGACCAGAAACAGAACCCATGCCATAACCTAGAGTATTGTAAACGTAGTCACCACCGTTATCGCTAAAGTTAGTGGTAAAATCTACACCCGCAAGAGACAAGTTAAGATAAATGTCACCCACATCACCTAACTCGTCAGCCGTTGAGTCGGCATCGCCAGCTTCTACAGCTTCTTCAGACTGAGAAGGATAGATGTAACCCATGTAACCGATATCGTAGCCAATACCGCCTGCTTCACCAGCAAAACCCACGTATAAGTCATATTCTGTTCCTAAACCTACATCGCCAGAAGAAACCCAAGCACCAGTATAAAGACCTGACTCAAAGGCATAATCCAAGCTTCCAGAAACAGCTGCATCGCCGTTACCTAAGTTTTGTCCACGCCATAAATACGAACTTGCAACACCAACAGATGCTGAAACTTCAGCTTGTGTAGTAGTAGTAGCAACTAGACCAGCAGTCATTGCTGCGGCTAGAGCGATTGCTTGAGATAACTTAGTCATTAAGACTTTCCTTCTTCAGTTTTAAATTTCAGTGTCATCACCATTTGGTAAAGCACCGTTTTTATTTGTGTTACTAACTGTATAGCAGGGGGCGTGCCAACTTTAAATAAACTAATGTTTTCAGAGGTTTAGAGGAAGTTTAAGAACAAGTTATTAATTTTTAGCCTTAACGCTAATGAACTACCACTGAGTTCAGCCCGCTTATGGTGCACAGCAAGAGTAAGTGCGCACCAATTTGGAACTATTTGTTGATAAAGTCCATAATGCTTTATTACCCATTTTAGAAATAGGAATTAGACGGTTAACTCGTTAACTTCAACGGACAAAGCAAATCGATTATACTTTTTTTTCTTTCATCAGATCACTATCGCGTAGCATGCCCTGCTCGATAATGAAGCGAACAATTTCTTGTACCCCTTGACCGCTTTTTAAATTTGAAAAAACAAACGGACGTTCGCCCCGCATTTTTTTAGCATCTCGATCCATAACCTCTAAGGAAGCACCGACCATAGGTGCAAGGTCGATTTTATTAATAATCAATAAATCCGACTTGGTGATGCCTGGGCCACCTTTACGTGGAATTTTATCCCCTGCAGAAACATCGATTACATATAAGGTTAAATCAGAAAGCTCTGGACTAAAGGTTGCAGATAAATTGTCACCACCGGATTCAACCAACACCATTTCTAGCCCTTCATGACGATCAGAAAGTTCTTTGACCGCTGCTAGGTTCATCGATGCATCTTCACGAATGGCGGTATGCGGACAACCCCCTGTTTCAACACCAATAATACGATCCGCTTCTAACGCTTCGTTACGCGTTAAAAACTGAGCATCTTCTTTGGTATATATATCATTGGTCACGACAGCGATATTATAGGTATCCTTCATTATCTTGCACAAAGTGGTTAATAATGCTGTTTTACCCGATCCTACGGGACCGCCGACGCCGACGCGTAATGTTTCTTGTGTTGTCATTTTTTATGCCTTTATACTTTTCAGAATTGATTTCTTAACTATGATCACGATCGAAACAATCGTGAATACTGGTTTTCATGCAATGCCGATGACATAGATAAGCCAACTAAGCCTGAACCAATATCATCATCTTCAACTTGCATCGCACTTTCGATGACCGCAGCAATCTCTGGAATCAGGTGGCGAATAATATTTTGCCCATCCGTCTGCCCCATTGGCATAGCTTTGCTGGCAGAAGTAATTTGGTTTTCTAACCATGACCAAACGAAGCCAATCAAACATTCTTCAACGGTTAAACCTTTAATCACCCCGTTTAAAGCATACATACAGGCAACGGTGGGTTTATCGACTAATTCTAATTTAAAGAGATGTTCGACAGACTGGCTTTTATGCCATTGTTTAAACGCATCACCCACTTGAATATCTTCAAGGTACAGTTCTTTGGTTTCGCGAAAAGCGAGTAATGTTGCGTTCCATTCTTGTAAAGGCTGAGCGCTTAAAGACTCTGATTTTAAAGATGCTAATTCGCTATTTTCTTTATTAGTTTCTTCATGCTGATTAACTTTTTCATGCTCATCAAAATAAGTACCCCAAGCTTGATGCAGTCTTTTTAAGATTGGTAAATCAACACCGCCTAAACCATGAATCATGACGCTTTTAATCCACTGCTCAACATCATCTGCATTTTTGCACCAGCCTACTTCCAAGGTATATTCCAAACCTTGGGAGTAAGCGAAAGTACCAATCGGCAACGCTGGACTGGAGATGTGCAGCAGATTCAATAAGCTAGTGGTTTCCATGCTAATGCTCATGAGAGTTGTTATGAGAATGGCCGTGACTGTGATCATGGGAGTGGGAATTAACATTCACTTCACTCTCTACATCAGGATGCACATAATCATCATCGCCATGAGAGTGGCCGCCGTGGTCGCCATAAGCGCCGTTTTCAGGTTCAAACTGAGCAGGTTCATGAATCACTTTTAAACCGAGCTGTATCAACATATCATCCAGCACGTAGTCATTTTGATAACGCAGCCAACCATCACCAACTTGCAAAGACACATGACGATTGCCTAAGTGATAACAACCGCGTGCAAATAATGTCGCATCATCTGTGGTGGCGGTGGTTACAACTTCGTTAGCCGCGATGATTTTATAAACGTCACCCACTTCGCAGCGCATTAAAGAATCACCACGCATAACGTCACCACGATCGATCATGATGCCGACTTCTAAACCCGTAATCGTTTGAGTTTTAAAACGACCGCGCTTGCGCTGATCATAAGGTAAACAAATACTGTCTTTGATGTTTTCCTCACCCGTTGGGGTAAGAATTTTTTCTATAATTTTAATCAAGGTATGTTCTCAATTATTTATAATGTCGCAATTATTTAAAACAAAAAGAAACGCTGTGCCATTGGCAGTACTTCCGCAGGCTCGCACTTAAGTTCGACCCCATCAGCTTTCACCACGTACGTTTGTGGATCAACTTCAACCACCGGTTGATAATCGTTTAACACCATGTCGCACTTGCGTATTGAACGACAATTTTTCACTGCAACCAATTCTTTATCCAAACCTAAATGCGCTAAGGTATTTTGTTCTAGAGAAGCTTTTGAAACGAAAGTTAAACTGGTTTTCGAAACGGCTTTACCCATCGCGCCAAACATCAAACGATAGTGCACCGGCTGAGGCGTTGGGATCGATGCATTTGGGTCGCCCATTGGCGCTGCTGCAATCATTCCGCCTTTAATAATTAATGAAGGCTTAGTACCAAAGAACATGGGTTTCCATAAAACTAAATCGGCATATTTACCGACTTCGACCGATCCCACATGTTCAGAAATACCATGAGTAATCGCTGGATTAATGGTGTACTTGGCTATATAACGACGGGCTCGGAAATTATCACAGCCCTCGATGGCAGAATTTTCATCTTCCGGTAATGGCCCACGCTGCACTTTCATTTTATGCGCAGTTTGCCAAGTACGCGTGATCACTTCACCGACTCGTCCCATGGCCTGAGAGTCAGAAGCGATCATTGAGAAAGCGCCTAGGTCATGCAGAATATCTTCGGCGGCAATCGTTTCACGACGAATACGAGAATCGGCAAAAGCAACGTCTTCTGGAATGTTTGGATCAAGGTGATGGCAGACCATTAACATGTCTAAATGTTCGTCAATAGTATTCACCGTATAAGGGCGTGTTGGATTGGTTGATGAGGGTAATACGTTCGACTCACCGCAGGCCTTAATAATATCGGGTGCGTGACCACCCCCTGCCCCTTCGGTATGGTAAGTATGAATAACGCGGCCTTTTAATGCGCCTAATGTATCTTCAACAAAACCCGATTCGTTTAATGTATCGGTATGAATCGCGACTTGCACATCGTACTTTTCTGCCACGGTTAAACAGTTATCAATCGACGCTGGCGTTGTGCCCCAATCTTCGTGTAATTTTAAACCCATAGCGCCTGCGACACACTGCTCCTCTAACGCGGCTGGTAATGATGTATTACCTTTACCTAAGAAACCAAAGTTCATTGGCAACTCATCCACCGCTTGCATCATTTTACCCAAGTGCCAAGGCCCAGGCGTACAGGTGGTCGCTTTAGTGCCCGTGGCAGGTCCCGTACCCCCTCCGATCATAGTCGTAGTTCCCGACATTAAGGCTTCTTCAACTTGCTGCGGACAAACAAAATGAATGTGTGCATCAACCGCACCCGCCGTTAGAATTTGCCCTTCGCCCGCGATTATTTCAGTGCCTGGACCAATCTCGATGGTGATACCTGCTTGCGTATCCGGATTGCCCGCTTTGCCAATGGCTTGAATACGGCCATCGTTTAACGCCACATCGGCTTTAATAATGCCGCTTGCATCTAATATAAGTGCGTTAGTAATAACGGTGTCCGGAACTTTGTCGGAGGTCGATTGACTCTGTCCCATACCATCACGAATAACTTTACCACCGCCGAATTTCACCTCATCACCATAAACAGTGAAATCTTTTTCCGGTGAAATAAATAATTCGGTATCACCTAAACGCACTTTATCGCCCACGGTTGGGCCGTACATATCAACGTAAGTTCTGCGATCTATTTTAGCCATTATACTTTCCTCATCAGAGCTTACCCATTATGTCGCCGCGGAAACCATAAATGGTTTTTGTTCCGGCATATTCAACTAGTTCTACTTCACGTACTTGGCCTGGTTCAAAACGCACGGCGGTTCCGGCAGCAATGTTTAAGCGAAAACCTTTGGTCGGCTCGCGCTCAAATTTCAGTGCAAGATTCGCTTCGTAAAAATGATAATGCGAACCAATCTGAATCGGACGGTCTCCTGAATTTGAAACTTTTACGCTAATAGTTTTTTGGCCAACATTTAATTCAATATCACTGCCTGGGCCTGACGCTGGAATAATTTCACCTGGGATCATCATGCTTTTCCTTTCCGTTTAAGCAATGGGAGAATGAACAGTCACTAATTTAGTACCGTCAGGAAACGTTGCTTCGACTTGCACGTCGTGAATCATAGATGCAACACCGTCCATCACTTCATCACGAGAAATAACATTACGACCTGCGTTCATTAAATCAGCTACCGTACGACCATCACGAGCGCCTTCCACAATGAAAGATGAAATAATTGCGATGCATTCTGGGTAGTTTAATTTCACCCCCCGCGCGCGACGTTTTTCTGCCAACTCTCCAGCCATATAAATTAATAACTTATCTTTTTCTCTTGGCGATAATTCCATAATTTAAACCTTCACTTAATGCTTTAATTTCTAATTAAACGTACGCCCTAGCGCGTTCAAAAAGTTGATTTTTAAGTATTCCAGATACGGGGAGGGCATGCCTCGCGACCATTCACAAAAGGTCGCATCCACTGCCAATACTTAATAAACACTTTCTTGGCGTTATCAGCACAAGGGCCCAAATAACGCACAATCACTAAACCGGGTTTATGGGTCACTGCGACCAAACCTTTTGCCTGACCCGTATCAAAGGTGAGCGCCGCTAAATTTTCTAACGTCTCACGCTGCTCTTCATCTAACTCAGGAATGTTATCCGTATTATTAGTCAGTATAAAACTGCCAAACACGGCTTGACTGGCCAAACCTGCCTTATCTTGCATGATATCGCCTTCCGCAGAAATCGTATTACGCTCAATAAATATCGGTAAGCCATTGCGCTTAATCGATATCACTTGTCGAATGCTGCCACGCTCAAACCAGTCTTCACTGCTAGGGCGACCCAGGCAGACAATATCCCAACCCATAAACTGCGCGTTATCACTCAGCTCGACGGTAGTAATGAGTTCACCTTCTGCGCCATCGAATACCAAGGTTTCTTGTGGCATCCATTCTAATATTGCACTGTCTTCAATTTTTAACGAGACTTTTTGAAACTGCTTACGCTCAGTAATGTTGTTATAAATTTTACCCGCCGATGGCGTGGTCATTAATGCTTGAGCATAGGGCTGAAGATGCAAGCCAATAGTTAGATAATCCCCCGCCACCAAACCACCCGGTGGGTGTAATAAATACAGATGGGCACAGACATTACCTTCTGGATAAAAAGCGCGCTGCACCCGTAATGGACCAAAGTGGCTGGTTTTTCCTAAACGCGTTTTATCATCAAGATAAACTAACTCGGCTTGATAATTAGCCAACCAATGTAAAGTGGGATCAAGTACTTGCTGTTGCAAAAATGCTTACCTTTTATCAATGTATAACAATGTGAACATGCATTAATTAGCGTTGTTAACGCTTCACTTTGATGCGCTCATTAATACAGCGCCCCGATATAAAAGCAAAGGTCTTGCCAATTACAAAAAAGCTGACCAAATGAGTAATTTTTGAGCCGTTTTAATGATTATCAGCTTTAGCAGGTTATTTTCAAGTCACATTTCACTCTTTATTAAAAACGTAGCGCACATTAATAATGCATAGATATTCAAAGGATCTATATTGGTGCGCCATGAATTACGGCTAAAAATCATTACTAAAATAAACAAGATGAATTCTAATCCATCCATATTATTCATTTAATGAATGAAACACTTTTCACTACACTGGCTTTATTGAAACAATTTCTAATGTGCCTGTCGTTTAAAACGCTAATACAAGAGAGCAAATTATGTCTGTAGAGAACTTATTCAGTTTAAAAGATAAAGTCGCCTTAGTGACAGGAGCAAGCCGAGGTATTGGCGAAAGCATTGCTAAACTTTTTGCCAGTGCGGGTGCTCATGTCATTGTTTCTAGCCGTAAAATAGACGGCTGCCAAGTTATTGCCGATGAAATCATTGCTGCAGGTGGCAGCGCTGAAGCAATGGCGTGTCACATTGGTGAAATGGATCAAATTGAAAACTGTTTTAAACAGATCGAAGACAAATTCGGCAAGCTCGATATTTTAGTCAATAATGCGGCTGCCAATCCTTATTTTGGTCACATACTCGATACTGACTTAAGTGCCTTCCAAAAAACCGTTGATGTGAATATTCGGGGCTACTTCTTTATGTCAGTTACCGCAGGCAACTTAATGAAAAAAAGTGGTGGTGGTAACATCATAAACGTAGCATCAATAAACGGTGTTGTACCTGGGGATTTCCAAGGCATTTATTCGATTAGTAAATCCGCCGTAATCGCCATGACAAAATCCTTCGCTAAAGAGTGTGCACCGTTAGATATTCGCGTCAATGCACTATTACCTGGGTTAACTGATACTAAGTTTGCTAGCGCTTTAACGGGTAACGATGCAATTCTTAAACAAGCAATGACACATATCCCAATGAAGCGTACCGCCATGCCAGAAGAAATGGCCGGAACGGTACTGTATCTTGCATCTGATGCGTCTAGCTATACCACAGGTGCTTGCATTAATGTTGATGGTGGTTATTTACTGGTATAATTTAGCAAATGTTTAAATTAGGGTTACCAATATGTTTAATCCAGCACAACTAAAAGGCCTTGCAGACGAGTTGATGCAAAGCTTGAGCGAAAAAGGTTTGCCGGGCCAAGCGCTTAGCGAAGAAATGAAAATGATGGCTAAAGCGCATTTTCAACAACTGTTGGTACAAGCCAACTTAGTGACTCGCGAAGAATTTGATGTACAGGCAGATTTGCTCGATCGCACTCAACAGCGCTTGGGAGATTTAGAACAGCAACTGGCTGAACTTCAAAACCAATTATTGTCAGAACAAGAACCGAAAGATAAAGCAAAATAGTACAAAAATAGTACTAAATAGTGCCAAAGTTACTACTATCGGCTAACAGCCGATTGCTAGTAACGCATCTAAACTAGTTAATGAAAGTCTATTCTATGGAAAGAATGCATGTCATTAGCTATTGTTCATACCCGCGCGCAAGTAGGTATTCAAGCTCCGCTTGTTACTGTTGAAGTACATCTTTCAAACGGACTTCCCGCGATGAACATGGTCGGTTTGCCGGAGACCGCGGTAAAAGAAAGTAAAGACCGCGTGCGCAGTGCCATACTTAACAGCAACTTTGAATTTCCCGCTAAAAAGATCACCATTAATCTCGCCCCAGCTGACCTTCCTAAAGAAGGGGGCCGTTACGACCTCGCCATTGCTATTGGCATACTTGCCGCCGCAGGAGAAATCCCCGATACGTTTCTAAAGCAGCATGAGTTCATTGGTGAACTCGCCCTCAGTGGTGAGCTAAGACCGATACGCGGAGTTTTAAGCGCTGCCATTCAAATCCAGCACGACAAAAAAATATTGATTTTACCGAAAGGTAATGCGGAAGAAGCCTCACTCTGCCAAGGTGCAGCACAAAAAAGTGCCAGCAGTTTATTAGAAGTCTGTGCTTATCTGTGCGGCCAATCGAGTCTTGAAGACGTTGATAATGTGGAGCTGCCTGAACTCATGGCCGAACACGCTAATCTCAATGAAGTGCGCGGCCAAGCACAAGCCAAACGAGCCTTAGAAATCACCGCGGCGGGCAGGCACAACTTATTATTCATTGGCCCACCTGGCACCGGCAAGACCATGTTAGCGAGTCGGCTGCCGGGTATTTTGCCACCGATGACTGAACAAGAAGCGCTAGAAAGTGCAGCCATTCACTCCATTAGTCAGCAACAAACCGTGTGGTTAAAACAATGGAAACAAAGACCTTTTAGGAGCCCGCACCATACGGCCTCCGGCATATCCCTAGTGGGGGGTGGTAGCAAACCCAAACCGGGTGAAATATCGTTAGCCCATGGCGGTATTTTATTTTTAGATGAACTGCCCGAATTCAGTCGCAAAGTCTTGGATGTTTTACGCGAGCCTTTGGAGAGTGGCGAAATTTGTATTGCCCGCGCGACGCAGCAAGTTACTTACCCTGCTCGATTTCAATTAATTGCGGCTATGAATCCTTGCCCATGTGGATATTACGGTGATACTTCAGCCAAATGCACCTGCACCGAAGACCAAGTAAAACGCTATCAAGGGCAAACTTCGGGACCGTTGTTAGATCGCATAGACCTGCAAGTCGAAGTACCACCAATCTCAATTTTAGAACTGCAAAAAACCCATTCGAGTTCGCTAGAAGATAGCGCAGTAGTGCAAGCCAGAGTATTAAGCGCATGGCAAAAGCAAACTCAGCGCCAACAATGCAGCAACGGCCAACTCAGCAATGCCCAAGTTGAAGTGCACTGTAGATTAAGCGATGAAGATGAAAACTTATTACGCTTGGCGATTGAGAAATTAGATTTGAGTGCGCGCGCTTATCATCGTGTTTTAAAAATTTCTCGCACCATTGCCGACTTGGATAAAAGTGACCTTATTCAAACCGGTCATATTATGGAAGCGCTGAGTTATCGCAAGTTGGAACGTTATCGTCAGCATTAATAAATACTTTCAACGAACTAATAAATGTACCCCTTAATAGAGCAGTGACCAGTAACTTGCACAATCATGGTGCGAAGATAATTTATTAAAAAGATAAAAAACAGTATAAAGGCGCTAAGCATCGCGTAATCGCTTAACAGAAATAGTTGGCCTTATTTTTGCTCTATTAAATTGTCCGTACCCTTGTCAACATGGACAATACAATTTAAAAAATAGAGCGCTAGGGTTCCGATCAACTTCATCCATTAATGACAAATATGAAGTTTGGTGACTGGTCCGAGAGCATTCGACCTCCCCCTTTCATTGAAAGGCATAGGTTACACGGCGGGATAAAAGCCCGGGAGAATTATTGGCTGTGGCCAAGGGTACTCCGTGTAATAAATATGCTTAATCAAATGAGAGGTTCTCCATGAAACGCTTATCCGTTTTACTGCTAACGATGTCTTTATCATCATTCACTCAAGCAAATGAAAGTTTCAAAGTTTGTTGGTCTATCTACGTCGGTTGGATGCCATGGGCTTA
Source organism: Oleispira sp. (assembly GCA_047612075.1). Taxonomy (GTDB): domain Bacteria; phylum Pseudomonadota; class Gammaproteobacteria; order Pseudomonadales; family Oceanobacteraceae; genus Oleispira. Next base: position 381,228 of record JBLGAF010000001.1, read on the forward strand.
CGGTGCCGAACAAGGTATTGTAAAAAAATGGGCTGATAAATACGATATTGAAATTGAAGTCGTGCAAATCAATGATTATATAGAATCAATTAATCAATATTCTACCGGTGGTTTTGATGCCTGCACCATGACCAACATGGATGCGTTAACGATTCCTGCGGCTGGCGGAGTTGATAGCACCGCATTAATAGTAGGTGATTTTTCAAATGGTAACGATGGTGTTGTACTAAAAGACAAAAAATCACTCGCAGATATAAAAGGTCAGCGGGTTAATTTAGTGGAACTGAGCGTATCCCATTATTTGTTAGCGCGTGGTTTAGAAACGGTCGGTTTAACCGAAAAAGATCTAACGGTAATGAATACTTCTGATGCTGATATGGTAGCTGTTTATGGCACCGATGATGTAACGGCTGTATCCACTTGGAATCCTTTACTGAATGAAATCATCTCAATGCCCAATAGTTACAAGGTGTTTGATTCGTCACAAATTCCTGGTGAGATCATTGATCTGCTCGTCATTAATACTGAAACCTTAAAGAAAAATCCTAAGCTAGGCAAAGCTTTAGTCGGCGCTTGGTATGAAATCATGGCTAACATGAACGGTACCGATAAAGTGGCTATAGCAGCGAAAGAATCTATGGCAATAGCCTCAGGTACTGACTTAGCGGGTTATGAAGCTCAGTTAGCAAGCACAGAAATGTTCTATACACCCGCAGCGGCTCTGGCATTAACCAACAGTGAAGAACTGGTCAAAACCATGGAGAGTGTGGCTAAGTTTTCCTTCAAGCATGGCTTATTGGGTAATGGCGCACCGGATGCAGGTTTTATTGGTATTGAAATGCCCGCCGGAACATTTGGTAATCAAGACAATATCAAACTTCGTTTCGACCCAACTTATATGGACATGGCAGCCAAAGGCGCGCTCTAGTTATTTTGCGTAGAGTGAATAAGATTTTATTCACTCTACGCCCATTCTTTTTCAAAGTTGTTGAATTATGAGAAAACAAATTAACTGGGTACCCAGCAAAACCATGAAGTTGTGCCTGGGTTTACTGCCTTTCGCGCTACTCATTATTTTGTACATGGTAAGTTCTGATGCTCGCTTAGACTTAAACCCCAATGACAAACTACTGCCCAGTTTTAGTCAAATAGGTGATGGTTTACACCGCATGGCACTTGAACCGAGTAAACGCAGTGGCGAATATCTATTCTGGCAAGATACCGCCAGTAGCTTAAGCCGTCTTGGCATGGGTGTGCTTATCGCTGCCAGTATTGGTTTAGTACTGGGAATGATAACGGGTGCATTACCGCTTTTTTCCGCTTGGCTTTCTCCTCTATTAACCGTGGTATCACTTATTCCACCTCTAGCACTATTACCGATTTTATTTATCGTATTTGGCTTAGGAGAACTATCTAAAGTCGTTTTGATTGCCATTGGCATCACCCCTTTTATTGCCCGTGACATACAACGTCGCACCCAAGAAATTCCCACAGAACAACTCGTTAAGGCACAAACTTTAGGAGCTAATACCGCCCAAATAATGATTCGGATTATCCTGCCGCAAGTGATGCCAAAGCTAATCGACGCTGTGCGTCTGTCATTAGGTGCCGGTTGGTTATTTTTAATCGCCGCTGAAGCCGTTGCCGCGACCGATGGCTTAGGTTATCGCATATTCTTAGTACGCCGTTACATGGCGATGGACATCATTTTACCCTATGTAGCGTGGATCACATTGCTCGCATTTGTGGTCGATATTACTTTGGCAAAACTGAACGCGCGATTATTCCCTTGGCATGAACAAGGAGTTAAATCATGAATCAGGTGACATCAATACCAATTCCAAAAACAGCACCCATGATTGAAGTGAATAACGTTTGGAAACAGTACGACGATAATGTCATTTTAGAGCGCTTAAATTTGCACGTTAATGAGGGTGAATTCGTCACACTCGTAGGTGCGTCAGGTTGCGGTAAGAGTACATTTCTCAACATGTTATTAGGCACAGTTCAGCCAAGCAAAGGGGAGATATTGCTCAACGGCCAGCCTATTCCTAGCGAACCAGGCCCCGATAGAGGCATTGTTTTTCAGCAATATTCTGTGTTTCCACACATGACTGTTTTAGAAAACGTGATTGCAACCAAAGGATTTCAGGCAAAAGGGTTAACCGGTTATCTTTTTGGAGCGACCCGCAAAGCCGCTAAATCGGATGCAATAAAATTGTTAGAGCAAGTCGGTCTCAGTCATGCGCTCAACAAATACCCTCACGAACTTTCGGGTGGCATGAAACAACGCTTAGCCATTGCTCAAGCATTATTGGGACGCCCCAGAATTTTGTTATTAGATGAACCTTTTGGTGCTCTCGATCCGGGTATCCGCGCAGACATGCACGAGCTAGTGCTGGCGTTATGGCGCGAGTATAAACTCACCATTTTCATGGTAACCCACGATTTAAAAGAAGGTTTTTACCTCGGCACACGATTATGGGTTTTTGACAAACTTCGCCATGATCCGCATGCGCCACAGCGCTTCGGTGCGGGTATTACCTATGATCTACCGGTGGGAAAAATGGACAAGTCTACTTACCAAGAAATTAGTAACAAGATCGAGCCCGCAGCTCTGATAAAAGCCTAATGTACTTAATAGCAATACAACGAAACACAATATGGAGTTCACAATGAGCAATAAGGTTCATTCCATCGATTACACAACAGAGCTGTCTTCTGGATCTCACTGGTCATTAAAATTACGGCGCGGTACCGTTATGCGTTTGACCGACCTAACGGGGGGAGCCAATGTTGGCATGTTATTTTATAACCCTGAAAATTTATTGGAACGCTATAACGCCCCTGATAGTCTGAAGGGTCAACATACTTTTAAGCTTACCCAAGGCCACTGCCTTTATTCTGATATGGGTCGCATTTTTGCGTCCATTGTTGACGACGATCTTGGCTGGCATGAAACCATTGCTGGTAATTCCCACGCCTCTCACATTGCCAAACGATGGGGCACGAGAGATTACCAAACTGACCGCAATGCTTGGCATCAAAATGGTCACGATGCTTTCTTGGTCGAACTGGCAAAATACGGTTTAGGTGCGGCTGATCTTGCCGCCAATGTTAATTGGTTTAGCAAAATTTCTGTCGATGAAGTCGGCGCCCTGTCTCTGGCTAAAGATCATAGCCAAGCGGGTAATCAAGTAACGTTACGTTTTGAAATGGATACCTTGATTCTCTTGCACACCTGTCCCCATCCGTTAGATCAATCCGCTAGCTATCCAACAGGCTCAGTAAAAATCGAACTCGGTTTAGCCGCTGACGTGGGTGATGATGATCAGTGCAAAAACACATGCCCAGAAAATGGTCGTGGCTTTCAAAATAATGCGTTATTTCACTTAGGATTGGGAGCTTAAGATATGTTGACAGAATCAAAATTAATTGCCGCTAACGCCACCAGCCGAGACATTGTAGATTCCGGTGATTACTACATCGGCACAGTCAAGGCAGGACAAACACTGCGTATTTTAGACATTGAAGGCAACCAAGCGGCCGATACCTTATTTTTTAATCAGCATGATCCCAGTGAGCGTTATAGCGCTATGGATACCCTGCGCGAACAAGGTAATGTCTATCTCACTACGGGCTCTGAATTACGCTCTAATCACAATAACATCATGCTCGAAATCATGGCCGATACTTGTGGACGCCACGATACCTTGGGGGGTGCTTGTGCCACTGAAAGTAATACTGTGCGTTACGATTTAGAAAAACGTTGCATGCATGCCTGTCGTGATAGCTGGATGTTGGCTATTGCAGAACACCCTGAATATGGCATCAGCAAACGCGATATAAGCCACAACATTAACTTTTTTATGAATGTTCCTGTCACATCTGAAGGTGGCTTAACGTTTGAAGATGGTATTTCAGCTCCAGGCAAATACGTCGAAATGAAAGCCACGATGGATATCGTAGTTTTAATCTCTAACTGCCCACAACTGAACAACCCCTGTAATGGCTACAACCCGACACCTGTTGAATATCTAGTCTGGGCATAGGACTGTATTAACGGTTTACAAAACACCTTCAGTGGACGGCCACTGTCTTATGTTTTCTGGGACGACCCAGCACAAAGGTTCACATGTTTACAAAAGTATTAATCGCCAACCGGGGTGCCATTGCAGCACGCATTATTCGCACCCTGAATAAATTATCCATTGCCTCTGTCGCCGTTTACGCAGAAAGTGATGTTGACAGCTTACACGTCCGTCATGCCGATGAATCCTTTAGTTTAGGGGAAGGCGCCGCCGCGGATACTTATCTTGATAGTGAAAAAATTATTGCCATTGCCAAAGCATCTGGCGCGCAAGCCATTCATCCGGGTTATGGTTTTTTAAGTGAAAATGCCAATTTTGTGCGTCGCTGTGAGCAAGAAGGCATCGCTTTTATTGGCCCGACGCCTGAGCAAATGGAAGTCTTTGGTCTTAAACATAAAGCCCGCGCGTTGGCAGAAAGTACCGGTGTGCCATTATCTCCGGGGACCGATTTATTAAAAGATTTAGACGAGGCCATCCGTGAAGCCAATAATATTGGCTACCCAATCATGCTCAAAAGCACCGCTGGGGGTGGGGGTATTGGTATGCAACTATGCCATAGCCAAACCGAGCTAGAAGAGTGTTTTGAAACAGTAAAACGCTTAGGCGCCAACAACTTTGCCGACGACAATGTTTTTATTGAAAAATTTATAGCCCGCGCCAGACACATAGAAGTACAGATTTTTGGCGATGGCCACGGTAATACTATGGCTATTGGCGAGCGTGATTGCTCCAGCCAACGCCGTAACCAAAAAGTCGTTGAAGAATGTCCTGCTCCTCACTTAACTGATGCTGTTCGTCAGCAGTTATACCAAACGGCCGAAGCCTTAACCAGTAGCATTAATTATCGCAATGCGGGTACCGTTGAATTCATTTATGATGCCGATACTGATCAATTTTATTTCTTAGAAGTGAACACTCGTCTGCAAGTTGAACACGGTATCACCGAAGAAGTTTATGGTGTCGACCTGGTTGAGTGGATGATTCGCTTGGCCGCTAAAGAGCCATTAAATATTGCAGAAATAAAGGCTCAGCTAAAACCCAATGGTCATGCCATTCAAGTACGTATTTATGCCGAAGACCCTTATCGTGATTTTCAACCTTGTGCAGGACTATTAACCGAAGTCGAGTTCCCACAAGGTGAGGGCATTCGCATCGATCATTGGATAGAAAGTGGTATTGATGTACCTCCCTTCTTTGACCCTATGTTAGCAAAAGTTATTGTCCACGCCAGCGACCGTAAAAGTGCTTTGAAAAAATTATCGTCGACCTTAGAAGCAACGAAACTATACGGCAGTGAAACTAACCTTGATTATTTACGCGCCCTTAGCCGCGACAGCGTATTGGCCGATGGCCTAGTGACAACACGCTACCTAAATGATGTTGTATTCTCACCCTGCCGTATCGATGTTATTCAAGGTGGCACCCAAACCACTGTGCAAGACTATCCTGCGCGGTCAGGCTATTGGAGTGTAGGCGTTCCACCTTCAGGTCCGTTTGATAATCAATCTTTTCGTTTAGCCAACAGCCTACTCAAAAATACTGACGATGCGGCGGGCCTAGAAATCACCATGCAAGGGCCAACGCTTAAATTCAGCTCTGCCACACAAATCGTTCTAACGGGGGCAGAACTTGATGCCAAACTGGATGATCAAGTAATTCCGCTCTGGCAAGTGATTGATATTGCCGCCGGGCAAGTACTGAAATTAGGCCGCACTAAAGAACAAGGCACACGTTCTTACTTATGTGTTCGTGGTGGTATTCAATGCCCTGCTTACTTAGGATCGCGTTCAACTTTCACGCTGGGTCAATTCGGCGGTCACAACGGTCGTGCTTTGCAGGCAGGGGATGTACTCAAACTCGATAGCAGTACGATTTCTATCGACGCTAATACACTGCCCGAAAGCTTAAAGCCAGAGATTGAAAATGTATGGCAACTAAAGGTTATCTATGGTCCTCATGGCGCGCCTGATTTTTTCACTGGCGATGATATCGAAACCTTTTTTCAGCATGAGTGGCATGTTCATTACAACTCAAGTCGAACCGGTGTTCGCCTTATCGGTCCCAAGCCTGAATGGGCGCGTAAAGATGGCGGCGAAGCAGGCTTACATCCGTCCAATATTCACGATAACGCTTATGCCTTTGGTACCGTCGATTTTACTGGCGACATGCCCGTTATTCTTGGCCCAGATGGCCCTTCACTGGGTGGATTTGTGTGCCCAGCAACAGTAATTCAAGCTGATTTATGGAAGCTTGGCCAACTGCGCGCAGGGGATAAAATACGCTTTGTACCAGTAAGTTTGGAAAATGCTGTGGCTCTTGAAAAAGCACAACTTCAAGCCATCAAACACCTTGGCAATAAAAACTCTGAACAGGTGCCTCAATGGCAAGTACAGCCAATAACGACCCCCGTTTTAGATCAGCTAGATAAAGCTAAATTTGGCGTTAATGTGGTTTATCGGGCGGCTGGCGATCACTTCCTGTTGGTCGAATATGGCGATCAGGTACTTGATATTGAACTGCGCTTTCGAGCCCATGCCTTGATGCAGTGGCTACAGAAAAACCTTCTCCCAGGTATGCGTGAATTGACCCCGGGTATACGTTCGCTGCAAGTGCATTACGATAGCCAGGTTATTTCTTATCAACAGCTAATTGCACATTTAAAAGCCGGTGAAAACTTTCTCATCACTCAGCTTAACGCCCTAAGTGTTCCGTCGCGGATCGTGCATATTCCTTTATCTTGGGATGACGAAGCATGCCAGCTAGCGATTGAAAAATATGACCAATCAGTGCGTAAGAATGCCCCTTGGTGCCCTAGTAATCTCGAATTCATTCGTCGTATTAATGGTCTAGACAGCATAGATGATGTGAAGAAGGTCGTTTTTGATGCGTCTTACTTAGTGATGGGTTTAGGTGATGTTTATCTCGGTGCTCCCGTTGCTACCCCCGTTGATCCGCGTCATCGCTTAGTGACGACGAAATACAATCCGGCTCGAACTTGGACTGCAGAGAATTCAGTCGGCATTGGTGGTTCTTATATGTGTGTTTACGGCATGGAAGGCCCAGGTGGCTATCAGTTTGTTGGCCGTACTTTGCAGATGTGGAATCGCTATCGTCAAACAAAAGAATTTGAACAACCTTGGTTATTGCGTTTCTTTGATCAAATCCGTTTTTATCCGGTCTCGCATGATGAACTGATGGATATTCGTAAGAACTTTCCGCAAGGCCGTTACCCATTAAAAATTGAAGAAAGTGAATTCAGTTTATCCCACTATCAGCAATTCTTAAGCGCTAATGATCGCGAGATAAAAACCTTCAAAACACTGCGCGAAGGTGCCTTCAAAGAAGAGTTAGCCAACTGGCATGCTAATGGACAGTTCAACTACGAAGTTGAAGAGCAAGAAGTTTCGGTAACAGAAGTCAGCTGGCCAGAAGACAGTTTGGTCATCGACAGTCCCGTTTCAGGCAGTGTCTGGCAGACGGAAATAACCGTTGGCGAACCGGTTAAAGAAGGTGATTGCTTAATGATTTTGGAATCGATGAAGATGGAGATTCCGGTTTACGCCACCAGCAATGGCATTGTTACCCATGTATTACTTGAGAGTGGGCTGCGCGTAAATGCGGGTCAGGCTTTGGTCGTTATTAAAGAAACCGAGAAAGTTTAATGAATACATCTAATACCCATAGCAGTAGCACTAATACCGACACTAAAAATAGCACTCACAACTTGTCTATTGCAGCCTTGCGTTCAGCTTATGCTGAAGGTCGATTAATGCCGCAAACGGTGATGGCCGATATTCGTGCACACGCCAATCAGTATCAAGCACACAACATTTGGATTCATCTATTAAGTGAAGACGAGCAAGCAGGTTACTTGTCGGCACTGGCTGATAAAGATCCTGCTAGTTGCCCACTGTGGGGCATTCCCTTTGCGATCAAAGACAATATCGACCTTGCCGGTATTACCACTACCGCAGGCTGTAAAGAGTTTGCTTATCTGCCCAGCCAATCTGCTTATGTTGTACAACTGCTGCTTAATGCGGGGGCGATTCCTGTTGGCAAAACCAATCTTGATCAGTTTGCGACAGGCTTAAATGGCACTCGCTCTCCCTGGGGAGCCTGTAAAAATTCTTTTAACCCTGAATACATCAGTGGCGGTTCCAGTTCAGGTTCTTCTGTCGCCGTCGCGTTGAGTCTTGCCAGCTTTAGCTTAGGCACAGATACCGCGGGTTCAGGTCGAGTACCTGCTTGCTTTAATAATTTGATCGGCTTAAAGCCTTCACGTGGTTTGTTATCAAACAGCGGTTTAGTGCCTGCCTGTCGCAGCCTTGATTGCATAACGATTTTTGCTAACGGCACCGATGATGCCAACAGTGTTTTGAGTATTGCCGAAGGTTTTGATAGCAGCGATGCTTATAGTCGTGCCAATCCTTACCTCAATCAATCACGTCAATACGGTGTCCGCACAGGCGCATTAAAAGTCGGTATTATTCCTGCCGCACAGCTGAATTTTTTCAATGATGCTGCTTACGCCTTGGCGTATAAAACAACGTTATCTCAGCTTGAGGAAGAAGGTTTTGAGTTTGTTGAAATCGATTATGCTCCGTTTGCCGAAGCAGCAAAATTATTATACGAAGGGCCTTGGGTAGCCGAGCGTTACCTCGCTACTCAACCTTTAATTGATGACAACCCAGAAGCCATTTTCCCAGTGGTACGCGACATTATATCAAAGGGCAACGAACCCAAAGCCACCGATTTATTCAGCGCAGAATATCGCCTCAAAGCCTTGAAAATAATCTGCGATCAACAACTAGCAACGGTAGATTGTTTATTAACCCCCACCGCAGGCACCTGTTTCACGATTGAAGAAGTGCTAGCCCAGCCTATTCTGCGCAATAGCCAGCTAGGCTATTATACTAACTTTATGAACTTGCTAGATTTAGCGTCCATTGCGGTACCCACGCAAATGACAGCCCAAGGTTTACCTTTTGGTATCACCTTAGTGGGACCAACTTTTAGTGATCGTACCTTGCTGTCAATTGCTAATCGTATTCATACTTTAGCGAACTTACCAATGGGGGCTTCGGCATTACCACTAGCGGCTTCAAATGCTCCTGCTGTTGACGCGACCGATCGCATTGATGTTTTGGTATGTGGTGCCCACTTAGAAGGCTTGCCATTAAACTGGCAACTCAAAGAAAGAGGTGCATTCCTTAAGTCCAAGACTCAAACTGCGCCGGTTTACCGAATGTATGCTTTAGCCGGTGGCCCTCCTTTTCGTCCGGGCTTAATTCTTGATGAAGATCAGGGTCAAGCACTCGAAGTCGAGATTTGGTCAATCCCTGCGGATCAATTTGGTAGCTTTGTAAATGGCATTCCTTCACCTTTGGGTATCGGCAAAGTTCGAGTCGCTAATGGCTCCCTTGTTAGCGGTTTTATTTGTGAGCCTTTCGGCTTAGCAGGTGCCAAAGAAATTACACAATACGGTAGCTGGAAAACGTATATGAAAGCGATAAGTTAAAAGTTGAGCATGCCCTTTGATACTACTCGCTATCAAATTTCGTAATCGTTGTTAGAATAGCGGGCTGAATCAGAGAGGAATGTTCGTGGTCGACTTAAGTCATCTAAACCCAAGGCAAAAAGAAGCCGCTAAATACATCGACGGGCCATTATTAGTGCTCGCCGGTGCCGGTTCGGGTAAAACCAGTGTAATCACTCGTAAAATCGCTTATCTGATCGAAAGTTGCGGCATCAAGCCCCATCACATCGCCGCCGTAACCTTTACTAATAAAGCCTCACGTGAGATGAAAGAACGTGTCAGCCAACTACTGCAAGGTGGCAAAGGCCGAGGCCTCACTGTATCGACGTTCCACAACCTTGGTTTGAATATTATCCGCTCGGAATGTAAAGCCGCAGGCTACAAAAGCGGGTTTTCGATCATTGACCAAGACGATGCTAAAAACATTTTAAAAGACATCATGATGCGCGAGCATGACCAAGATGATGACGCCTTAGATATGGTGCAAAGCGCCATTTCAAGTCACAAAAACGACATGCTAGAGCCTGAGCAGGCAATCGCCAAAGCGGAAAACCCGCAAGAAATAATGATCGCGCAATGCTACTCAGTTTATCAGCGCACATTACGGGCTTATAACGCGGTGGATTTCGACGACCTCATTTGGGTCCCGACCATGCTGTTTAAAAATAACCCCGAAGTTCTGAAGCGCTGGCAAAGTAAAATTCGCTACCTGCTAGTGGATGAGTATCAAGATACCAATACCAGCCAGTACGAACTGGTGAAAATGCTGCTCGGTGATCGCAACGGTTTAACGGTGGTAGGCGATGATGACCAATCGATTTACGCTTGGCGCGGTGCACGGCCAGAAAATTTGGGTTTATTAAAAATTGATTACCCGCATTTGAAACTAGTCAAGCTGGAGCAAAACTATCGCTCTACTGGCTTAATTCTTAACGCGGCCAACAAGGTGATCGACAACAACCCCCACGACCTCATCAAAAAACTATGGTCGGAAAAAGGCTACGGCGACCCGATTAAAATTTTAAAATGTAAAAACGACGAAATTGAAGCCGAGCGAGTGGTCACTGGCATCGTTGAACGTCGTATGCGTTATGGCGGTAAGTATTCTGACTTCGCCGTGCTATATCGTGGTAATCATCAGGCGCGTATTTTAGAAATGAAGCTGCAAGCCTACCAAGTGCCTTATAAAATCAGCGGTGGCCAATCGTTTTTTGGCCGTAGCGAAATTAAAGACATCATGGGCTATTTACGCTTACTGATTAACCCCACCGATGACTCAGCGTTTTTACGTATCATTAACACCCCGCGACGTGAGATTGGCCCAGGAACGATTGAAAAACTCAGCGAATACAGCGCTCGTCGTGGTATTTCTATGATGGCCGCAACGACCGAACTAGGGTTAGAGCAATTCTTAACGCCTAAGGCTTTAGACAAGTTAAAACGCTTTGGCCATTGGTTAAGTAATATTACGCGCATGGCTTATGCCGATGACGCCGTGGCGGCGGTGAAAGAGATGATTGAGGATCTCGATTATGAAGCGCACTTAAACCTCACCAGCGGCACTCCTCATCAGGCCGAACGACGGATGAGCAACGTTTGGTATCTGGTTGACTCAATCTCCAAGATGATTGAGAAAGCGGATGAAATCGGTGATGACGTCACCATTGAAGATGCGGTAAGCAAGCTAATTCTGCGTGATCTGTTAGAACGCCAGGCCGATGACGACGACGAAGATCAAGTTCAGTTAATGACCCTGCACGCATCGAAAGGTCTAGAATTTCCCCATGTGTATATGGTGGGACTTGAAGAGGAATTGATGCCGCACAGAAACAGCATCGAAGCCGATACAATAGAAGAAGAACGTCGTTTAATGTACGTGGGGATTACCCGTGCTCAGCGTACTTTAACACTCACTTACGCAGGCAAACGTAAACAGTATGGTGACATATTCGATACTACCCATAGCCGCTTTTTAGACGAACTGCCCGCCGATGACGTTGAGTGGGAAGGAAGAACAGAAGTGTCCGCTGAAGATCAAAAAGCCCGTGGCCAAGAAACTATGGCCAGCTTGAAGAATTTAATGGCCGATTTTTAATCTCGCTTAGCTCAGAGTAGACACTCAATAAATATATTAAGTAGCAGGCATAAAAAAGAGCCTAAAGCGAAAGCTTGAGGCTCTTTTTTTTCACGCCCATCGAGGCCGCGTAAAGCGTAAAAGTACTCCTTTATAGCAACAAGAGTCTTAGTTACGACCCGCCATGAAATTGATCGCCGATGTTAACTCTTCATCAGTACAATCCATGCACAAACCTCTAGCAGGCATCACATTGATACCGTTAATCGCGTTAGCCAACGTCTTGTCCATGCCTTTTGCTAAGCGCTCATCCCATGCCACTACATCGCCGTTCTTAGGCGCACCCGCTACACCCACTGCGTGACAACCTGCACAAGCGGAAGCATAAATATCAGCGCCAGAACGTGGGCCCGCGGCTACTTCAACAGCAGCACCGCCACCCGAACCGCTACAAGCATCACCTTCGACACAGACTTCAGCAATTTGCTTAATACGGTCATGGAGCTTTTCCAATTGCGCATCCGTCATCGCATCAGTAGCAGCATTGGCTTGCGCCATTACTAGAGTGGCTACGAATAACATCATTACTTGTAACATTTTCACAGGAAAGTCCTCTCAGCTATCACGGTTAGTCCGTGTATTTTGAATTTCTGGGGAAGATTATAACGGCATTTCGTAAGGGATAAAAATATTTCCATACATTCTATGGCAATTTATCACTGAAAGTTGATATATCTAGGTAATACTAGAGCAATAACCCTAAATAAAACAAACACCTATCGTGTTTTTCAGCAGTATACTAGACGCAGCAGGCATAACCACATACCATTGCCACCTTGCTGCAAGCAACAGTCAAAAATGCTGGTTCAAATTTTGTTCCACCCTTAGCTCAGTTGGATAGAGCGGCGCCCTCCGAAGGCGCAGGCCGCAGGTTCGATTCCTGCAGGGTGGACCATTCCCCTCAATGCTATCTATGTCAGATCAAAATCCATAATACTTACCCATGTCTCTAAAAATTCATTATTCTTTTCTATATTAGTCTGTATGAACAGACTTAATTGGTCACATCGCCGAAATGCCTTTTTGCACCATTAAAAGACTTAGCATTAGAAAACTCATTAGAAGCGTACCTCAATCGTGCCCATTAGACTAAGGATCGAGACTATTTGAAATTAATCCAACTTATTTGATCTGTGTGAACACTAATCGCTTTGTCCAGATAGTCATCGAATAGCAAAAAACCAAACACTTATTTCGTTATAACGACTCAATTTAAGCACTGCTGAAGCATACATTACCGAAGCATTACACAACGGATACATAAATAAATACCTATTCGTAAATTAATGATTAAACTGCACGAAAAGATTGGTCCAGAAAATGCTAACGATTTGGTCCATTAATTGAATTATGTTACGAGACGCAATATGGCAGATATAAAAATAGGATTCAGAGATCGACTACTGATGAATATTAACCTTAACACCAAGTTGATGATCCCCAGTATTTTAAGCGTTTTATTGGCCGTGTTCGCCAGCTACCATTACTACCTGCTGGAACAGTCGTTAAGCAACGAAGCATTGGCTGAAAGTATGCTGATGTCGGCTAAAGCCTTTTCTATCTCGATGGGACTAGGAGTGCTTATAATTTTATTCATCTCCCATTCTATCAAGCTCCATATTTTACCCTTAATTGTCCATATTATTACGGTCATGAAACTAATAGCAGGAGGCAATCTGAAACAGCGAATTGGCTTCTCAGGAAGTGATGAATTTGGACAAATCGGTGACTCGATCGACACTACAGTTAACCAATTAGTCAGCTTAATAGATCAAGTAACCGTCTCAGGTGGGGACGTCAAAGAAAAAGTTATGCAGATAGAGATGCTGTCATCTTCTTCTAAGTCTGAGTTAGACATGCAGCATAATGAACTGATTCGCTGTGCCACTGGCATTACTGAAATGGCACAAATTGCCAAAGAGTCTTCTATTAGAACGGATGAAGCCGACAATTTGTCTCAAAACATTCAATCCAGCATGACCAAAATTAACCTTACCTTTGGAGGACTTGCGACAAAGTTAGATACGCTAGGCGACGATATGTTTCAGTCCAGTACCGCAGGTAATACCCTACGACAAACAGCAAGAGACGTTAAAAATGTACTCGATGTAATCACCAGTATATCCCAACAGACTAACTTGCTTGCGCTCAATGCAGCTATTGAGGCTGCCAGAGCTGGAGAAGCAGGACGGGGCTTTGCGGTGGTCGCTGATGAAGTAAGAACATTATCGGTCAAAACTCAGGAAGCTACCGTAGAAATTGATTCTATGATCAATAAGTTAGAAAGTTCATCAGAAGATTTATTGATGCTAGTCGATAATGGGGCTAATGAAGTGAGAACTATTGCAACATCATTTTTCAACACAAAAGAACAAGTAGATGACGTTTCAAGCGTAATTAATCAGTTATCTCAATTAAATACTGAGTCTGCTCAGGCTTCTGCAGAGCAGAGTCAAGCCGCAGAGGAAATGGCCAAAGATATTGTCATGATACAAAATCGTTCGGAGTCTTGCGTGACCAATACTAATGCCGTCGATAACGCCTGTGGAGCACTGGCTAAAACCAGTCAACGATTAATAAAAGACTTACCAGGGTAGCCCACCAAGATATGAGTTTTTATTCCATAGGCATTAAAAAATGAGTAAGTTTTTTCCTTATTTTCAGCCCATCGTCGATATTCCAAGTGGAAAAATAGTCGGTTATGAGGCTTTGGCGCGCACAAGAGACGAGAAAAGTGGCGAAGTCATTAGCTGCGGACCTATGTTTAGTGATGCTAACGTGCAGAAGGATTTTCTTTTAGACATAGATAGAACGGTGCGGCAGCTAGCTATTGAAGCCATTGCGGCAATGCCCAGCGACACATTCATAACGTTAAATATTTCTCCCGAATGGATTGATTTACTAGACGCCCAGCAAGATGTTCCAACCATAGAGATGATAAAGGAGTCGGGAGTTGATCCTAGGCGGATAATCATAGAAATTACTGAAAAACACGGAGACGTAACCCAGCTACAAAGGCTTGTAAGCTTATATCGAGCCGAAGGAATGCGCATTGCAATTGATGATTTTGGTGCAGGATTTTCAGAGATAGGCCGCTTAATAGCCTTGGAACCGGATATAATAAAGCTAGATATGCGCTTCTTTAAATCAGCAATTGAAGGTGGCATTGCAGACGATGCCTTACGTGCAGTCGCATTCATGGCTGAACGCATAGGGTGTGAGATTCTGTGTGAAGGTGTCGAAACTGAAAAGGAGTTTAATTTCGCTATCGATTGCGGTGCAACGCTTATTCAAGGCTTTCTTTTTCATCCTGCAGTAGAACACTTTGTCGAGCCTGTAGAGACGCGCAATCAAGTTAGCGTACTCAGAAGTCATTTTTTAAAAGGCAAAATCCTTGAGGAGCAACTTCATTGTCAGCGCTATGCGGGTACCCGAGGAAAAGCTCATTTGATCAAGCAGGCTTGGGGCGAGAATAACCGTTTCGATTTACAGTTACTCCCCACCATCGCTGAGAATGTTGTCCGTTTTTACGTATGCGGAAAGAATGGCGAACAGCTATCTCCCAACTACGATTATGGTAATCAGAACTGGCACATCGACGAAAGCTATATGGGACTCAATTGGTCAAGTCGCCCTCATCTTTATCAGATGCTCGCAGTTGCGAACATCAACCCTACCCGAGAGGTCACCTCAAGACCTTATCGAGACAGAACTAGTCGCGAGCTCTTACAGTCCATCGGCTTAAAACTGAACGAATCTTCTATTTTAATTGTTGACTATATTGCTTGAAAAAGACCCTTTCCATGACTCTTTCGAGCAATGTAACGTTTTTATGATTGAGCTGAATAGCATTCAGTTATATGTTTGCACAAATGCTCAGCATCTCTCGATATACCCGAAAACCGACCTGACCCCCATGTATGCAACCAAGGTAACCCTAGAAAATGCAACCCTTGATGAGGTGTAATCCCTCGCTCATGGCTAGGGTAGTTTCGACCATTAAATATTGGGAAGTCTATAAAACTGAAGTTAGATCGAAAACCGATACACCAAACAATGCTAGTGATGCCTGACTCTTTTAGATTAAGGTGTTCGCGTTCAACTACTGGCTTCCAGCTTGCCAAATAAGGTAATTCAGTCGGTGCATCCATATTATTTTCAGTAATGTAGGCATCGATACGCGCATTGATATTGCTATACACTTTATCGGCCTTATCGAGGTTATCGCCTAAGTTAGGAGCAAAAGTTATGTGCTCTCCGTCATAGCCAGTCAAATGACCGAATAATGCCATCCCTTCCTGCGCAAACTTACGCAAGTCGATATCTCGACCACCGTCACGTCCTGTTAAATAGTGGTTAGTATTGTCACGAACGCCTTCTCGTAATGGGTGATCTTGCACAGGTATTTCGTAGTACTTCATATCCGCTAACCAGTCGACGACATCTCTGCCGCGATAAAATCGGGCACATCTCGGAGCATCACCAGTAGCCAGATAAACCTTTCTGCCTTCCAAGTGAATATCTTCAGCAATTTGAGCTCCAGATTGGCCAGAACCTACTACCAATACGGCTCCTTCAGGAAATTGATGACTATTTTTATATTCCTCAGAATGCAGCTGATTAATGCAATTAGGTATTCTACTCGCCATCTCAGGTATAATCGGGTCATGATATCCTCCTACCGAAACTACCACCTGATCTGCAGTAAATGTCCCGTTAGTGGACTCGATCTGGAATAACTTAGAGGGTAGCTCACTCACATTGATTACCCGAGTATTTTCAAGCGCAGGTGGCTTCACTTTGGCGATGAATCTATCAAGGTAAGCGTTGATTTGTTGTTTATTCATGAACCCATGCGGGTCGTCACCATCGTACGGATGACCTGGCAAATCGCATTGCCAGTTCGGTGTGACTAACGTAAAAGAATCCCAACGCTTGTCTTTCCATGCACTGACTAACGTATTTTGTTCAATAACTAGGTGATGAATATCTGCTTTTTGCAAATAATAGCTCATCGATAATCCGGCCTGTCCACCGCCGACAATAACAACTGAGTAGTGATCACTGGACAGGTTATTTTTCGTATCTTTCATATATTTTTCCATTAATTAATTTGCGTACGCTAGCAATTAATAAATACGTTTAACGACCACCAAAGCATCTAATACCTGATCAAATTGGGCCGCAGTTTTTTTGAGCTGATAGAGTTGATCCATGGCGCTGGAGCAAGCGTATCCGTATTTGGCGCGCACTCGTTCGCTCGCTTCATTAAGTCCTATTTCTGCCTGATGAATGAATTTCTTAAGCGGGTATGTTTGGCCAGCAATCAAGTAATTACTGATGGTGCTCGATGGCGAATAATACGATTGCTGTTCGCCATTGGGCCATTGAATGTCAAAGTGCCGTTCAGGCATGATATTTCTCCTATTAGCTTATGGTAGCTTTGCTTTTCATTGTTTTGGTAATGCTATTATTGGTGGCCAACATGCCTGTTAACGCTTGAGTATTAAGATCCCAAAAGGTCGCCTGCTGTTCGTAATAACTAACGTCCAAACTGCGTTTGTGTTTAATTGAGCCTATATGTGACGCTGAAATATCACGGTTTTCAAAAGTACGAATCAGCTGTTGAGTCTCTTGTTGTGGACAGGTGAATAGATAACCAAAACTGGGAAATGATCGCAGCCAATCGTGCCAGCTAACATTGTGGGGTTTAGGTATCCGTTCTAAGGCGATGTCTGCGCCTACCTCTGAAGATTCCAAAAGCATAAGTGCCGTGCCTAATATTCCTGCCTGGCTAATATCCTTTGCAGCTTTCGCTAAATTATTTTCTGCAACGTAAGGCAGCAATTCAAGATCTTCTCGAAGTCGCTGTGGTGGAGATGTTGTGCTGGCATTCCAATTCAGAAAAGGTGGCCGATATTCGCCCCTTAAATCAATGACCACAACTAGATCATGACCTGGTTCTGCAGCAAAACTGCTCAGTATTTTTTTGGCTCTACCGAGGATCGATACCGACAACTGATTGTCTGTACTTTGCAAGTTAGTATGCCCACCTACTATTGGCACCTTGTACACATTTGACGCATCCACTAGACCTTGGATAATCTGCAGACACCGCTGATCGCCTGAGCCCCATAAAGCATTCACCACAGCCGTAGGCCGACCACCCATCGAAGCAATGTCACTGATATTGACCATCAAACCACACCAGCCAGCAAACCAAGGGTCATGCTCCACAAACTGTGTCAGAAAACCTTCAGTCGCAAGCAAATCAAAACCGTTGTTCGTTTCAATGACTGCGGTATCATCGCCATTTGGATGAGAATCACACCTAAAACCTTGGGCAAGAATTTCAGCTACCGGTTGAATATCAGCCTTCTGAGTAATACCTGAATAGTATTTAAGCTCATTCAATAATTTAGAAAGTAGCATGGGTCGAATTCCTTGAGTGCATAAGCGTTTTGCTAACTCTTTGGTCATAAATGTGAAGTAGCGGTGACGGTAACTCCAACACGCTTTGCTGCCGTAAATTTTTCAATACGAAACCACTGTTAGGCTGATAACATGGGGGATAGGCATTTAGATCAGCTTTCATCATTACATGCGGCTTTTTTCGCACCATCAACTCATGACAACTTTCCCAATTAAGCCTGTGAAACAGCTTTTCATTCTGTTTTTGAACTTGTGCAAGAAACAACTTACAACCCATAGCATGAGCACTGGAAACAGCTAAATGAATCAATTCAGAACCCAATCCGACTTGATGGCGAAATTCATATTCAACCGCCAGACGAGAGCCTACCCATAAGTTGATTTCTTCCTCGTGAATGCGAACAGTACCAACGACACGCTCATGCCAGCCACCGTGATTAGCAATAGCGACTAGCACTTGTGCATGAGCGTCTATTTCGTCTAGATCAGTGTCTGAAAAAATATCTTGCTCGTGACAAAATACTCGTTGCCTAAGGTCGTAGGCCTGCTTTTTTTCCCATTCCAAGGTGGCCCATTTAACAGTGAAATCGGAATAATACTCTGTGGCGGCTGGGTACATTCTCAGGCTCTCCTGTCAGTAATTATATGGCTAATGATTATTCAAATAATCTCAAAGTCGAACAGGCTCCGCAGCGCCCACACCCGGCCTTAATATCTTCGGATCGCATATTGGCTTTGCTGATTTGCTGGCCAAGTGGCTCAAGAATAGACGTCATGAACTCAGTATCAGGTGAAGGATGATCTTCCATTGGAGTCCCACTAATAGGTACAAACGGCACGACGAAAGGGTAAACGCCAATCGCAAGTAATCGCTCACAAATCTCTAAAATTGCTTCAGCGGTGTCACCCATGCCAGCAAGAATATATGTGCTAACTTGACCCCAACCAAATACCGGCACCGCTGCTTCAAATGCGGCCATGTAGTAGTCGATGGGAACCTCCGCTTTTCCTGGCATAATTTGCCGACGCAGCTCTGGTGTGACGACTTCAAGATGCATGCCGAGAGCGTCTGCACCGGCATCTTTCAGCGTTTGAAACCAAAGAAAGTCATCGGGTGGTTCGCATTGCACTTGAATGGGTATATCAATCGCAGCTTTTACTGCCTTTACACTATCGCAGAGGATACTAGCGCCCCGATCTGACGTAGGAGGCGTGCCTGTGGTCATCACCATATGCTTGACGCCATCCAATTCAACCGCCGCCTTCGCGACTTCAGCAAGTTGCTCAGGATACTTACGTTCAATAGTCCTGCCAGCAGCAAGTGACTGTCCAATCGAGCAGAATTTACAGGTTTTGCGGCGGCTCTCATAACGAATGCAGGTCTGAAGAACCGTTGTCGCAAGCACATCAGTACTGTGCAGCGTTGCGATCTTCGAATAAGGTATTCCCTCGGCGGTCTCCAAAGAATAAAACTTCGGCAGTTGAGCAAACGTTATATCCGCAATTGGAATACCATCATTGAGCAGTTGGCTTCCGCCCTTCTTTTTTTCACTCATAGTGAAAGGAGAAGCTAAAGCAGAATGAGTATGAACTGGCACCATAATCGGCGAACCATCGATCACCAGAGTTTGATGATCAGAGGGTCCAGCTCCCCCGCGTCGACTTACATGCTCTTGCTGCTGACTAAGCAAGCGCACTCCACGGTTTTGGACTTCAGTAATTAATTGCTGTTTAGACATCGTTGGAAGAGTCATTGTCTACCCCTTTCGATAACGAGTTTGTAGCGTTCTGTCCGCTTTCGGTTTCACTGTAGATGGACTGGGAATAACGTACTTCCTGATCGTTAATGGCAAGACTAAGAAGCTCAGGACGTGCATAATGCCCGACTGAGTCCATCATTCTTTTACGTTTAGTAATCAGGCTCATATCCAAATCGGCAATCACCAAACCTTCTCCTTCGCGAAGAGGCTCACAGAGATGCTTGCCTTCAGGCGAGATAATTGTCGTCATACATCCATCACGCAGACCTTTTTGCAAATCCTCATCATCAGTGATCGATTCGATTTGAGCATCGGTCAACCAGCCCGTAGAGTTGATAACAAAACAACCCGCTTCAAGCGCATGATGACGAATAGTAACTTCTATCTGATCGGCGAAAATTGGGCCTACCAATGACCCTGGGAATTGTGAACAATGAATTTCTTCGTGCTGTGTCATCAAGGCATAACGCGCCAATGGGTTATAATGTTCCCAGCAAGCCAAAGCCCCCACCCTGCCGACACCAGTATCAACAACTTTTAAACCAGAGGCATCGCCCTGCCCCCAGATCATCCTTTCGTGATAAGTCGGAGTTAGCTTTCGACGCTTAAGTACTTGCTCACCATCATTATCAAATATTATTTGAGTATTATAGAGTGAACCGAAATCCCTCTCAGTAACCCCCAGCACCACCACAATATTTTTTAATTTAGCCTGAGCCGCTACCGCAGCAGTAATCGGACCTGGAACTAAAACTGCTTCCTCATACAAACGCATATGCTCTTTACCAGCCTGAACAGGTGCCTGTACAAAAGAAAAATAAGGATAGTAGGGGACGAAGGTTTCTGGAAAAACAATAATCTCAACACCTTTGCCTGCTGCCTCGCTAATGGCATCTAATACTTTAGCGAGAGTCAACTCAGCCTTCTCCAAACTAGGAGAGAGCTGAGCGGCAGCGGCCCGCACGATCCGATTTGAGAATCGATTAGCAATCATACCGCCTCCTACATAGTCCAAGTATCGATAACAACTGAATTATCTCTCATGTGCAGCAGCTTTAAATCCAATACGTCGAGTGGACTTATGGGCTGAATGCCTTCTATTAAATTAGCCTCACCATGGCCGTACAAACCTTGAAGAGCGAATCTACAAGCGTATATTTTGCCGCCTTCAGTCATGAATTTTTTCAACTGATTGGTATAATTCTGATGGCCAGGAAACGCCTCATCACCCAGTGTTGGAAAGCCGCGTTGTATACCTAAATTAACGCCAGGTCCGTATAACAGAATGGATGTTTCATAGCCCTTGCGTTGCAAGCGTGTTGCTTGCAACATATTTACGAAGCCAATGGACCCTTCAAAAGCAACGGTGTGAAAAGTCACTAACGCTTTTTCACCTTCAATGGCTTGTACGTCTTCAAATACTTTTTCTTCATAGTCGACAAAAAAATCGCCGTCTTTATTTAATGGTGTATCTATGACTGGCATAGTCTTCTCCTTTAGATGAATTACATGCTTGATAGGAACTCAAATCACTTGGGTTCAATAGTCATATTTGCAACGCACATACCAACTTTTTTTTAGGAGAATGCGATCAATATACAATCAACTTTGCAGGTCAAAGACTTTAGACGAGAAAATATTTTTTAGAGCTTAAAAGGCCTTACGTATCGCTCAGTGACGCTGGCGTATAGATGGGCACTGTACAATTTTTATGCTTATTATCGGTGCGATAATAAGCCTACTTAGATACGATCAATACCATCATTAACCTCCAATCAACCCCTTCAAAAGTGGATCAATTTGTGCAATAGAAAAGTACAACAATTCTCTTCAATACGAGCTTCTCTATGGAATTCTCACCCTATAGACACTGGATAAAAGCACTCCAAGACGCCGAAAAGCATCCTGCATACTTATTAATTGCAGATTTGATTGCAGAAGATATCGACTTAGGAAGTTTGAAAGGGCGCGACAAATTACCTACGTTGCGGGAGATGGCTATCATTTTGGGTTTAAATTATACCACCGTGGCACGTGCCTATAACGAGGCTAGAAATAGAGGCTTAATCGTCTCTCGTCCTGGTATAGGAACATTCATCAAAGGTAAAGCTAAATCCATGCCGTTGCGGGGAGGTAGTGATTATGAGATGACTATGAACCTGCCACCAGAACCACAGATGCCTTTGCTGACCCAAAAAATCTTACAAGGATTCGAAATGGCTATGAGCAACCGAGACATTTACTCGGTCATGCGTTATCAAGACTTCGGCGGAAGTATGCTTGATAAAGAAGCTGCACAACAATTATTGTACCCGTTGCTGGGTTTAGCAGATGTCGATCGAATACTTGTCTGCCCTGGTATTCATAGTATTTTGGTAGCTTTATTGTCTTCACTCGTCCAACAAGGAGGGACTTTGTGTGTACAAAATCTTGTGTACCCTGGGCTCAAAGCTATTGCGACACAACTAGGAATTAGGCTAATTGCAATCGATAGTGATTCCAATGGCCCCATCATTCAATCGTTAGATGCACGCTGCAGAAGCGGTATTATCGCAGCAATTTATCTTAATCCCACCCTTCAAAATCCATCAACTCATACCATCAGCTTGACTCGCCGCCAGTCCATCGCCGATTTGGCACTGCGATACAATATTCCAATTATCGAGGATGACGCCTATGCTTTACTTCCCTCAAAACCAATACCACCGATCGCCACCTTTGCCCCTGAAATCACCTATTACTTAACCGGACTATCCAAATATTTTGGCGCAGGAATGCGCACCGCTTATTTATATGCGCCCAGTAAGATACTGACACAACGTACCTCGGGAGCATTGAGATCGTTAACAGTGATGGCGAGCCCAATCACCACTGCGATGTCCACGCTCTGGATCGAAGACGGTACTATTGAAGAAATGGTAACCGCTATTCGTAAAGAATCGATAGAGCGACAATTGCTGGTCAAGCGTCACCTGAGTCAATTTTTTTATAGCTCAGACCCAGAAGGTTTTCATGTATGGCTGAACCTACCCAAAAAAATAGACCTAAATCCCTCGTTATTGGCTGCTCATTTACGCATACAAAAACTAAGTGCCGTATCCAGTGCGGCTTTTTGTACTGATAATGCTCCCCCTAATGCCATTCGCTTGTGTCTCGGAGGTTCCATATCTAGATCAGAACTAGACCAAGCACTGCCACTTTTAGTTGATATTTTAGAACACCCATCACATCTATCTAACTTGGTATACTGATTCATTATTAGCTCGACGGATTACACGACTCATTCATTATTATTTACGGGTGATGAATATGTGCGGTCATCAACTCACTGCGACAGCAGGCTTTTCAGCTCGATAGAATAACGGTAATGTAGGCGCTAAAAACAACGACTAGGTCAATATGGATAGCGAAAGTTTATTATTAATAGTCACCTTGTATGGCGCTTTGCTCTTTGCCATTGCGTGGTTAACCGAACGCTATGGCCATAAGATCAATAAGCCGTGGTGGCGGCCGTTGGTTTATACCTTGTCAATTGGGGTTTATTGCAGCTCCTGGACTTTTTTAGGTGCAGTAGGTCAGGCGGCTAATAGCGGTTGGCATTTTCTCCCCATTTATCTTGGGCCTATTCTATTATTTGTCTTTGGATGGTCTTTTCTTCACCGCCTCATCACTGTCAGTGGCCGTAATAAAGTCACCTCGATTGCTGATTTTATTGGCTCTCGTTATGGCAAGTATCAGCCTTTAGCCGCCGCCGTTACATTGGTATTAGTCATTGGCACCTTACCTTACATCGCCTTACAACTGCGCGCGGTCGATATTGTTTGGAGCACTACAGATTGGGGTAATGACAGTGTCTTAAGTAACGACGTGAGTTCAAGTCTGGTGACGGCCATGATAATGGCTTGGTTTGCGATTATGTTTGGCACTCGGGTCATTGATGGCCCGAATAAATTACGCGGTTTAATGACCGTGATTGCGACAGAGTCGATCATTAAACTGGTGGCTTTTATTTTTGTCGCCCTATTCGCTTGGGGTTTATTACGTGACGCAAGTATTCCACTCAACGTGGGTTTACCGCAGTTTAATGTACAACAAATACTCTCTCCACGATTCTTAACTGAAATGCTGTTAGCGGCCACAGCAATTGTCTGCTTACCCCGCCAATTTCATGTGATGGCAGTAGAGTATCAAGATGAAAGTGATTTACGCTATACCCGTTGGTTACTGCCATTGTATTTGGCCTTGTTCGCGCTGTTCGTCATTCCACTCGCGCAGGCTGGATCGGTATTTCTTTCCGATATGGGTGTGCTGTCAGATAGTTATGTGCTGATGTTACCGAGTTGGAATGGCCAACCTGTAATTTTAGGTTTTGCGTTTATCGGTGCTCTGTCTGCGGCGACGGGTATGGTGGTGGTCGCGACCGTGGCTTTATCGATAATGATTTCTAATGAACTGATTGTTCCGCTGTGGCTTCGCTTCAGCTCATACCAAAAAGAACGTTCATCTGACCTTGCAGATTCGTTGCGTATGATTCGTCGCATATCTATTGTGACTATTTTAGTCATGGCTTGGTGGTTAGAACGAATCATGCTTAATATTGAAAATTTAGCCGGCATTGGTTTAATTTCTTTTGCGGCCTGCGCGCAATTATTACCCGCTATTTTAGCTGCTCTATACTGGCCCAAGGCACATGGTAAAGGCGTAATGGTGGGCCTAATTGCAGGCATGTTTATGTGGTTTTACTGCCTATTATTGCCTCTGTTATTGCCTGCAGAATCTGCATTAATGAACCAAGGTTTATTTCAACTGGCTTGGTTAAAACCTTACGACCTTTTTTATAGTGGCCATTGGGACATTCTTAGCCATGGGGTATTTTGGAGCTTGTCGGTCAATGTTTTAGTCTTTGTGAGCATGTCAAAACTGTCCGCCTTAACGAGTTTAGATGTACGCCAAGCCAATGCCTTTATTCAATCTAATGATTCTCAGTATGAACATGATACGCCTTTTGATCCTAGTCCGTCAGGCATTGAAGTTCGCCAACTGCAAGCTCTTGCTCAGCCTATGTTTGGCGATACTCGCAGTCTCAATATGTGGCATGAGTTTGAACAGCAATTAGGCCATCGTTTATTACCTAATGACCAGGCACCACGATTTGTAGTGACTGCGATTGAAACTGGTTTAGCAGCGATTATTGGTGCCGTATCCGCGCGCAAGGCGATTCAGTTATTAATTGGAAAACAGCCGTTATTTCTGCAAGATTTTGTTTCTTTAGTCAGTGGCAGTTCGCGCCAAATTCAATTCAGCCAAACATTACTGCAGACGACTCTCGATACCATTCCTCAAGGGGTTAGCGTGGTAGACAAAGATTTAAAACTGGTGGTATGGAATCAGCAATATCAACAAATGTTTAATTACCCAAAACGTTTGCTCTACATCGGCTGCGATATATCTAAAGTATATTATTACAATGCCGTGCGCGGTTATTTAGGCAACGAAAATGATTCTGTCGATGCTATCGTCGCAAAACGCATGCAGCAATTAGCAACGGGACATACCTATCGTTTAGAACGTCGATTGCCGAATAATACCGTGATTGAAATACGAGGTACTCCATTAGACAACGGCGGTTATGTAACCACCTATACCGATGTGAGTGATTATGACAACATTTTAACTGAGCTTGAAATAAGCAAACAGCAACTGGAAAAAAGAGTCCGCAATAGAACCGCCGAGCTGCAGCAAGTTAATCATTCTTTATTACGTGAAAATGAATTACGCAGCCGCGTTGAATCTGAACTTAAAACGGTGAATGCGAGTAGAAGCCACTTTATGGCCGCGGCGAGTCATGATTTATTACAACCTATTAATGCCGCACGTTTATTTACGTCTTCGTTGTTGCAACTGACAAAAGGAAATGAAAATACAAAGTTAAAACAAACCGTTGATCAACTGGATGATGCGTTATTACAATCTGAACATTTGATTAACTCCCTCCGTGATATTTCACGCTTACGCTCAGGAAAGGAAACCCCAAAGCGTGAAGATTTTTCACTGCATACCTTGTTAAAATCGTTGGCGGCAGAGGCTGGAATTATTGCTGAAGATAGAAATTTAGATTTCCATTGGGTCGATTGCAAGTTATGGCTGTTTACTGATCGTCATTTATTACGCCGCATATTGCAAAACTTTTTATCCAATGCCTTACGGTATACCCAAGCAGGTAAAGTTTTATTAGGGTGTCGCCGAGTAACCGGAGGCGTGTTAATAGAAGTCTGGGATACCGGACCAGGTATTTCAGCCGAAAACCAACTGCGTATATTTGAAGAATTTGAACGTTTACCCGGCAGCAGTATGCAAGGTTTAGGTTTAGGCTTGTCAATCGCACAGAATATTTCTCAGCTTTTAGGGCATAAAATTTCTTTAGATTCTAGGCTTGCAGATTCTGACAAAAGAGGAGGTTCTGTTTTTCGAGTCACCGTGCCTTTAGGTGAAAAGAAAAAGATAGAGCATAAACAACGCTTTAATGATCCCAACTTAGCCCATGTAAAAGTGTTATGCGTGGATAACGAACCCAGCATTCTGGCCGGAATGCAGTCCTTGTTAGAACAATGGGGTTGCCAAGTCACGACGGCTCGTGATCTTGGTCAAGCCATGAGTTTATGGCGAGAAGAATATCCTCCTCAGTTAGTATTAGCGGATTTCCATCTCGATAATGAAACGGGTTTGGATATTTTAGAAGCTCTGCAGTACCACTGGCAGCAGCCATTGGCGGCAGTCATCATTAGTGCTGATAATAGTGATGAAGTTCGTGATGAAGTTGTAGCCGCAGGCTATCTGTATTTACCCAAACCAATTATTGCTAATTCGTTACGAATAACGATGAATCGTGCGTTGCGTAAAGCAAACAATAGAAGCTAAAAACTAATTAAAACCCATCACATTATTGACAGGATTAATAGCCAGCTTACCAAACGTCATTACCACCTGAGTGCGAGAATGCACACCGAGTTTGCGGAAAATTTCCGTCATGTGGGCTTTTATCGTTGCTTCGGTAACATGTAATTCAAAGGCAATTTGTTTATTTAATAGGCCTTGGCTGACCATAGATCCGACACGAAACTGCTTGGGTGTGAGCGAGGCAATAGCATCTGCTGCGTTAAGTTCGTCGTCAGCGATACCTTGTTGAGGACTAACATGCTCTGGTATCCAGATACCCCCTTTTAATACTTCATCAATCGCTTGGTAAATATCTTCAGCCGAAGAACTTTTAGGTAAAAAGCCACTGGCACCATGATCAATCGCTCGACGTATGATGTCACTTTCTTCGTGAGCGGAAATGATAATAATAGGAATGTGAGAGTAGTGAGCATTGATAAAAATAATGGAGCTAAAACCTTCTGCTCCCGGCATGTGCAAATCTAAAAGAATAAGATCGGCTTTATCATTATTTTCGACGCAAGTTTGCAAGCTCACAAGATCGCCGACTTCGGTGATCGTTGCATTAGGAATATGAGTTAACAGGGTGCTTTTTAACGCAGTGCGAAACAGCGGATGGTCGTCAGCAATAATAATGTCAGCAGCTTGGTGCATGAAGTATTCCAATCAATGATTATCAACCAATGTACACCCTGAAGATTCTGCTGACTAGATGAAATCTTCAGGGTGGTTTAGAGGTGAGTTGAATCTTTTTTTAGTAATACAACATTAAGCTAAAGCTGGATGCAATTCTTTATGAGCAACAATTAAGTCTGCTACGACATCCGGATCAGCCAGTGTTGATATATCACCAATAGTGTCGAGTTCATCCGTCGCAATTTTCCGTAAAATGCGGCGCATAATTTTCCCCGATCGAGTTTTAGGTAATCCAGGTGCCCACTGAAGTAAGTCTGGTGTGGCGATGGGGCCAATTTCTTTTCTTACCCATTGGACTAATTCTTTACGCAGTTCTTCACTGGCATTGAACCCCTTGCCTAAGGTTACGTAGACGTAAATTCCCTGACCTTTAATATCATGAGGAATACCAATCACAGCGGCCTCGGCAACGGCTGCGTGATCTACCAGAGCATGTTCAATTTCAGCGGTTCCCATACGATGACCTGATACATTGAGTACATCGTCAACACGTCCCGTTAACCAATAGTGGCCGTCTTCATCACGACGAGCTCCATCACCGGTACAGTAGCTGCCTTGGAAAGTTGAAAAATAGGTATCATAAAATCGTTGATGATCACCAAAGACCGTACGCATTTGTCCAGGCCAACTGTCTTTAATAATCAAGTTACCGTGATTAGGCCCTTCAAGTTCAACACCGTTTTCATCGACTAATGCCGGTTGCACACCGAACATAGGGTGCGTTGCTGAACCCGGTTTTAAATCCGTTGCCCCAGGTAAAGGACTGATCATGGCGCCACCGGTTTCGGTCTGCCACCAAGTATCCACAATTGGACACTCACCTCGGCCAAATACTTTATGGTACCAGCGCCATACATCAGGACTAATCGGTTCACCAACCGTACCTAATATACGTAAAGAAGTTAAATCTGAATTTTCGGTTGCTTCAGGACCTACCGCCATTAACGCTCGTAATGCTGTGGGGGCCACGTATAAAATATTAATTTTATGCTTTTCAATAATACGAGCCGCTCGACCAGCATCAGGATAATTGGGCACCCCTTCAAACATGACAACCGTCGCAGCATTGCAGAGCGGGCCATAGACGATATAACTATGGCCAGTAATCCAGCCAACATCAGCAGCACACCAATAAATATCGCCAGGGCGATAATCAAAAATATACTCATGAGTCATCGATGCGTAAAGAAGGTAACCACCTGTGGTATGCAAAACACCTTTCGGTTTACCGGTAGAGCCAGAAGTATAAAGAATAAATAATGGATCTTCAGCGTTCATCGGTTCAGGGGGACAGACATCTGACTGCTGTGAAATAAGTTCTTTGTAATCAACATCACGACCCACTTGGCGCTCTATGTTGCCACCGGTATGAGCAAGAACAATAACGTTATTGACTTGTTCTTCAGGACATAACTCAATGGCTTCATCGACATTTTTTTTCAATGGAACATGTTTACCTGCACGCAATCCTTCATCAGCCGTAATCACATAACGGCAATCACCCCCCTCAATACGACCCGCTAATGCTTCTGGTGAGAAGCCGGCAAATACAACTGAGTGAACAGCACCAATGCGCGCGCACGCCAGCATAGCCACCGTTGCTTCAGGCACCATAGGTAGATATAAAGTAACGATGTCGCCCTTCTTAATACCCAACGACTTTAAGCCGTTCGCAAGGCGATTTACTTCTGAAGATAATTCGTTGTAGGTAATATTGCGTACGGCAACATTTTCATCATCAGATTCCCAAATAATGGCTAGGTCATCACCGTGTTTTTCTAAGTGACGATCAACGCAGTTTTCACTGACATTGAGTACACCATCTTCAAACCAGCGAATGTGCAAATCTTCCTTATCAAATGAGACATCTTTCACTTTAGTGAAAGGTTTTATCCACTTGAGGCGTTGCGCTTGCTGAGCCCAAAACTCGTCCGGTGATTCGATCGATTGCTTATACATGACCTCATACTGTTCTTTGGTTAACAGTGTTTTTTCACGTTGTGCTTGGCTCACTGGATAGACAGTTTGTTCACTCATGTTATCCCCTAACATCTTGGTTTCAATTTTCATCATTGTTTACCGAGTTTGCGTTAGGAGCTATTAGACCTTTGTCTAGGATCGCACAGAATGAATTATTTGCGCCTGAGAATGAACCATTTGCGCCTTTATCGCACTTTTTAGACTAAAGGCTAATACTGTTCAGAATTGGTTGGGAGTAATAATGAAAGTGTAATAATAAAAATACTAAAACCTTGTAGAGGCAATACCGATGAAAGGTAATAACAAAATACAATACACAATTAATAAGCTCGCGCTGACGATAGGTGTCGCCAGTGGATCTTTATTACTGTTATCACCAGTGGTGCAAGCGGCAGATACCAGCTTCACCTACGGCGGCTATATTAAATTTGATGCCATATTTAGTCAGTACTCCGACACCCAACGGGCGGGTAATGTCGGTGATGATTTTTTAGTACCTTCTACCATTGCAGTGGGTGATGGCAGTAATGACGGCGACGTAGTATTTGATACCAACTCTAAATTTAGTCGATTATTTTTTAAAACCGCAACCATGACCGATGTCGGTGAAGTGAAAACTCATATCGAAATGGATTTTAATGCAGGTAATGACGAGCGCCTTACCAGTCAATCCAGTGCGGGTTTAAGGCACGCGTATTTCTCTTGGAAAAACTCAACTGACTCTTCTTTGTTGGCAGGTCAAACTTGGAGTACCTTTTTTAATGTCGGTGCCTTACCTGAGTCCGTCGATTTTATTGGACCGACTTCAGGTACCGTTTTTGTTCGTCAAAGCCAAGTACGTTATACCCAAGGATTTGGCGATGGGAAATTAATGATCGCGGCTGAAAATCCATCGGTTAGTCTTTACGACGGAGGCTCTGGCTTCACTGACAATGAAGTTGATGATAGTGGTATGCCAGATTTAATCGCACGCTACGATGGCAAGGCAAGCTCGTTAAGTTATAGCGGCGCGGCCATGGTACGCCAAATTAATTACAACGATGGGACTAACGATGATAGCCAAATGGGCTATGGCGTAACCGTTTCGGGTAAGTATGCATTCAATAATGGTGATGATTTTAAATTCATGCTCAGTCAAGGTCAGTTAGGTCGCTATATCGCGTTAAATGCTTTTCGTGATGGTGCGGTAGAAGCCAATGGTGATGTTGAATTAATTACCTCTATGGGTGGCTTTGTGGCTTATCGCCATATGTGGAATGCAAAACTGCGTAGCACAATTAGTTACGCTTATTCTGCAGCCAATAACCCAAATACAGTAGCCGCAACGGTCACCAAGAAGGTCAGCAATAGTAATGTGAATTTGATGTACTCACCGACTAAAAATCTAACCTTTGGTGGCGAGTATTTAATCGCAGAACGTGAAGTAGAAAGTGGCGCTGATGGCGACTTAAGCCGTCTGCAGTTGACCAGTAAATGGGTGTTCTAAGTCTTAAAATAAGAAGCTACGGAGAATTAAATCATGGCGTTTAAATCAGAAGATGATGCGAAAGCGTATTGGAAAGAAAATGTCGGGATCATGATCAAGCTATTAGTAGTTTGGTTCATTTTCTCATTCGGTTGCGGCATTTTATTTGTTGATGAACTGAATGTAATTAAAATTGGCGGGTACAAGTTGGGCTTTTGGTTTGCCCAGCAAGGATCTATTTACATATTTGTTATTTTGACCTTTGTCTATGCCAAGTTAATGGCAACATTGGATCGTAAATACGGCGTAGACGACGAGTAGGGGTAGCAAATTATGGAATTACAAACACTCACGTATATTGTAGTTGGTCTTACCTTTGCTTTGTATATGGGCATTGCAGTTTGGGCTCGAGCGGGTTCGACCAAAGAGTTCTATGTTGCAGGCGGAGGCATTCATCCGATTGCAAACGGCATGGCAACAGCGGCGGATTGGATGTCGGCGGCATCGTTTATTTCGATGGCGGGTTTGATTGCTTTTATGGGTTACGGTGGTTCGGTTTTCTTAATGGGTTGGACCGGTGGCTTTGTTTTATTAGCCATGCTGCTAGCACCGTATTTAAGAAAGTACGGCAAGTTTACTGTGCCTGAATTTATCGGTGATCGCTTTTATTCACGTACCGCCCGTATTGTGGCGGTGGTGTGTTTAATTATTGCGTCAGTGACTTATGTTATTGGGCAGATGAAAGGCATCGGCGTTGCTTTCTCGCGCTTCTTAGAAGTGAGCTATGATGTTGGCTTATTAATCGGTATGTTCATTGTTTTCTTCTACGCGGTATTAGGCGGCATGAAAGGCATTACCTATACTCAAATCGCTCAGTTTTGCGTATTGATTTTGGCTTACACCATTCCTGCTATCTTTATCTCGTTAAACTTAACCGGTAACCCTATTCCACAGTTAGGATTGGGCAGTACGATGATTGGCTCTGATGTTTATTTATTAGACCGCCTTGACCAAGTCGTTAGTGAATTAGGTTTTGCTGAATACACCACCCATGCCCGACTGAGTACAGTAAACATGTTTGCTTATACCATGTCGTTAATGATTGGTACTGCAGGTTTACCGCACGTAATTATTCGTTTCTTCACTGTACCAAAAGTGAAAGATGCGCGCGCTTCTGCATTCTGGGCATTACTCTTTATCTCTATTCTTTATACGACTGCTCCTGCTGTTGCTGGCATGGCACGTCTCAATATGATTAATACGATTGAAACAACTCAAACTGAAAATCTTAAATATGACGAGCGTCCTCAATGGTTTAAAAACTGGGAAAAAACCGGTCTATTGAAGTTTGAAGATAAAAATGGCGATGGCAGAATTCAATATGTAGCCGATCCAGAAAAAAATGAAATGGTTAAAATTGACCGTGACATTATGGTATTGGCCAATCCTGAAATTGCACAACTGCCTAATTGGGTTATTGCACTGGTAGCCGCGGGTGGCTTAGCCGCTGCACTATCAACCGCAGCAGGTTTACTATTAGCGATTGCCTCGGCAATTTCACACGATTTATTGAAAGGGGTTTTCGCGCCCAACATTACCGATAAACAAGAGCTGCTGGCGAGTCGAGTCGCGATGGCACTGGCGATTCTGGGGGCGGGGTATCTTGGATTTAATCCACCCGACTTTGCCGCAGGCACGGTAGCGCTGGCGTTTGGTTTAGCCGCCTCGTCGATCTTCCCGGCGTTGATGATGGGTATATTTAGTAAACGTATCAATAAAGAAGGTGCCATTGCCGGCATGATTTCTGGTATCACAGTAACCTTGTTATATGTGTTCCAGCATAAGGGTATTATGTTTGTTGCCGATACGTCTTTCTTAGGCGATATGCCAGTCAATTGGTTCTTCGGAATTGAACCGAATGCCTTTGGTGTTATCGGCGCAATCGTTAACTTCTCGATAGCCAATTTGGTATCAAGAGTGACCGCAGCGCCACCACAAGAAGTACAAGATTTAGTCGAATTTATTCGAGTCCCTTGTGGAGTCGAAGAAGCTCATGACCATTAATCCTTGTATTTACAGCGCATAAAATAGGAAATGATCGGCCCTAACAGGCCGGTCTTTTTAAACGTTTTTTAATAGGAAAAATTATGGCCTTTTATAAAAATAAACACGTGGTTATAGCACTGTTAGTTGCCCCCATTTTAGCCTTGATTAGTTATTTTTCAGTCGATGCTTTAGTTGCAGAAAAACCTCATGCGGCGCAAGCAGGTGAACATTATGAGTTGTTAGAAAAATCTAACTGTCGCTACAGTAGTGGCCACTGTGATTTACAAAATGGCGATGTAGAACTATCCATTAAACCAGAATGGGTAACCAATCAACGTTTACGTTTAACCATTAATTCTTCTAAGCCATTACAAAATATTATTGGTGCACGAGTGAATGTTTTAGGCGAAGAAGTCGCCACTCATGAATTAGCAAGTGCCGATAAAGAAGGGTTTTCTTGGTCAACAGAGATGATTACTCCCGACCCAGATCTAGAACGTTTACATGTGGCAGTAGCCATCAATGACACTTGGTATTATGCCGATGCGTCGTTAAATTTCATTAATTATAAAGTATCTTTTGAAGATGACTTCAGGCAGTAAATAGCCTTTAAATATTCGATAAATTTCAACGAACAGACGCATTTTAGATAACCATTATGCTTTAGATAATTACTATGATTTAGGTAACCCGCTCAATGTCTCCAGAATTAGTAGCGATCCATGATTTTATCAGCGAGTGCTTACCATTCGATCAGCTTCCTAATGCGGTTATTAAAAAAGTGTTTTCTGATATAGAAGTCAGTTATCACAGCAAAGGTAGCCAGTTTGGTGAGCAAGATTTAACCGGCGGTTTGAGGATTGTACGCAGCGGCGCGGCTGAATTACGTTGCGCCAAAGGTTTATTATTGGATCGCTTAGCAGAAGGCGATAGTTTTAATTTAATGGGCCTTAATGCTGAGCAACTAGGAGTTAAAGCCACCTTAATTGAAGATACCTTACTTTATACTCTACCTGAAATCCCCTATCAAAACCTGCGCAGTCAGTACCGTGCCTTTGATCGTTTTTTTTCCAGTCAGCGCAGTCGCCGTGTACGACGTGCAGCTCGGCACGAGCCCGTGCCCAACGATATGATGCGGCCACTCAGTGATTTGATGAGTAGTGAACTGCTCGCGGTTGAACTGAGCACGAGTATTCAGCAGACCGCAGCGTTGATGACTCAACGTCGTTTCTCTTCGGTCTTAGTGATGCTTGATGATCGTTTAATTGGCATCGTCACCGATCGAGATATTCGCTCCCGAGCCGTGGCAGAAGGTTTGGACTTGCAGCAATCTGTTACTGCGATTATGACTATTAAACCGCTCACACTGTCACCCGATTGCTCTATTTTTGATGCCACATTATTTATGACTCAGCGCAGCATTCACCATATTCCCATTATGACTGGTGAAAAAGTTGTCGGCATTATAACCGCGTCAGATTTGATGCTGGCGCGTAAAGATGATCCCGTTTTTTTAGTGCAACACATTGGTCGTCAAAGCAGCACACTTGAACTGAAAAAAGTGGTTGCGGTAATGCCCGATTTATTAGTGCAATGGGTCAATGCGGGTATTCGATCATACCAGTTAAGCCATGTATTAACGGCGTTAAGTGATGCGATAACTATGCGTTTAATTGAACTAGCCATCGATCAATTAGGCCCTGCCCCAGTACCTTTTTGTTGGCTCGGGTTCGGTTCTCAAGGACGTAAAGAGCAACTATTAGGTGCCGATCAAGATAATGGTTTATTGATTAGCGACGACATGAAGCCTGAGCATCAGGAGTGGTTTTCGCAACTGGCCAAATATGTGTGTGACGGCTTAAACGCGTGCGGCTATATTTATTGCCCTGGGAATATTATGGCGACCAATGATCAGTGGCGTCAGCCCTTAAAAACGTGGTCGAAAACAGTAGATCGCTGGATGCGGACGCCGACTGAACAAGCGGTTATGGAAGTCAGTATTTTCTTTGATATACGCGCTGTTTATGGCGATAAAATGTTGGTGAAAAGCTTGCAAGATCACATGTTAAAGCATACTCAAAGCAACAGTATATTCTTAGCAGCCCTCGCCCAAAATGTGCTGAGCACTCCCCCGCCAATGGGTATTTTCCGACGTTTTGTGGTCGAACAAAATGGGGAGCATGTGCACGAACTTAATCTAAAAAATCGCGGTGTTATGCCAATCATTGATATTGTGCGTTTACACGCCCTAGCCAATGGCCTGATTGAGGTTAATACCCTCGATCGCTTACGCGCCTTAGTCGATTGCAAGGCCATGACGATAGTGGATAGTCGCAATATACAAGACGCATTGCAGTTGCTTATGCAGTTGCGCCTTACTCACCAAGCGCAAGAAATTGTAAAAGGAAGAAGTCCCAGCAATTATATTAATCCCGCTTCATTATCAAAAATAGTCGCTAAACAATTAAAAGATACTTTTGGGATTGTTAAAGAGGCACAGCAAGGTATTAAGTTAAAATATCGCCAAGGACTTGGCTAATGCTCTGGCTACACTTCTTATGGTTACACTGTCAGCAATACTTTTATCGCCGTTATTTAAGACAGTCCCGTTACGGCCATTTATTGCAGGACTGTTGGAATAAAAGTTTTAGTCCCTTCAAAGTCAATGCTGTTGATTCGTGTAACGAGGTCGAGTTTTTAGTGGCTGATTTAGAAATGTCATCGTTAAATGAGCGTGAAGGAGAAATATTAAGCATAGGTTGGGTATTAATTGAGCACGGGAAAATTCAGTTAGCCAGTGCTGAACATCATTTGTTAAAAGCAAAAAAAACCGTCGGCCAAAGTGCCACCATTCATAATTTACGCGATTGTGAATTACAGCAAGGCGAGAACATAATGTTTGTCGTTGAGCGTTTTCTGCAACTGGCCGCGGGTAAAGTATTGGTTTTTCATCATTCACCGCTGGATATGGCCTATCTGAATAAGGCCAGTATGGAACTGTTCTTTAGTCCTATGTTATTGCCCGTTATTGATACACTGGCCATTGAGAAGAAGAAAATACTACGCCAACAAGATCACGTTAAACATGGAGAGTTGCGTTTAGCTGAGTGTCGCTCACGCTATAATTTACCCGCTTATCCTGCACATAATGCGTTAATGGATGCCCTCGCCGCGGCTGAATTATTGCTCGCACAACTTGATCATAAAGGGAAAAAGGTGCGCTTGACGGATGTGTTTTGAAATGACCTTATAACCGAGTTTAATAGACTGCCACTAGCCGCTGGCCAGCTGCTTAGTATTACAGTCAGGGGCTGGTGCTAAAGTTGTATGCTAAAAATGATTTCCTTTCAAACTTGCACTACACTGAGCTTAATGATTATTTAAAAGGCATTATTATCAATGGCATATTCTGTTAAAACCAAACTGGTGCTCGCGGCGGCCGCGCCTGCTTTACTATCTACCCTAGTTATTGCATTTGTAGCCGTTAAAAATATGCAGGCACAGCGTGATCAGCTCGCGCAGGCAAGCCAAGTATTCATCAGAAATCAAACTGATGCTGTCTCTCCAGAAGCGATGAATATTTTTATTCAGCAACAGTGGCAATCAATCTTCGATGCTCAGGCATTTACGTCTGTTTTGGGACTGTTTGTGATCGCAGGCTTGCTAATTACTGCGGTCGCCTTTCTGGTCAATAAGACAACCTCTGGGTTAAATAAACTGTTATCAGGAGTCGAGACAATGTCCAGCTCCAGTACACCACTCAGTTTTCGCATATCGACTCATGATACTCATGACATGACACCCCTAGCGGATCAGCTAAATGGCATGATGACGAGAGTGGAACATATCATTATGAAAGTACGAGATATTTCAAATGCATTGAACAGCTCTGCCGAAATATTACGCAACAATGCCAACAGCAACCAACATAACTCTGAGAACCTTTTTATCAATATGGACAGTGTTAGCGTGGCAATGACAGAGTTAGAAACTGCCTCGTCTGAAATCGCATCCAATGTACAGTCTGCCCACCAAGAAGTCTCTGAAGTGAACAGCAGTGGCCAATCTGTTAGCGCTCAAATTAATGATCTCGATAAACAATTCATCATGCTAAATGATGTTACCTCCTCCAGCGCTAATGACGTGAATGAACTGAGTACTCAAGTAGAGGGGATTTATGGCATTTTACAGACCATTCAAGGTATTGCTGAGCAAACCAATCTATTAGCTCTTAATGCTGCGATTGAAGCGGCTAGAGCGGGTGAACAAGGCCGAGGCTTTGCGGTGGTCGCCGATGAAGTTAGAAACCTTGCAGGTAAAACACAGCAATCAACAGAAGAAATTCAGCACATGATTGAAGGGCTTAAAAAGAGTGCTGATCGATCAATGAATGCAATGACACAAAGCAGTACAGCCACTCAATCACTTTCTGAATCATTTAAACTCGCCAATGAAAAAATTCTTGCCTTGTTTAACCGACTTGAGTTGGTGAATAACATGAATGCTCAAATTGCAACGGCTAGTGAAGAGCAGACCCAGGTTATTAGCGATATTAGCAAGACCACTGAATCAGCAAAAGTTTTATCTGAGAATACTCAGCAGTCGGCTAGCTCTACTGGCAAAGAAGCAGAAGCGTTAATTGCTACTTCCAATAATTTAAAAGAAATGGTCGCTGAATTTAATTTCTCTTAAGTCTTTGCAGAAATAGACCAAAAGTAGAACACTGCGTTCAGTAGTAAAAGGTACTCATAATACTAATTGTGAGTACTATACCTGCTTTATCTATTTAATTGGTTGCCATAGCCTTGCCTAGCCACTCTCTAAAAGCAGATGTCTTGCTCATTATCGTTACCCTTCTTGCCGCCATGAGTTGGATGTTTTCAAAAGAAGCGGTTAACGAAATGCCTCCTCTATTATTTGTTGGTAGCCGTTTTCTACTCGCCGGTATTCTCCTTGCATTGTTCAGTCAACGCGCTCTCATTGGCTTAAACTCCCAGCAGTGGTTAGCCTCGGCTCAGGTTGGCATATTATTCGGACTATCAATGTGCTTATGGATTTTCGGCTTGTTCTACGCCAAAAATTTAGGTGAAGGGGCTTTTATCACCAGTATCGCTTCCATTCTTGTTGCACCCATTAGCTATTTAATTTTTAAAGCAAAAGTCGAAAGCAGCAATTGGTTGGCACTGCCGATTGCATTTATAGGGCTTGGCTTATTAGGTTTAGAAAATGGCTTTCACCCCGAAAAAAGCCAATTATTTTTCCTCGGTGCCGCCATCTTACTGTCGTTAACCTTCATCTTAAATGGGCGCGCTGCGGCTCGCATGTCAGCCGCAGCACTAACCGCTATATCCCTCTCTTTCGTCGGTATCATGGCTCTTGTTATTTCAGCCTCCGTCGAAACTTGGCCTGCAGAAATTACTGGGTCAATGACTAAGTGGTTATTGCTCAGTGTACTCATAGGGACTGCCGCACGCTTTTTATTACAAACGTATGCCCAAGGGTTAACAACCCCGACTCATGCCGCCGTCATTATGATTTTAGAGCCTATTTGGACAGCACTGATAGCGGCGGCATGGTTCAATGAAAGAATGTCTGGCTTACAACTGATGGGTTGCAGTTTGATATTTTCAGCGCTAATTATTAATCGCTGGTCAAGCGTACGTGTATGGCTCAAAAGTAGAGAGCATTAACAGACCTTTTTTTGATTCCAGCCTTTAATGTATAGAATAACCTTCCGCAACCAAGTATATCAATTTATGATGGGCCGCTCATAAACCAATCTTTTACCTAAACACTTTAGTGATACGTTTCTATGCCCATCTCGAATCAAAGCCAGCATTTTTGTTCAGACGATAGTGACTTACTCAGTGAAATCATGTCGGCTAGGCGTGATGTTCGGGGCAATCGTTTTTTATCGAATAAACTGGCGCAAGAAGACATACAACAAATATTCGCGGCCGCACTGATGGCGCCCTCAGTTGGATTTTCTCAGCCCTGGGAATTTGTTACCATCAGCCAACGTGCCACGAAAGAAGAAATTGCCGATAGCTTTTTTGTTGAAAATGAAAAAGCGAAGGCTTTATTTAAAGCGGGAACATTTGAGGAGGGTAAGCTCGAGCAATACCAGCAGCTCAAGTTAGAAGGTATTATCGAGGCGCCACTCAATATCGCTGTTTTTTACAACCCACAAAAAGGGCCTGTACTTGGCCAAACCAGTATGCCTGATATGGGCCGCTACAGCGTTGTTTGTGCAATACAAAACATGTGGTTAAAGGCTCGTTCACTCAATATTGGCATGGGCTGGGTCAGTATTCTTGACCCTGCTAAAGTAAAGTCGATTCTTAATGCCCCTGTCGATAGAGAGCTGATTGCGTATTTATGCCTTGGAAATGTCGATAAATTCTACGACAAGCCAGAATTGGAAACTCTCAAGTGGCAGGCAAAAAAAGCCGCTGAACAAGTCATTTATTCGGATAGCTATTAGCCCATTAAGAGGTTCTCAATTTGTTGCTTGCACCAAATCATGGCCGGATCATGCTCTGCTTTATGATGCCAATACAAGTGCACCTCTAATGGTTCGGCTTTAAAGGGCAAGGGAAAAATAACATAAGGGTTGTTAGGATGGCTTTCATCACACAGGGCTGAGGCATAAGTAGTAGGCAAGGTAAGTAGCCAGTCTGTTTTTTCTACAACTTTCGCGGCAGCGTAATAATGCTGACAACGCATCGCAATTTCTCGACTCTCACCTAAACGTGATAACGCAACATCTTCTATACCTAGACCACTGGCACGACTAGACACCTGTATATGCTTAGCCTGCAAATAATCTTTTATATTAAAGCCTGAACTGTTGAGTTTGGCCACCATAGGATGATCCTTAGCCATCATCACCGATATCCCTTCACTGCCAATTAAGCGATGGCGCACTTGCTTAGACATTGGAATCAGTACATCCGCAGCAAAATCGATCGTGCCGCGGATGAGTGCATTTTCGATATCCCGTCGCGACATCTGAACGCTGCGAATACTGATATGAGGGGCGATCATTTGCAGATGCTTGGCTATTTCAGGCAAGGCTTTCGCTTCTAATACGTCGCGCATGGCAATGGTAAAGGTACGTTCGGCAGTGCCTGAGTCGAAAATAAGACCCTCACTTAATGTCGACTCTAAATTTCCTAATCCCTCACGCACGCGTTCAACAATGGCCTTGGCCAGCGGGGTTGGTAACATTTTCTTCCCCGAACGCTCAAATAACGGGTCATCGAAGCGATCTCGTAAGCGCGATAGCGCATGACTTACCGCCGGCTGAGAAAGATTCAGTGCTTCGCTCGCCCGGGTCAGGTTACCTTCCCGGTAAATCACATCAAACACGACGAATAAATTCAAATCTACCCGTGAAATATCGATATTCACTTTCATAAAATTACCTGATGTATTTGTATCAATCATAAATAATAAGAATATATTCTCATTAAAACTATTCATTTCATAGATAGTTAGCGACATTTTAGTATAGTGTTAATAAATTCAATTTAGAGTTACCCATTATGAGCAGAGTATTAATCACCGGAGCGGCAAGTGGTTTGGGACGTGCACTCGCCTTGCGCTTTGCTAAAGAGGGTGCTGATATATGTATTGCCGATATCAATCAAGAGGGTTCTGCTGAGACATTAAAACTGGTAGAACAAGCCGGTGGTCAGGGCTGGGTCTATAACCTTGACGTTACCCAACCTGATCAATGGCAAAAATTATTGGTGGAAGTTGAACAGCGCTGGCAAGGTATTGATGTCGTCATTAACAATGCTGGCGTAGCAACCGGTGATCGCATTGAGCAAGGGGAATGGTCTACATGGGAATGGGTTATCGACCTCAACATCAAGAGCGTTGCCCTGGGTTGCCGAACGTTTACCCCCATGATGAAACATCAAGGCAGCGGTTATTTCATTAATACCGCATCCCTTGCAGGTTTAATGACAGCACCTTTAATGGCTTCTTATAATGTCACTAAAGCGGCTGTGGTTGCCCTCAGCGATACCATGCATCATGAACTGAAGCCTTATGGCATTGGCACAACGGTTTTATGCCCTGGTTTCTTTCGTACCAATTTAGATAAAGGCATGCGTACTAGCGACCCACAGCTATTAAAAATGGTCGACAAAGTCTTTGAGTCTTCTGAACTGACCGCTGACGATGTGGCGGATATTTGCTATCGTGATATGAAGAAAAATAAGCTAATTTGTAATCCACATAAAATGGGGCGCCGCGCCTATTTTTTAAAACGCTTTATGCCATTTCTTTACTCTTACTTAGTGGGCAAAACAGCCACAAAAATGAAAAAACATGACCCTATTTTTTCCCATAAAAAAGCATAGATTTTAAAATAGAAACGAAAGAAAAAATCAGTCATAAAATAAATACGAATTCATCTAGGATACTTTGATGTCAGAACAATTTATTGATCAACCTAAAGCACTGCGCAGCAGCGACGCTTTTGATATTCAAGCCGTTCACGATTGGTTAACGAACCAAGGCATTGAACTAGGCAATGAGCTACCAGAGGTAAAGCAGTTCTCTGGTGGCGCCTCTAATCTGACCTATCATTTAAAGTATCCTGATTCAGTAAAAGGTGGCGATTTAATTTTGCGGCGCCCGCCTGCAGGGCATAAAGCCGCTTCTGCTCATGATATGAAGCGCGAATTTAATGTCATGAAAGGACTGAAACCGGTTTATCCTTTTGTGCCGGATATGATTGCCTTTTGCGATGATCAAACCATTATTGATTGCGATTTTTATGTAATGGAAAGACTGAACGGCATCATTCCACGCAATAACTTACCTCGCGGTATGACGTTAACCCCCACTGAAAGTAGAAATTTTAGTTTTTCCGTATTGGATAAACTGATCGATTTACATAAGGTCGATTACAAAGCCGCAGGACTGGATAACTTGGGTAAAGGCGAAGGTTATGTGAAGCGCCAAGTTGATGGTTGGAGTGGCCGCTATACCAAGTCAAAAACTTGGAATGTACCGAGTTTTAACAAGACGATGGATTGGCTCAATCGTAATCAGCCAGAAGATGTTGCCACTTGTATTATTCATAACGATTACCGTATGGATAATGTGGTACTTGATCCTCAAGATCCTCAAAATATTATTGGCGTTCTCGATTGGGAAATGGCCACACTGGGTGACCCTTTAATGGACTTGGGCAGTAGCTTAGCCTACTGGGTGCAAGCGGATGATGATTGGTTTTTACGCCAGATCCGTCGCCAGCCAACGCATTTACCAGGCATGCTAACCCGGGATGAAGTCGTCGATTATTATTGCGATAAAATGGGTTTTGATAAATCAAATTGGGCTTTTTACGAAGTATTTGGTTTCTTCCGTTTGGCCGTTATTGTGCAGCAAATCTATTATCGCTATCACCATAAGCAAACCGATAATAAGGCCTTTAAACATTTTTGGTTGATCGTGCAATACGTCAACTGGCGCTGTGCAAAAGTCATTAAAGACTCAGGCATGAAATAATGGACTGTAAATAATGGCTTCTATTTATCTTGTTCGTCATGGCCAAGCAGGATTTGATAAGCTTGATTATGATCAACTATCCGATCTTGGCCATCAGCAAAGCGAGTTAATAGGGCAATCTTTACTCGCACGCTCTATTGAAGCCAAACTTGTCGTGCATGGTGCTATGCGTCGTCATAGGGAAACGATGCAAGGCGCCCAAAAAGTTTGGCATGCGTACGGTCCAATTATCGAAGAGGCTGGGTTTAATGAGTTTGATAGTGATGACATCATTGCTGCAGCGCATTTGGAACTCAATATTCCGGGGTTTCATAGACAAGGCGTTAGCAGCCATAACCTAGTGCAAAAAACAGCATTAGGGGCCTATTTGATGAAACAAAAGAATCCTAAAAAAGCGTTTCAAAATTTGTTTTCAACCTCAATAGACCGTTGGATCAGTGGTGAGCACGATAACGACTATATTGAATCATGGCAGCATTTTACCCAACGCTGTCGACAAGCGTTATTCGCCATTATTACAGAGGCCGC
Source organism: Oleispira sp. (assembly GCA_047612075.1). GTDB lineage: Bacteria > Pseudomonadota > Gammaproteobacteria > Pseudomonadales > Oceanobacteraceae > Oleispira. The sequence goes on from JBLGAF010000001.1 coordinate 424,360, forward strand.
AGGCAGAGATGTTGTAGTATTTACTTCCGGCGGCCCCATCACAGCCATTCTTCAACACTGCTTAGGTTTGAGTGATCACTATGCGTTTCAGTTTAATTGGACCTTAGTGAATGCGGGCATCACCCAATTGCTCTACAACTCGCAAGGAAAAATCAGCCTTGCCAGTTGCAACGAACAAGAACACTTAATTAGCTCGGGTAAGAAATTTCTAACCTATCGTTGAATAAAGAGTCGTTAAATAAAAAATCGTTAAATAAAGAGTCGTTAAATAAAGAAGTGCCAATTAAAAAGCACTAACGAACCTGTCATTCAGCAAAGCCTTCAGCAATATGTTTATCTTTTAATTTTACATAATTGCTGGCGGTGTACGGAAAGAAACGCAGTTCTTTTGCTGTTAACGGGCGCGCCTTTTTTGCCGGACTGCCCACATACATATAACCACTTTCTAATGTTTTACCCGGCGGTATTAAAGCCCCTGCCGCAACGATCACCTTGTCTTCAATCACGACACCATCCATCACCATCGCCTTCATACCGATCAAGACTTGATTACCGATAGTGCAGCCATGTAACATCGCCTGATGACCAATGGTGACATCATCACCAATAATTAGTGGATAGCCCCCAGGGTTAAAATCACTGGCATGAGTAATATGTAAAACGGAGCCATCTTGTACACTGGTCCGCTGACCGATACGAACATGGTGCATATCGCCTCTTATCACGGTTAACGGCCAGACCGAACTGTCATCCCCTATCTCAACGTCACCAATCACCACCGCACTGCGATCAACAAATACTTTATCGCCTAATTTAGGGCTCATACCTTGATACGTTCGAACTGAATCTTTCATTTTTTCCAACTCCTGCGTGGATAGTTTGTTGGCTGCCCCGCTTGAATTGTGAGCATTCGTCATCATCTATAGTTAATATCTTAGACAGTTAATACTTTAAATAATTATGTACGTTTTGCATAATCGAAGCCTTACCAAGAGAGAATTTATTCATGCCTATTACTACTAGCGACAATCCATTATTACAACCAACAACGGCTAATGCTCTCCCTTTATTTTCCCAAATAAAAGCTGAGCATGGACTGCCGGCTATGGAACAACGATTGCAAGAAAATCGACAGCGTATTAACCAGTTGTTGAATGACATCAATTCAGGCCTGACCCCAGTCAGTTGGCAAGCACTAGTGACTCCAATGGAAGCGTGGGATGATGAACTTAGCCAAGCTTGGTCGCCTATTA
>JBLGAF010000002.1:0-411930 GCA_047612075.1 Oleispira sp.
TAGCAAATCTGTCAAATATTGCGCACTCTTCAGGAGCTCCGGGTGCACCATGAAAATAAATAACAGTTTTACCTTCTGAATTCCCATACTCAACTGATTTCAATTCATTCTCCTAGGCATAACGCCTTTAGCACAGGCGCGCGCGAAGCGTGCGTCCAGCAGCACAGCTGCGATTGTGCCTAAACTTGTTATAAGGCATTACTTAAATACCTTAATATAATTGGTAACCATATTAAAATAGCTGGAATTACTGAAATAATACGCTTAGTTTTTGATAAATAATTAAAGCTTAACAAAGAATAAAGAGCGAGTCCTATCCAGAGCGGAGAAGTATATAAAATGGTAATAGCTTCGCCGTTTAAAAGTTCATTGCTGCCAGGTTCGTTTATTACTAGTTGATACTTAACACTCCAGTAATATGTTGCCGCAACACTTAACATGGCAAGGCTTAGAAGCAAGTTATGTATATTTTCTCTAATTCTCATTTTGCCTTATAACGTTTACAGCACGGGCGAGTGAAACGAGTCCAGCCCGCAGGGCGATTGTGCCTGTGTTTGTTATGAGTATTGCTTTAGAACAATACTCTTGCAGTTGTTAAACATATCTTTCACTTGCTCCGGTATTTCTAGACAAGGTGAAAAAGCTGAATCCAAGGTTTTTATTGGGTTATGTAATTGTCCCACAACAAAGTCCATCTCCATACATAGTAAATAGAGAGCTTTTAGTGAATTTTCAAAATCGTTCTTAAAATTAATCTTGTTCTTTTCCAGACTTTCAGCAAGATGAGGTGCGGTTGGGTCAAATTCTTTTGACTTATTATGAACCAGCTTGTTTCGTGCTTTTACTAGCTTGGTTAGGGCATTAAATGCTGGGCCAGATTTGTCAATTGACCTACCACATACTAGATTTGGTATTACTACCCACTTTGACACCACATCTAAGCTGGCAAGATGTTTTTCGCTATACCTGTCACCTAATTGTGTTCCTGCATAATCATTGATGGCAGACTCCACGCACAATGAAGCAAAGACAATTGCCTTGATAGCATGAGCGGAAGCACTAGAAGTAAGTTTAGATTTATCATACTCATCAGCAATACTGCTTGCTTTGATTTCTGCGTCTATACACCTTACATACTCTTCTTCTGCAATATCAAAATAAACTCTATGAAGTGTATTTATTCTTGAAGAGTAATCTCTTGGATGCTCAACATAAATATACTCACCCTTCAAATTAATACCTCATTACTTATAACGCCCGCCTCAACGAGCAAATTTTTGTTGGCTGTTTTTGTGCACGGTTTTGCACAAAAGGTGAAAACTGAAATTTGTCCGATCCAGGTGTTTGTCAGATTTGAAGTGAAATCAACCACCTTCTATCACAACAATATCTAATTCAGCGGCATCTACTCTATAAGATTTTGCATCTATGTATTCTACTGAATTCCAACAATCCATAGCCGCTTTAAATGAAGGGAATTCTATAATTGTATTTCTAGAACGAGTAGTACCTTCGACACACTCATGATTCCCTGCTCGAACTAAAAATTTACCATTATATTTTTCTACAACTGCCGGAGTTCTTTTGGCGTATTCTCCAAGTTTATCCAGATCGCTCACATCTGCTCTTACTATCCAAGAACCTTTATTCATAATATTACCCAGTAAAAATCTAACGCTGAGCTTAGCGGCGACCTTGGAATGGCGACGAAGGGGCAATGTAAAAGGCGTCCGGCGTCCATCGGCCGCGTACTACAGCGACTTGTTAATTCGTTACTTCAATGTACCACTTCGGCTTGATGCGCCCGAGATCTTTACGGGTATTGGATTTCAGCGCTTTCTTGGAATCCAATACCTTTGCCTCGCCTTGCCCCCTGATAAAAACAACCCAGTGCCAGAATGGTTTGCCTTGTTCTGTGCGCCATTTGATAGCCAAAAGCGCTTTGTCCGGAAGGCTCTCCCACATTTTGAACGGTGTTTCTTTCGGCGAAACGGAGATACCAAATTCACGAAGTAGTGTCCGAACATACTCTGTGTCTGACCAGAGCGATCTGTCTGCCGCATAAATGCCAAGTGCGTTTGCTTTTTGCTTGGCCTCCGCGTAACTGACACCGGCAAGAGCGGCACTTGCCGCAATACCGCAACCGGTTGGTTCTTCCTGGATGACAAGTTTCATAGCTTTACCAATTAACGCCCTTGTTCACCGGCGAGTAAGTTGGTGCTGTTTTTGCGGATTTTTCTTTTAGCAAAAACCGCGACAACTGTATCGAGTCCGAGTGCAACAGCTTGTTAACTGGCATTTAAACGCAACCAATTTAACTGTTCTATATAACCAGCCTGACTGTAATTAGCTGAGTATAAATTCATAAACCCATGTAAGTATGCTGTTTGCATAGTTTTTACTTTCTGTTTTTTAGAAAGTTCAGATTGTAGTTCCAAAACATCGAAGTGAGCCTCCTTTTTAGGAAAGATTAACTCCACTTCAAACAATGGATTTACTTCTTTAAAATTTCTAATTTGAGATCCATAGTAACAAATTCCACGTTTGACATTTTTAACTGATGATCCTTCAGATAACTTCCAAATTATAGAAGCTCCAACACTAAAACCGATTAAGGTGCTAACTGAAGAAATTGACTCAGTTATTTTTAATAGTTTAGAAAAATACACTTCAAGTCCTACGTTACCCATAAAGTAAGAATATGCCTCAGCTTCATTTTAAAGCCCATATTCATTCCGTTATAAGGATCTACGATAACCTCAGTTTGTAACTCTTCACTTAACTTTATTAAAGCAGGCGTTTTACCAAAGACATCTGCAACTAGAATTATGTTCATGGACCTCTGTTTTGCTAGTTAATGCCCGCGTAATAGGCGCGAACTTGTGAGCATCCTAATTGACGCGTTTGTTAGAAATTAATTTTCCTGACGTTGTCGATATTCCATCCTGAAAAATTTATTCCGTCATCAACTAGTAAATTCCTAGGTTCAAACTCAAATGGATTTACTCCCGACATTATAAGGAATGTTATTTTTTCTTTTTGTGCGTCAAGTAACCCATTCCACCATTCAGGGGATATGAAATTATTTTCAGCCAAACCGAAGAAAAAACGAATTAAAGCACTAAATACCCCTGACTTATCTACAGCTATCAGAGTGTTAACAAAGTCCAAAATTACACTCGATTCTTTTAGCCAGCTAAACACTACATACCCTTTACCGTCGCTAGAAAATGAGTTGAAAACAATATTTTCAGCGACAACATTAAGGTCCCCTAAATCCTGGATTATATTACCCTTAAAATCAGATATTGGAGAAACAATTGATGAAACTGCCACAGGCATTGACGTCGAAGATTCAAATATCAAGTGACTCAAGTTGTTTGTAAGCTTTCCAAGCAGCTGACCATCTAACTGGGCTTTAAAATCTGATAATTCACGTAGTGCTGCTTTTATTCCCAATTGATTACCGACAGAAAATTTTTGAATAGACATTTGATCAATCAATTTCCGTCCCTTGTCCCCACCTTTAATTATCTCTGAAGATAATAGACTTCCTTCTTTTGCGTATATTTCTTTTGCAACTGAACGATACATTAAAGCAAGGCATTGCTCTTCTGTCGCAATAAAAGGATGGTCTTCAATACATGAGAATAACTGTTTGTCGTGTTTCGAGCAGAAACCTTTAAATGTGGATGCCTGATTTACACCAATTCTTTCTGGCGTCAGCTTACCATTATTCTTAAATATGTTTGCCAGATCAATTTTCAATCCCAGCACATGGTTTGTTGAGTCAGCAATTTCAATTAAACTTCCACTTTTAGAGACTGTGTGTGCATTAACTATCTTGCTATCACATTCATGTTGAAGCTCTTTAGGAACATAGCAACACTTTCTTGCCCCTATCTTTTTTGACTGACCAATTGCCTCCCCTTTGGAAATTCTTTTTTCATTCTCTCGGCCATAATGACAATGTTTGAATTTCTTCCCTGAATTACACCAACACCTTGTATTACGTCCAATTTTCATTGATTTCTTGCTCTCTTTTACATCTCTATCGAAAGGCACAACTTCTGCTGATATCTCTAACGCCGCTATCAACTGCGTAGCAAACTGCGCCTTTTGTGCGTTTTTCGCACAAAAAGTGACAGGTTGCGGAGTCAGATTGCATGGCCTTGTTAGCACTTTATACTTCCATATCTAGAATTGTAGAAAAGGTTGTAATTAAATCACATGGCAATAGATCAGGATAATCCCCAAGTATAGATATTACTATGTGCTTCATTAAGCCTCCGGCATGATTGTTTTTAGGCCTTAAGAATCCAAATTTAGAAATCACTCGCTCTTCTAGTGCATGATCATCCATTTGTAAATATGCTCTATCGACACTTAAGGCCACGCCGCTAAGGTATGTGATATTAATAGAGTCAGGAGTTAGCTCACTTTCAAGAATAATCGTCTGAATCTTTTCGATAATGGGTTGCCATTTAGACTTATCCCAGTTTCCTATATGAGTATATCGGTCATCAGCCGTAATTATTTCTCTGTCGACACAAAACTGGTGGTTTTCTTTTATGAGGGTTGCTGCCAACAATGTTGGGTCAAGTATTAACGATTCAAGTCCATCTCTAGTCTTGGGAGATAAGACATGAACTCTATCAGTTGGCTCTCTATCTCCATCCCAGTCAACGAGCCCAAAAACACTGGAATTACCATTAACGGCAAGGGTTTTGACAATGCGCTCTACCTGCGCACATCCCGAATTTTTCTCTACTCCCGTAGAATCAGTTCTTCCAACCTCAATAAACGTAAGCGATCTTTCTGTATCTAATCTGTGTTTATATGCTTGATAGAGTTTCTCATATATAAAAGCATCTGTTTTACTTTCAACAAAAACCTGTCTTCGTCCATCGAATGATACTGAGAGCGTAGGAACTCCAGCAGTTAAAATAGATAAAGAACGGGATCTAGTGATTTTTTCCACCACAGGCCCAGAAGGGTTCATTTCATAAAGTGTTTCTTCTGGTGCAAGAGCTACAGTCGAGGGGCTGTGTGTAGTTAGTATTACCGACACTCCCTTCCCTTCAACCAAAACTTCTTGTATGGTTTTTAGTAACGATAGAACCATTGACGGATGAAGTGGCGCATCAATTTCATCCAATAATAGTAACTTTGGAAAATGCTTTTCTTGGCGTTCATCACTGGCATTGTAAAGACATAAAGCAAAAGACATTAGGACCTTTTCGCCAGAAGAAAGATCTTGAAATCTCATTTCTACATCTTTTGAAATTTTATTTAGCTTAGGCTCGTAGGATGAGACCTCGTGAAGTGGTGGTGGCTCAACACGAAAATCAAGATTACACACTTCTAATATTCGATTGACAAAATCCCAAGGTGGCTCGCCATGCTTTTCAAAGAACTGGTCATCATTCAGATACTGAAGATCGGCATCATCTTTGGGAGGGTATTTTTCAAGCCTATCATTTAGATGAATTAAATCACGATACGTTGAAAACAAGCGACCAAATGCCTGTTGGAATGCATCTACCTCCCCCCACAAAAATTTGCTATTACTAAAGAACTTTGACTCTGATGTCTCTAGGAAAGCATCAGGAATTTCTTTCAAAATTTTAGGAGCAGCTTTTTTCCATTGCTCATCGTTAATATTATTCTGAGTCTGTGAATATATCTTTTGAGCGTTTTGATTCAAAGAATTCTTTAAGTTTGTAAATACAGCACTTGCTTGCTTCGGATCTGATAATAATGTTTTCAACATGGTGTCATCGATCGCCCTTAGCTTTTTAAGAGTTGTACAACTGCTAGCTGGAATCCCCCAAGAAATCGCCTGTTGCTGGATCTCTTTAAAACTAGTGTCTTGATGAACTCTAATTTGTCGAAACCAATTAGATTGTTTGGTTTGATGATGAGATGGCTGAAACACTCCCGTATCTTTTGGAATAATACTATTCCAGTCAAATAGCAATACATCAGTTTTAAAATTTGGTGCTAAAGTCGAGCTAACGTTGCCCTCATTTATTGCTTCCAACAAATGAGTCTTACCTGAGCCGTTTATTCCAGTAAGGACGACAAGCTTCGGTAAATTTATATCAGGGAGGCCAATTATTGACTTGTGAACAGTTTTAAAAGAAAGCTTATTATCCATCAATTCTCAAATCTCATATTGTAGTAGTGCTAACGCCCGCAGCACGCGCGGCTTTGTAGTGAAGGTGGAGCCGCAACGGAAAAGCCGTCGCTGTGACTGCGCTTGTTATAAACCATTTTTATATGAGATAGATAACTCACTAAAGAACTCTTGACGTAACCTCAATAGCTCTTCGCGAACTTCGTCCATCTCCTTTTCAGTTAATCCCGATTTACCGACATAATATTTTCTTCGAAGCACTTTAAGGAATTCGGTATAGGCTCCGAGCTTCTCTGATGCCTTGTTTAGGCCAAGTAAAAGAAGCTTGGATTCAGCGACAGTTACATTCTTTGCTTCACTAAAATACTCCGCTTTAACTATATCTAATTGGTCAGATCGCTCTTTTGGCCACGTTTTCCCATCGTTTTCGACTCGCACACGTTCGACTACCAATGCCCAATATTTTAGAGCCACATGAGAGAACTCTTCAATGTGTGAAGCAACTTGTTCAAGAGCGTCAAAATGACGTTTCGACTTATCTTTATTTGAATCGTGATTATGATTTAGCTTAGTTACTGTATAGGTGCCAATAAAACCAATTAAGCCACCTAAGCCGATTTTAATAGCAGTATCTATCACTTCAATTGCTGTAGTCGGCACAGTCTCTCCTATGGTTTATAACGCCACCTTAAGCGGCAAATTGTAGCGGGCTAAAATAGAGAGCGAAGCGAACACAGTCAGCTGTAATTTGTCCGTTTCAAGGTCTTGTTATACGTAATTATTACTTGCAATAAACTTCACCAATCATAAAAGAAATTGCCGCTATAGCGATTGTAATTGGAATTATACAATCTAATACGCACCATCTAATTAATTGGCTTCTTTGATGGGACCAAAAACCTTGTTCAAATTTTTCTAAAGCTAATTCTATATATTGAAGCCTCTCTTTAACCTCATGCTCTTTTAGCTCTTTAAAAGAAATTTTTCCATTTTCTATATTACTAATTTCTCCAGCGACCCATGAGTTTAAGGTTGATTGCTTATAATCAGTAGTATTAGGTTCTAATGACGTATCAGTTAAAATCCAAGTGTTTTTAGCTATTGGAATTGCGAGTCCGGTTAACCTTAAACTATTCTCTTTGAAGTGATCGTAAATAGTCCAGAGAAAGTGTACTAAAAAATAAATAAGGCTGATTAATATAAGAAAAGAAATATATTCAGATTTCAATTCAGTAAATTTAACACCTAATATTGAGCTTTTAGGATCTATTCCACTTGATGCAACGGTAAAAATAAAAGCAACAATAGATGTTATTAGTAAATTACGCCTTATTCTCTGTGTATTAGAATCAAATGGTTCAATATTTGGTTTAAGTAATATGTTATCGATAGACATTGTGACCACCATTTACGTATAACGCCCGCAGCACGCGCGGCTTTGTAGTGAAGGTGGAGCCGCAACGGAAAAGCCGTCGCTGTGACTGCGCTTGTTATAAACCATTTTTATATGAGATAGATAACTCACTAAAGAACTCTTGACGTAACCTCAATAGCTCTTCGCGAACTTCGTCCATCTCCTTTTCAGTTAATCCCGATTTACCGACATAATATTTTCTTCGAAGCACTTTAAGGAATTCGGTATAGGCTCCGAGCTTCTCTGATGCCTTGTTTAGGCCAAGTAAAAGAAGCTTGGATTCAGCGACAGTTACATTCTTTGCTTCACTAAAATACTCCGCTTTAACTATATCTAATTGGTCAGATCGCTCTTTTGGCCACGTTTTCCCATCGTTTTCGACTCGCACACGTTCGACTACCAATGCCCAATATTTTAGAGCCACATGAGAGAACTCTTCAATGTGTGAAGCAACTTGTTCAAGAGCGTCAAAATGACGTTTCGACTTATCTTTATTTGAATCGTGATTATGATTTAGCTTAGTTACTGTATAGGTGCCAATAAAACCAATTAAGCCACCTAAGCCGATTTTAATAGCAGTATCTATCACTTCAATTGCTGTAGTCGGCACAGTCTCTCCTATGGTTTATAACAGCTTAATCATGCGCATGCGCGTTTGCACGGAAGCGATATATCTCGATTCCAGTACAGCTGATTGATTTAACTCGGTAATTTTTGAAATCCATTTCCAAGCTCCAGATAAACGCGCATGCGCGTTTGCAATAATAACGAGGGTCTCGTTATGTATACTGACAATAATAACAATATGCTGATTCTGCTACACTTTTTTAAATTGTTCCAGTGTAAACGCGCATATTAAAAACACTTTCCGTACAAACGCGCATAAATACGTTCATAAACTCAAAATCAACTGTATAAATAACCCCTAATTAAAATCATAAATAAAACAGCCTGCTTTTAACAAAAGTAATCATGTAAAGGGAATCGCTTAAGCAAAAATAAATACTATCTCAGAATCTCATTCAGCAGCAAAATAGGGTTCGAGCTGCTTAACGCTTAGATACTACCCACTTAGTGTTAAGACCTCAGCGGTTTTCCCTTCTAACCTCGACACTTTTACGAACTATCAAGGCATCGGCTTTTTTTACGCCTATAAACCACGTCTGGTGGATAATTAATCCACCTCCAATGTTTTTAACAACCTTAAAAACATCTCAATCCCTCGCTCCATGCTTTCTTTGGCTTGCAGGTTCCTCGACTGTACATTCAAGCCTTGCTGAAAGGTAATAAACAAGTCTGTTAAATGCAGAGCATCAATTCCCTTTACCACCTTGTTACGCTTAACAAACCATTCGAAGAAAACACCCAAAGCCGCATGAATTTCTTCGTAACACTGAATGACATGCTCCTGTAGATGAGGTTCATTGCTTTTAAGTTCTAAAATGGAATTGGTTAACAAGCAACCCTGTGTCATGAGTGGATTATTGCTGTCTAAAAATTTCATTTCAAGCAAGCCGCTCACCGCATCAGAAAGTGATAAAGTGTCTGCAATGCTGTTTTTAAAGGGGGCAAGCTGCTGCTCAATATAAGAATCAATCGCTTTTTTAAAGAGCGCTTCTTTATTGCCAAATGCATTATAAAGACTGCTCTTGGTTAACCCAGTTAAACCAGATAACGCATCCATTTTAGTCGCAAAGTAGCCGTGATCCCAAAAGTACTGAGATATCTGACTTAATACCGCGACTTCATCAAATTGTTTTTGCTTCGCCATGAATACACTGTTCCAAATATAGACTTGCAATACTGTACTAAAAGGTACAATCTTTAATTGTACTGCTTAGTACAGTATTTGAAAAGAATTTCAATGAACACCGCAATACGAAACGGAGACACTATGAGTAATTTTACCATTCATACAATTGAATCAGCACCTGAAGACAGCAAAGCTGAATTAAAAAAAGGTCTTAAAGCATTTGGTATGATTCCCAACCTTCACGGCGCGCTAGCAGAATCACCTGAACTGTATAAAGCTTACAACACACTGCATGCTCTGTTCATGGAAACATCGTTTGATAAAGATGAACTAACCGTTGTTTGGCAAGCCATCAACGTAGAGCACGATTGTCATTACTGCGTGCCTGCTCATACTATGATTGCTAACTCGATGAATGTCGATCCAGCGATCACTGCAGCTTTACGTGATGAAACCCCTCTAGCCTCTGAAAAACTAGAAGCCTTACGCACCGTAACCTTACAACTCGTGCGTAATCGTGGACACTTAACTCAAAGTGAAATAGAGACTTTCTTTGCGGCTGGCTATGCGCAAAAACAGATTCTAGAGATCATAGTGGGCATGTCTCAAAAAGTGATCAGTAACTATGTTAATCATCTTGCTGAAACACCACTGGATGCTCCGTTTGAAACTTTCGTATGGGAGAAAAAGTCTTAACTAGATTAGCCCATCTGATAGCCCACGCCCGTTGGGCTATCTTTCGTTAGACCGATTTTCATCAAACTGCTAAAATGTTCGCAAATTTCTTATCACTTTGCTGAAACTAATTCTTTATGTCTGATATTAATTTACCCACAGCCCCCCTTTGGCGTCGATTAGCCGCGATGGTTTACGATCTATTCAATATTGTGGGCATCAGTTTTTTATTAGCGGCCATGCTCATTCCTGCCAGCTCTTACTTATTTAATAACGGTGAACCTGTCGGCGAACTGCCCATACCGGTGGCCGCTAGTTATTTTTTTATTGTTATATTCTTTTTTTACACCACGTTCTGGCGTCGCAAAAAACAAACTCTTGGTATGAAAGCTTGGGGGTTAAGTATCGCTAACGAGTTAAAGCCACAACAACCCCTTTCTATTGGTCAATGTATATTGAGAATTGTAATTGGATTTTTCTCGCTGGGTTTAGCAGGTTTCGGATTTTGGTGGGCACTCTGGGACAAACAAGAAAAGACTTGGCATGACCATGCGTCTTTTACTCGCATCGTTTTTGATCCTAATTCGAAATAAAAAAGGCGTTTTAAGCCGCCTTTCTCATTAGCAATACACCTAAAATAAAGCTACCTGCAATAGGAATAACACTGGCTAAAATAGGTTCAAAACCTAAAACAATACTGGCGGGAGACAATAATTCCTCGGCGTATTTATAAATCATTCCCACAACAATGCCGCTAAAAATACGATACCCAGGGGTTACCGAACGCAAAGGCCCGAAGATAAACGATATGCCTAAAATAACCAAAGCAAAGGTACTTAACGGCTGCGTGACTTTACGCCAAAAAGACAACATATAAGCATCCGAATTCAAGCCTTGCTCATCCAAGTAACTGGCATATCGATACAGGCCAGAAATCGACATATCACGTGGGCTTACAATAACAACACTGAGCTTTTCTGGCGTCAGTTTGGTATCCCAACGCCCTGTAGCGTGTTTTTCTTGCCAAACATTGTCACCCTCAAAATGAGTAATAACGATGTTCTCCATCTGCCAATATTCACGTTGGTATAAAGCACGCTGGGCATAAACCACCTGTTTTAACTCGTTTGGCTGGGCAGACTCTTTAGGCTGGGCAAATTCGTAACGTGTAATGCCGTGCAATACTCCACCCGGCTCAACCGCATTAAAACGCATGAAGGTATTGCCTTCTCGGTGCCAGTAACCTTTACCTTTATTCGACAACGCTTCACTTGCGCCTTGGGCAACTGCTTTATGTGCTTGAGCGATTTTCTCTAGAGAAGGCACAACAAACTCACCCAATACAAGAGAAACAAGCATTAATACCGCCATCGGCTTTAAGACTGCAAACACAATACGATTAATCGAGATACCCGCGGCTCTCATTACGGTTAATTCGCTGCTTGCAGCCATAGACCCAAGACCGGCTAAGCAGCCGATTAAACAGGCCATCGGCATATATTCATAAATACGGCGCGGCAAGCGAAGACCTGAAAAGAACAACGCATCAACTAATTTATAATTGCCCTCTAAATTGTCTAGCTCATCGACTAAAGTAAAAATAGCATCCAAGCCGACAATCACAACCATCACAACTAATGTCGCCATTAATACTGTGCGAGCAATATAAGAGTCTAATTTTTGCATCATAAACTCCTGATCTTACGGCGACGATTCCACTCGGGTATAAAAAATAACCCCAAGCCAATAAGGGTATACACTCCATGTACCCACCACATACCGATTGCTGGAGAGATATCGCCTTTACTCAGCATTCCTCGTAATGAAATAAGTAAGGTGATGTACACCATAAATAAAATAATCGCCGGAAATATACGGGCAAAGCGCCCTTGTCGCGGATTAACTTTAGAAAGAGGGAAGGCAATCATCGCACAAATAGGCACCATAATAATTAACGAGAAACGCCACTGTAGTTGAGAAATATGCCTCGTCGAGTCATTACCAAATAATTCAGTTGTTGGGATTGCCTCTTTTTTAATTCTTCGTCGCTCTGCCTGCTCGTCAGCAATTTTAACCCCATACAATTCAAAATCTAGGATTTCAACATCCAACTTCCCAGGGGTAATATCAAATCGTTTACCTTGATGCAGCTCCAAAAAACGAGAGCCGGTATCAGGGTTAACCTTTTGCGTCCCCCTCTGGGCCAATAAGATAGTATTGCCATCAGCAATAAAAACGTTGTTCATTTCGCTTTTATCAGCACTTAATCCTTCTGTATAAGTCACTCGGGTGCCTTTTGAAGTGCTCTGAAAACGACCGGGGACCAACAGTTCAAATTCTGTAATCGTTGCTTGCTTACGATATAAGTCTTCCATCTTCTGCGCCCCTAATGGACTCAGATACAAGCTAAAAAAAGCCACCAATAAAGTAATGATACCGGCAGGCATCAAGGTATACCCTAATAAGCATGTGTTCGAGAAACCCGTTGCGGTTAGAACTGTCATTTCACTTTCAGCATATAAGCGGCCATAGGCCAACAAAATTGAAATAAACAACGACAAAGGAAGGATCATCTCTAAAAAAGAAGGCATGCGTAATAGCAGGGTGAAAAATACAATTTCAAGAGGTATTTCCCCAGCGGCAGCGGCAGTCAGCTGATAAATTAAGCGACTGCTCATCAATATCATTAATAATATACCCGTAACGGCTGCCATTGAGGTAAACAACTCTCGGGATAAATATCGAAAAATAATCAAACTTTCAGCCTTCTTTAGCGCCATAAAATAACAACATTACTAGTATCGCGCAGTGTATAACTTTCTAATGGAATCAGCCAGCACAGACAAATTGAAAAGAAGCTTGATATTTCTTCCCTACGAACCCATCTATACTTAATAGTTATACTTAAATCGAAAACTGTTTAAACCGTCTTTATATCTTAAACTGGAGCAAATAATGCAATTCAGCACAACACAAGAAAACGCCGTCAAACTATCTGCTAGCTGCATCGTCGTGAGCATTGATGATAAAGGCAAACTTTCTAGCGCCGCCGACGGCATCAACCAAGCCGCTGATCAATATTTAACCCATATTTTTGATAGTGGTGACTTTGATGGTAAAACCGGCGAAACCTTAATGCTCTTCAAAGTGCCTGGCATGACCGCACAACGCCTCGTTCTGGTAGGCAGTGGTAAAACAGGAGCAGGGATTACCCCAAAAAACTACATTAAAATTGCCGAAGCGGCTGCCGCTGCGATTAAAAAATCAGGGGCTCTGCAAGCGGCGCTCTATCTACAAGACATTCCAGTTATTAATAAAGACGATGCTTGGAAAGCTGAACAAGCGGCGATTGCTTGTGAAAATGCCTTGTATTTATTTGATCAAACCAAGAGTAAACCTGAACACGAAGCGGAAGATTACTCTGATTCCATCGAAAACATTCTTTGGGCCGGCGATGCCAGCGTGCAGCCATCATTAATAAAGGGCCAAGCAATCGCTCATGGTATTTCTGTCGCCAAAGATCTAGGCAACATGCCACCCAACATTTGTACCCCAACCTATCTTGCCGAACAAGCTGAAGCATTAGCGGCAGAGACCGGATTAATAGAAACCCTTATTATTGATGAAGCTGAATTAGAAGCCATGGGCGCTGGAGCATTTGTCTCTGTTTCTAAAGGTTCTAGTGAACCCGGTAAATTCATCATTATGAAGTACCAAGGTGCCGAGGATGCTAACGAAGCACCTCACATGATTTTGGGTAAAGGTATCACCTTTGATACGGGTGGCATCAGCCTGAAACCTGGTAGCGGCATGGACGAAATGAAGTACGATATGTGCGGCGCAGCCTCTGTACTGGGTGCAATGACAGCTCTGACTGAACTAAAACCCAAAATCAACATTATTGGTATGATCACCACGGCAGAAAATATGCCGGCAGGCAATGCCAGCAAGCCTGGTGACGTTGTGACGACTTTATCTGGCAAGACAGTTGAGATTTTAAATACTGATGCTGAAGGCCGTTTGGTATTATGCGATGCACTTACTTATGCCATTGATAACTTAAAGCCAGCGTCTATCGTTGATATTGCGACCTTAACCGGCGCTTGCATGATGGCACTGGGTGCGGTGAATTCTGGTTTATTTACCGAAGATGAATCCTTAGCAGCAGAGCTGCAGAAAGCTGCCGTCGATTCTCACGATAAAGTGTGGCGCTTACCGTTAGAAGACGACTATCAAGAACAGTTGGATTCTAACTTTGCCGATATCGCGAATATTGGTGGCCGCCTCGCGGGTTCTACCACAGCTGCGTGTTTCCTTTCACGCTTCACCGAAGGTCAATCTTGGGCACATCTTGATATCGCCGGAACCGCTTGGCACTCTGGTGGCAAGAACAAGGGCTCTACAGGACGTCCGGTGCCTTTATTAGTAAACTATTTACTAAATAAGTAAATTTTTGAATAAATAAGTCATTTGCACACTGTTTAGCGTCTGATTATTGATATCAGGCGCTAAACTCGCATTTGTTAACTCTCAACGGCTAACCCCCCGCTTTTTTCACTTTGTAGCCACGCTGCTGCATTTCTTCGAACAGCTGATCACGCACATCCCCCTGGATCTCGATCACGCCCTCTTTAACTGCGCCACCGACGCCACATTTTTGTTTTAATTCTTTCGCTAATTTTTTCAATTCATTCGGTGCTAATAAAACCCCCTTAATTAATGTGACACCTTTACCTTTGCGGCCTTTGGTCTCCCGTTGAATCCGCACAATGCCATCACCTTCTGGCATTGTTTCATTGCTGCAAGCGCAGTGATCCTTTGCGTTGCCACAACCAGGGCATACCCTGCCAACCTCCGTCGAATAAACTGAACCTGAATTAGCCTGTTTCTGTTCATTCTTATCGATGGTTTCTTTGCTACCTAAACCGGTTAAACCCGCTAATCCAGATAGACCGACTGCTTTTTTTGACATGCCTAATTTCCTTCTTTCGATAAACTTATCAGATTATAACGAAAAAAGGCGACTGGGTTTAGCCAGTCGCCTTTTTTGGTCTTTCATTTCAACAAGATGTCAGATTAACCAAACATCGATTTAACGATAGGTTATAGCTTGTAATTAACCTGCAATGAATACGCTATGGCGTCCATAGAATAAGTACCTTGCAAGTTAGACGAACCCTCTTTTACAGAGCCATCTAGATTACGGTCGTATTCATTAACCTTAGTATCCTCAAAGAACAAATAAGAGAAAGCAAAATCAACATCCACATCTTGATTGATGCGGTAATTAACACCCGCGCTCAACCACTGACGGTCATTATCCGGTACACGCGCGGTGCGGTAAGAATTACTAACAGGACTTTGATCGTTGGCATAACCCGTGCGTAATAACCAGTCATCGTTTAGCTGGTAATTAGCACCAATGGCAACTGCGACAGTATCCTGCCAGTTTTCTTCAATGTGGCCGATGTAACCATTGCCTAAACCACTTAATGCTTCAATTTTACCGAGTTCAGATTCAGTAGATTTCACATCAAAGTTTTCAAAAACAGACCACTGGGTCCAAGTCGCACCCGCAACTAACTGAAGTTTGTTGGTTAACTGCTGTGCATAGCTGAGTGTCAAAGACTGTGGAGTGGTTATAGGAACTTCAGATCCTTGATTAGGGATAGTGCCATCGGGTGCTGTGCCCGTTGCTTGAGCATAACCAGAATCAGCAGGTACTATAAAGTAAGAACCTGCAGCTGGAGAATATAGTGCTGCAACGTCTTCTTTTTGAGCAAATTCAGAATCACCTTTGAGCTTAAATTTCATCTCTGAACGATAAGCCACACCAACAGTGATGTCGGAATTAACATCCCACATCATGCTTAAGTTATAACCCAGTTGCCAATCATCGCCAGACACTTCGTAATGATTTTCAAAGCCTTTGTAATCTGAATAAGGTTTATTGGCACCCGTGGTATCAGTTGGCCCAGTGCCGCCATTTAGACCTTCAAACTGTTCGTTGTAAGGAACTAGATCAACCTGCTTAGACAATAAACCCTTCATATAAGTAATATCTAAACCAAAGCCAATAGAGACTTGATCATTTAAACGATAAGCAACCGCGGGTTGAAATTCAATCGAAGTCAGCTGCGTCTCATCAGCAAAACCACCCCCAACGAAATTGTCTGAATAATCAGTATTAGTCCCAAAGGGGGCAAAAACACCAAAACCTGCGGCAAATTTATCGTTAATCGGTGCTGCAAAATAGACGTAAGGAACCATCGCGCTAGGAATGAAATCACCGCCGTCAGAATAGGGGCTTCCTTCTAAAGAACTATAAGGCTGATTTGCACTATTGGTATAGCTATCAAGATCAAAGCTGCCCGTTGCATCGATGTAGGAACCACCTACTGTCAATTCAGCACGCTTTAACTTAACCATGCCTGCTGGGTTATAAAACACAATACTTGCGTCTTCAACAACCGCAGCACGACCTGCATAAGCATTACCGGCGCCACTCGCGCCTTGTTCATTTAATTTATAACCGGAAGCCATAACCGTCGGAGTAACAAAGGCTGCAGCAATAGCAGCAACTAAAACGCGATGTTTCATTTATAGAGAACCTATTTATGAAGTCAGCATTCTGGATTCACAAGTTAGTTTAAATTATGTTTGTGAACACAGAAATGCAAAAGAAAATCGGGGCGATTATGTCAGTTTAAAAAGCGGATAGTGTTTCAATATTAGACAGTTATGTAGTCATATGTAACTAGCGAATAACGAATCAAGTTTACTCTATTATGATTATGGTATTTTAATTAATATTATTATGAACCCATGGTTGTTAATAAAATAAGACACTTAAAAACTAAGCGTTGAGCTGCCTTTGCAAGTCTAATAAATCGATCATCGTCGTTTGTTCTATTATTTTTCCAAGATGAACAGACCAAACAGACGCTACCGAAAGGACGATTATTTTACCATTTGGGGGGGTATCAAAAAGTCGATGATTAAAACTGCCAAAAACAGTCGAAAAAGTCATGACTTTATTACCTTCTGCCATAATTTCTTCAACTGTGACTTCTAAATCCGGTACAGCTCGTCGAATTTTTTCAACATATGCAACATATGCGACATAACCCTCAATATTTCGAAAACCATCTTTAAAGGTTTCTTGATAGCGAAACTTTTTGTCCACCATTTTCTGTGATAAGTTAAATTTACCTTTATTCCAAGATAAATCGATGTGCGCTTTTACTAAACTTTTATTCCCTAAGTTCATATATTTCTACTGATTCCATTCGTGAAAACTGCTTTTATTAGCATCATAATTACAATTTCAAGTGCACACCAATCAAAATAAAGCCGTTTGACTCACGACTTTATCCCACCACCGATCTGCAAATGATACTGATCAACTGATCATTTTATCATCTCCTTGAAGATAAAAACTCATTAGTTAAGATTAAACACATAAAATACGAGGGCTTTAACAAATACACTACAAACTTCACAGTAATATTTTCACTTAAACTAATTTAATATGCTTGGTATCCGGTGCAGGAGGAACATTCTTGTGTTTTTTATCCGCTAAAAGAGCCCCAACTTCCGCAACTGAAAACTCAGACAGGTCAAGCTCCAAGTCGGGTAAGGGTGCAATGCGATTAGGGTTCATGTCCTCCCCAACATCGGCAACTGAAAAGTGGCTGGTATCAGGGGCAGGAAGATCAATTTTTTCATCCACATCGACCTTGGCAAAAGGCGAAACCATTTTAATAGCACTGGTATCGATATCAACATCGGGAATATTACGACGCTCATCTGGCTTTAATAAGTCATTGCCCGTGGGTAAAACATCCCAACTCCCTTCTATTACTTGAGGCTTAACGGCTTCTGGAGCGACGACTGAGGATTCAGCAGTGACTTTAGCGATGGTAATTACCACCTTAGCCCCAGCTTTTTTAAAGGCTTGCTGATATTTAGCCGCTGTGGCTTTATCAACCGATTTTTTAACCGTACTGACTTTACCAGAGAATAATTGCGCCAACTTGGCATTATCCGCCTTAAAAATTTTTGCGATAGCTGCTCTAACTTCAGCTTCATCAGCCTCTGGTAATATTTCACCGCGAAAATAAATATCGTATTTCGGATCTGCCATCACTCATCCCTACCCGTCAAGGTTTTGATCTAATAAAGGTCTTCATCTAACAAGAGTATAGACCTTGAGCTTATCTTTTTTTCAATAGTTGCTAGAGGCTTAACGGATAATAAATAATACCCGTCATTTATGACTTTTTCCCCGCCCCTTCCGCGATGCGTTTAACAACTCGTGACGCGGCGACAAATGCAAACGTTCCCGTCACCATAGTTGCTGAGCCAAAACCTGAAGCACAATCTAAACGGGTACTCGATTCATCACCTGGCTTGATTCTACAGACCGAGCCATCGGGCTGAGGATATGTCATCTGTTCTAATGAATAGACGCAGGGAATAGAGTAATAGCGTTTAGAATTACGAGAAAAATCATATTCACTGCGTAACAAAGAACGTACCTTCGAGATCAAAGGGTCGTGAGCACACTTGTTAACATCGATTATTTGAATCTGCGTAGGGTCTATTTGGCCACCTGCCGCCCCAGTCACCACGATGCGGATTTTATTGATATGGCAATGAGCAATCAGTGCGGCTTTGCTTTTTGCACTATCGATGCAATCAATCACATAAGAAAAACCAGTATGAATCAGTTCACGCATGTTTTTCGCAGTAACAAATTCCATCTGTGTTGTGATTGCGCAGTGTGGATTTATCGCTTTTAAACGCTCAGCCATCGCTTCAATTTTAAGCTTACCAGTATTGCCATCCATTGCCGGTAATTGACGATTGATGTTGGTCACACACAGATCATCCATATCGATCAAGGTAATCGCACCAACTCCGCTACGAGCAATCGCTTCTGCTGCCCATGAGCCGACCCCACCAATGCCAATGATACAAACATGAGCATTACGCAGGCGCTCTAAGCCTTCGATACCATATAAACGGCCAATGCCACCAAAACGGTCAAGATAGTCATCAGACATGAATTAAAACAGCCTCTGCAAGGTAAACTTCGATAATGATTTTCGCGAATTATACCTTAAGCTTCTTCAATAGGCTCTTGGTGCAATAGAGATTTATGCGATACGCGGTAAAGCTGGTTTGGTATAGATGACTGAAGCAGTAACTATTTGATATTAAAATAATTTTTCAAAGATTTACTAGCTGAATGCGGTGTAGCTGATCAATAATTTGATGGTGCAGATTCTCTTGTACATCAGGGTTACGAATATCTTCAAGAGTAATGTCGCCCAATACTCGCAATAAAAGATCATTGATTCCCGTCCAATTACTCGCCAGAGAACACGATTCGGTAATTTCACAATTATTATCATCAGCACTGCATTCCGTTAAGGAAATAGGGCCTTCAAAGGCTTGCACTACATCTAACACACTAATTTGAGCCGGCGCCCGTGCGATACGATAACCCCCTTTCGAACCGCGCTGTGCGATTACAAGGCCCGCATCAACGATTGCTTTCATTACCTTGCGCACCGTCGCAATACTCAGGCCGGTCGCTTTAGAGATATCATCGGTTGATTGCTTAACAGCACCAGCGGCGGCCAGCTGGTTCAGTGCTACCAGACCATAATCAGTTAATTTGCCAATTCTTAGCATTTAAAAAGTTCTTTTGTTTGCAGAGCATTCATCATATCAGAGCCATTAACTGTATTCACGACGTAACGTGAAGGAAATAGTCAGGGGATTGATCCATAGATAAGACATATTCGTATCTAAATCAATAGTATCAATATCATTGGTCACAAACTGCACTCTTTGATAGAATGTGCCCCCATAATTCAGCAATCAATACCAATTTGGTATTGATTAAAATACCTTACCAAATTAGTATGGTATTACAAACCAAAGATCTCGGTAGGCCACTATTTTTTCATCAGCTTTTATCAGCCCATTGAACAAATAGTATTTCCATAGCCGTAGACGATGATAGAAATGAGAGTCTTTCCTATGACTGATAACGCAGAAATCGATCGCCAGATAAGCAGAGAATACGAAGCCGGTTTTGTTACCGACGTTGAATCTGCAACTTTAGCCCCTGGCCTAAACGAAGATACCGTCCGTTTTATCTCGAACAAAAAAGGCGAGCCAGAATGGTTGCTTGAATGGCGCTTAAAAGCCTTTGCTGCGTGGCAAGAAATGACGCCGCCAAACTGGGCACAAGTGCAACATCTCGATATCGATTTTCAACAGGTATCTTATTATTCAGAACCGAAGAGCATGGAAGATCGTCCACAAAGCTTAGACGAAGTTGATCCTGAATTATTAGCGACTTACGAAAAGCTGGGCATTCCAGTGCACGAGCAAGCGGCTTTAGCTGGCGTTGCCGTTGATATCGTATTTGACTCAGTATCACTGGGTACAACTTTTCGTAAAACGTTATCTGAAGCGGGTGTTATCTTTATGCCAATTTCAGAGGCTGTTCACGAACACCCTGAGCTGGTTAAAAAGTACATGGGCAGTGTGGTTCCGCAAAAAGATAATTACTACGCTGCACTGAACTCAGCAGTATTCAGTGATGGTTCGTTTGTTTATATTCCTAAAGGTGTTCGCTGCCCAATGGAACTATCAACCTACTTCCGCATCAACGAAGAAAAGACGGGGCAGTTTGAACGTACCCTAATTATTGCCGACGAAGGTTCTCACGTAAGTTACTTGGAAGGCTGTACCGCACCAATGCGTGACGAAAACCAACTACACGCAGCCGTCGTTGAATTGATTGCTCTTGATGACTCTGAGATTAAATATTCCACAGTGCAAAACTGGTACCCAGGGGATAAAAACGGCAAAGGCGGCATCTACAATTTCGTAACCAAGCGCGGTATTGCCCATACCAATGCAAAAATCTCTTGGACTCAGGTAGAAACAGGATCTGCCATCACTTGGAAATACCCAAGCTGTATTTTAAAAGGCGACAATTCTGTCGGTGAATTCTACAGCGTTGCGTTGACCAACAACTTTCAAGAAGCCGATACCGGTACTAAGATGATTCACTTGGGTAAAAATACCAAGTCAACCATCATCACCAAAGGTATCTCGGCAGGTAAGAGTTCAAACTCTTATCGTGGTTTGGTCAAGATGGGCCCTGGTTCAACAGGCGCCCGTAACTACACCCAGTGCGATTCACTATTGATTGGTGATAAATGTGGTGCCCATACTTTCCCGTATATAGAAAGTAAAAATCCAAGCGCTATTGTGGAACACGAAGCAACAACGTCGAAGGTTTCAGACGAACAGCTTTTCTTATGCCAACAGCGTGGCATTGATACAGAAAAAGCCGTCTCCATGATTGTGAACGGATTCTGTAAAGAAGTATTTAAAGAACTACCGATGGAATTCGCCGTTGAAGCGGGCAAGTTATTAGAAGTTTCGCTAGAAGGATCCGTAGGGTAATTCGGCGAGAGCAACAAAGCGCCGCTTTGTTCGCCGAATTACCACTGAGCAAGGACGCTCAGGCTGGCAGAAATACAGGGATGTGGTTTTAATATATCTATCTTGCGCTTTTTTTTCGCATTGTTATTACATGAGATATGAACCACAAGCTGCCCCACAACCACAAATTTAAAAAATTTTAGGAAAGCATTAAAATGTTAACGATCAAAGATTTAAAAGCCAGTATTGAAAACAAAGAGATTTTAAAAGGCCTAAACCTAGATATTAAACCTGGTGAAATTCACGCTATTATGGGCCCTAACGGCGCTGGTAAAAGTACCTTAGGTAATGTTCTTTCTGGTCGTGACAGCTTCGAAGTAACAGCGGGTAGCGCTGAGTTAGAAGGCACAAATTTATTAGATTTAGACCCTGAAGAACGTGCCCGTTTAGGCTTATTTTTGGCCTTTCAGTATCCTGTTGAGATACCAGGTGTTTCTAACCTAGAATTCCTCAAAGCATCCGTTGATTCCGTGCGCGCCGCGCAAGGCAAAGAAGCATTAGATTCTGTAACTTTCTTAAAGCTAGCACGTGCAAAATGTAAACTCGTTGATTTAGATCCCAGCTTCTTAAAGCGCGGTGTTAACGAAGGTTTCTCTGGTGGCGAGAAGAAACGTAATGAAATCATGCAAATGATGATGTTAGAACCAAAGCTTTGCATTCTAGATGAAACCGATTCAGGTTTAGATATTGATGCGCTGCAAATTGTAGCCGAAGGCGTTAATAGCTTACGTGATCCAAACCGTAGCTTTATTATTGTCACTCACTACCAGCGTTTGTTAGATTACATCGTTCCTGACTTTGTTCACGTTCTTGCCAATGGGAAGATCGTTAAGTCGGGTGGTAAAGAGTTGGCATTAGAGCTAGAAGAAAAAGGCTATAGCTGGTTAGAAGACACCGCTGAGAACGGAGCTGGCTAATGACTGATTTTCATAAGGGTCTGCTAGCCATTAGCAATGCAGAGAAAAATGTAGAAAATACATTACTCGGTGCGCTCAATAAAAGTGGTACTGAAAGCTTTTTACAACAAGAAATTCCGACGCGTAAAACTGAAGCGTGGAAGTTTACGTCTTTGTATAATCTTACTTCTAACGAAGAAGGTTTTGGGCGCTTAGCTGAAACTCATAGTGCCGCGGGTCTTGATGGTATTACGACTATTCCTGCACTAAACGCTCAGCGTTTGGTTTTTGTTAATGGCCAACACTCGATTGAGCTTTCTTCCAATGAGAGCTTAAGCAACGTCGTTCGCTTTAGCCAAGCCAATGAGGCTCAGCAAGCTATTATTGCTGACAATATAGGCACCGCGATTGAACAAGAAAAGCATGTCTTTGCCGCGCTTAATAATGCCAACACAATAGACGGTGTTTTGGTTCATGTAGGCAAAAATGAACAGTTAACAACCCATATTCAAATCACTCATATCACTACGGCACAAGCAAAACCTTTTACGGTGCCGGCGCGTTTATTGATTGTATTAGAAACAGGCGCTGAAGCGACTGTGGTTGAACACTTCGCCAGTAATGATGATGAGCAAAATTGTTTTGTTAACGCCATTACCGAAGCCAAAGTCGGTGCTAACGCGCGCTTGAATCACTACCGTTTGCAGCTAATGCAAGAAGGTAGTATTCAAATCGGTGGTGTTCACGTTGATCTTGATCGCGATGCAAACTACAACAGTTTCCAACTGGGCCTAGGCGCTAAAATTGTCCGTAACGACATTAACGTGAACCATAATGTCGGCGGCAGCCACTGTGAATTGGTCGGTGTTTATCTACCAAAAAATAAACAACTAATCGATTTCCACAGCAATATCGAACACAAGGTTGCTCACTGTACAACCAACGAAATTTTCCGTGGCATTATGGCGGATAAATCGAAGGCGGTTTTCAATGGCCGTATTCATATTCATCCCGATGCACAAAAGACTCTGGCTCAATTAAGTAATAAGAACTTGTTATTATCGAACGATGCCACCATTAATACCAAACCCGAGCTTGAGATTTACGCTGATGATGTGCGTTGTGCACACGGCGCGACAATTGCTCAGTTAGACGAGCAAGCACGTTTCTATTTACGCTCTCGAGGTATTAGCGCTGCAGACGCTGATATTATGCTGAGCTTTGGTTTTATTAATGAGTTATTAGAAAACCTTGAGCTTGATGCTGTTCGTAATTTAATTCGTCCACTGCTAGCCCAGCGCTTTGGCCGTGATGAAGAATTAATGAAGCACATTGGTTAATTGAATGTTGTTAGAGGTTAAAAGTTATATATGAGCGATAGCAAGAAAATAAACATCGAACAAATCCGTGCTGATTTCCCTATCTTGCAGCAGCAAGTCAATGGCAAGCCACTGGTTTATCTTGATAACGGCGCAACCACGCAAAAGCCGCAAGTTGTTATCGATGCCATTGCTAATTATTACCGTACCACGAATTCTAATGTGCACCGTGGCGCTCATACATTAAGCGATCAAGCGACGCAAATGTTTGAAAATGCACGCATCACCGTGCAGAAATTTCTTAACGCAGAGAAAAGCGAAGAAATTATATGGACTCGTGGCACCACTGATGCCATCAACTTAGTCGCTCAGACTTGGGTACGCTCCAATGTTAAAGCGGGTGATGAAATCATTATTTCAGGTATGGAGCATCACTCCAATATCGTGCCTTGGCAGATGGTTTGTGAGCAAACCGGTGCGGTCTTAAAAATAATTCCGGTATTAGAGGACGGCTCGTTGGATTATGACGGCTACCTAAAGCTGTTAAGTGATAAAACGAAATTTGTTGCCGTCGTTCATGTATCTAATTCGCTGGGTACGGTGAACCCAGTCGAAGACATCATCCGTGAAGCGCATAACGTTGGCGCTAAAACCTTAATCGATGGCGCCCAAGCCATCGCTCACTGGGACATTGATGTACAAGCACTGGATTGTGATTTCTATGCGTTTTCTGGTCACAAGTTATTTGGCCCGACTGGTTTAGGAGTTTTGTACGGTAAAGAAGCATTATTAAATGCCATGCCTCCTTATCAAGGTGGCGGTGAAATGATTTTGCATGTTAGCTTTGAAAAGACAACCTATAACGTTTTACCGTATAAGTTCGAAGCAGGCACGCCTAATATCGCGGGTGCTATTGGTATGGCAGCGGCCATTGATTATGTGCATGGCCTTGATCGTATTGCATTAGCTCAACACGAAGATGCATTGCTCGCTCGCGCTAATGAATTAATCGCACAAACGGAAGGCATTCGTGTCATTGGTACCAGTAAAAATAAAGTCAGCGTTCTTAGCTTTTTGATTGAAGGTACTCATCCACACGATGTAGGTACGCTATTAGATCAGCAAGGTATTGCAGTTCGTACTGGCCATCATTGTACTATGCCATTAATGGATCAGTTTGAGATCCCAGGCACGGTACGAGCGTCGTTTACTTTTTACAATACATTAGAAGAAGTCGACGCTCTGTTTAAAGCGATTGAAAAAGTGAAAATGTTCTTACTTTAGTCGAATTTCTATTAGCAGGTTTTCTGCTAATAGATTTCCTATATTTTATAAAGAAACAGCATATTCCTGAGAGATGAAATTATGACAATAGAAAACTTTGACCCAAGTGCAGCAGACGGTGAACAAAGCCAACAAAGCCAACAAAGCCAACAAGTCAGCATGACTGAGTCGGCGATGATTCATGTGCGTAAATTGTTAGCAAATTCAGAGGCTGACGGTGTTCGTATTGGCGTGAAAAAAAGTGGCTGTTCTGGTTTCAAATACAATTTCGAATTTGTGACGACGCCTTTGGCAGAAGATACCTGTTTTCAAGTAGCTGACGATATTGCACTGTATGTTCCCACTGAGTATCTTGCGATGGTGATCGGTACAGAAGTCGACTATACGACGGAAGGGTTAAACAGCATGATTCAGTTTAACAACCCCAATGCCAAAGACCTTTGCGGTTGCGGCGAATCATTTTCAGTTTAATAGGAGCAATCTCGTGGAAAAACGCATGGTTGTTTCCCAGCAGGACTGTCCTGCACGAAGAGTACCCAGTGGTCAACCGACTATTATTCCAGCGGGTTCTTTTTTATCCATTAATCAAGCTCTCGGCGGCAACTATACCTTAACGCTCAATGGCAACATGGTGCGCGTTGATGGGACAGATGCAGGGTTAATTGGTCTTGAATCAGAAGAGATTAGCTTTGCAGATAGTGGTGATGGTCTGGTTCATGAAGAGCAGATTCGCCAAGCTTTAAAAACAATTTTCGATCCAGAATTACCGGTTAATTTATTAGATCTAGGTTTAATTTACGGCATTGATATTGAAGATAAAAACGTCGTTATTCGAATGACCCTTACCGCTCCGACCTGTGGTATGGGACCCGTATTAATTAGCGATGTTGAATACCGAGTCGCCAAGGTACCTAACGTTGAATCCGTTAAAGTACACCTTATGTTTGACCCACCGTGGCACAAAGATATGATGACTGAAGAAGCTCAACTAGAAACCGGCCTGTTCTTTTAACAGGCCGTTTTGCTTTTAACTGCTAAAATAATAGCAATAGATACCTAATCGCAATAGAAAAATACTGTCACAAATCCTATGACCACAAGCTTATTTAAACAACGCCGCATGTTCT
Source organism: Oleispira sp. (assembly GCA_047612075.1). Lineage (GTDB taxonomy): Bacteria > Pseudomonadota > Gammaproteobacteria > Pseudomonadales > Oceanobacteraceae > Oleispira. The sequence goes on from JBLGAF010000002.1 coordinate 26,143, forward strand.
TAATTCACCTCGCTAAAACATTGCACAAGTGCGGAACGCCGGCGTATCAACTAGAGCGCCACTTGGTCAAAATCAGTGAAGTACTCGAGCTGGGAGGATCTTTCTTAATTAGCCCGACGTCCATAACCTGTGTTTTCTGGCCAAAAGACGATAGAGAAAATCAAGAAAATAGCTATATTGCTCGCGTACAACCTGGGGATTTAGACTTGGGTTTATTGGCACGAACAGATGAACTTGTGGAAGAGCTTTGCTCAGGTAAGCGCGACCTTGATGACGCCCTTATTCGCTTAGAAGAAATAACTAACAAGCCTAACCCTTACCCTCAATGGATTATCTTTATTGCATTCGGCCTCGCCAGTGCCGCGTTTAGTATGCTAATGGGCACAAGCTGGGTCGATGTTATTGCCTCGTTCATCTTAGGTATTAGCATTTACGGATTGGTACTTTGGGCAGAAACATCCCCCAGAATCCAAACTGCACTGGAACCCCTTGCGGCATTAGTTGCCGCCTTTGGCGCGTCGGCAATGGCCTTTGTAGAACCCAGTATTAATATGCCATTGATCGTATTGGCCAGTATTATTGTTTTTATTCCCGGCTTAGCCTTAACCGTTGGCTTGTCGGAGTTGGCCGCTCGAGATCTCGTCTCAGGAACGGTGCGCGTAATGGATGCGCTGATGGTATTATTCAAACTCTACTTTGGTGCTTTTTTAGGCTTTGCCATCGCCAGTGTGTTGTTTGGCAATGTGCCCCAGCAAGAAGCAGTATTATTACCCAAATGGACCGGTTGGTTAGCCGTACTAGTACTCTCTTTTTCCTTAATGGTAATGTTCAAAATTCGTTTAAAAGATGCACCTTGGGGCGTCGCAGCCGGTTTTCTTGGCCATGGTGTGACTTTATTAGCCTCCGCATTTTTTGGTATTGCACTGGGGACGTTTTTTGCGGCGTTGTTTTTAGGCATGTACGCCAACCTTTATGCGCGATGGCTTAAAGCGCCCGCGGCGATTGTACTTTTGCAAGGCATTGTAGTTTTAGTACCGGGGAGCAAACTGTATATGGGTCTAAATACAGTAATTTCAGGCAAAGAAATTTTGCACATAGAACAAATTGGCAGCCAGTCTTTTTTGATTTTAATGTCATTAGTTGCTGGCTTAATTTTTGCGAATCTTATCGTCGACCCTCGCCGCTCACTGTAAATAGTAGAGAAACTGCATTAAAAATAACTAAGATAAAAGAGTTAACATGCACAAAGAATCAATTTTATTATGACAGACAAACGCAACGAGCGGAAAGTACCATCCGGAAGACTTGCGCGTTTAGCTAAGCTGGGGGGTTTGGCCTCAGCGGTGGCTGGCAATATTGTTAAAGGCGCCACAAAACAAATGCTCAGTGGTCAGCGCCCATCATTAACTCAGTCCTTACAGAATATCGACAACGCCATATCGATTACCAAGCGTCTAGCTCATATGCGCGGTGCTGCCATGAAACTGGGTCAACTACTCTCCATGGATGCCGGTGAATTGCTGCCCGCTGAATGGGAACCGGTTCTGTCACGACTGCGCCAAGAAGCCGACCCAATGCCCAAGGCGCAACTGCTCAAAACCTTAGAAGCGTCTTGGTCGAAGAACTGGCAGCAACAGTTCAGTAGTTTTTCATTTTCCCCCATTGCGTCAGCAAGCATCGGTCAGGTGCATAAAGCAACTCTCAAAGATGGTCGTAAACTGGCTATTAAAGTCCAGTACCCAGGGGTAAGAGAAAGCATTGACAGTGACATTGATAACGTCATGAGCTTATTAAAATTAACGGGGGTATTACCTAAACATATCGATTTAACTAGCTTGCTTACTGAAGCAAAAGCACAACTTAAAAACGAAGCTAACTATTTACAAGAGGCGGAATTTCTTAACGCTTATCGTGAAAATCTGCGCAACGATCCCCGCTTTATTGTGCCCTTTGTTGTTGACGAACTTACTGACCAAAACATACTCGTAATGGAATACATCGAAGGTTCTCCCATCACCGATATTAGTACCATGAGTACTGACATTGTGGATCGAGTATGTACCCAGTTAATGCACTTAACCTACCAAGAACTGTTCAACCATAAACTGATGCAAAGTGACCCCAACTTTGCCAATTTTCTGTATCAGAGCGATACGCAAAAAATAGTGTTACTCGATTTTGGAGCTTGCCGGAAGATATCTCAGCATACTTCCATGCATTATCTCGCTATGGCTGATGCTATGCAGCGCCAAGATACTAACGGCATGCGATCAGCTCTGTACTCGCTTGGTTTAGTTGACAATCACATGAGTGCTACGGCCATCGATATTGTGTTAGAGGCGTGCCTTGAAGCTAGCGATTGCTTGCAAAGTGATACTGGCTACAACTTAAAGAAACAACAACTGATTAAACGAATTCAAGAAATAACCATACCCTTAATTGCCGATAGAACAGCCGCAGCATCTCCTATATTTGAGGTTGCATTGGTCAATCGTAAAATTACAGGCATGATATTGCTAGCCAATAAATTAGGGGCAACACTGGATTTTAAAAGCGCGCTTGCACCTTACTTAGTTGAGAGTGAAAAACAACCCAACGATGAAACATGAAACAATGTTGGCTGTATATCAAATGATAACAGGGGTCACTTGCAGCGGTTTGATATGATGAGGCTGATCAATAACAAATAATAAAAAATCTTTTGCATCATTAGCCGACTGCTGAGAAATTTCTTCCATTGGTATATGGCCGACGCCTGGGTAAGTGATCACTTTAGCACCGTCAATATCCGCAGCAAATTTTTCGGCGTTGGCCAAAGGAATCCAAGCATCGGCTTCTCCCCATTGAATCAGCGTCGGTATTTCAAGCTGCTTAATTTTGTCATTGTCAACATCACTAATGCTCTCAAATACACTGACAACCGCGGTACGATTGCCGCTGCGCAGCATGAGATCATGATAACGATCAATGGTATCTGCCGTTACCTTACTGGCATCACCATAGACTTCATTTACCGTTTGAGTCACAACAAACCTAGGCGTAACAAACGCCAAGCTGTCTTTTAAAATCGGCGTGCGTAAAAGCTCTAACATCATCGGCGGCTGAAAAGGATAACCTACAGAGTCAACTAGAATAAGGCGTTTTACTTTCTCAGGATGGGCCGCGGCAAAATTCCAAGAGATATAACCTCCCATCGAATTACCGGCTAAAAAAAACGATTCAATACCCAGTTTATCACTCAGTTGATCAACCATGTCTACCGAACGTTCGATAGTATAAATATCATCCGCATAAGGACCCGTTAAGCCGAAACCTGGAATATCGACACGAACAATACGGAAATCATCTTTTAAAGCCTCAACCCAACCATCCCAAGTATGAAGACTCGCCATAATGCCATGCAACAAAATTAATACTGGCTTCTTTTCGCTAGTGTTATTAGGGTTTTCGTCACGTCCCTCATCTCGATAGTGCAGTTCGATGCCTTGCTGCAGCCCATCAAGCGTTATAAATTTTGATTCTTCGTTGGTATAGCGACTGTTCGCTACTTCTGGGGCGAGGTCTACAAAGCCCATGTAATAACGACCAGAATACATAGAAGCTAGCAGCACAATGGCAATCAGTGCGGTAACAAATAATTTCATGGCAGGTTCCGGCGAATATAATGAATTTTTTTATTAGTAGTGCGCGGAATAATAGAGGAGATTGGCTGGGGCTGCTAGAGAAAACATATTCACCATGGAGGGGGTCCATAGTGAATAGCCTTTTTCAAGATTTTACTTTTCTACGAAAGCACGCTCAATCACGTAGTGTCCCTGCTCACCCTGACGCGCTTCTTCAAATCCGCGCTCATCTAAGATTTTGCAGAAATCTTTCAGCATGCTTGGGCTACCACACAACATAAAGCGATCATTTTCTAAATTGATGTCCGGCAAACCGAGATCAGAGAAGAGCTTCCCACTTTCGACCAAGTCAGTTAAGCGCCCTTGATTACGGAATTCTTCACGGGTGACCGTCGGATAATATTTCAATTTTTCGCGTACTAAATCACCAAAATATTCATTATTCGGTAATTCTTCTTCAATAAACTGCTTATACGCTAACTCTGACGTATTACGCACGCCGTGAGTTAGAATCACGTTATCAAACTGTTCGTATATCTCAGGATCTTTTATAATGCTCATAAAAGGCGCTAAACCAGTGCCCGTACTTAATAAATACAGGTTTTTACCTGGTTTTAAGTGATCGGCAATCAAGGTGCCGACAGGCTTAGTACCGACCAAGAGTTCATCACCTACTTTCAAATTTTGCAGGTGTTTAGTTAATGGACCGTCTTGCACCTTAATGCTGAAAAACTCCATCTCATCTTCATAGTTAGCACTGGCAATACTGTAAGCACGCAATAGAGGCTTGTTATCAATCTCTAGCCCTATCATAGTGAAGTGGCCATTTTTGAAGCGTAGACCCTGATTACGGGTCGTAGTAAAGCTAAAAAGTGTTTCATTCCAATGATGAACCTTAGTTACAGTCTCACGAATCATTTTGCTCACGGCTTGCCTCGGCTTTTTAAACATCTAATTTAGTAGTCTATTTATATAATAACCTAGACTTATTAATCAGAAAAACAGATTATATCTATTACCCTTATCGATTTTACTAATAAGAGAGGCTTGCACGCTATATGCGCTACACCCTACGTCAACTTGAAGTCTTTCTTGCCATTGCCCACCAGCAAAACGTGAGTAAAGCGGCCCACATACTTAATCTATCTCAAAGCGCTGCCAGCTCTGCATTAAAAGAGTTAGAACAGCAATTTGATGTGCAGCTATTCGATCGTATCGGTAAGCGTTTGCAGTTAAATGATCAAGGCCGAATGATCAGACCGAAAGCAGAAAGTTTGTTAGCTCAAGCGTCTGACCTAGAACAAACGTTGCTCAAACATGCCGATGCAGGTCACTTGAAAGTGGGAGCAACACTGTCGATCGGTAATTATTTAGCGGTGAGCATTATGGCAGATATGATGCGCCAGCAACCCAATGCCCATATCAGCCTGGAAGTAGCCAATACGGCCAGCATTAGTCAAAAAGTGCTTAACTTTGATTTGGATATTGGACTTATTGAAGGAGAGCTGCAGCACTCAGACTTGAATGTTATTCCTTGGCGGGATGATGAGTTAGCGGTTTTTTGTAGCCCTGACCACCCTCTTGCTAAAAAGACGAACATCAGTGATGCAGACCTTATTCAAGCCCGGTGGATTTTACGTGAAGCAGGCTCTGGCACCCGTCAGGCGTTCGAACGTGCAATGCATGGCATCTTACCGAATCTAATAGTTGCTCACGAACTGCAGCATACGGAAGCCATTAAGCGCGCAGTTGAAGCTAACTTAGGGATAGGCTGCTTATCGCAAATTACCTTAGAAGATGCCTTTCAACGTGGAAGTTTGATACGCATACCGGTGCCGCACAGAGATTTTCAAAGACAGTTCTACTTTATATTACACCAACAAAAGTTTCGCAGTGCAGGAATCGAGCAATGGATGGCACTCTGTCTTGCGTCTGATTGAAGTTAATTGGTTTTAAATTCCAAGGATACTTCTGCACCACGAACGGCTTCGCGCACATCATCTAGACGATACTGCTCCATACTTTCGAGCTCAGCATCGTCCATTAATATACGGCCACCAAAAGAACTACTGGGGGCTTCTTTGCTATAAGGCTTTTTAGCTTGTGGAGAAAACATATCAGGGAAATTAATTTTCTGGCCCTTGTCTATCTCCATCGTGCCTTCGTGTTTAATTTCAGGCATGGTTAAATCAAGATTAATTGTAGATTCTTCAATAACTGTTTCAGGACTGGGGACTGTGGCCAGTGCAGTCTTTTCAGGTGTTTTATTGGATTCAGGACCGAAATGTTCATTTTCAATGCGCTTTATTGCTTTTGCTACCCAATCAACAAAATAACTAAACGTGTCAACCGCACAGAATTCATCAGTATTGGCGCTTTTCTGATCAATTTCCGCTGAATAACTCATAACAGGTGTTAAACTGAGCAATAATATAATACTAAGTTCTAATATAGAGGTGCACGACTTAGTTAGGTGACTTATTTTAAAATGGTTATACAACCTGAGCCTCCTTTGCAATTTTACGGCTTTCATCCTATTACGCAGCAATAGTGTGACACTGAAATAACAATTTCATCATGTAACTATTTTAATTTTTTGGCTTAGATCAAACAAGTGGCTAAATGTTAATAAATGTCTATTTTATGCCTACTCCCCTAATGCATTCATTTTTGCTACCATAGCGCTCTTTTTTAGCAGGGCTTCGCTTATGATCACCATGTTTGGAATTAAAAACTGCGATACTATTAAGAAAGCCCGTAAATGGCTAGAAACGGAAAATATTGAATATCAGTTTCATGATTATAAGAAAGACGGTTTAAACGCTGAAATGCTGGCTAACTGGGTCAAAGATTTAGGTTGGGAAGCGTTAGTAAACAAACGCGGTACAACGTGGCGTAAGCTGCCAGAAGATGTCAAAGAGTCGGTTGATCAAGCCTCTGCCATCCACATCATGCTAGAGAATACCTCCATCATCAAACGCCCTCTGTTGATTGATGATGGCGATAACAAATTATTAGGTTTTAACGCCGACGATTACCAAAATTTTTTCAATTCCTAATTAACATACTATTCACTTATTACTTTCTAAAGTAAGGACTTCATTATGAGTACTGCATTTGCAATTGGCTTAGGCACAAAAAACACAAAAGGCGAATGGTTAGAGGTTTATTACCAAGCTCCTCTTTTTCAGCCAAGTGCTGACATTATTACCGCCGCTAAAGACGCGATCGGTTATGAAGCAGGTAACCAAGCTATCGAAGTTGACGGTGGTGAACTTGAAGCACTGGTCACTGCATTAGAGACGATTGCTCCCGAACAAGCTAAGTTGGCCAAGGCCTGTACAGAAAGTAAAAAGCCAGTAGTTATCACTATTCTAGAGTCTGATATTCAGTCTGAGTCGACTCCTGAAGTCTATTTGAAATTGCACCTTTTATCTCATCGTTTAGTTAAACCACACGGCATCAACCTAGCCGGTATGTTTGGTCTATTGCCGAACGTTGCTTGGACTAATATAGGCGCAATTGATTTAGCTGACTTACCAGAAGCTCAGCTTCAGGCACGCTTAAACGGTGATTTGTTAAGTGTTAACTGTGTGGATAAGTTCCCACGCATGACTGATTACGTTGTACCAAGCGGCGTGCGTATTGCTCACACCGCTCGTGTTCGTTTAGGCGCACACATTGGTGAAGGCACAACGGTTATGCACGAAGGTTTTGTTAACTTTAACGCCGGTACTTTGGGTGTTTCTATGGTTGAAGGACGTATCTCAGCGGGCGTTGTTGTTGGCAACGGTTCTGACCTTGGTGGCGGTTGTTCTACTATGGGCACACTTTCTGGTGGTGGTAACATTATTATTTCTGTTGGCGAAAACTGCTTACTAGGTGCTAACGCGGGTACCGGTATTCCATTGGGCGATCGCTGCACTATTGAGTCTGGCTTGTACATCACTTCAGGCACTAAAATTCAGGTTCTAGACGACTCTAAGAATGTTGTAGAAACTGTGAAAGGCCGTGATTTAGCTGGTAAAGCGGATCTTCTTTTCCGTCGTAACTCCATTTCTGGTTCGGTTGAGTGTGTCACCAACAAGACGGCTATTCAGTTGAACGCAGAGCTGCACGCGCATAACTAATATTTGCTAAAAGCTTTAATAAAACACCACGGAGGTCAACGCCTCCGTGGTGAAATTCTTTTATTTTTTCTTTTCCTGCTCTATTTAATCAACTTAATCAGCTGCTTAAAAACGTCTCCTTCGGCCTTGTGCTGCAATTCGAATAACACCATTTCAGTACTGCTCATTTGAGCCCCGGCCGCTTGCATTGCTTGCAGCCCTATCTCCTTATTATTTAACGTACGTGAACTCACACCGTCATTCACCACATGCACGCTGTAATGCATTTTTAGTAAATCGCGCACCGATTGATACACACAAACGTGGCATTCAATGCCTGCAACAATCCAATTTCGACGATGGGTATTTTCTATTTGTAAGCGTATGTCTTCATTTTCCCAAGCACTGAAGGTCGATTTACTGATCGCCTTTCCGGGCAAATATTGAGCAAGGTCAGCATGGGTTTTCCCTAATTTTTCAGGTAACTGCTCTACCCAAACAATCGGAATTGATAATAATTTAGCACCTTGAATAAGAAGAGAAAGGTTATTCAATAATACTGAACTTTCATGCATTTTTTCAGCAAGATTGCCTTGAACATCAATAATCAATAATGCGCTGTCTTCAATGGTGATCATGAAACTTACCTCTGCGAACTTGTATAAACTATTTTCCTGTGCGAGAAAAATACGATGGCTCTTCAGTGACTCGGAGTATTTCGCGGCGAATAAGATCCAGACCCACATTGGCGATAAAACGCTGAAAGTTAATTCTAGACGACGGGTAAACTAAACATTTTGTTTTTAAATTATCTGCTTTCCCCCAGCAGAGCCAAACCATACCTAGCGGTTTTTCTACGCTACCACCACCTGGACCAGCAATACCAGAGACTGAGACAACCCAATCCGCAGACGAAGCGTCCAAAGCACCTTGCGCCATTTCTATCACCACCGCTTCACTCACAGCGCCATGATCTAATAAGGTTTGCTCTTTTACTTTTAATAACTGAGATTTAATTCTATTAGAATAGGTCACATATCCCGCCTCGAAAACCTGCGACGAGCCTGGGATTCGAGTAATATTCGATGCTATTAATCCGCCTGTGCACGATTCTGCCGCCGTCATTGTTTGTTTATTAAGCGCTAACAAATCAACTAAACACTGAGCTATTGAAGCCGGTTGCTCTGATCCCTCATTCAATCCCCTAACCGTGCCGTCATCAAGAGATTTTAAAACATGATCGCCTAATAATTGTTCAATCTTTTTCTGCCACTGCGGCAATAGCTGCTCTGCTTTCTCACTATGCGTGGTTAATTTTAATTCCACCAGTGGCGAGGCCGCACGGTAACCCACGTTGATTTCTTTTGGCCAGTCGACCAGCTGACGATTAAATAAATTCTGAATAGCGGACTCACCGATGCCAAAAATATGCAGCTTAGTCGTTTTCACTTTATCCTGATTTGGTAACTGGGGTTTTAATAACGGTAATATTTCTTCTGCCCACATAACCTTTAATTCACTCGGCACTCCCGGCGTACAGATAATCTGACAGTCATTATGGATAACTGAAAAGCCGACTGCACTGCCCACTCGGTTAGCAACAATACGAATGCCTTTAGGCAATAAAATTTGCTTGCGGTTTGCGCCTTCAAGTTGAAAACCGCGCCTTTTACACCACGCTTCTAAATGCGTTAAGGCTGCGATATTTTCTTCTAATGGCTGAGTTATTACTTTTGCTAAAGCTTCAGCGGTCAAATCATCTTCTGTTGGCCCCAAGCCACCATTAATTATTAAAATATCCGCTTGTTGGCTAATATGCTCTATTTCCGCGACCAGACCCTCAAAATCATCTCCTAACGTTACTTTTCGTGTTACTTCTGCGCCATTATCTTTCAGGCTTTGAGCCAACATCACAGAATTAGTATCAACAATATCGCCAACCATTAATTCTGTACCGGTTAATAAAAATTGTATATTTAAAACCGGCTGTGAGTAGATAGTCGTCATTTAGCACCCTAATTATAACAATTATTTTTACTGAAAAATTCTGCTTTCCCAGATGATATGTGTATCCTAGTGTAATTACTATGATATTAATTACGTGAAATACTATGTTATCTTTTTTTGAAAAATTGATTAAACCTTTTCCCAGCGAAGATCCTAAACAACCCCCCAAAGGCGTGTTTGCTTTTTGTCGTCACTATAGCCGTGGCATCGAAATTCCTCTGCTATTAATGTCCGTCTTAACTGCGGCTTTAGCAATGCTCGAAGTTTCACTGTTTAGTTTTATGGGTGAACTCGTTGAATGGCTTGCCACTAAAGACAAAGCAACGTTTTGGCAAGAAGAGAAATCAACGCTGATTACCATGGCCGCTCTTGTGCTTGTTGCCCTACCGCTGCTGGCTTTACTCCACGCGGCGATTGTTCATCAAACCCTACTCGGTAATTACCCTATGGTGGTTCGCTGGTTAGCGCATCGCTACTTACTTAAACAAAGCCTAGGCTTTTACCAAGATGAGTTTGCTGGCCGTATTGCCACGAAGGTGATGCAAACGTCTTTAGCTGTCCGCGAGACTGTGACAAAGTTATTAGATGTTATGGTCTACGTAATTGTTTATTTTTTATCCATGTTGTTCATTATCGCGCAGGCGGATTATCGTTTAATGCTGCCCTTATTAGTCTGGCTAGCCTTATACATTGCCATACAATATTATTTTGTCCCTAAGTTAAAAGCAGTTTCCATCGATCAAGCGGATGCCCGCTCGACGATGACCGGCCGTATCGTCGATTCTTATAGCAACATTGCAACCGTTAAACTTTTTTCTCATACCCAAAGGGAAGCTGATTATGCACAGCAGGGCATGAAAGGTTTCTTATCGACGGTTTATCAACAAATGCGATTAGCCACTGGATTAAACGTCAGTATCCAAGGATTAAATTATTTATTAGTCTTTGTAATTGCGGGTTTGTCGATCTTTCTTTGGCAAGAAAATGCTATTGGTATTGGTGCGATTACTATTGCGATCAGTCTAGCTTTGCGCTTAAACGGTATGGCACAGTGGATCATGTGGGAAATCAGTACGTTGTTTGAAAATATCGGTACGGTTATTGATGGTATGGGCACACTTTCTCAGCCGTTACAGGTTACCGATGTAAAAGATGCCAAGGCCCTTGTGGTGGAGCACGGCAATATTGAATTCACTCATATGAACTTCAGTTATGCCATGGCCAACAAAGAGGGTGAGATAAAACAACAGCGAATTATTAAGGATTTAAATTTAAATATTAAGGCTGGTGAGAAAGTAGGCGTCGTCGGTCGCTCTGGGGCGGGCAAATCAACCTTGGTCAATGCCTTGATGCGCTTTTACGATTTAGAGTCTGGTTCAATCCACATAGATGGCCAAGATATTTCGAAAGTTCAACAAGAAACCTTGCGCGCAAATATCGCTATGGTCACCCAAGATACCTCGTTACTGCATCGCTCTGTGCGAGAGAATATTTTGTATGGTCGCCCCGACGCCTCGGAGGAAGACTTACAACAAGCCATCAATAAAGCAGAAGCTCATGAGTTTATTTTAGGACTGGCTGATTTAGCCGGTAATACTGGGCTAGATGCTCAAGTGGGAGAACGCGGAGTCAAACTGTCTGGCGGTCAACGCCAACGTATTGCCATTGCGCGTGTATTACTAAAAAATGCGCCAATCCTGATTTTGGATGAAGCAACGTCTGCGCTAGATTCTGAAGTAGAAGCCGCGATTCAACATAGCCTATATCAATTAATGGCTGGTAAAACCGTCATTGCCATCGCACATCGCTTATCAACCATCGCCGCCATGGACCGTTTAATTATCATTGACGAAGGTCAAATAGTTGAGCAAGGCAGCCATCAAGAACTGATTGAACATAAAGGAATTTATGCCCAGTTATGGGCCCATCAAACTGGGGGATTTATTGCCGACGATTTGAGTTAAATCAGGTGGCTTTTAAACGGAGACAAACTTGCCTAATGTACGGTTTTTTTGCACTTCACGGTAATCAAAAACCTGACCATTCATAGTAATATAAACACCTGCAGGTAATATTTGCACCGCCGTCATAGCACAACCTAAATTAAACAAAGCGTCGGATCTTTTAAACTGATATGGAACCATAGCGCCTAATAAGACAACCGTTTTATTGGGCACTAATTGCGCAGCAATGATTTGCGCCGATTCCACCATGGTATCGGTACCGTGGGTAATTATAACGTGCTTATCGTCACATTCATTACAAGCCTTAGAGATAAACAGCCGATCGTCATCGTTCATTTCTAAGCTGTCTTTTAGCATTAACGTATCAATATCAATTTCTAGCGTATTTCTTGATTGCGCCAACATATCCGTTATGGAAGATTGATTAAAAATAAGCGCTCCATTTAATGGATTGTATTGTTTATCAAGAGTGCCACCGGTGATTAAAATTTTCATAATTTTACGTTCCCCACAATATTATTAACTGACCTCACTGAATTATACCTAATAATTTTTGCTATCTGCCAATAACTACCACTGATATCAAATTATGTTCTTTAGTTTAACCAAGTCACTGTTTATAATTCGCCAAAACTGCATTCATCTTTTCGATAAGGACCATAATGAAGCACCTTGCATCCTGGCTTTCGCCATTACTATTATTATTTCTGCCTAACCTAGCATTTGCTTCCGGTGATGGGAGTGAATGGATTGATTTGACCAGACACTGGGTCGGCTATACCGCCCTTACCGTTTTTGTGCTTAGTTATATCTTGGTTATATTCGAAGAAAAGATTCACATGCGAAAATCAAAACCTGTGATGATTGCCGCGGGCATTATCTGGATTTTGATCGCCGCAGTCTACGCCAACAATGGTTTTAATAATTCTGCAGAAGTGGCTATTCGTCATAATTTCCTTGAATACGCAGAGTTATTCTTTTTCTTAATCGTGGCAATGACCTATATTAACGCTATGTTAGAACGTGGCGTATTTGATGCGTTGCGATGTTGGCTAGTCGCCAAAGGTTTTAGTTATAAGTCCTTGTTTTGGTTAACCGGTATTTTTGCATTCTTTATATCACCCATCGCCGACAACTTAACGACTGCATTAATCATGTGCGCCGTTGTCATGGCTGTGGGTGCGGATAAACCGACTTTTATTGGTATAGCCTGTATTAACATCGTAGTTGCGGCAAACGCCGGCGGTGCTTTCAGTCCATTCGGTGATATCACTACTTTAATGGTTTGGCAGAAAGGCCTTCTCGATTTCTCTACCTTCTTTACTCTATTCATTCCATCCGTGGTCAATTTTTTAATCCCAGCGATTATTATGAGCTTTTCATTGCCTACTGGCACACCAGCGCCGAATGGCAACGAGTCACTCACAGTAAAACCAGGCGGACTGCAGATTGTAGGCTTATTTATACTGACGATTGTTACCGCAGTAAGTTTCCACAATTTCCTACATTTACCGCCTGTATACGGAATGATGTTTGGCTTGGGCTATTTAAAATTGTATGCCTTCTACATTCGTCGCTTTAAAGAGAATGTCCCGACAATGACTGACATAGCTGATCTAGATTTACCACCAGGTAGCGATAAAAAGAATAACGATTTCGATATCTTCGATAAGGTAGCAAAGTCAGAGTGGGATACCTTATTCTTCTTTTACGGTGTAATTCTTTCGGTTGGCGGTTTAGGCTTTATTGGTTACCTAGACCTGTCCTCTGGTTACATTTATGGTGAATTAGGCCCAGATGTGGCCAACGTCTTGGTAGGTATTATTTCCGCCATTATAGATAATATTCCCGTAATGTTTGCGGTATTAACAATGAACCCTGATATGTCTGAATTCCATTGGTTATTGGTAACCCTAACGGCCGGAGTCGGTGGCAGCATGCTATCCATCGGCTCTGCAGCGGGTATTGCCCTAATGGGACAATCTCGTGGGCACTATACATTCTTTGGGCACTTAAAATGGACACCGGTTATTGCCTTAGGTTACGCGGCCAGTATCTATACTCATTATCTAATTAATGGCTAAAGCGATGGTGCTACAATACTTTTTCATTGCTCCATACCTATAATTGCTACATGCCTAAGGCTTTTTCTGCTGGTGATAGATCATCCCAGAATGTGCCTAGGCCACCCATAGGTGTGCGACTACCCGTTGCTTCTGTCCATAAACGATCGGATACGGCTAAGATCTGCTGAGTGGCTACGATATCGAGCAAACGGTATTGAACATTAGAAGGTGTCATTTTTACTGACTGGGCATGGCGGCGGATAGCATCGCGTAATCGCTCTTCATTGCCAGAGCTGTCTGCAATGACCACTTCAATTGCTTGTGCTAATCGCATACCTGATTCGCCCGCTAACGCACTGGCATCGGCAAGCTCTTGCCAAGGATCTACTCCATCCGGCGCATCGTCAGGCATCATAGTCCAAACAGCCCCTTGTATTGCTTGTGGCACAACCCACCAGAGCTTAGCATCGAGACACTGGCTGCCACGAACCGATTTCATGGCGATGTCTTTTGGCACGCCGACTTCACCTTGGCCTTGCACGTCACTCATGACCGCTTGCAGACCACTGAGAAGACCTATCAGCCAAAAAAACTCTTCATCTTCGTCTATATCAGGACATGTTTTACCTGGCTCACCAAATTCAGCGACCAGGTATTTATAAGCTTTATATTGACGATTCGCGGCTAGGGAAAATAAACGTTTTTGACGAATACGAGCATCTTTTGCTTCACCCATATTTTGTGCTTTAAAAGCACGAAGATAGCTTAAACCCTCTTCGTTTGCTTTTGCTTGAGCACAAGCACCCGCCTGCATATACATGGAAATGGCTAAACGGTTAGGAGGCCCAGTTAATTCAGTAAAAGATAGCAGCATCGGGGTCATGCTTTCGCTCATCGCACAGCTCATTTCCGCATCATCAGTCTTCATAACATACGGCATGGCATAATCTTCAGCATAATCATAAGCAACCCAGCCAGTGGTCGTGTAGATAGAACTACAGCCTGTAATGGTTATGAGAAAGAGCGTGGCAAAAGTAGCTCGAATACCTAAATACATTTCAATCCCCGATATGTGGTTATCGCTATTTTGACCTTTGATATTACAGCAATCATTGACCATTGCTAGATTTCACAGGTTCATCGGTAATCGTAATATTAGCCATATTCTCAATGCCTTGGGCTAATGCGCTCCACATACAAAAAAGCAATGCTAATAAGCATTGCTTTTTGATACCCACAGGCACTCAGTTGATTTCCTCAAGCTGTCGGCGTTATATTCTTCACATTTTTCGCCGTAAAATACGCAAAACCTCCTTCAATATCTCCCACTTCTACTCTGTGGGGTGATAACGGTGAGTTTTTCAAACTCACCACATAAACACCTTTTGATGTTATCAAGTTCTTCCCTATGTCATTGAAGTGCGGTTGTGAGAAAGCAAAGGTTTGCCGTTCACAACCACGCTCAAGGGTCATGATTAATTGAGCATCTGCTAATTCATTAGCTCGAGAAAAATTAATATAAGTAACCTGATACTCATCTTCGAACTCGTATAAAAAACGACCAACCTGCTGACGACTGATGCTCATATGACTGAACTACCTATATATAAACAAATGATTCGCTTTAAGTACTAGCTAGAATTCTTCTGCTTTTCAAATCAAAATAACAGAAAACTACAGACCATTTTAAGGTGTCAGATTTACGTTGGTTTTTCCTATTATTTTACCTTATTCATAGTCATTAGATTGTCACTCTGTTACTTTCGCGTTGCCCTGTTTCAATTCAGTCTTCTAGCGTTATTTTCTAATATTTTTGTTTAAACCTATGGTTTCAAGTATTTTTTAGCTCAGTTCGTTTAGCCAGTAAAATAAATTAATATAGACTAATCCAATATCACGACTTACAACGTAACTGATACAATAAGTACAAATGTATACTTTCTTTAATTTAATAAGCTGAAATTACGTTATGAATGACAAAACTGCCAACATTTTATTAGCCCATGGAAGTAGAGATCCTAAGTGGCAAATTCCATTCAAGGACATGACTCATGCTATTAAGCAACAGGATGCGGCTTCACTATCAGATCCATCCCAAGACATTATTGTCGAGCTTGCGTTTATGGAGCTGTGCGAGCCTAGCCTCGAGCAAATGTGTGAACAGCTATCACAACAAGGCTTTAACCTGATCAATATTTACCCCGTATTTTTTGCCGCAGGCATACACCTTCGCGTTGATGTTCCGAAACAACTGGAAGCGATTGAAGCTGAACTGGGTTTACGAACGAAGTTACATCCCCCTGTCGGCCAAGAAAAAGAGGTACAAGAGGCTATTACTCAAGTCATTTTGGCGAGGCTTTAAGCTCTCACCTAAGAAGGAAACAATATCTAGCTTAATTGCGTTGATTTGTGCAAGAATCAACGTTAATTAACAATATTATCGGAATGACTTTCGTCAAGGGTTAAACATGTCTCGCTTATTTTCCCAAGCCATAAGTTTGGCGGCACTCTCCCTTATCTTTTCTCTCAGTAACGCCAACAATGAAACTGAGCTGGATAACATTCGTATCACAGCAAAAGATGCACCGTTAACAGAGATATCGACTAAAAAACTTTTACGCATACCGGGTGCCGGTAATGATCCATTAAGAGCTATAGAAGCTTTGCCTGGGGTTACTTTTACCACTGGGCGACGCTCTGAACCGGCGGTACGCGGATCATCCCCAGATGATAATCGCTATATCATCGACTTTATGCCAGTACGAAATATCTTTCACTTTGATGGCTCTAGTCTATTAAACGACAATGTCATTGAAGATTTTAAATTAGAAGCAGCCGCATTTGATGCACAGTATAATGATGCGACGGGAGCAGTGATCGAAGCCAACTCGCGAGCGCCTTATACTGATAGAAAGCAAGCTGTTATCGATGTTAGTTTGTTGAAGGCCGGCATATTATTAGAAACCCCCATTTCAGAAAATTCAGCGGTTTATTTATCCGTTAGACAAAGCCTTATCCACCTTTACATTGAAAAATTTTTAGATGATGAAGATTTTCAATTCACCACCGTGCCTGAATATTACGATTACCAAGCAAAGTATCAGCTGCAACTATCTGGCGGAGATACTTTAAGCATTCAAGCACTCGGGACAAGAGACAAGGCCGGTCTATTGTTCGACGATGAATCCGATGAAGTTAAGCGTGACCCGGGGCTCTCTGGAGGAATAGACTTTAATTCCTATTTTCACTCCCAAGGTATTCTATTAAAAAACACCTTAACAGAGACGACACAGCTTAAAACTGGATTTTCTCACATGTTGAGTGATTTTTCGCTAGGGTTAGGATTGGATAACAGCCTCAAGGCAACCTCCAATGACTATACGCTTCGCTCTCACCTCAGCACTGATATTAATCTAAATCATACCTTACGCACGGGAATCGATATTGTTGAACGTCAAATTGATTTTAAAGGTGACTTCACGGCACCTGCCTGTGATGAATTTAGACCCGACTGTCGGTTAGTAGATGCTCAAGAACGGATCATAGAGAGCGATACACTAACAATTTATAACTACGATATTTTTGTCGCAGACGATTGGTTTGTCAGCCCAACCCTTACCTTAACACCGGGTATTTTATGGTCTTACGATGATTATTCTGAACAAACTTTCATCCAAGGAAAGTTCAAATTACGCTGGGAGTTCATGGATTATTGGTGGCTCAATAGTGCCTGGGGGCAATACCATAAATTTACCGATAACTTTGGAGAAGTAGCCAAAGGGTTTGGTAACCCAGACCTCAAGCAATCCACCTCAGATCATTATATCCTAGGCCTTGAGCATCAAATTGATCAGTCGACCTTAATCAAGCTGGACACTTATTACAAAACCTTTGATGACCTTGCTATTTCTCGCCAAGATAAAGACACCGTCTACCCAACATTGACCGAGGAACAGTACCAAGCTCTTCCACGCTTCACTAATGACGCCGATGGTGATGCCTATGGCTTTGAGGTGTTCCTCAATAAATCCTTTAGTGAAGGCTGGTACGGCTGGTTATCGGCAGCTTATTCAGAAACTCGTCGTTATAACAAGCTTACAAAAGAAGACTTTAAATACACCTACGATCAACCTTGGATCATTAACCTTGTATCCAGTCATGAACTGAACGAAAACTGGACCCTTGGTTTTAAATGGCGCTATCAAAGTGGCCAGCTAATTACACCGGTTATTGGTACTGGTCCAAGTACCAATTCTGATTATCCCGATCTAGTAGACCCAATTTATGGCGACCTAAATTCTAAACGCCTAGCCGACAGTCACAAACTCGACGTTCGTTTGGATCGAAACTACCAATACAGAACGTGGAATATGGATTTATATGTCGAAGCCTTAAATGTTTATAACCAAACAAACGTTACTGGCTATGACTACAATGCTGATTATACTGAAAAAGAAGAAGTCACTGGGCTTCCAGCCATCATTTCTTTTGGCATAAAAGCTAATTTATAAAGCAAAATAGAGAATTTTAGTTATCTGTTCATAGTAAATTTTAGTATTGAACGGCGTTAAAATCACAAATCACGAAACACTCCTTAAAACTTCATTGATTATTGAGTCAATATTCGTCATTATCAGTCAAGACGATATTTTATTGGCACAAATACCTAATTTTTAAGTCACTAAATTGGCTAAAATATATATTGCCTTACTCAGTATCGTAAAATTCTAACAAAAATGCACTTCGATACTGCTATAAAGACCAACAATAATAAGGAATACAATGACTGATTTTTACGATTACCCTATCATAATCGACATCCCAGTAGCTTGGGGTGAAATGGATTCATTCAAACACGTAAACAATGTGTGTTATTTTCGTTATTTTGAAAGTGCCCGTACCAAATATGTTGAAGAACTGAAAATCCTCGATTTCATGAATGATTATGCCAAAGGGCCAATTTTATCAGGCACATCGGCAAAATTTATAGCCCCTGTTACCTACCCCGATACCCTTACTGTTGGCATTCGTAGTATCAAAGCGGAAGGGGGCAAAGTGGTTCAAGAATATGCGATCTGGAGTCAAGAACAGTCACGATTGGTGACTAAAGGCGAAAGTACCATGCTATTTTTTGATTATAAGACTGGCAAACCTTGCGATATTCCTGATGAAATGGCAGAACGAATGATTAAACTGGAGCCTCCACTAGCAAAATCTTTACGGACAGCAAGCATCTAATATAATCTCCTTCGAGGGTTGTTTTATTCTAATTCAGCCCTCACATTAGCTATTCACCAGGGCAATATAAGCTAAGGCAGAAAGATGCTAATCGGTAAACGAGAAGAGTTCGACTTAAATGAAATGGCTATTTTTGTTCGTGTAGTCGAATCAGGCAGTTTCACCGGTGCCGCTAAAGCCTTGGGCCTACCAAAGTCTACAGTTAGTCGTAAAATCACCCAACTAGAAGAACGACTAGGTGTGCGGCTAATTCAACGCACCACAAGAAGCCTAAGCCTTACCGATACGGGCAGTGCCTATCACGGACACTGTGCACGCATCCTAGGTGATATCGAAGAAGCCAACATTGCCGTTACACAAATGCAAAGCACCCCTACCGGCATTTTGCGCATCACTGCCCCAGTATTATTTGGCTCAACGGTATTATCAGGATTGATCGCCGAGTATATGGAGCTTCATCCGCAGGTAAACATTGATCTTATATTAACCGACCAAATATTAGACCTGGTCCAAGATGGTATTGATGTCGCATTTCGAGTTGGGCACTTAGAAGACTCGTCGCTGATTGGCCGTTACCTTGGTGATGTCAAAGCCATACTCTGTGCCAGTTCAGATTATGTCGAGCGTTTCGGGAAACCATCGCACCCTGATGAAATAAGCCAGCACCAAGTGATCTCTGCGACAAGCTGGACTCAGTGGTCTCTTAAAGGCCCCAATGCACAAGAGGTAAATGTAAATATTAAGCCACGTTTAAAAGTTAATGATCTTTCGAGTCTTTACACTCTTGCTTTATCTGGTGCAGGCATTACCGCACTGCCTGTATTGATCGCGGCCTCTGCAATCAAGAGCAAAAATTTAGTGCCTATATTGTGTGATTGGCCTTTTGAAGCTCACCCTATTCATACGCTGTACGCGAGTAATCGTCACCTATCGGCCAAAGTAAGAAGTTTCGTTGATTTTGTTATCGAGCAGGTAAGGCCTAATCCACCTTGGTTGGTGGATATGGAAGGATATGATCAATGCGAAGAAGAACAGCCTAAATAATCATCAGCTCTCGGGCTTTAACAATGGCTTGGGTACGGCTTTTAGCACCCAACTTAGCGTTGATTTTTCGAGCGTGTGTTTTCACGGTATGCAGAGAAATAAAGAGTTGATCTGCAATACCTTGATTAGAATAGCCTTGGGCTATCAAAGCTAGAACCTCTTGCTCTCGAATACTCAAATTCGACGAATCAATAAAAACAGAAGCTGAAGGCTGGGCTGCTATTTCTTGCTTACTATCGGGGTTGCTATCCGTTTTTGATACCTTATTTACGTTAGTCACCGCCAAGGTTGAGCCAATAGAAGATTCAAGATCGACCATACTAGTCGACATAAGTTGACTTAAATCCAACTGAATTTTTTCTTGCTCAGCGAACTGTAAGCCCTGATGCCAAAGTTCCCTCGCCTTACTTGTCTCATTTTTAGACGCATACACAGCCGCTTTAAGTAACGTTGCTGATAGTTGAATAATTCCAGTTTGGTCCTTTAGTGGCGTGCTCTCTAGCACCCGAATGGCATTCGAATACTCTTTCCTCTGAAACAATAGTCGAGCGTTGGATAAGCAATACAAACCCGCTTGCATAGGGAACAATTCAGCATGATTAGCACCTAATGGATCATGCTCTTTAGTGACTCGATCTAAGCATTCTTGGCCACGATCCCACTTTTCTAAAACCATCCAGATATTCGCTTTTACTATGGAAATCCAGTTCTGGTAAACCTGCTCCGATACTTGCCAACGCTGCATTGAACGTTCGGCTTCAGCAATAGTATCCAAAGCGGCTTTGCCTTCATGATTCATTATATGAATCAATGCCAATAGACTATAGGCGTAAAGAACAATCACGTCTCGACAGCGACTCGCTTCATTGATTCCTATGTAAGCATCCTGTCGAGCACCTTCTATATCACCTTTTAGCCAACGCAAAAAAGCACGATAAATAATTAGTCGAGCATGAGGAAATAAGCGGGCTTGTTGCGGTAGCTGCAACGTCAATTCCAAACCTTGATCGACGATTTCTGCACTGCGAATAAGGTGGCCACGATATTGCTCGACCCTGGCATAATCAAAAAGAGCAACTACCTCTAAACCCAAAGCCTGATGCTGGCGAGCAATATCAATCGCTAAACGATTCCAAGGACGTGCATACTCAGGCTTTTGATTAACCAGCTCTATATTGCATAACGTTGAGCACATGAGCACCCTGATAGGAAAACGGTCTTCCGGTAACTCACGCAAAGCCAAATCACATAAGCTACGGGCTTGTGCATAATCTCCTTCTCCTCGAGCAATAAAACCTCGCAAAGCAAGTAATTGCCCAGGGTAGTTCTTTTCAATTTGATGAGTATCCAATTGATTCATTAATCGACCTACCGCAGCATATTGATAGGTTAATAATAAACTCCAAATTTGCATCAACTGTAAACGAGCAGAGCTTGCAATAATGTCACTGCCAACAAAATCACACCAAGCCAAAACAGTCCCAAAGTCAAGATCGGCAATAATTCGATCAACCTCACTTTCAATCCATAAAGCCGCTTCCTGAGTGAGTTTACCTAAGCGCGCATGCTGTAACGCTTCAACTCGAAAACCTTGCTGTTTTAGACTATGGAAGGCCGCTAAATGTGTCTTTTCACGCTCCTGCTCACTGCTGTATTGGCATAATAGCTCGGCCAATAACGGATGCAAAGTGAACCAGCCTAAACGTTCATCAATGCTATCAATAAACAGATTGTGATGAACAAGTTGTTGAATCAAACGACGGCTATCTACAATGCCTAATACTTCATTGCATAAAATTTCATTGAAACTGGTAAGAGGGGCTATGCGGATTAAGAATTCTTTTAATTCGGGATCTAGTCCAGATAGAACTTCTCCCATTAGATAGTCGGCTAACTGCTCCCTTTCATAACCCAAGTCTTTTGGCCAAGCGTTGCTCTTTCGACACAATAACCATAAGCCCATTCCCGCTGGCCAACCTTGCATTCTCTGCATCAAACTGAGCGCTTGCTGTGGGTCATTAATACCCGCTTGCTGCAACCAAGCAGTGACTTGCTGAAAATTAAACGCTAAATCTTGCTGTTTAATAAACTCTAAACGTGAATCTAGCCTTAAGCGCCCCAAAGCATTAGGGATATATCGCGACGCCATTAATAACCGTATGTTAGGGGGTAATTGAGTCATTAAACACTGAATCACCTGCCAAGCAGCAGGGTCTTTTATTTCATGAACATTATCCAGCACGAACACCAGCGAGCAGTCCAAATCGGCTAGCTCAGTTAAAAATAGTAATAGAACCTCTTCACAGTCCAGCGAACCTTGATTCATGGTTGTTGACCAATGAGCTAAAGCATCGGTCGCGACGCCCATCATCACTTTATTCGCCGCTTCTAATAAATGACGTAACAGGAAAGCCTCGTGATTATCTTTACTATCGAGAGTCAGCCATAAACCCAAGGTACCTTGGTTAGCGCCTTGGTTAGAACTTTGGTCAGCATCTGACGGGGTAACGTGGCGGCCATACCAGTCGCTCAACAGCACACTTTTGCCATAACCTGCTGGAGCTAATAACCACGTAATAGCCTTACCCTGAGAAAGTTTATTTGATAATTCAGGACGCGCCAAAAAATGATTAGGCAACTCGATAGCTTTACTTTTGAGAGTAACCCAAGATGATAATACCTTCTGATCTAGCTTTGATAACCAAGCTTGTTGATCTGAATTAAATGTAGCCATCTTCATTGATGCCATTTGCCTATTATATTTCTGTCTTGCATTATTATTTTTACTCTTAAAGCCGCATTGAATAAGGCTTAAATTGAAAGTCCATCAGATCATGCCTTTCGCTAGAACTCAACATGACAACTTAATCAATAATATAAAACTACATAATACTCTGAGTTTTTTATCCCTGACAGCAAAAAAGCCGTAGTTTTAAAAAATACGGCTTTTTTGCAAAGTATAACTTATAAGCTGATCTTCTGGTCACGACAAGAAGATCAGAGTATGAATCGCAAAATGATTACATCATGCCAGGCATACCGCCCATACCGCCCATATCAGGCATACCACCAGCGCCTTCTTCAGCAGGAGCGTCAGCAACCATTGCTTCAGTCGTGATCATCAAGCCTGCAATAGACGCAGCCGCTTGTAGAGAAGCTCGAGTTACTTTAGCAGGGTCTAAAATACCCATCTCGATCATATCGCCATATTCGCCCGTGCTGGCGTTAAAACCAAAGCTACCAGTGCCAGATTTCACTTTATCGACAACCACTGAACCTTCAGCGCCTGCGTTACCGGCGATTTGACGGATAGGCGCTTCCATCGCACGTAATGCTAAAGCAATACCCACATTTTGGTCTTCGTTATCACCAACAACCGTTACCGAAGATAATGCGCGAATCAAGGCAACACCACCACCTGCAACAACACCTTCTTCAACCGCAGCGCGCGTTGCATTAAGTGCATCGTCAACACGATCTTTCTTTTCTTTCATTTCCATTTCGCTGCCCGCGCCGACCTTGATCACGGCAACACCGCCAGCAAGTTTAGCAACACGCTCTTGTAATTTTTCAATATCGTAGTCAGACGTAGAGCTAGCGATTTCTGCACGGATCTGATCAACACGAGTAGAGACGCTGGCTTGAGTTCCAGCGCCATCAACAATCACTGTGTTTTCTTTATCGATAACGATCTTGCTCGCAGTACCCAATGTTGATGGATCTGCTGTTTCTAAAGACATACCCAGCTCTTCAGAAATCACCTGACCACCGGTCAAGGTAGCAAGATCTTGCAACATCGCTTTACGACGATCACCAAAACCAGGAGCTTTAACCGCAGCAACTTTGAAAGTACCACGCAGGTTGTTTACCACCAATGTTGCTAGCGCTTGGCCTTCAACATCTTCAGCAACAATCAATAACGGACGGCCTGATTTAGCGACGTTTTCAAGAATAGGGAGAAGCTCTTGCAAGTTTTCAATTTTCTTATCAACCAATAGTATTAATGGATTTTCCATTTCTACCGTCATTTTTTCTTGGTTGTTGATAAAATATGGAGACAAGTAACCGCGATCGAACTGCATGCCTTCTACAACATCGAGTTCATCTTCTAGGCCTTTGCCTTCTTCAACCGTAATCACACCTTCTTTACCAACTTTTTCCATCGCTTCAGCAATCAAACGGCCAACTGTTTCATCAGCATTGGCAGAGATAGTCCCTACCTGAGCGATCGCTTTCGGATCTAGACAAGGCTTCGCCTGATCTTTGATCGCTGCAACAACAGCAATAACCGCTTTATCGATACCGCGTTTAAGATCCATTGGGTTCATGCCAGCAGCAACTGACTTCAAGCCTTCGCTGATAATAGCTTGTGCTAATACTGTTGCTGTTGTTGTACCATCACCGGCTTGGTCATTGGCTTGTGAAGCGACTTCCTTCACCATTTGTGCGCCCATATTTTCGAATCTGTCTTTCAATTCGATTTCACGAGCAACAGAAACACCATCTTTAGTAATAATAGGTGCGCCAAATGATTTTTCTATAACAACGTTACGACCTTTAGGGCCCAAGGTAACTCTTACAGCATCGGCTAGAATATTTACACCAACCAACATTTTTGCGCGTGCGCTATCGCCAAACAATACGTCTTTAGCAGCCATTATCTTTCCTTAAAATTTGTATGTGTAATAAAAAGTGAGTGTAGTAATTAGGCTTCAAGAACACCGTAAATATCACTTTCATTCAAAATCAAAAATTCTTCACCATCGATGTCGATAGTATTTTGACCCGAGTACTTACCAAAAACGACAACATCGCCTTCTTTAACTGCTAGTGCCTGTACTGAGCCATTATCAAGAATACGGCCTGTACCTACTGAAATAACCTCACCTTGATTCGGTTTTTCTGCAGCAGCGCCTGGTAAAATTATACCCCCTGCAGTCGCGGTTTCTTCTTCTTTACGACGAACAACAATGCGATCATGTAATGGACGAATTTTCATTTGTTAGACTCTCCAGTTCTGTGGACCCTAATTATTGGGGTCAATAAGGTAAACAGAGGCTAAAAGCCTCTGTATAAAAATCGATGGTTAATTTATCGGGGCTTTCACTGAGAATTCAACGGCTGGATGAAAAAAAAATTACTTGTCATCTTTGGTATATTCACCTTCGATAGTAATCTTTTCCTCAGAATCAATGCCCTGAGAATCAGAGCCCTGAGAATGCACATCTTTGAATGAGCCTTCATGAAAGCTACCCGTCGTTTGAAAATTGCCATTTGTCATCATACGGGGGGTGATAAAAGCGATCACTTTATGGACCAGTGCCTTTCGCGTCACGGGTACTAATAGAATAAAACCAAAGCCGTCAGTCACGAAACCTGGCGTTAGCAATAGAGCCCCTGCTAATGCTAACAGAAAGCCTTCTGCTAACTCTTGGGCTGGAATTTGACCTTGCTGCATTTTTTGATTGGCACGCAATAATGTACTTAACCCCTGCTGACGCAATAATCTCACACCCACAAATGCCGTGATAACGATTAACCCTAAGGTCCAACCAATACCGATAAAGCTATTTACCTTTAAAATAACGGCCAATTCGATTAACGGAATAACAATAAAAATAATTAATAGAGGCATGCGCCCTCCTATATATACACTAGAACAACTTAATCAATACCTTTATAAGTGGGTTCATCTGAACGTATTTCAAGATCAATTAGTAATACTCACCCTTTTCAGCACTATTTTTGGTAAAGAATCGTCTAGGATTCTAACCCTAGGGCTTAGAATGTCTAACTCGAGGGCAGCTGCGCGTTAAAAGACCCACCAAAAGACAAATTAGCAGATGAAGGCATTCTATTGCACAATGGAATATACGATTAAAAGATCATCAATGATCTATATAACAAGGCCTGTATCATCATGTCACCCACCCAGATAAAACGAACCACTCATGCGAGCTGATTTAAATAGCTGGATCAGTTACCTGCCCTATTTTTGGAAACCCGTGGTCGTCAGAATGTTCTTTTTGGGCT
This sequence comes from Oleispira sp., assembly GCA_047612075.1. Classification (GTDB taxonomy): domain Bacteria; phylum Pseudomonadota; class Gammaproteobacteria; order Pseudomonadales; family Oceanobacteraceae; genus Oleispira. The sequence continues at coordinate 52,227 of JBLGAF010000002.1, forward strand.
TTTCGGCTGGCCTTCCACTGCTATTAATTTTCTCCTCTCTATCACTTTGGTTACGTGAAGCAGGTGTCGATAGGTCAGCGGTTACTTACTTTAGCTGGGCCGCGCTGGGCTATTCTTTTAAATTTATTTGGGCTCCGTTAGTCGGCAGTATGCCGATACCGCTATTAACGGATAGATTAGGTCAGCGCCGCTCTTGGTTACTCATCTCTCAACTTGCCATTATGCTATCAATCGCTGCGATGGCATTAACTGATCCAATTGCCTCAGATCATGGTTTAACGATCATGGCGATTGCTGCAGTCGCACTGGGTTTCTCTTCTGCAACTCAAGATATCGTCATCGACGCCTACAGAATTGAAACAGGAAGTAGTAAAGTACAAGCGCTAATGTCTTCAATGTATATAACGGGGTATAGAGTAGGTTTAATTGTTGCAGGAGCGGGAGCGCTATTTTTAGCTGACTATCTAGGCTCCAGTACCAATGAATACAACTATTCAGCTTGGCGTACGACTTATTTGGTCATGTCCGCATTAATGAGTATTGGTCTGATCACAACTTTGATCATTCCAGAGCCTGATAAAAAGACTTTAGACGGAGATCATTTATTTACTTATCGTGATCACATGGCGCTTCTAATGACCTTCGTATTAGCCATCATCGGATTTATCGCTGTCTTTTATTTTAGTTCTGAATACACCCTGACGATCAAATCAATACTTTCTGCCACTCTTCATAACAATGAATTTGCATCAATTTTTACTGAGGGGATTAGGTTGGCGTTAGGAATTGGAGTCGCCTACTTGATCGCTCGGCTACTCATGGTATCGAGTTTAACCAATGCAGACCTCGTAAATTCTTTTTATATCTCGCCGATACAAGATTTTTTTCAACGCTACTCTGGTCGTCAGATTCTATTATTATTAGCCTTAATTTCACTCTATCGCATATCAGATATTGTATTAGGCGTTATCTCAAATGTTTTCTATAGCGACATGGGTTTCTCAAAAACGGACATTGCTGCGGTGGTCAAAACCTTCGGTTTGATGATGGCACTCGTGGGGGGCTTTTTAGGGGGATTAATCGCTCTTAGATTGGGTATTCTGCCTGCTTTATTTTTAGGCGCATTGCTCTCTTCACTGACCAACTTACTATTTCTGTTATTAGCCAGTGGCAGCCCAAACATAGAGATGCTTTATGTCGTTATTGCCGCTGACAACCTGTCAGCCGGTATCGCCACAGCCGCTTTTGTTGCTTTCCTATCGAGCTTGGTAAATATCTCATTTACCGCCATGCAATATGCTATTTTCAGCTCAACCATGACACTTCTTCCTAAAATTCTAGGCGGATATTCCGGCTCTATGGTGACGGCTCTGGGGTATCCTAACTTCTTTATAATTACCTTTCTGCTTGGGCTGCCAGTTCTTATTGTTATTATAATGTTAAACCTAGATCGTACTTTTACGGCTACAGAAACCGATAATACTAAAGAAGATGCAAGCGCTACCGGTTAGGTAACCTTGCCTCTTCGCTCTAGTTAATCTTTGAAATTTTTGTACATCAACGGCAATTCAATCTCTTCATCCGCTTTTAGCATCTGCATCACTTGCTGCAATTCATCACGTTTTTTGCCTGTCACGCGCACCATTTCACCCTGCACGGCAGAAGACACCTTGATCTTGCTTTCTTTGATCTTCTTATTGATGATGCGACCCAAGTCTTTATCAATACCCTGACGTAATTCAGCCGCCATTTTCACTTGCTTACCCGCACCGACTAGTTTGCCATACTCGAGGCATGACACCTTAATTTTGCGCTTAATTAGATTAGCTTCAAGCATCGGCTTCATCTGCTCAATCTGAAACTCTTCATTCGCGGTCATCAGCACTTCTTTATCTTTTAATTCAAAAGTCGCCTTTACTCCTTTAAAATCAAAACGTGTGGTAACTTCACGATTGGCTGAATCAACTGCGTTTTGTGCTTCGTGCTTTTCAATTTCTGAGACTATGTCAAAAGATGGCATACGTCGCCTCCTATAGTTTAAAGATAGTTATAAATTGGATAGATAATTAGATCGGATGATTGAGCTATGTATACCCTGTAAATGACGCTCTGGCAATAATCAACCGCATTCTAAAGTTGCGCTGGCATGAGAAAATATTCCATAAAACGTCACTATTACTTTCTCGTGTTCGCTAAAGCCGTATAATAAGAATTATGAACAATCCAAACAGCGCTGCATTGCATCAGTCATCATTAAATATTGGCATAATTGGCTTGGGGGCTATTGGTTGCTTGGTAAGCAGCCAAATACCTGAAAGCTTTAGTATTTTTGCTTTACCGAGCAAACCCGATCTTAAAAGCATTCACTTCCAACTTGATGAGAACGATCAGAGCAGCCATTACTCTATACCGGTCTGGCAAGACGAACGACTCGATGTCATTATTATTTGCTGCAAAGCGACTCAGTGCCTTTCTGCTTTAAACTTATGGCGAAACGCCATTAAAGAATCCAGCCAAATTGTATTACTACAAAACGGTATGGGACAACATGAACTCGTCGCATCAATCCTACCCAACAATACAATCTTCGCTGCCTCTACAACCGAAGGCGCTTATAAAAAAGAAAGCGCTTACAACACAAATGAACAACATATTGTGCATGCTGGGCAGGGCATCACTCATTGGGGTTATTACTCTGGGCCTAATAAAGAATCATCAAAGGAAGAAACATCAAAACCTGTGTTAAAGCTAGATATTTCCCAGCTTAAAGGACAGCATAAGTGGCATCATAATATTGAAGAAATATTATTGGCTAAGCTCGCCCTCAATGCCGTCATTAATCCATTAACCGTCAAATATGACTGCTATAACGGCGAACTGATGCGAAATAAAGAGATGGTTCTAGAATTAGAGAATTTATGCCACGAAACGGAAACACTTTTCACCGCCATGCAATGGCAGCTAAATTTCGATCTAACCGAAAGAGTCAAGTCGATTGCGACACTTACCGCCGAGAACGTATCTTCTACGCTACAGGATATAAGAGCACAACGTGAAACAGAGATTGATTTCATTAGCGGCTATCTGCTTAACAAAGCTCATGTAATCGGCCGTCAGCTCCCCCAGCATCAAAAATTATTTAACCTTATTAAGTCACTGCCACGTTTCTAAGCAGCGCATACCGTCAGTTCAGATAATAGTGCAGAAAAAAGCAAAAACAGCTATGTTAGTATAATCTCAAAATAACTCATGAGGATGTTCAACTTGCTTGTACGGCAAAAAGTTATAACAGCAACCATACTCACCTGCGTATTCATTATTATTCTTGCAACGGTAGCCTATATTTTAGCGGCAGATCGTATTGGTCGTGAGCAATTAGCGCCTCAAATCAGTCGCTCTTTTGCTGATATTTTTCAAATACAACTGCAACAAAACTCTAATGACACAATTGCACTGCAAGCTATTGCTAATAGTATGGTTCAGCATTATCAAGTTCAAGAAATTGCATTTTATAATGCTGAAAATGAACGAATAATTTACGCTTGTTCCAATAGTTGCTTACATAACATACCGATTAATTTTAACGCTAAAAGTATGTCAGAAAATTCAGCTAAAAGTAATTATTTCATATACGACCTGCATCGTAATAATAGCGCAAAGCCATTAAAATTTATTATCGAATCAAAAGTAAGCTTAGTAAAATTTTTCTACGCTGACACGGTATCAACAGCCCTATTAATTATCACGATATCGACACTATTATTATTTTTTTTATACAACAGCATTCGTTTTTGGCAGAGGTCCCCCTACCAAAACTTGTTAATGACTATCGAAAAAATTCAATCACTGCCAGATGAAAATATACGTTTCAATTTAAACGATGCCGATACTTTTAAACTGAGTGAGGCATTGAACACATTAATCATTATCAATGAAAATCAAAAAATGATCTTAACAAAAGAAAAAGAAAAAGCTGAAAGGGCTAGAGTTAGAGCCATACGTTTATCGAATGAAACTCATCATATTAATGAAAAGCTCGCTAGTGAAATCAACATTCGTCGTTCAGTTGAATCTCAATTGACTCATACTCGAAGTATCTTAGATAGCATCATTGATTCAATGCCCTCTGCGTTATTCACTTTAGATAACAAGGGTTTCATTATACAGTGCAATCAGCAAGCAGCAGACTGGCTTGCCTGTGAGCGACAACCACTAGTAGGAAAACGTTTATCTAATTACATTGAAGAATTGAAAAACTTCAATACTCTTATTAATCAAAGTTTGAAAGAAAATTGCGTCAAAAAAATTGAACGTTTGAAACTTTCACTACCCATTGGAACCTTTCCTGCCGATATCGCGCTATACCCTCTTAAAGATAGTAATTTAAAAGGACTCGTTATTCGAATTGACGACATTAGCCAACGAGAAAAAATGGAAGAAGTTATTATGCAAACGGAAAAAATGAAATCCGTTGGTGGCTTAGCGGCGGGAATGGCCCATGAGATCAATAATCCTTTAGGTGCTATATTGCAAGGGATACAAAATATTCAACGTCGAATTCAAGTTGATAATGAAAAAAACCAAGAAGTCGCCACGGCTCAGCACCTTGATCTAAAAGCCATGTCAGGTTATTTAGAACAGCGACAAATAATTAAATTCATCAATAATATTCAAGATGCAGGTCAAAGGGCCGCGAGTATTGTTTCCAATATGTTACAGTTCTCACGCGGTAACCAAAAACAACTAAGCCCCACGTTAATAAAAGATTTAATAGAGCGCTCTGTAAATCTAGCGAATGCAGACCTAGAGCTAAAAAACATCACTATTCATTTATCTGATATTGATGATTCACTGCTATTTCATTGCATCCGTTCAGAACTCGAGCAGGTTATCTTAAATTTATTACAAAACTCTGCTCAAGCGCTCAATAATTATAAGCCCCTACATGCCGACGATAACTGGGCTCCAAAAATTTACCTCTCAGCTGAGCAAGATAAGAGTCACACCTATATTAAAGTAAAAGATAATGGCCCTGGTATGTCAAAAGAAATACGCCGACGTATCTTCGAACCCTTTTTTACCACTAAAGACATCGGTGCAGGTACTGGTTTAGGCTTGTCTGTTTCTTACTTCATTATCACTGCCCACCATCATGGTCAGCTGGATATTGAATCTAAGCTTGATAAAGGTGCATGCTTTACCCTAACAATCCCAAACCAGCCACTCATACCAAAATCATAAGATGAATTAAACTCATACAAATGACAAAAAACTTCATCTTCAATCACTGATTACTACTTGACCAGAAATTAAATAACACTTACCCTGCGCTTTCATTTAGGTGCTTCTGGGTATTCTTACCTAGCAGTTAAACGGGAAGTTTGGTAAGTCACTGCAACGCATACGAATCCAACGCTGCCCCCGCAACGGTGATCGGCTTAACTTATTGCTTATACCACTGTGGTGCTCTCTTTTATTGTTAAAAAAAGATTGAGCCTATGGGAAGGTGCAATAAGTGGAATTTTATTTCCACGCCGTCAGCCCGGATACCGGCCTGAGTTTTTAACAATAGCACGGTGGGTGCTATAAAAATTCATTACTGAACATTATTCAGTGAACCCATTTCGGTATCTCCATGAAAAAACTAGTTTTAATCACGGCTTTATTTCCGTTATCATCTTTTGCGTCAATCGAGCTAGATACTCAAAAAATAACTGCATCAAAGATCTCATCTGAAACTCTATCCAACGGCATTATCATTTCTCGTGAAGATATTAATTTACTGCAAGCCAGTAATTTAAGTGAGATTTTAAGTTCGCTACCAGGTTTTCAAGTCACTCGGCAAGGTGGCAACGCAAACACTCAGTCATTTGTAATGAATGGTTTTAGATCTGACAAAATTCTAATTCTTTTAAATGGCCAGCGCTTTGGATCGGCTACATTAGGTTCGACAACGTATAACACTATTCCTAGTGATATTATTGAGCGTATAGAAATCGTATCCAATGCACGTTCTGCAATATATGGATCTGATGCACTAGGCGGCGTTATTAATATCGTCACGACAAATGATGTCGAGACGAAAAATACTGCGCGCTTAGCGATTGGTAATCAACATACATCACAATTCTCAGTTGATCTTCATAAACAATATAGTGATTTATCTTTGCATTTATCTGGATTCACGGAAAGCACTGAAGGTTTCGATGTACGAGAGAATGCTGAAACAGATACTGATGGCAGTGAGCGACATGCTTTAAATTTTGATTCGAGCTATCAGCTGGGTATGTCTCAAAAAATTATTTTTTCGAGTCAAAATACCCGTGGGACTGTCGATTACGATGGATTTGGCACTGAATTAAAAAGAGATTACCAACAGCAAGTATCTAGCATTGCATGGGATTACTCAGATGCTAGTTATGGTGTTAATGCAAACTACAGTGAAAGCTTCGATAAAAGCTGGAATTATGGTGATGGAACTTCTCGCTCGGAAGCTGATGGCTTTATTACTGAAACTAGAAGTTTTGACTTAACCGCACGTACTCAAATTACAAAATCTCAATCACTACTATTAGTCTCTGACTATAGAGAAGATGACATCAGTAAATCCGACGCTGATTATGATGAGACTAAAGGCAGTGTTAATGGTGTTGGTTTATCGCACACATTTAATTCTGACAGACTTAATTCAGAAGTTGGCATTCGTCGAGATAAATCATCAAAATTTGATGAAAAGTTTTCATATTCTTTATCTGCACAATGGTTTGCATTTTCTCAGCTATCATTAACAGCCGCTATCAATACTGGTTTTAAAGCTCCTAGCTTTAACGACCTTTATTTTCCATTGTTGGATTATGGCTCTGTTTCATATCAAGGAAATGAAGATTTGACACCAGAAAAATCACTCAATCGTCGACTTGAGATACAGTATGCGGAAGGACAATCTTCCTATACAGCAAGTTATCAATTTAGTCATATTGAAGACTTAATTCAATATCAAGACATTGGAGGGGGTGAAAACAGACCCGTTAACGTCAACCAAGCTTTACTGCGTAATACCGTCGTTTCTTGGGACTATAATTGGTCAGATGCGTTATCAAGCCAAACTTCATATGAGTGGAATCATGCAATAAACTTAACATCGCATACAAAACTTCAGCGTCAATCTGCTCGAGTTGCTAAATTGAATTTGAATTATATTAAGAATCAATATAGCGCAGGTACAAATATCAGATATTTATCTGAAAGCTATGATGATGCTAAGAACAATAATCTATTAGCCGCTTATACTATTATTGACGCTTACGGTGATTTTACAGCCACTGAAAACTTAAGTTTTGGCATTCGTATTAATAATTTAACCAATAAAGAATATCAAACTGCTAAAGGCTATCCTGCTCAAGAAAGAACCTATCTTGTTAATGGCACGTTCAACTTCTAGGAAAATAAGTATGGCTAACAGACTATCAAAGATTTCCACCAAAACAGGTGATAAAGGCGAAACTGGTTTAGGTGATGGTAGCCGAATTAGTAAAACGGCTACACGAATTCACGTCATTGGCGAAGTTGATGAAGTGAATTCTTGGGTAGGTGTTTTAGCGGCTGAACTGGATTCAGGGGATCATCATCAAACAATTCTTAGTCAAATTCAGCATGATTTGTTTGATTTAGGTGGTGAGCTTTGTGTACCAGGTTATAAAGCTCTAGCACCAAGTATGCTTGAAGACTTAGAGGATACTCTAGTCAGTATCAATGAAGCGTTACCCCCGTTAAAAGACTTTATATTACCTGGTGGTAATAAGGCCGCCTCTTATTGTCATATGGTAAGAACGGTTAGTCGTCGGGCTGAACGTTCGATCGTTGCTTTAGCCAACGATGAAGCAGAAGCGGGTAATGAAATAAACCCATTAGCGGTTCAGTACTTGAACCGCTTATCGGATTTTTTCTTTGTTTTAGCAAGAGATATTGCTAGGAAAAATAACGGCCAGGAAGTCCTTTGGAAAAGCCGTCATACGCAATCGAAAAAAGATGTTTAATTCTTACAAACGTTAAGAAGTTATTAAACTTTAAAGCGTTCCACTCGTTGTGTTAAAGACTCAGTCAAGGACTGAGTCTGATGCACAGCTTCCACCGTTTCTTCTACATTTTTCACTGTTTCTTCACCATGAACTCGAATAGTTGATAAATTAATATTCAGAGCTTTAGCCACTTCTTGCTGGCTACTAGCGGTTGAAACGATGTTTAACGTTTTGCTTTGAATTTCTTGCATACTGCCTTGAATGCTTTCTAATGCTTCCCCAACCTGAGCAGAACTATCCACCGTTTTATTCACCATGGTGCGGTTAATTTCCATAGTCTCAACAGCACGTTGAATATTTTGCTGCACTTCCTTAATAAGGCCTTCAATCTCTGCGGCTGAACCTTGGGTTCGACTCGCTAATGTTCTTACTTCATCCGCAACAACCGCGAAACCTCGCCCCTGCTCGCCTGCTCTTGCGGCCTCAATTGCAGCATTCAACGCTAGTAAATTGGTTTGCTCAGCAATCCCTTTGATCGTGCCCAAGATAGAACTGATGTTGGTTGAGTTATCCGCCAAGCGATTAACGGCTTCCATTGAATTACTCATTTCTTTTGATAGTTGCTGCACATCAGAAATAACATGACCAACCACGTCACCTGCTTGCTGAGACCGATCTGCTCCTGAAAGAGCAGCTTGCTCAGCCTCACCTGCCAAGGTCACAATCGTGCTGGCTCTTTCAGACATATCGCTGATAGTATTGGAAACCTCTTCAGTCTCCAACATTTGAGTCGTTACAGCTTGACGGCTGCTATTAGCGATGGTTTCAACATCAGATACTTTTTCGCCAACATTCTTCGCTGTATCTTTTACCGTCGATAGAATTCCTCTAACTTCAGACGTCATCTCATTAAATGCATCTCTCAATTGCCCCATTTCATCTTTACCATCAAAATTAATGACTTGAGTTAAATCTCCCTGAGCAATTTTTTGCGCAGCAGCAAAGAAACGGGCAATGGAGTATCGAACAGATAAAAAGAAGGCTGAATAAAGATAAATAATGATCAACATAACCGTTAACAGTACTGAAGCGGTCAATAACATATGAGAGTTTTGATCATCAAGACGGGTTTGTAATTTTACGCCGATTAAAGGAAGCACCCTACCATCAAGATCACGGAGTGCCTGGATTTTAGGCTGCACGCTCTTTTCGAAATCGGTCCATTCCATAGTCACACTCGCCGCCGCGATCACTTCCTGATCTAACATAGTCTGGATATAACTCACACCTTCCCCAGATTTTTTAGCCTGCTCAGCTATAGAAGCCAAGCCTAACCCCTCTAGACTGCTGGTAACTAACTGTATGTCTGGCTTGACCGCCGCCATACTGTCGTAGACATCATTTAATACATCATAAGTCATAGATTTAAGGAATTTTTCAATCATTGCAAAAATACCCGCAGCATAGCCAAGACTCGCCGCATCTCTTATTGCTGGTGAGTTTGCTAAAGAAATGATCAGCAGCTGCTGAATCTCTGGGTCTGAATCCAAAGCTAACCCTGTACTCTGTGCATACTTATTTATTATCAAATAAACTTGATCAATTACTTGCTGATAGAACGTAAACTGAGCAGGCAGAGTAGGCATTCGTGCAGAGCCATCAGTACTTAATCTGCTAAAATTATTTCTCTTAAAAGCTCTCAGTTGCTCGCTTAAGTCTTCATTATCAATGTCATTAATTGCTCTTTTAATTTGATCATCGACTTTTGCACGGTAATCAAGCGTACGACTTTTAAGCGTTGTGTTGCGCTGAAAAACCAATGGCGCCGCATAATTGCGATAATCTTCAAGCGCGTAGACAACATTCATAATACTTTGAATGTTTTCTACCGCGACCAATTCAATCTCAGTTTTCTGTAAGCTTTGATAAGAGGCGTAAAATACTTGGCCACTTAGAAATACTAAAGGCACCATGAATAGGAAGCTTATTAATCCAAACTTGGCGGCATAACTCAACTGGCCCATCAAACGAATAGCAGGCCACAAAATATTGTTTAGCATAATTCACTCACTTCCTTCATTATGCAAATGATTCAATATACCTATTTTATCACTCCTGAAAGAGTGAATATTAGATATCCATATTTCCAAATATCTACAATATTAGATGCCTAATATCTCCTAGCAGCACGGCTAAGCGTTGGCTAAAGCGCGCCGCTTCAGCACCATCAATCACTCTATGATCGTAAGAAAGCGATAATGGTAGGATAAGCTTAGGCACAAAATCGCTACCATTCCACATCGGTTTCATTTCTGCGCGAGATAAGCCTAAAATAGCCACTTCTGGCGCGTTAACGATGGGAGTAAAGGCTGTACCACCAATGCCTCCTAAACTGGATACACTGATGCAACTACCTGTTATATCGGCCAAATCAAACTTTCCTGATCGGACTTTTTGCGCCTTTTGTGCTAATTCTTGTGCAATTTCTGTAACACTTTTTTGATCCACATTACGAATTACGGGCACTAATAATCCATTCGGTGTGTCGACCGCGACGCCAATATTAAGATATTTTTTATAAATTAATGACTGCCCATCCGCCGATAACGAGGCATTAAACTGCGGAAACTCTTTCATCGCCTTAGCTAATACTTTCATTACAAAAGGCACTGCTGATAATTTTTGCTCACTGTTAGGATTACTGTTTATTTGCTTCCTGAAAGCTTCAAGTTCAGTGATATCCGCCTGATCAAATTGCGTAACCTGTGGCACATTTAACCAAGCAGTGGTCATATTTTTTGCCGTCGCTAGCTTAATTTTGTTCAGTGCAACAGTCTCAATTTCACCAAACTTACTAAAATCAATTTTTGCTACTTTTGGAATGCCAGATCCAGAAACGACGGGATTTTGTAAGGCAGACTTAACATGATTTTGAACATCATCTTTAGTGACTCGCCCACGAAGACCTGTTCCTTTGACTAAAGACAGATCAACCCCAAACTCCCTCGCCAGTTTTCTAACCGCAGGACCAGCATGGACTCTGCCAGAAGGTTTTACATCATCAACGGGGGCTACAACTTCATTCCCAGAGCTATTATTAGCTTTGATACCGTCGTGTGTTGTCGATTTTTTATCGCTAGCAGCCACCGGTTTTTCTAAGCTCTCAGGCACACTGACTTGCTCCGCCTTTGCCAACGATTCTGCTGATGCAGGTTCAGCTGAAGACTTAGATACCATCAATTCAATCATGGCATCCCCCACCGAGACTTTATCCCCAAGGGTTAACAATATTTTTTCTACTCGCCCGGCTTTACCTGCAGGAATTTCCATCGAGGCTTTATCAGTCTCTAACGTTAATATCGATTGTTCAGCCTCGACCTCTTCACCGACTTTCACCAACATCTCAATTACTTCTACCTGATCAGAACCACCCAGATCCGGTACGGGAATAATGTCTATTTGCGAAGTACTTGGCTTAACCGTTTCAGGGGCAACCTGATCACCCGATTCTTCTTTTACGGCTTCTGACTTTTCTTTTTCTTTTTCTGCATCTTCTTGCTTTGTCGATGCTTCACTGTCCACTGCGCCACTTGAGTCTGATACAGCTGTTTCAATTGCAGCGTATTGATCACCTTCATTCAACTTATCGCCAACCTTAACCGATATCGATGAAAGAATGCCCTCCAGCGGCGATGGAATTTCCATCGTTGCTTTATCGGTTTCTAAAACAATGATGCCCTCTTCAGCAGCAACCTGATCACCCACTGCTACTAAAATTTCTATCACTTCTACTTGTTCAGCCCCTCCTAAATCAGGGACCGTCAATGATTCAATGGTCATAGTCTCCATCCTTAGCTGTATAGCGGATCAGGTTTTTCAGAATTAATGGCCAATTCCACACGGGCTTGAGCCAGCATTTCATCAGTAACCTTGTCTTGTTTCTTAAGCTCGTATAAGGCGGCCCAAGCAACGTGCTGCCAATCTACTTCAAAGAAATGACGAAGGTTTTCACGGGTATCACTGCGGCCAAAGCCATCTGTTCCTAATACCTTGTATTGGCGACCTTCTGGAATATAAGGACGGATCTGATCAGCATAGGTTTTTATATAATCGGTTGCGGCAATAATAGGCCCCATCGTATTTTTCAGCTGGCGTTTAACATAAGGCTCATTTTTGGTTTCTCCCGCCGACAAATAATCTTGACGCTCGCAGCCTAGTCCGTCACGACGAAGTTCATTAAACGACGTCACACTCCATACCTGAGAGCAAATGCCTTTGTCCGCTAACCAATCGGCTGCTTTTTCAACCTGTAATAAAATCGCCCCACTGCCTAAAAGCTGAATACAATTTTCATTATCTTTGCTGACATCACCGACTGTTTTCAATGAATACATACCACGACGAATACCTTCTTCCGCACCCTCTGGCATCGCAGGGTGGGTATAGTTTTCATTCATGGTAGTGATGTAATAGAAAACCTTTTCTTTCTTCTCGTACATGCGCTGCAAGCCGTCCTGCATAATCACCGCCAACTCATAACCATAAGTTGGATCGTAACTAACGCAGTTAGGAATTGCGGAGGCTAATAGATGGCTTTGGCCATCTTGGTGCTGCAAACCTTCACCGTTTAGCGTTGTGCGCCCTGACGTTGCACCGATCAAGAAGCCTTGTGCTTGCATATCACCCGCCGCCCAGGCTAGATCACCAATGCGCTGAAAACCAAACATAGAATAAAAAACGTATACCGGCACCATGGCTAAACTGTTGGTACTGTAAGACGTTGCCGCTGCCATCCACGCCGCAAAGGCGCCGGCTTCATTGATGCCTTCTTCTAGGATGCGACCTTTTTTGTCTTCGCGGTAATACATCATTTGACCAGAATCTACCGGATTGTAGAGCTGACCTTCAGATGAATAAATACCCAGCTGACGAAACATACCTTCCATACCAAAAGTACGCGCCTCATCGGGCACAATCGGTACCACTCGTTCGCCCAGAGATTTATCTTTTACTATCTGGGAGAGAACACGTACGAACGTCATGGTCGATGAAATTTCACGCTCACCACTGCCATCAAGCTGACTTTTAAAACTAGACAGCTCTGGAGCTTTCAGTGCTTGCCAGTTTTCGGTGCGCACTGGCATGTAACCACCGAGTTTTTCACGCTGCTTGCGCAAATACACCATTTCAGGACTATCATCTGCTGGGCGATAAAAGGGTAACTTCTCTAAATCTTCATCGCGAATTGGCACATCAAAGCGATCGCGAAAGGCTTTTAAACTATTAAAGTCGAGTTTCTTCACCGAGTGAGTGGGGTTTTGCGCTTCCGCTTCTGGCCCCATACCATAACCCTTAACCGTATGCGCAAGAATAACGGTTGGCTGACCTTTATGATTTATCGCCTGTTGATAAGCAGCAAAAACTTTATAAGGATCATGACCACCCCGGTTTAGCTTAAAGATATCGTCATCGCTCATATCTTTAGTCAGTTCTTTTAACTCAGGGTACTTATTAAAGAAATGTTCACGGGTATATTTCCCGCCTTTGGCTTTATAATTTTGGAATTCACCATCAACAGTTTCATCCATGCGTTTTTGTAAAGAACCTTCACGATCTTTTGCTAATAAAGGATCCCAGAAACGACCCCAAACGACTTTAATAACATTCCAGCCCGCACCGCGGAAAGAGCTTTCCAATTCTTGAATAATCTTGCCGTTGCCCCTTACAGGGCCATCAAGGCGCTGCAAGTTACAGTTCACGACAAAGATTAAGTTTTCTAATTTTTCGCGACCGGCTAAAGAGATTCCGCCCAAGCTTTCTGGTTCATCACACTCGCCGTCCCCAAGGAATGCCCAAACTTTACGATCTTTTCGTGGCACCAAGTCACGAGCTGACATATAACGCATAAAGTGTGCTTGATAAATGGCTTGTAGTGGACCTAGGCCCATCGAAACAGTCGGAAATTGCCAGTAATCTGGCATCAATTTAGGATGTGGATAAGAAGATAAACCAGGTTTTAAGGCTTCGCGACGGAAAGATTCTAAATCTTTTTCATCAAAACGCCCTTCTAGATAAGAGCGCGCATAAATACCCGGAGAGACGTGGCCTTGGTAATAAACCAAATCACCTAACGGCGCTTCTTCACTGTCTGGATTAGGGGCCCGGAAAAAGTGGTTAAAGCCTACATCGTATAAGGTTGCGCTGGAAGCGAAGCTTGAAATATGACCGCCAAGATCGCCAGAATCATGTTGGTTTGCACGACTCACCATGGCCAGGGCATTCCAACGAATTAAAGATCTGATTCGTCTTTCAATAAACAAATCTCCCGGCATTGGGGCTTCAGCTTCGGGTGGAATAGTGTTGCGATAAGGGGTATTCATTGCGTAAGGCAATGGCGAACCATTACGCGTTGTGCGCTCCGCAATACGATCTATTAGAAAGTGCGCGCGCTCAAGACCTTCTGCCCGAATAACGGAATGAATCGCGTCAACCCATTCTTTAGTTTCAATGGGGTCATCGTCTTGAGTCTCTTTGAAGTCGTCCATAAGATCCTTATTTCTAATAGATTTTGCGTACCTATAATCCAGTGTAGTTAAATAATCAGAAGAGAAACAACTAAATTCTGACCGAAATGCCAATTAATGACGAGCTTGCGCCATTGCTTGGCATAATTGCTCAGTGCCGATTAAAAAACGCGACGTCGGTCGCTGAAAAAGTTCAGGCAATATATGAAACAAGTGATCCTTCTTTACCGCCTGCAAAGTCGTGTATTGTCGCCATTCGTCTAACCACTCAGGTCGTGCCTGCCCCATACCACTAGCGACGATAACTTGCGGATTTTGCACTAAAATTGATTCGATACTGACTTGCGGATTGGTCATCGGCAAGTCAGAAAATATATTATTACCGCCGCACAATTCAATCGCACGACTAATAAAGGTATTGCCGTTTTGCGTCATTAAAGGGGCATTCCATACCTGATAAAAAACACTGATTGTTTCTTGCTGACTATAGGTATCACGCAGGTAGGTTAATTTTTCATTAAATGCAGCCAACGCCATGGCTGCTTGCGAGTTTTTGCCAGTGATTTTTCCGTACACGGCCAAGGCATTGGCAATATTCTCAAAAGTACGCGGGTCTGAGACCAAAATAGGCAGTCCCAACGCTTTTAAACGCTCAAGCTCACGACTACGATTGCCTTCAGGCCAGGCAATCAATAAGTCAGGTTGCAAAGCAACAATCGCTTCAATGTTCAATGCACTGTAGCCACCCACCCGCGGGATATTTTTGGCGGCTTCTGGGTAGTCTGAGTATTGAACGGCGCCAACAATATGTTCGCCAGCGCCGACTTCAAATAATAGTTCTGTAGCATGAGGCATCAGACTAACAATACGTTTTACTGGCTGATCAAAATTATGCTCAATACCCTCATCGTCAATCACCTTGATTGTTGAATTTGAAGTTGAAGATGAAGATGAAGGTAAAGATAATGAATTGGCTGCAAAGACAATTCCTGCAATAAACGAGACAAGACGCAACATAATAATCCAATTATTTAATGATATGAAAATTCAGTGGAGGACACTATTAAAACTTGAGCTGGCGTAATGCCTCATCTAAACGCTGCCAGTGCTCTTCGTCGTTACCCGGTAAACCAAAACGTAAACCCGCCAAGGTTTTTGATGTTGCCGGTAAATAGCGCACTAATATGCCTTGCTGGGCGAGATGATTGAATAAGCTTGCAGATTCTTCATGATAAACCGTCTGAAATAAATTCGTACCGTCGCATTGACAGCGACTGTGCTGCACAAGCAAGGCGGCTAGGCGCAAAGATTGCTGAGCTAAATCATAGCGCTGCTGGTTAACCCAAGCGGTATCTTGTAACGCCAAGCTGCCAAGATATTGTGCTGGATGACTAATAGCCCAGGGACCAAGCATTCTATGCAGTCGCTGAATATTTTTTTCTGCCGCTAAAACAAACCCTAAGCGCAAGCCCGCAAGGCCAAAGAACTTTCCTAGTGAGCGCAAGACGAATAAACCTTCACGCTCAGCGCTGTTGGCAATGCTGTGTTCTGGGGTCATATCCATAAAGGCTTCGTCAACAATTAACCAGCTACCGCGACGATGTAAAATAGACCACCATTTTAACAGTTGTTCTGCTGGCCAACGGTGGCCACTGGGATTATCTGGATTTAATAAAATCAGAACATCGACCGGCTGCTGGGCTAAAAGCTCAGATATTTTATCGCAAGCAACTTTACGGACTCTATGCCCTTGCTCTTCCCAAGCAATAGCATGTTCAGAGTAGCTGCCCGAGGTTACCCATACCTTAGCTTCCTGTTTACGCCCGTGTTGATGAGCGGCATACAAAAAAGGCAATAAGCGAATACCTTGCTGTGAACCTGCGCACGATAAAACATTGTCAGAAGTGAGCTGAACCTTGGTTTGATTATTTTGACTATTACTTAACGTATCACTATCTAAATAGTGGACTAAAGCAGCCTGTTCGAGACTCTTCCCACCACCATGTTGTTCTTCTGGTAAACGTTGCCATACCCGAGTAGGAATCTCAGGAACAGGCCAACTGGTCGGGTTAATACCAGTACTAATATCCAGCCACTGCGTGGCAGGAATATTAAAGAATTCTGCGGCTGCATTTAACGCACCACCATGAGCGGGCAAAAATGTTTTAAAAGCGGCTGAATTAGAGGACAAAAACCAGTGCTCCGATACTGAATAACCAAAAGAATAAGGTTTTTTGCACCAAATCTAATGATTCAATGATGGTATGCGCTTGCGCCACTTCGCCACAGCCCATGGTGGGTTTTACTTCCCACTTGCCGTGATAAAAAGCGCCTGCGCTCAAGCGTACATTTAATGCCCCCGCACCCGCCGTCATTACTGGCCCGCCATTCGGACTAGAGCAATTTTCAGCTTGGGTTCGCCAACACATTAAAGCTTTTTTCCCTTGCTCAACCGAGCTGGCACAAAATGCAAAGCCATAAGCGGTTAACCGAGCAGGAAGATAATTCAACCAATCATCAAAGTAGGCTGAAAAGCGACCAAAGTATAAAAACTTTTTTGTTTTATACCCCCACATCGCATCGAGAGTATTGATTAAACGGTGTAATACAGCCACTTCCACCCCAGCGATCATAAACCAGAATAGACTGGCAAATAATGCATCCGAGCTATTTTCTAACACACTTTCAACCGAGGCTTGAGCAATTTGAGTACTGTCCAACTGCTGAGTTTCGCGGCTAACAATCCAACTGAGCTTTGTTCGCGCTAAGTCGATTTGATTAATATTCAGCTCGGTAAAAACCGCACGGGCATGCTGCTGCAAACTCGACCAGCCAATACACAAATACAGTAAGCCCGCATCGATTAAAGCATTGATAATACTTGGCATTGAATGCTGAACAATAATAATCGCACCGATAATAGGAGTAATCGCCAATAAGCAAGCCACTACGCCGTTAATCAATTGTGTTCGACTAGTAACTGCAGTACTTGCGGGACGATTTAACTTCTGCTGCAAGAAGTCAACATAGCGCCCAAAGCCCACCAAAGGGTGATACTTTTTGGGTTCAGCGAAACGATAATCCAACGCCAAAGCCAATAAAAGTGAAAAAAAGCTGAGTATCAAGATAAAATCTCTTAAAATGTATTTTCTGAAATATTTTTACTGCATTAATTTTAAACACTCGCTAACAAATTAACAAATTAACGAACTTTTTTATTTTAACAGGCTTACCCTTTTTATGCTTCCACAACTTGAACAGCAACGTGCACTCGAACGCCTTTTTCAAAATAATAAACAGCTCACGTTGATGATTCAGGGCACCACATCTGATGCCGGTAAAAGCACTCTGTGTTGCGCTTTAGGACGAGTATTCAAACGTCAAGGTATCGCTGTCGCCCCTTTTAAGTCGCAAAACATGGCACTCAATAGTGCCGTTACCGAAGAAGGGGGTGAGATTGGTCGCGCTCAAGCTTTGCAAGCTCAAGCGTGTGGATTAAAGTCACACACAGATTTCAACCCCGTTTTATTAAAGCCTATGTCTGACATTGGTTGCCAAGTGATTATCAATGGCAAAGCCATCTTAGACCCTAATGGCGAAAACAATGGTGGCAAGATGAAGGCTCGCCAATATCACAATTATAAACCCACCGCGATGAAAGCGGTATTAGCTTCCCATAAGAGATTAAGACATCAATATGATTGGGTCATCGCCGAAGGTGCCGGCAGCCCAGCTGAAATCAATCTGCGGGATCGTGATATTGCCAACATGGGCTTTGCTGAGGCAGTAGATTGCCCAGTAATCATTGTTGCCGATATTGATCGTGGTGGTGTTTTTGCCCACATTGTCGGCACACTGGATTGCTTGTCAGAATCTGAGCGTAACCGAGTGGTTGGATTTGTGATTAATCGTTTCCGTGGTGATGTGAGCTTATTGCAACCCGGTTTAGATTGGCTTGAGGAAAAAACGGGCAAACCCGTATTAGCCGTTATGCCTTATTTGATGGGCTTGCATTTGGATAGTGAAGATTCTGTTAGCTTATCAGAAACCTTAGAAGACAAGGACTCAGACAAGGCTCAAAAATTAAAAGTGGTTGTGCCAATTTACCCTAGAGTGAGTAATCATACCGACTTGGACCCCATCGCAGCGCACCCACAAGTGGATTTAGAGTTAATTGGCCCTTCTATTTCGGGCAGCCAAGTCAACGAAGCGGCGCATATTCCAAAAGCTGACCTCGTTATTTTACCGGGTTCAAAAAATACCCGGGCAGATTTGGCTTGGTTAAAGGAACAAGGTTGGTTGCCCTATTTACAGCAGCATTTACGTTACGGTGGCAAGGTACTTGGGATTTGTGGTGGCCTGCAAATGCTAGGCAAAACCATTAATGATCCGTTAGGTTTAGAAGGTCTACCCGGCAATAGTGAGGGCTTTGGCTGGCTAGATATTGAAACCGAGTTGCAGTCAGAAAAGACATTGAGCAATGTAACGGGAACATTAAACTTACCTAATCAAGAAAGCTGTGCGATTCAAGGTTATGAAATTCATGCAGGCTTAACCTTAGCGTCTTCAAGCACGGTTGAGAGCTCTTCAATTAAAAATGCGCCGATCATCACAACGGATGATGATCATATTTGTGCATTACTTTCAGCAGATCAACAAATCCTAGCCAGCTATTGGCACGGTTTATTGGATACCCCTGAAGCGTTGCAGTCGATTTTACGCTGGGCCGGGGCAGAAACTAAGTTGGTTGATTATCAGGAATTACGTGAGAAGAGTTTGGATGCTTTGGCTGATTCTGCTTTCGAGAGTTTTGACTGGGTGAAGCTTGCGACATCATTGGCTGAATTCAACAGCCAAAGGTCACAAAACGATGAGTCACAGAACTAAAGCGCATAAGAGTAAGGCTTCCTGAACTTCGATCAGCGCTCCCGCGGTATCCCCTGTCGTACCACCGATGCGCTGCATCATAATATTACGCGCCCAAAGCAAGATAGCCGCGCAAAGAATCAGTATTAGAATCGATTTCTGTTGTAGAAAAACAACGGCAAGCAAGAGTGTAATTACGGTCACTATCATAAACAATAACGGACTAATTGATTGCTTGAGATTACTCCCTAAACCCTTTTCACGCACATAAGGGGTGAAGTAAAACAACGGTAAAATACTAAAACGTGCCAACATAGGCACCGCAAGTACAGCGCCAATTAAATAAAAACCTTGCGCCTTATCAACCACCACTACCAGAGCAGCAAACTTTAATAATAAAACCACGACCAGCAGCATAGCCCCCATAGGGCCTATTGTTGGATCTTTCATAATATCTAACGTGCGCTGTTTATCGCCGAAGCCTCCCACCCAGGCGTCTGCCGCATCGGCTAAACCATCGAGATGCAACCCCCCCGTCACCAAACACCAAACCAATAACATCAAAGCCGCAATTACTAAACTGGAACTATCAAAACCCGCATAGGATAAAGGATACGAGTTACTTACTTGCCAAGCGCAAACAGAATAAACCACCAGCATAAGAAAGCCGATGAGCAAACCCACTAACGGATAAAAATAAAGCGAGCCTTGACCAATTTCTTTATTATGTGACTTTAATATTTTCGATAGATTAATCGCAGGAATTCGTGTTAAAAAGGCGATGGCATACCAGAATGAGAACCACGTTAGTTTTATGCTATTCATCTTTTGGCACTTCTTCACCTTCAACTCCATCACATTCAATTTCATCACCTAGATGAGACAACAGACTAGGCCAATGCTGAATGGAGTCGTTATCGACAGTATCTTTATTAATAGCAGAGTGATCTACTCGAAAGCGTGATACCGCAGCATAAGGAATGGCAAAACGGTTCATTGCTTCAGGCGCTAACAATAATAACTGTTTTAATAAAAGGCGCATAACCCCGCCATGGCACACCAACAAAATTCGCTTACCTTGAAACTCAGTAATCAATTCCAACCAAGCCTGCTCAATACGCACACCAAAATCTTTAACTGATTCACCATTAGGCGCACAAAATTCAAGTGGATCTTGCCACATCTTCGCCATTAGTTCAGGCTGATTTTGCCAAATTTTGGCAGTGCTTAAACCATCCCAATCACCGTAATGAATTTCGCGCCAGTTCGATTTTATAAAGAAACTGTCACCCTTTTTATTGAGTTTTTCAGACACTAAAAACTTAGCAAAATCGGCGCAACGAATTAACGGCGAAGAAATAATAAAGTCCCACTTATTACCATCTCCTGATAACATTTCAGCGCGTTTACGGGCTTGCGCCCACCCTTTTTGTGTTAACGCATGATCGGTACTGCCACGTAAAATAGTTCCTCCCTCTGGGCACGATCCTTCAGGCTCACCATGGCGCATCACGTCAATAAAGGTTGGTTGCATTTTATCTCTTTCCATTATGCGAATTAAACAGATTCTGATACGGCGGCTTCAGCAAAGGTTGCCATGCCATTATGCAATGCACAGGCTTGGCGTAATAGTGGTAAAGCGATGGCAGCGCCACTACCTTCTCCTAAACGCAAACCTAGATTCAATAACGGTGTAGCATGCAGAGCATCTAACATAATTGCGTGGCCCTGTTCTTCAGACTGATGACTAAACAACAGCCAGTCTTGCACTTGTGGATTCATTTTAATCGCCGCTAATGCCGCTGCTGTGGTAATAAAACCATCCACCAGCACAGGAATACCCAGCTGAGCACAACGAATATAAGCACCGGCAATAGCGGCTATTTCAAAACCGCCTAACTCTTGTAAAATTTGCTCAGCACTCAAGTCAGATAACGACAGGCGCGTTAAACTTTTTTCAATGACATGTATTTTATTTTTTAATCCTGCATCATCAATACCGGTGCCACGACCCGTCATTTTTTCTGCAGGATAGCCAAGATAAGCACAACCAAGTGCGGCAGCAGACGTGGTATTACCGATACCCATTTCACCGGCAATAAACAAATCGATACCGTCTTTTTTACCTTGCTCAACAACCTGCTGCCCAATGGTCAGCGCTTGCGCTAACTGCTCAGCACTCATTGCACTTTCTAAACTTAAATCTGCCGTACCAGGCGCAACTTGTTTATCCAATAAAGTTTCGTACTCATCAGCAAAATCAACGTCAAAAACTGTTCCACAATTTACAACGTTCAACTCTGCGTTATTGGTTTGAGCCAATACCGATATGGCCGCCCCACCCTTGACAAAGTTGCGAATCATTTCAACGGTCACCGCTTGTGGAAAAGCAGAAACACCTTGTGCAACAACCCCATGATCGCCGGCAAAAACTGTAATCAGAGGTTGTTTGATTGCAGGTTTATCATCACCATATAAACTGGCCAATGTAATCGCGACATCCTCTAAAAGCCCTAAAGAACCCAGTGGCTTTGTTAACATCCCCTGACGCTCTTGAGCTTGAGTTTTCACTTTTTCATTAATCGCCAAGCAATCGTTTTCCCACCAACTTTGTGTCATATTTTCAACTCATTTCAGATTTCGTGATAAGAATTTTAACCTTTCAACACCATGGGTAAACCTGCCACAACTAGGGTAACATTATGCGCCATACGAGCAATATCTTGATGCAACCAACCCGCCTCATCGACAAAACGTCGACTCAACGCCCCCATCGGCACAATACCTTGGCCCACTTCATTACTGACCAGAATCACCTGCCCGGGCAAACCCGTTAACGTTTCTAATAATTCTTTTTTGTAGTCAGCCAAAGACCTAACATCTAACTGACGGGCACCTTGCACGGTACTTTTAGCGAGTTCTTGATCAATCATGAGGACATTGGTTAACCACAAAGTTAAACAATCCACCAATAAACAGGTATCTTCACGCGCATACTGTCTAAGTACTTTGGCTAATAATAGCGGTTCCTCCACCGTCAACCAATGATCTGGCCTATCATCAATGTGGCGATCAATGCGCTGCTGCATTTCATCATCGTAAACAGTGGCTGTCGCAACATAGACGACATTTTTTTCCGATTCAATGGCCTCTTGTTCGGCAAAACGACTTTTTCCAGAGCGCGCCCCACCCAATACCAAATGCACTTGATTATTCATATCCGTCATTCATACCTGAGGCTAGATAACACTTTGCTAAATAACGTCTATAATTTAATTAATATCATTCGGGGAAGTATACCGCTATGGGCAAAGAAAATCGCATGCATGCAAGACAAGTTTTGGAAGCCACCGTCAGCTTGTTTGTGCATCACTCAAAAGAATACATAGGTTTAATGGTCGATTTCTCTACTACCGGCATTATGTTTTCATCGTATACACCGCTGGAGATAGGCACCATATTAGAAGTCGACATGGTCGATATTCCGCCTAGCATCGATACCCGTCGAACCGGCCAAGTCAAAGCTCAAGTCATATGGACCGACCGAATATCCTCCAGTATGTATGGTAACGGTTGCAAAGTGATTGAACTGAGCGCTCATGCACAATTAATGTTAGCCTCTTATGATCCTAAGCACAGCTAAATGAACCATCCATGCCCAGCAGCAAGAAATACTCTTTATCCTCAGACGCTCTTAAAATAGGAGTTGATTTAGGGGGGACCAAAATCGAGATTATAGTGCTCTCCTCTAAAGGAGATACCTTACTTCGCCAACGTATTGCGACCCCCGCTAAACAAAACTTCGATTCTGCTCTAAACCAGTATCGAGGCATTATTGCTGCAATCAAGCAACTTATCTCTGCCAGTGAGGATCAATTAAACACAAGACTACTTGACCAAACATTTCAGCACATCGGCATCGGCATTCCAGGAGCCATTAGCCCGGCCACAGGCTTGGTTAAAAATGCTAATACCACCTGTTTAATTGGACAACCCTTTCAACAAGACCTAGAGCGTGCACTTAATTGTTCGGTAACAGTGGCTAATGATGCTGACTGCTTTGTACTGTCAGAAGCAAAAGATGGCGCCGCTAAAGGTGCTAACTCAGTTTTTGGTATTATCATTGGCACGGGGTGCGGCGGTGGCCTTGTAATCAACCAGCAATTACTTTCAGGACCTAATGCTATTTGTGGTGAATGGGGTCACAATCCCTTGCCTTGGCGTCAAACTAATGAAATATTAATGCCTTGCTACTGCGGTAAGCAAGGCTGTATTGAGACATTCCTTTCTGGCCCTGGATTTGCCCTACATGCTAATAAGAGTAGCCATACAATACGTACCGCTGAACAATGGCATCAGGCTTTGCTTAAAGGTGATCAACAAGCACTCGCAGTATTCGATGTTTATGCACGACAGCTGGCTAAATCACTGGCCAGTGTGATTAATATTATCGACCCTGAAGTAATTGTATTAGGGGGTGGAATGTCGAACATCGATTACTTATACACCCGCGTATCCGATATTTTACCTGAGTACGTTTTTTCTGATCAGGTACTGACTCGGCTAGTAAAAGCCGAGCATGGTGACTCCAGCGGAGTTCGTGGAGCCGCATTTTTAGAAAAGGGTACCACCGACGATGGTAACTAAAGCGATCACGACCAACCAGACAATCGCACTGCGACGATGAAGCAGTTGTAATTCCTGCATCTGATCGCACGCAACTTGTGTATCTGCTTCGGCATTAATTATCGTATCCATACAGCTCTCTTTATCGTTTCTCCCTGATAAAGAAGCTAAAGCCACTTTATACAATACGACATCCGCTGGCATGCGCCACTTCCACAACATCTGCTTCCAGAGAGTAACCGCTTGCTCAAAGTTTCCCGCAAGAGCAAAGGTTAAACCCAATAAGCGCGAAGGAATCCAAGACAACCAATGCAAAGGGCGCCAAGCCTTTTCTTCGCAATGGACAAGCTGAGAATATTGCAAGCTAAACCAGGCTAATAAAACCCCAGGTACTCCTAAGATTAAGAACCAAAAAACCATCAAGAAAAAGAATTCAAACCAGCGGTGTAAAATGGTGTGACATACCTGATCGTGCATTTTAGCCAGTTCGTCACTAAGCTCTATTTCAGGGATCGCCAAGTATTGTTCCGCGCAACGATAAGCTCCTTGAATATCGCCACGGGCTAGATCTCTGCGATACTGAGTCACATGGCGCTCAAAGTCAGCATGACTTAATACGTAAAGTAATAAGGCGACTTCTAACACAATAGCGGGCAAGCCTAAAAGCTGATCTTCGATCATTATAAAGCCAGCGCCAATTAAAATTGACGGTATAAAAACGATAAAAATATACCGCCCTGTACGCCCAAGTTTTTGAAACCATGAGCGCCCTTGAAAGAGGTTAAACCATTTGCTAAAGCTGCGGCTCTTGGTTGTACTGCGATTAATTCCACAATAATGCTGGAAGGCAAGAGTGATAAATAAAATCAAAAACTTCATGCTATACCCACTACTATTTTTGTATAAGTCTAGCGATAACCTTCACGCTTCTCAATCTAGATTCATAAACCATAGGATTCATAAACATAGGATTCACAAACAACACGTCAATATTAATAGTTTAGCAGTTCAAACCAGAAAATAACGTCTGCCACTTAAATGCAGCGCCCGGATCAGTTTTACGCTGAGGCGAGATGAATTCATGCCCAGTGATACGGTCCCGTGAGATCTGCGGATAAGCCAACATCAATGACTGCGCAATTTTTTGCAAACACGTATATTGATCTTCGGTATAAGCTTCATCATCACAACCCTCCATCTCGATACCGATGGAGAAATCATTACAGTTGTCTCTGCCACCATAATGAGACAAACCTGCATGCCAAGCACGCTGATTAAAAGGCACGAACTGAACCACAGAGCCATCGCGACGGATAAAAAGATGGCTGGATACCTGCAAATGAGATATCTGTGCAAAATAGGGATCCGCTTCCACCTCTAATCGATTACAAAAGAAATCTTCTACAAATCCCCCACCATATTGCTTAGGTGGCAAGCTGATATTGTGAATAACCAATAATGAAACTTCATCATGTGGGCGGGCATTAAAATTAGGCGACGGGCATTTTTGTGCAATATTCAACCAGTGATTATTAACAACACATGCCATAACGTGACTCTGCTTCACATTTCTGCCTTATTTAAAAGATTAGTCGCATTGATTTTGACTCATACGACCAGCCGAGTATAGTGTCAAGATTCAAATAATATTACCTATAAAAGGCGAATCTCATGATCGACATTATCAATACCGTTAATGGTTGGGCATGGGGTCCTCCTATGTTGTTACTCATTGTGATCACAGGGCTCTTTCTTACCCTAGGCCTAAAAGCCTATCCGATTTTAAATATCAAAAAAGGTTTCACTCTTTTATGGAAAGGTCGCAAGCCCCAGGGTGAAGGGAATATTTCTGGCTTTAACGCCTTAATGACCTCGCTTTCAGCCACCATTGGCACGGGTAATATCGCAGGTGTAGCAACCGCCATCGCTATGGGCGGCCCAGGTGCATTATTTTGGATGTGGATGATTGCCTTAATCGGCATGGGTACCAAGTACGCCGAAGCCGTACTCGCCGTGCATTACCGTGAGACAGACGAAAACGGCAACTTTGTTGGCGGCCCTATGTATTACATTAAAAATGGCCTAGGGGTTAATTGGAAATGGATGGCCACCGCTTTTGCTTTCTTCGGAATGATCGCCGGCTTTGGGATTGGTAATGGCGTGCAAGCCAACTCCGTTGCAGATGTTATGCACAATTCATTTAAAGTCCCTGAGTTAGTTACCGGAATTATCTTAGCCGTTTTAGCGGCGTTAGTTTTACTCGGTGGCATTAAACGCATCGCCATCGTCGCGGGTAAACTCGTACCCTTTATGGCCATTACCTATATAATTGGCGGCCTGATCCTTTTAGTTATTTATTTCGATCGTATCCCTGAAGCGTTTAATACTATTTTAACGTATGCATTTACCCCTATTTCTGCTGTTGGCGGCTTCGCGGGTGCCAGCGTATGGATGGCAATTCGTTTCGGTATAGCACGCGGTGTTTTCTCGAACGAGGCAGGTTTAGGTAGCGCGCCGATTGCCCACGCCGCCGCACAAACCAACAACCCTGTAGAGCAAGGCACTATTGCTATGCTGGGGACTTTTATTGATACCTTAGTAATTTGTACGATCACTGGTTTAGTCATTGTTGCTTCTGGGGCTTGGCAAATAATCGACCCCGAAACCGGCAAAGCACTATCAGGGGCAACATTAACCTCCGTAGCTTTCAGCCAAGGATTACCCTCGGTTGGTGAATATAT
The DNA here is from genome assembly GCA_047612075.1 of Oleispira sp. Taxonomy (GTDB): domain Bacteria; phylum Pseudomonadota; class Gammaproteobacteria; order Pseudomonadales; family Oceanobacteraceae; genus Oleispira. The sequence continues at coordinate 79,002 of JBLGAF010000002.1, forward strand.
CGTCACCTTCGGCCTCATTGTTTTTGCTTTCACTACCCTATTAGGTTGGTCTTTTTACGGTGAAAAGTGCGCAGAATACCTGTTCGGTGTAAAATCGATTATTTTCTTCCGCATTGCTTGGATATTAGCCATTCCTGTAGGCGCCACTTTTCAGCTAGATTTAGCCTGGTTAGTCGCCGATACGTTGAATGCCTTAATGGCGCTGCCAAACTTGATTGCTCTGTTACTGCTTAGCCCTGTGGTGTTTAAGCTGACAAAGGCGGCGCAACAGAAAAGTGCCTTAGAGAAAGAATCTGCCAAAAAAGAGAGCTGAGAAAGAGAGCTGAGAAAGAGAGCTGAAAAAGAAAAGTAAATAAGGCGAGTGTAAAAACTGGCCTTATTTATAAAGACATTTAAATAGATTCACGAGACAGTAAACCATGCCGCTTGATTTAACCCCCTTTAAAGACGACATCTGCAATACCGTTAAACAAGCGCTATTTGAAGATATAGGCACCGACTCAGCGGGGAACTTACTCGTCAACGGTGATATTACTGCGCAACTCATACCGGCTGAAAACCAAGCAACTGCTAAGATCATAAGTCGCGATCGCGCCATTATTGCAGGCTCAGCATGGGTGAACGAAGTATTCAATCAGTTAGACCCAAGCGTTAGCATTAACTGGAAGGTGAATGATGGTGAATGGGTAGAGGCTAACCAAGTAGTGTTCGAATTAACCGGTTCCGCTCGTTCACTTTTAACAGGCGAACGCGCTGCACTGAACTTTTTGCAAACGTTATCAGCGACCGCAACGTTATGCAGCCACTACGCAAAGTTAGTAGCAGGCACCGGAGTTAAACTACTCGATACCCGTAAAACCTTGCCGGGTTTGCGAGTCGGTCAAAAATACGCCGTCAGCGTGGGTGGCTGTTACAACCATCGCATTGGTTTATACGATGCATTTTTAATTAAAGAAAACCACATCTACGCTTGTGGTAGCATCGAAAAAGCCGTTGAAAAAGCCCACCTAATTGCACCCGGCAAAAAAGTTGAAGTTGAAGTTGAATCACTAGCAGAGTTAACCACTGCGCTTAAGGCAGGCGCTGATATTATTATGCTGGATAACTTCAGCCCAGCACTTATGGTTGAAGCGGTTGCGCTGAATAAAACGTTTATTAATTCGAAAAATAATTCAGGAATTAGAACACTAGCGAAGCTTGAAGCATCTGGCGGTATCAATACCACAACGTTGCGGGCTTATGCCGAGACAGGAGTTGATTATATTTCTATTGGGGCGCTGACCAAAGATTGTACGGCGGTTGATTTGTCGATGCGGTTGGTGTGATTAATGCTTTGCATCTTGCATTGAACTAGATTTTTAACCACACCCTAATAAATATTAATCATCGGAAACCATCATGCTATTAAAGAAACCATTGACCGAATACAATCGCTACCAAGCCTTTGCGATTCACATGGCCATCAGCCTAGTCATATTTTTTATTTTATTAGTTTGTATTACACAGTACTGGTACCCAGGAATATTGTTTGATACGGGGAATGGCTGGAAAGCTATTGGCATCATTATTGGTATTGACTTGATATTAGGACCACTTTTAACATTGATTGTATTTAATCATAATAAAAGCAGCTTGAAATTTGATCTGTGGGTGATTGCACTCGTACAAACAGCGGCTTTGATTTACGGAACATGGACCATTCACCAGACCAGACCTATTGCGTTAGCCTTTATCAATAGCAACTTTTCAACACTCTATGCAAATAGTGATATTGCCGAGAGTATTCAAAACAAAATAGATACTTTAGAAACCCATCAACTCTATTATCTTTTTGATGACTCTATAAAAGAGCAAACTTTAAACCCTATTAGATTTAAAGCTTATCGTGAGTATTCGAAGTTAGTTTTAAATATCAGCTCTCCTAACAAAAAAGATGATCTTATTGCACTTGATCCACTTAGCTCATCGAACAAATTCATTCAAATTGATCTTGATACAGGTGCTATTCTGAGATTGGTTAGCCAATAGACGTTTTGTCGAAATAGGAAACTAACTGACAATATTTGTCAGTTAGCTCACAAAATAATCAAATTTTTAACCCGTATTAAAAATTTCCCTCTTAAAGATAGACGCCTAAGCTTCACAAAGCCTGCCTCGCGAAGCCTGCTTCACAACATATTAATAATTGGATTTTAGTTTATTGCTAAAAAAATAAACTGGCACAATCACTGCAGGACAATATATACGAATAATAAGAGCCTTCTCTTAGAGAGCTCATTCATAATAAAGAAACGTTTGGAGCAGTCCATGAAAACACAACAAAAAGGGTTTACCTTAATCGAACTAATGATCGTAATCGCGATCATTGGTATTCTTGCATCAGTAGCACTACCTGCTTACCGTGAGTATATTGTTACTTCTAAGCTAGCAACTGTTTTTACAGCCATTGCGCCAATTCAGCGCGCTGTTGAGACTCGAGCATCTCGTGTTGGTGAAGAAGTTGCTTTAGCAACTGCAACTGCAATACAACAAATGGTCTGTGCAGCATCAGCTGCTGTTGGTGCACCAACTGATCCTGAGAACCAATGCTGGCAGCGCCGTTTTGGCATGCGCGGAGCTCCGACTCTTCCTGAAGGTATAAATGCAATCGCTGCTGTAGCTGGTTCAGCTGTAACGCAAACATGTGGAGATGCATTTTATGATTTGACTGGAACAACTACATTCAACGTCACAACACCTGCTGCTACAACTCATACAGGTGGTGCAATCTCACTAACACTTGATGATACTATCGATGCGGCTCTTGCTACGTCTGTTTTATTAATTGTTCCACAGGCTACTCCAACGGGTATTGAGTGGGCATTAGGAACTACTGGTGCATTAGATATGCTAACTATTTCAACAACTGCTGGTTCTCCGGACATTGGTGAAATAACATGCAAATGGGCTCATGAAAACGTAAATGGCGAAGCTTAATCTTCGCTAGCTAATAAAAGGCCCCTCGGGGCCTTTTTTATTGCCTGTAATCCTAACCTTTTAATGATTACCACAAACTGATTCACACTCTGCTAAATTAACTAAACTTCTCCACGCCTTACCCCCCGCTCAGCCTTTCCTATTTCCCAGTATTTGCAGTACACTCATCGATAGCGTAACAACAAAAAAAGCACCTATTTTATGAATTTAAATGGTTTAGCCCGTTCTTTAGCTCAAGCTGGTCTCATTGAAACCGAAAAAGCCCAGCAGGCGATGGAGATTGCTAAAAATGAAAAAGCCTCGTTTATAACGATTGCGGTTGCCAAAAGTTTTATCGATCCTTTAAAAGTTGCTATTTTTGCTTCGACTGAATTTGGCTTACCACTATTAGACCTTGATGCTTTTGATACAGAGCTGCTTGCCAAGGATATTGTGAGTAATGATCTTGTCGAGAAACATCGAGTTTTACCTTTATTAAAGCGTGGCAATCGATTATTTATTGCCCAAAGTGATCCCTCTAACATTACCGCGATTGATGAAATAAAATTCAATACCGGTATGAATGTTGAACCTATTCTTGTTGAAGAGAATAAGCTCGCCATCATGGTAGAGAAATTCATCTCCGCTGAAGAAAGTGCCTTCGATAACTTTGATGACGAAGATCTGGATATCGATATCGAAAATCCAGATGATGTTCATAAAAATGATGAGCCTATTACCAGTAATGGGGATGATGCCCCCATCGTGCGTTTTGTTAATAAAATGCTGCTCGACGCTATTAAAGGTGGCTCTTCTGATATACATTTTGAGCCTTATGAAAAACGCTACCGTGTGCGCTACCGTACTGATGGCATATTGCATGAGGTATCAAGCCCTCCGGTTAATCTTTCAGGCAAAATCGCTGCACGTTTAAAAGTTATGTCACAAATGGATATCTCTGAACGTCGTCTTCCTCAAGACGGTCGTATCAAGATGAAAATTTCAAGAAATAAAGCCATCGACTTTCGCGTGAACAGTTTACCAACGCTCTGGGGAGAAAAACTGGTACTGCGTATTCTAGATCCTTCTAGTGCAAAAATGGGTATTGATGCGCTTGGCTATGAAGAAAAACAAAAGGCCTTATTTATGGAAGCCTTGGCTAAGCCTCAAGGCATGATTCTAGTAACAGGCCCCACCGGCTCAGGTAAAACCGTATCGCTATACACAGGTTTGAACATCCTCAATACCGAAGAAACTAACATCTCTACTGCGGAAGACCCCGTTGAAATTAACCTAGAAGGCATCAATCAGGTAAACGTTAATCACAAAGTCGGTTTGGATTTTGGTCAAGCATTGCGCTCTTTCTTACGCCAAGATCCTGATATCATCATGGTCGGTGAAATTCGAGATTTAGATACCGCCTCTATTGCCATTAAGGCGGCGCAAACAGGTCACTTGGTTTTATCAACACTGCACACGAATAGTGCCTCTGAAACGTTAACTCGTTTGGCTAACATGGGTGTTCCCTCTTTTAACATCGCAACCTCAGTTAGCCTTATTATTGCTCAACGCTTAGGCCGCAGATTATGCAGTGCCTGTAAGCAACCTGCAGATATTCCAAAGCAAGTCTTATTAGATGCTGGGATGTCTGAAGAACTAATCACTAATGGTCAATTCTTTCAGGCAGTAGGCTGCGATGCCTGTAATAAAGGTTATAGAGGTCGAGTTGGCATCTACGAAGTAGTAAAAATAACCCCAGCGCTCTCTAGAGTTATTATGGATGATGGTAATTCGCTAGAGATTTCAGCGGTTGCTAAAAAAGAAGGCTTCAATAACTTGCGCATATCAGCATTAGAGAAAGTCGCCCAAGGGGTTACCAGCCTTGAAGAAGCCAACCGAGTCACAGCAGATTAATACGTCTAGCGACTTTAAAGAACAGGAAGCGGAGTTTTAAAATGGCAACAGATAAGAAAAAAAAATCACTACCGTTTGAGTGGGAAGGAACTAACCGCAAAGGGCAAAAGGTCAAGGGTGAAATCTCTGGGGCGAACTTAGCCACGGTTAAAGCGCAATTACGCAAACAAGGCGTCCAGCCCCGTAAGGTAAAAAAGAAAAGTAAATCGCTACTCAGTTTTGGCGGTGGCGGGAAAATAACGTCGCAAGATATCACTTTTTTTACCCGCCAAATGGCTACTATGATGAAAGCGGGGGTACCTCTGGTACAGTCTTTTGATATTGTCGGCGATGGTGTTGATAACCAGGCAATGAAAGAACTGATTGCTAAAGTGCGTGATGATGTTTCTGCGGGTAATGACTTTGCCTCGGCTCTCAAAAAACACCCTAAGCATTTTGATGAATTATTTTGCAACCTAATTGAATCTGGCGAGCAATCCGGCGCTTTAGAACAAATGCTGGATAAAGTAGCCATTTATAAAGAAAAAACCGAAGCACTCAGGGCAAAAATCAAAAAAGCTATGATGTATCCCGCCGTGACATTAGCCATTGCTTCTATCGTAACCGTTATTTTGTTAGTAAAAGTAGTACCCACCTTTGAAACTATGTTTAAGAGTTTCGGCTCTGAATTACCAGCTCCCACACAAATGGTTGTCGCTATCTCTGAGTGGACTCAAGCGTATTGGTGGGTAATGGTCGCGGTAATTGTGGGCTTTGTTGTCAGTTTAAAACAAGCATTAGCAAGGTCTCCCGCTTTTAAAGATAAATTTGAAGCAGGTTTGTTAAAAGCCCCGGTTTTTGGCGATTTGCTGATGAAAGCTGCAGTCGCTCGTTTTGCTCGAGTATTATCGACGACCTTCGCCGCTGGTGTTCCATTGGTTGAAGCCTTAGACTCTGTTGCAGGAGCCGTGGGTAATTCGGTCTATCGTAAAGCTGTATTGACCGTGCGCGATGAAGTTTCCCAAGGTCAACAAATGCACTTTGCTATGAAATCAACAGGGGTATTTCCCAATATGGTCGTACAAATGACCAGTATTGGTGAAGAGTCTGGTGCCCTTGATACCATGCTTTCAAAGGCCGCTGATTATTTTGAAGATGAAGTTGATAACGCCGTTGATAACTTAACCGCGTTAATGGAGCCTTTAGTTATGTCTTTTTTAGGGGTCGTTATTGGTGGCATGATTGTCGCGATGTACTTACCAATTTTCGAAATGGGTAAAGCCATATAATGATATTTACCTCTGCTAGTACGCAACTCGCGTCATTCGCTGATGTTGCGCATTATCTGCAGCATCAGCCATATGCCCTTCCTATCGTCATTTTAATTTTATCTCTGTTAATTGGTAGCTTTCTAAACGTCGTAATTTTACGCTACCCCATTATGCTATTTCGTAGCTGGTTAATTGATAGCAAAGATTTAGCAGATGACTTACCCGAACACCGTGCATTAAAAGATCTTGTCTCGCCTTATACGCTTTCTCAACCTGCTTCACATTGTCCGCGCTGTCATAGCCCAGTAAAAGCTTGGCAAAATATTCCCATCATTAGCTATCTACTGTTAAAAGGTAAGTGTTCTGGTTGTGCGGAAAAAGGCCAAGAAACGAAAATTTCTATTCGCTATCCTTTAGTAGAGCTGGCGACAGGTTTATTAAGCTTAGCTCTATTAATAAAATTTCCCTTTTCCATTCAATTAGCCGCCATGCTCATTTTTACTTGGTCTTTGGTAGCGATGAGCATGATCGATATCGATCATCAAATTTTGCCCGATACGATGACACTATCACTTATGTGGCTGGGATTACTGCTGAATATCGATCATACCTTTGTCGATTTACAAAGTGCAGTGATCGGCGCTATGGCGGGCTACTTATCACTCTGGTCAGTTTTTTGGTTATTTAAGCTAGCTACCGGCAAAGACGGCATGGGTTTTGGTGATTTCAAATTATTAGCCGCATTAGGGGCTTGGTTTGGTTGGCAGTTTTTGCCGATGATTATTTTATTATCTTCGATCGTCGGAGCCGTGGTGGGTATTGCAGGCATAATAATACTGGGCCGCGATAAAAATATTCCCATTCCCTTCGGCCCCTACTTGGCAGCGGCGGGTTGGATTGCTGCAATGTGGGGTGATGAAATTTTGGAATGGTACTTACCTTCGTTATAGCAGCTCAAGGTATAACAGTTTAGGATTTAATAGCACATGATAATCGGTTTAACGGGTGGCATTGGCAGTGGTAAAACAGCAGTCAGCGATCGTTTTAAAGCATTAGGGATCCATGTTGTGGATGCCGATATTGCAGCACGTAACGTTGTTGCTCCTAACCAACCGGCCTGGCACGATATTAAGGCTTTTTTTGGTGCTGAGGTTTTATTAGAAGACCAAACCCTAAACCGAGCTTGGTTGCGCCAACAAGTTTTTGCCGATGATACCAAACGCAAACAGCTCGAAGCGTTTACCCATCCGCGAATCCGCGAGGAGATCATGCGAGATTTAGCAAGCTCAGCTTCTGCTTATACGATACTCGTGTCGCCTCTATTAATCGAAAGCGGGCAAGCGGCGTTAGTAAACAAAGTGATAGTAGTTGATGTACCCGAAGCTACTCAAATTGAACGCACCTGCAGTCGGGATAATAACGATGCTGAGCAAGTTAAACGTATTATTGCTGCTCAGATTCCCAGAGAGCAGCGTTTAGAGCATGCGAACTGGGTAATTGATAATAGCCAACCGCTAGATACCCTAGATGCTAGGGTCGCAGATTTGCACCAAGAGTTACTTACTGCAGGTTAGAGTTTTGTTGCTCTATTTCCCATTGCTGAGACATCATTTCTTCTTCAACACTTTTTCCGGGTATTGCATGGCTGCCATCCGCCCATGCGCCCAGATCGATTAACTTGCAACGTTCACAGCAAAACGGGCGTTCTTTCGCTTCTGCTGACCAGATAACGTTTTTATTACACGTTGGACATTTAACTTTCATAATTTTTCCTGATCTAATAAAAAGGTACTTTCATTCACATTCTATTCTGTCGCAAGAAAACCACTAATGCCTGCGATTCCCTGGCCCCCTGATTGAATGCTGCACTCAATGTCTGATGTTTGCATTCCCCCCAAGGCATAACAAGGAATTCGCGATTGTTCTGTCATCGCTTTAAAACCTGACCATGCCAGTATGTTTGCTCGAGGATGAGTCTTAGTTTTGAGCACAGGTGATACCAATACATAATCAGCCAGCTCTTGCGCCACTGCAAGCTCTGATAGATTATGACAAGCCATGCTTAACCATTGGTTAGGCGGAATTGGACGCTCATCTTTACTCGTATTCAGAGCGTTAAAATTGTTATTCGAAAGATGCAGACCATCAGCAAAAGCGACTTGATACCAATCGCTTGGGCAATTCCAAATCAGCTTACTACCTGCTTCCTGACAGATACCATACAGCTTCATGGCGAGCTGAGTATAGTGCAGCTGATCTAAACTGGGAGCTCGCAGCTGAATCCAAATATTTGAATGGTTTTTTAATGTATTCGCCATCTGGGTTAAAATTATTTCAGGGTTACTATTATCTAGGCTAATCGCTATCTGCTTAGGCAGTAACAAAGTATCAATAATCGCTTTGTTCGCAGCTGGAAATTTATAACTCCCCAGTTCAGATTGCTCGACCCAAGCTAACGGCTGGCCTTCGCGGCCTATGCATTCATTAAGACTAGATGCTGTACCCATCCACTCTTTGAAAGCCGCGGCATTATAGACCGCCCAGACATCAAGCAAAACTGACTTGTCTGGGTAATGAAATGGAATAGTGATCAGTGGGCGCATATCATCAATCGATGCCTGTAAACCCAGCTCTTCTTGCAGCTCACGCTGCAGTGCAATCTGAACCCGTTCACCTACTTCAACCTTACCGCCAGGAAATTCCCACAAACCGCCTTGGTGCTGATGATCTGCTCGCTTAGCAATCAGTATTTTTCCTTTTTCTGTTGGCGCGCAATCAAAGATCACTCCGACGGCCACATGTACTAATTTTTTCATCGTCGCAGTCACTTAAGAACGATAGTCAGCATTGATGCTGACATATTCATGAGAAAGATCCGTCGTCCAAACACGCTCAGTGATATCACCACGGCCTAAGCGAACACTAATAGTGATCTCTGGCTGAGCAAATATCGCGGCACCGGCTTCTTCGGTATAACTCGCTGCACGGGCACCACTTTTGACAATGCAAACATCGTCCAAGTAAATATCAATATCTTCTAAAATCATATTCTGCACACCGGCACGACCGACAGCAGCCAAAATTCGACCCCAATTAGCATCACAAGCAAACAAGGCAGTTTTTACCAGTGGTGAATGCGCAACGGTATAAGCAACATCTAATGCTTCTTTTATACTGGCGGCATTTTGAACTTCCAGAGTGACGAACTTAGTTGCCCCTTCACCATCACGCACAATCGCATGAGATAGCACCATGAAGGCTTCTAATAAGGCCTCAAACACTGCACTATAACGTGGGTCTTCCTTACTACTGATTTCTACCATATCCGCTTGTGCTGTCGCAATTAACAAACAAGAGTCGTTGGTCGACGTATCGCCATCAATCGTCACTCGATTGAATGATTTGTCCGCCAATTCTTTGCACATCACATCCAATAATGGCTTCGCAATTACGGCATCGGTGGTGAGGTAAGCCAGCATGGTTGCCATATTTGGCATAATCATACCGGAACCTTTCGATATCCCTGAAATAGTGAGGGTTTCAGTTCTACTGGTTGCAAGGTTAACAATTTCAACTTGCTGACTATAGCCTTTTGGCAAGGTGTCCGTGGTCATAATACCTGCAGCAGCAGCAGGCCAAATATCAGACGCTAATGTTGCCAAAGCCGGGGGTAACCCCGCAAGCAGATTAGCCATAGGCAGTGGCTCGCCGATCACTCCCGTTGAAAAAGGCAAAATTTGATTGGCAGAAACTCCTGTTAACTGTGCCAACTGTTCGCACGTTGCTAACGCATCCGTTATACCTTGAGGTCCTGTGCCCGCATTGGCGTTACCGGTATTAATCACTAGATAGCGAGCAGCCGCTTCTGATAAATGCTTCTTCGCCACTTGCACAGGGGCCGCACAAAATGCGTTGAGGGTAAATACACCACTTACTCGGCTGCCTTCGACGAGTTCAAAAATCACTAAATCATTACGACCTTCATACTTAATGCCCGCTTGGGCAATACCCATACGGATGCCATTTACTGGGTGATAATTTTCTAATACTTCTAAACCGACAGCCATGTTGTTCTCACACCGTTAAATTGCTATTAGTACCATTTTACCTGCATTATTTTAATCTTTCATAAAAATCAGCTGATAAAAAGAGCACACATAAAAAAGGGCAGCCTAAGCTGCCCTTCGTCTCTTACATGATGTTCGTTATGCTTTCAACTTTCCGTGACACTGCTTATATTTTTTGCCTGACTTACAAGGACAGGGTTCATTACGACCTACCTTTTTGTCTTCGCGCACAAAAGGTTTTTCCTGCTGAGTAGTTTCTGCTTCGTCAGCTTTTTTAGCATTCTCAGCAGTAATACTTTTAGCAGACTCATGTTTGTAGCTAGATTGGGCTGCTAACGCCGCTGCCTGAGCGCGGCGCTGCTCTTCCATTTCACGCACCTCTTCTTCTTGGCGCACTTTTACATGGGAAAGAATACGAATACTTTCACGCTTCATGTTTTCTAACAATTCCTGAAACATCTCAAACGCTTCACGCTTATATTCCTGCTTAGGATTCTTCTGTGCATAACCGCGCAAGTGAATACCCTGACGCAAGTGATCCATAGTCGCTAAATGTTCTTTCCAAAGGTTATCGACAATCTGCAGCATCACCTGCTTCTCGAACATACGCAATGGATTTAACTGGTCTGGAGCAGACTCAACCGCATCTTCCTTCGCCTTATATGCGTCATTTAAAGCGGTGGTGATACGCTCACGTAAATTTTCTTCATAAAGCTTATCGTCATCTTCTAACCATTGCTGCAAAGGTAAGATCAAATCAAACTCAGATTTAAGTTCCGCTTCAAGGCCTGGAATATCCCACTGCTCTTCTAAGCTTTGGCTAGGAATATATTTATCGATCGCTTCTTGTAAAACATCATGGCGAATATTAGCAACCACGTCGGAAATATCATCTGAATCCATAATATCGTTACGCTGGTCATAAATAACGCGACGCTGATCGTTTGCCACATCATCGTATTCTAAGAGCTGCTTTCGAATATCAAAGTTCCGACCTTCAACTTTACGCTGAGCTTTTTCGATCGCATTACTCACCATACGGTGCTCAATGGATTCGCCTTTTTCCATACCTAACGCTTTCATCATATTGCGGATTCGATCCGACATAAAGATACGCATTAAAGTATCTTCTAACGATAAGAAGAAGCGAGAAGAACCAGCATCACCCTGACGACCCGCACGACCTCGTAACTGGTTATCGATACGACGAGACTCATGACGCTCAGTCGCAATGATGTGCAAACCACCCGCAGCCAACACATCGTCATGACGTTTTTGCCACGCTGTTTTAATATCAGTAATTTGCTGCTCTGTTGGGTTGTCTAACGCAGTGACTTCAACTTCCCAGTTGCCGCCCAAGACGATGTCGGTACCACGACCCGCCATGTTGGTGGCAATAGTAATCGATCCTATCGCACCGGCCTGAGCAATAATCTGTGCTTCTTTTTCATGCTGCTTAGCGTTCAATACGCTGTGCTGCACGTTCGCTTTAGTTAAGGCTTCAGATAATAACTCTGACGTTTCAATCGATGCAGTACCCACTAATACGGGTCGCTTTTCGGCAACAACTGCACGAACTTCTTCAATCACGGCTGCGTATTTTTCAGCCTGAGTTAAAAACACCAGATCGTTATAATCGATGCGTGTAACTTTCTGATTGGTCGGTATCGCGACGACCAACAAGTCATAAATCTGATGGAATTCAAACGCTTCGGTATCGGCCGTACCTGTCATGCCACTTAACTTGTTATATAAACGGAAGAAATTTTGGAAAGTAGTGGATGCTAACGTTTGGCTTTCTGCCTGAATGTTAACCCCTTCTTTGGCTTCAATCGCTTGATGTAAGCCTTCACCCCAACGACGACCGGCCATCGTACGACCAGTATGCTCGTCAACAATAACAATCTGATTATTTTGAATAATGTAATCAACGTTTTTCTGATAGATAACGTGAGCACGCAACGCCGAATTAACATGGTGTAAAAGCGTTAAGTTAGAAGAAGAATAAAGACTCTCGCCTTCTTTTAAAACTCCATCTTGCTCTAGCATATCTTCAACGTATTCATGACCCATTTCAGTCAATTCAATAGAGCGTTGTTTCTCATCCACAATATAGTGTCCGGGCTTCTCTTCTTTACCCTCGTTGCCTTCGCTAGCCTCTTCCGCCTCAATATGCTGAGTTAACTGAGGAATCATTATATTCATCTTTTTATATAAAGCTGAACTGTCTTCCGCGGGACCCGAAATAACCAGCGGCGTACGGGCTTCATCGATTAAAATTGAATCCACCTCATCAACAATAGCAAAGTTCAATTCACGCTGGGCTTTCTCATCCGTCGAGAACGCCATATTGTCACGTAGATAATCAAAACCAAATTCGTTATTGGTGCCATAAGTGATATCACAGCTGTATTGAGCGCGCTTACTTGTAGGATCCAGTCCTGGAACAACAACACCTAACGTTAAACCTAAGTATTCATAAAGTGGACGCATCCACTCAGCATCACGAGAAGCCAAATAATCATTCACGGTAACAATGTGAACACCCTTACCGGTTAATCCATTTAGGTAGGTTGCCAAGGTACCCACTAAAGTTTTACCTTCACCGGTTCGCATTTCTGCAATATTACCTTCATGCAAGGTCATACCACCAATCAACTGAACGTCAAAGTGGCGCATTTTCATAACACGCTTGCTGGCTTCGCGACAAACGGCAAAAGCCTCTGGCAAGATAGAATCTAAAGAAGCACCCTCAGCCAAGCGTTTTTTAAATTCTGGAGTTTTGGCTTGTAATTCACTGTCTGAAAGCGCCGCAAATGATTCTTCGAGTGCGTTAATTTTAACGACAACTTTACCCATTCGCTTTAATTCGCGGTCATTTTTACTACCAAACATTTTACTAACTAGATTACCGATCATGATTATTGTTTTTTAAACCCAAAAAATAGAGACGTCGAGAAAGACCCGCAAAGACCGTTAAAAGGGCTTCTAAACAAGGTTTTTCCATATTTATAACAAAAAAGTGAGGTATTACAAAGATTTAGCGTAAGGTGCGGTGCAAATAGGCTGCTGGATCAACAGTACGACCGTTTTTATAGACTTCAAAATGAACGTGAGGGCCGGTAGAACGACCACTGCTTCCCATCAAGGCGACGACATCGCCTTTGCGCACAACATCACCCAACTTTACCTTGAGTTCAGCAGCGTGTGCATAACGAGTTTTATAACCATTGCCGTGATTGATCTCAACCAGATTACCATAACCGTAACGATCGCTGGACCAAGTGACAATACCTGAAGCAACGGCAATAACATCAGATCCTTGCTTACCCGCAAAATCAACACCAGAATGCCAAGCTAAACGACCATTAAAAGGATCGGTACGCTTACCGTAACGTGAAGACATCCAACCATGCTTAATCGGTCGTCCTGCAACAAAAGTAGCTTTTTTAATTTTGTTCGCTAACAGCAAATCATCTAGGACTTCTAACTGCTGTTCGCGACGATCAATTCTTGAGGCTAATTTATCTAAGACAGATCGAATTTCAGGAGCTTGATAAGTTTCACCCAGCGTACCTGGGCCACCCACAGCAGGCACCGAAGAGAAATCAAATTCATCTCCATTAATTTGGGTGATATCGATTAGACGTTCGCCAAGTGCATCTATGCGTAATAATTTGGCTTGTAATTCAGCTAAGCGGAGGGTTAGACCATCGAGTTCTAGGTCGGTATGCTGACGTATTTCCTGTAATTCTTGGCGTTGATCATTTAAGTCTTTTTCCCAAGCCTTGGCGGCAACAGGATCTAATAAACCTTTATCGGCTAAATGTGCTGCAAGTAAATAGCCCGTCGCGCCCATAGCAAACGGCAACACACAAATAGAGGTCAACAGCAAAAAACGTGCTATCGGCCCTAAAGAGTATGTTTTCGATTGCCCATGTCGTTTACCGACGAAAATAATATTCATAACTTTTAGTATAAGTACCTATATATAATAAAGGCCATAGTGAATATGGCCTTTATTTTAAAAATCAAAAAATCTATTAACTTTGTTATAAATTAACAACTCTTCTAAATACATTACCATACTTTAACAGCAGCCTCTAAATAGCCAATACTGGCTTAGTATAAGAGATTGGAGAATCTTCTTCTTCGTATTCAACAAATTCCCATGCGTCGGTTTGTAATTCGAGCTCGCGTAGTAACTTATTATTCAAACCATGCCCTGACTTAAAGCCTACAAATTCGCCCATTAGGCTATGACCCAGCAGATATAAATCGCCTACTGCATCCAGAATTTTATGTTTTACAAACTCATCTTCATAACGTAAACCGTCTTCGTTTAAGACACGATATTCATCGACTACAATCGCATTATTGACGCTGCCACCTAATGCTAGATTTTTAGAGCGTAAAAATTCGATATCTTTCATGAAACCAAAGGTACGAGCACGACTCACTTCTTTAACAAAAGAGGTAGATGAGAAATCTAAGCTGGCTTTTTGTGCACTTTGTTTAAAAGCAGGATGATCAAATTCGATTTCAAAAGTAACTTTAAAGCCGTTGTATGGTACGAATGACGCTATTTTGTCACCTTCACGCACTTCAACTTTTTTCTTGATACGAATAAAGCGCTTAGCCTTTGATTGCTCGGCAATGCCTGCAGACTGGATCAAGAAAACAAATGGACCCGCACTGCCGTCCATAATAGGCACTTCTTGAGCACTTAATTCAACAATAGCATTATCGATACCCAAACCCGCCATGGCAGATAATAAGTGTTCGACGGTATCAACGCGCACGCCATCTTGAACTAAGGTCGTCGACATGGTGGTTTCACCCACATTGGTCGCTTTTGCTTGAATATCAATAATAGGATCAAGATCGACACGTCGGAATACAATACCATGATCAACAGGAGCTGGTTTTAGCGTCAGATACACTTTTTCGCCGGAGTGCAGACCAACTCCGGTAGCGCGGATTGTATTTTTGAGCGTTCTCTGACGAATCATGTCGATTTACCAATATTGTTGATTAAAACTAAATAACTATTATTACTATCTGCTCATCATACCAATTATGGAGGAGCAAGACAGTAACTATTCGTTAATCAGCCTGACGACGCAAGAAAGCAGGTATGTCTAAGTAGTCCATATCCTTTTCTTTGGCGTTTTCTGCCCTGGGTAATGGGGCTTTTGCAGCCTGATTACGAGTATGAGCAGGTTTATCCAGTTCGGCATAATCTGCCACCGTTGTCGGTACTCTTCTAGCAGGTTCTGCTGCGGCTGTATTATCAACCACTTTCTTAGGCTTGTCAGCAGCGGATGCTTTTATACCTAGACCCGTAGCGACAACCGTGACTTTTAGCTCATCGACTAAATCATGATCAATAACCGTTCCAATAACGACCGTCGCATGCTCAGAGGCAAACTCTTCAATCACTTGGCCAACTTCAGTAAACTCACCCAAAGTAAGATCTAGCCCTGCGGTGACATTAACTAAAATTCCACGAGCACCTTGTAGGTCCACGTCTTCTAATAAAGGACTGCCAATGGCCATTTCTGCTGCTTCACGAGCACGATTATCACCGGTTGCTGAACCTGTGCCCATCATGGCTTGACCCATTTCAGACATAACTGTTCTTACATCGGCGAAATCGACGTTAATCATACCAGGGCGCATGATCAAATCGGCAATACCTTGTACCGCACCCAGTAATACATCATTTGCGGCGCTAAAAGCATCCAGCAAACTGCTATTCTTACCCAATACGCTCAACAGTTTTTCGTTAGGTATTGTAATTAATGAATCAACACTTTCAGCTAACTGAGCCAATCCTTGCTCAGCAATCAATGAACGTTTTTTACCTTCAAAAGGAAATGGCTTAGTCACAACCGCGACGGTTAAAATGCCTAATTCTTTTGCCACTTCAGCAACCACAGGTGCACCACCCGTTCCGGTACCACCACCCATACCTGCTGTTATGAATATCATATCCGCACCACTGATTGCTTCAGCAATACGATCACGATCTTCCATCGCTGCTTGACGCCCTACTTCAGGATTCGCCCCAGCACCTAAACCTTTTGTAACAGCGACGCCTAATTGAATAACAGAGCGCGCTTCTACTTTACGTAGCGCTTGCGAATCTGTGTTAGCGCAGATAAATTCCACGCCTTCAATATTATTAACGACCATGTGTTGTACGGCATTACCGCCACCACCACCTACACCGATAACTTTGATCACTGCATTTTGTTGAGGATCATCTGCTAGTTCGAACATATCCCCATCTCGTTGCTGAGACATAGCTCCTTCTCCTTTGCTGAGCTGCGCAATGCACAACTGCTATTTAATATTAAAAGTTGTTTTGAATCCAATGTTTTACGCTTGAAAAGAAGTCTAAAGGCACTTCTTCTCGATTATTTGTTTTAATCGGGTCATTTTGCTGCACTGCGGCATATAACAAGAGGCCAACGGCGGTTGCATAAATAGGATTATTAATTACATCCACTAAACCAGAAACGCCAATCGGTTTTGCCAATCGTACCGGCATGTGAAAAATTTCTTCTGCTAACTCAACCACGCCTTCCATTTTCGACGTACCCCCCGTTAAAACGATGCCGGCAGCAACCAATTCTTCGTAACCGCTACGACGTAATTCCGCCTGAATTAAAGTGAATAATTCGTCGTATCGTGGCTCAACAACTTCTGCTAAAGCCATGCGAGATAAATCCCTTGCCGGTCGATCACCGACACTGGGAACTTTTATCGTTTCATCTTCTTTCGCTAACTGCGTTAATGCACAAGCGTATTTAATTTTTATTTCTTCAGCGTGCTGAGTTGGCGTTCGCAATGCCATCGCAATATCATTGGTGACCTGATCACCCGCAATAGGGATTACTGCGGTATGACGAATCGAACCATCTGTAAAAATAGCAATATCGGTTGTGCCACCGCCAATATCGACAAGACAAACGCCTAACTCTTTTTCGTCTTCCGTTAAAACGGCATAACTCGAGGCTAACTGCTCTAAAATAATATCATCGGTTTCTAATCCACAACGCTGAATGCAGCGCTCAATATTTTGAGCGGCATTGGTAGCACTTGTCACCATGTGAACCTTAGCTTCCAGACGCACACCAGACATCCCAAGAGGTTCTTTAATACCTTCTTGAGTATCGATCGAATACTCTTGCGGTAGAACATGCAGGATACGATTTTCGCCCGGTAAACGAACGGCTTTTGCCGCTTCTATAACTCGCTCAATATCACCGTACGTCACTTCACGATCTTTAATCGCCACCATGCCATGAGAGTTCATTGATTGAATATGGCTACCAGCAATACCCGCATAAACCGAATGAATTCGACAACCTGCCATCAGCTCGGCTTCTTCTACCGCACGCTGAATAGACTGCACGGTGGATTCAATATTAACCACCACACCTTTTTTCATACCCCGACTCGGGTGCGAGCCTAAACCAACAATTTCCACACCACCGCCCGCTGTCATTTCACCCACTATAGCGACAACTTTAGACGTTCCAATATCCAGTCCGACCAGCATGTTTTTCTGTGGCGCTTGGCTCATAAACCCTTCTCCTAAACGGACAGCCATTTAATAGCTGCCCCTTTTCCATATCTAAGATCAACAACTGCTACTTTTTCTTGTGGCAGTATTTTAAGTAATTCTATTAAACGCTCTAAGCGTTGCTCCAATTGCTGACGACCTAAACGAATCGTCCAGCCATTTTCTAATTCTACTTTCCAGCTTCCTACCGCATTCATACTTAAACTTACTATGGCGGCATCCACCGATAATAAACGCGACTGAAAACGTTGAAACTGTCGCATTACCTGCTCCGTTTTTTTCTTCGGACCAAATAATTTGGGCAATCCTTTAGCATCAAAATGATTGGATAAAATCAGCTCCTCACCTTGAGGATTAAGCAAGGTTTCTTGATTCCACACAGCAACAGGAATATCTTCTTTAAATTTAACCAGTAAGGTATCCGGCCAAATCTTTTTTACCTGTACGCTTTTGATTAACGCTAGCTGCTCTACATCCGTTTTAACCTGGTGCACATCTAAGGAAAAAAAGTTTTGTTCTTTCACCCATAACAATTGCTTTGCTAATTCCTCAGCTTGCCAAAAACGAAATTCGCCTTCAAGTTCAACCTGTTCAACCGGCCAGCCCCATCGCACTTGCTGCAGACTCCAGCCCGCGACCATCAACAGCGAAATAACAAATACCGACTGCATAAACCAAACAGGTATTAATGCAGTGACTCGAGTAAAAGAAAAAGGTGTTCTCGTCTTTAATCGAGTCGCCCCTTTATTTGATGCCGGTCGTGCAGACGAAGCATGCTCAGGCGAACGTGCTTTACGCTTCGCTTTATCAGCCTTGGGTCTATTATGATTAGACTTAGCCGCTTGATCTTTCATTGAGCTAACAAGCATCTTTTAATACCTACTAGAGTGTCTGCTGTAAAATTTTTATAACTAAAGCAGGGAGAGACAAGCCTCCCGCCTTAGCCGCCATTGGTACTAACGAATGATCTGTCATCCCTGGAGTAGTATTTACTTCCAATAACCAGAAATTACCCTCATCATCCTGCATCGCATCGACTCGACCCCAGCCCGAACAACCAATCAATTTAAAAGCCTTCAACGACATTTTGTGCAACTCACCTTCCGCATAATCTGGTAAACCAGAAGGTAATAAATATTGCGTATCATCGGCTTTGTATTTGGCATCAAAATCATAAAAGTCATGAGTCGTTACCAGCTGTATAGCAGGCAGTGCTTCATCACCTAAAATAGTTACAGTGAACTCTTTGCCTTCAACATATTGCTCTGCAATAACAAGATCATCGTGCTGTGAGGCAAAAGCATAGCTATCGGCCAAGCCTTCACTGCTATGCACTTTGCGCATACCAATACTAGAACCTTCTCGTGCCGGTTTCACCATCGCTAAGCCACCCAAGGCTTGCATTATAGAATCCCAATCACTATTTTTTTCAAGGACAAACGCTTTTGGTGTTGCAACGCCACAAGCACCCCACACTAATTTAGTTCGCCATTTATCCATACCCAATGCAGACGCCATAACGCCGCTGCCGGTATAAGGTTTATTTAATAATTCTAATAAACCCTGCATCGTTCCATCTTCACCACCGCGGCCATGCAATGCAATAAAAGCGCGATCAAATTTTGCCTGGGATACTTGCTCTGCAGCATTTTCACCAACATCAATACCAAACGCATCGACACCGACTTCCAGTAACGCGTTTAAGACAGCCGTTCCGCTATCTAAGGACACCGCACGCTCTGCAGAAGTCCCACCCATTAATACTGCAACGCGTCCTAAGGTATTTTTTTCATTCGCCGACAAGGTAAAGGTCATATTATTTAAGACCTTTAATGTCAGGTGTTTTTATGTGGGTACCATTAGCAACAATATCAGGCAGTTGCTGAGTTAATTTAATCGCCAAGTTACCAATATCACCCGCACCTTGAGTCAATAATAAATCTCCTGGCTTTAATACCTTGCTTAAAACTTGTGCTATGTTTTCATCGCGCTCGATAAAGACCGGATCTAATGCCCCACGCTGACGAATACTGCGACATAAAGCACGACCTTCAGCGCCAGCAATCGGTTTTTCACCGGCTGGATACACATCCATCAGCAATAAAACATCCGGCTCCGATAATACCCGCACAAAATCTTCATACAGATCACGAGTGCGGCTATAACGATGTGGTTGAAATAACGCGACTAATCGACGTTCAGGAAAACCTTTACGAATCGCCTCCAAAGTCACCTCTACTTCGCGCGGATGATGACCATAATCATCAACAAGCAACACACTGCCTTCATTACCGTCAGTATCAGTGCATTCAACTTCAGCACACACTTGAAAACGACGGCCTACACCGGCAAAATTTTCTAGTGCATAAACAATCGACTCATCATCTATTTTTTCATCGGCGGCAACGACAATGGCGGCTAACGCATTCAGTACGTTATGCACACCCGGCATACGCATTCGAACCGTTAAGTCACTAGCCCCATCTGGGCGTTTGACTTTAAAGCTGGTAAATAAACCTTGTTGCACGATATCGAAGGCTCGAAAATCAGCATCTTCACTCAAACCATAAGTAACAAACTTACGCGCTACTTTCGGCAATATTTCGCGAACATTATTGTCGTCAATGCACAGTACGGCTAAACCATAAAAGGGTAAGTTATGTAAAAAATCGACAAAGGTTTGTTTTAGCTTATCGAAATCACCACCGTAGGTTTCCATATGATCCGCATCAATATTAGTGACGATGGAAGTCATTGGCTGTAAGTGTAAAAACGAAGCATCACTTTCATCCGCTTCTGCTACTAGATAGCGGCTTGCACCCAAACGAGCATTAGTACCTGAGCTGTTTAAGCGGCCACCAATAACATAGGTAGGGTCCAATTTCGCTTGCGCTAAAATTGAAGTGACTAAACTTGTAGTTGTCGTTTTACCATGGGTTCCCGCCACGGCAATACCATGACGAAAACGCATCAACTCAGCCAGCATTTCTGCACGACGAACGATGGGAATTCGTTTTGTCATCGCATTTTTAATTTCTGGATTATTTTGATCAATCGCAGTAGAAACAACCACCACATCAACGTTGTCCACATTTTCGCTCTGGTGACCAAGAAAAACTTCAGCCCCCATGTTAGTCAGATGCTGGGTGACAGCAGACTGACGTAGATCCGAACCGCTAATTTGATAACCCTGATTTAACAAAACTTCGGCAATGCCACACATACCCACGCCACCAATACCAATAAAATGGATGCGTTTAATACGACGCATCTCAGGTATGGCATACGCTTCTGCAGGACCTGAAGTATGTAAATTTTCGTTAGCCATTAATCGTTTAACCTTATTTGTTTTATAACTTGCTCTGTCACAACCTGAGTGGCATTAGCAATCGATACGCTTGAAGCCGCTATCGACATATGTTTAATTTTTTCTGGGTTATCAGCATAACTTTTCAAGCGCTCAGCCAACCATTCAGCCGTCAAATCTTTTTGCTGCTTAATTTCTGCTGCGCCAGCGTTAACCAATATCTGCGCATTAGCAGTTTGATGATCATCAACGGCAAAAGGGAACGGAATAAAAATTGCCGCTTTGCCAGCACAGGCAAGTTCAGAAACAGTTAGCGCACCTGAACGACACACCACGATATCGGCCCAATTATAAGCGGCGGCCATATCATCAATAAAAGCCACCACCTTCGCCTTACCTTCCAACCCTTTTTCTGCGTAGGATTGCTCAACGGCATCAATATTTCTTTTGCCTACCTGATGCCAAATACTGGGTAAATTATGCTTGATAACATTAGGCAAAAGACCTTCATTAACCATTAAAGACAAAGCTTCCACGACGGTATTATTCAATGCAACCGCGCCTAAACTTCCGCCTACAACAAGCACATTGAGTGGTTCATTTTCATCGTCATTTTTTACTTTAATATTGCGACCAGATGCCACGATATTTGCCCGCACAGGATTGCCTGTAGTGAATAAACTTGCTAAGTTTTTACTACCCTTAAAAGTATCTGGAAAAGCTTGCATCACAATATTTGCCAGCGGTTTTAATAAACGATTGGTCATTCCAGGAAATGCATTTTGCTCATGTATTAATAACGGCACCCCCAATAGCTTCGCCGCAATGCCTCCAGGTCCCGTGGCAAAACCACCAAGGCCGAGAACAGCATTTGGACGCACAATACGCATAATCTGCAGCGCTTGAAAAATAGCTTTGAGAATTTTCCAGGGGGCTGCTAATAAAGCCAGCTTTCCCTTGCCACGTAAGCCAGTAACATTAATGCAGTGCAACGGGTAACCTGATTTAGGCACTAGATCTGCTTCAATACCGGCAGCGGTACCTAACCAGTGTATATCGTAACCCTGATGCTTTAATTCATCAGCAACAGCTAGGGCTGGAAATACATGGCCCCCCGTTCCTCCAGCCATCATCATGACGGTATTATTTTTCATTGAGAGCGCTTTATTTATCATTACGACCCCCATTTAATTCTTCCACGTACGCATCAAAACCTGTGACATACTCATTCATACCGTCTGAATTAATTTGCTTGTCAGCAAACACGGCGGAAACGCTATTGTTTTTTGTTTTTCTTGTCACTTTCTTTATGGTTTTTGTTTTTTCATTCGCCACGGCTGCATCGACTTCTACGCTCACGCGATAAACCAGAGCAACCATCACGCAGCATATTATTAAACTACTGCCCCCATAACTGAAGAAAGGCAGTGTTAAACCTTTGGTAGGTAATAATCCAGTATTCACCCCTAAATTAATAACTATCTGCAAACCAAATAATGTCGCAATACCAAAACAAATAAAGGCACCATACAAGTTACCCATCTTCTGCGCTTGCCAGCCAATTTTCATACACTGAGCCAAAAAGAACGTTAATAAACTCAGTGCAAACAAGCCACCCACTAAGCCTGTTTCTTCTGACCAAATAGCAAACACAAAATCAGTATGCGCTTCAGGCAGATAGAATAATTTTTGTACACTTTCTCCCAAGCCCGTACCCCATAATTCGCCGCGACCAAAAGCAATTAACGCTTGAGCTAACTGGTAGCCGGAACCGTAAACATTATCAGGATGGAACGGTTGCCAGTAGGTCGTTAAGCGTGCAAGACGATATTCTTCTGCAGTCACTACCAGATAGCCTAGAATTAAGGTCGCCACCACTAATAAAAAGAACTGCCCGGCTTTTACTCCACCTAAAAATAATAAAACTAATACCGCACCCATCAAAACCACAACTGAGCCAAAGTCTGGTTCCAATAACAACAGCACAATAATTACACCTAAGATCACCAGCGGTTTAATGAAACCAGACCACTGATTTTGTACTTCCACTTGACGACGAATTAAATAACCAGAAATATAAAGTACCGCTGTCAGCTTAACAATTTCAGACGGCTGAACTTTTAATAGCCCTAAATTCAGCCAACGCGCACTGCCATTGACCTCGTGACCAATTCCGGGAATTAATACAGCAACCAATCCTAAGCCACCTAACAACAACCACAACCAATCCGTTTTTTGCCACCAAGCTAATGAAATACGACTGACTAAAAAAGCGACTACAATGCCTAAAACAATATAAACCCCGTGACGAATGGAGAAATACGCAGCATTTCCCGTATAGGTTTCGGCGATGCTGGTAGAGGCAGACATAACCATCACCCAGCCTAGCGCCATTAGTCCGAGCCAGGACCAAACCAATGCATTCATATTTACAGCCATCAGCTGAGAAACGTCGCCCTTAATCATTAATGATTGCCACCAAGACAAAACCGGCATAGGGGTTTCCTGTGACACATTGGTAGAGACATTAGCCGTCATGAGGTTTTCTACCTTGAATCATCTCGGCAACCAATTGCTCAAAAACTTCTCCACGCTTTATATAATTCGCAAACTGATCAAAACTGGCACACGCCGGGGAGAATAAGATTACATCCCCAGCACTGGCTATTTTCTGAGCCTGAGTTAAAGCCTGAGCTAACGTTTCTACAATATTCAATTCACAAGCAGACACTAAACTGCTGGCAATTAAAGGTGCATCACGACCAAATAACAAAGCCTGTTTAACACTTGACTGACACGCATCTGCTAACGGTTCAAAATCTTGATCCTTGCCGATACCGCCAGCAATCAAAATAATATTTTTTCCATCATGGCTGGCTAAACCTTCAATCGCAGCTAACGTTGACCCAACATTAGTACCTTTAGAATCATTAAAGTATTCAACGTCATCATGCTCAGCAATCCATGTACAACGATGTGGCAAACCAGTGAAATTAGACAATACCTGATGTAATTGCTCGTTATTCACTTTAAAATCAGCGGGCAAAGATTCCACTAACGCAATGGCAGCCAAGACATTCAATTGGTTGTGGCGACCTTTGATTTTTAACTCTGCGACAGGAAATATTGGCTGCTGCTCAAACATTAAAAATTCATGTTTATTCGTGTCATCAGACGCATTATTTTGCCACGCAATAGAATACTGATTTTTTATCTCCACAGGATTATCAGCCATCTGCAAACCAAAACTTTTCTTTGGCATAGAACGACTGACTAAAGGCTGGCTCAAAGTATCTTCGCGATTAATAACAATATTACGACAGCCCTGAAAGACTCGATGCTTCGCTTTATAGTAGGTCACCATAGAATCATAACGATCCATATGGTCTTCACTCATATTTAACACACAAGCGACTTCTGCAGCTAAATGATGCGTGGTTTCTAATTGAAAACTCGACAGCTCAACCACATAACAATGGTAATCATCATCCTTTAACAAAACATCCAATACCGGAACACCAATATTGCCACAGACCGCTGGTTTATGACCACCAGCCGCTAAAATCTCACCGACGAGCGTCGTCACAGTGCTCTTTCCATTGGAGCCCGTAATGCCAATAATTGGCTTAGTCACGTGTTCAGCAAAAATATCGATATCACCCCGAACATGACTGCCTTGGCTTATTGCGGAAGCGATAGCAGGCTCTGCAATCGCAATACCTGGGCTCACAATAAGTTCATGATATTGAGCTAATAGTTCAGCATCTAGCTCACCATTAAAAATTTGGCATTGTGGAAACTCAGCTTCAATATCAGCTTGATTGGGCAATAACTCACGGCTATCACACAAATCAAATGACATACCTTTAGCCACCAAAAAACGCGCACACGAAAGCCCTGTCTGGCCCATGCCGATAATTAAGCGTTTTTGATCAGAAGCAATCAGGTTTGTCATAATTTAAATCTATCTCTTTCTATTTAATAACATCGATTAGCGAATTTTTAATGTCGCTAAACCTGCCAATACTAACAACAGGGTAATAATCCAAAAACGCACAATCACACGCGGTTCTGGCCAGCCTTTTAATTCATAATGATGATGCAAGGGTGCCATACGGAAAATCCGCTTGCCGGTTAACTTAAAAGATCCGACTTGCAAAATAACTGAAACTGTTTCGGCAACAAAGATGCCACCCATAATAAAGAAAACAATCTCTTGGCGCGTGATGATCGCCATCATGCCTAATGCAGCACCGAGTGCTAATGAACCCACATCGCCCATAAAAACTTGTGCTGGGTAAGTGTTAAACCACAAGAAACCCACACCCGCTCCCACTAATGCACCACTGAAGACGGCCAACTCTCCTGCGCCAATAACATAAGGAATGGATAAATATTCTGAGTAGTTAACATTGCCGGCAAGATAAGCGCATAACCCAAGCGCTGCGCCCACCATAACCGTGGGTAAAATGGCTAAGCCATCTAAGCCATCGGTTAAATTAACAGCATTACTCGCACCCACAATCACGAAATAACTTAATACAATATAAAAGATACCCAGTTCTATAATGACATCTTTAAAAAACGGAATAATTAATGCAGTTTCTGCTGAGCTAGGGGCAGTGGCAAACAGAAAGCTCGCAGCAACAATAGCCAAAGCTGATTGCCAAAAATATTTCCAACGAGCTGGTAGTCCACGTGAGTTTTTCTCGACTACTTTACGGTAATCATCGATCCAACCAATAACCCCAAACGCTAAAGTCACTAGCAAGGTTAGCCAAACGTATTTATTTTCTAAATCACCCCATAACAAGGTACTGACGGTAATAGACAATAAAATCAAAGCGCCGCCCATAGTGGGTGTACCCGCTTTGCTTAAATGAGACTTCGGACCATCATCACGAATCGTCTGACCAATTTGATACTTGCGCAATTTGCGAATAACTTTTGGCCCTAGGAACAAGGCTACTGCTAATGCGGTAATCACGGCAAAAATAGCGCGTAACGACAGGTACTGCACTACAGCAAACCCTGAATTATATTGTGTTAGGTATTCGGCTAGCCAAAACAACATTGTTATACTTTCCCAATTGTATTTGAAGAATCAATATGACTCTTAAGCGACAATGCGGTGACGACTTTATCCATACCCGCACTGCGTGAACCTTTCACCAAAAAAACTTGGTCAGGTTGTTTATGTTCATTTATGTAGCTTAGTAATTCGCTTTGTTTCTCAAACCAATGTGCACGTCTATTCGCTGTTTCTTGACTAGCAATAGTTTGCTTAAATGCTGCAATGGCATCACGACAAGCGGTGCCTGTCGCGACAAAATTTGCAATGCCTTTTTGCTGTGCATACTCACCTATTTCAGCATGAATCGCCGCTGAGTCATCTCCTAACTCAGCCATATCACCCAGCACTAACCAGGCTTTTTCTTGCCATAAAGCTAAGACATCAATCGCTGCTTTCACCGAAGCAGGACTGGCATTATAACTATCATTTAAAATTCGAATTTGGCCTTCACCATCGACCCACTGCAAACGGCCATCAACCATGGGTAAAGTCTTAAACTGTAGGACTATTTTTTCTAATTCAAGACCCAGCGCTAATCCTGCGGCAATAGCCGATAAAGCATTCAAGACATTATGCTGACCTAATAACGGGACTTCGCAGGCGACACCTTGCTGCTGGTAGACAACATCAAAACGACTACCACGCTCATCACAAATAATATTTTTCGCCATAACATCGGCATAATTTTCAATACCAAAACTTAAAACCTTACGCGTACCTGCTCGCAATACCCAATCGGTATAGAAGATATCGTCTGCATTTAATATGGCGCAACCATTACCCGCTAAAGCATCGATAATCTCGCCTTTCGTACGCATAATGATTTCTATACTGCCAAAGCCTTCTAAGTGAGCACTACTGACATTGGTAAGAATCACCACATCGGGCTTAGCAAACTGCGCAGTATAAGCAATCTCTCCGGCACCACTCGCACCCAACTCAATAACTGCCGCTTTATGCTGTGGCTCTAACCCCAATAACGTTAGAGGAGCACCGATGTGATTATTAAAATTACCCTGTGTAGCCCAACAATCTCCCAGCAACTGCATCATATGAGAAGCCATCGACTTCACCGATGTTTTACCAGCACTGCCCGTAATCGCGATTAAGGGTCCTGTAAACTTCTGGCGATTCCACAAACTTGCTTGTCCTAAAGCTAACAAGGTATCGGTCACTACCAATAGTGGTAGTGAGCTATTCAATAATGTTTGATCTGCAACGTATTGAACATCAACAATCGCGGCGACCGCACCGTTAGTCTGTGCCTGTTTTAAATAGTTGTGGCCATCAAAGTTATCACCGCGTAGCGCTAAAAACACATCGCCTTGCTGGATCGTACGAGTATCGGTATTAATCCGCTGCGCTTCAATTTCATCCGCTTGCGTATCGGCATCTTTAATAACGGCCGATTGCTTAATAACAGCCGAAAGGGCTTGCGCCAATTCTGTAAGACTAAAAGAAGCCATCATCATAATGCCCCCTTGGTTAAATATTCTGGCAGTACTTGCGATGCTTGTTGTGCGATATCCTGATAACCCAAGGACACTAATATTGCTTCATCACTATAAGGGATTTTTAGTCCGTCAATATCCTGATAGGCTTCATGTCCTTTGCCCGCAATTAATAACAGATCTTTGTCATTTAACTCAGTTAACGCCAATACGATGGCTTTCTTACGATCTAGCTCAACAGAAACCTCTGCCGGGTTAGAGTCATCTAATCCCGCCTGCATATCTTGAATAATATTTTTCAGATTTTCTTTTCTTGGATTATCCGCAGTCAAAATAATGCGATCAGCGAATGTTTGCGCAATACGGGTCATTTGTGAACGCTTGCTGACATCTCGATTGCCGCCACAACCAAATACCACGGCTAATTTACCCTGGGTTTGTTTTTTCAACGTAGCCAACACATTTTTTAACGCATCCGGCGTATGAGCAAAATCAACCACCGCACTGGCGCAACCAAGCTTGCTATAGGCTTGCATTCTGCCTGGCGCCGCGGTGATGTACTTAACTGAGTCAATAATATCGGCAAAAGAAAATTGTTTTTCTACCGCCAACAAACTAATCGCCGCTAATACATTAGCCAGATTAAAATCACCCACCATATTAATAGTAAAGCTGGCATCGCCCCAAGGCGTTGTAATTGAAGCCTCAATGGAAGCTCCGTGCAGCGCCCAATCAATCACCCTAACGTCGGCAGTTGCAGAAAAACCATAACTGATTTTTTTCGCAGTGATAGCGTCATCCGCTAATAATCGCTGACCATATTCATCATCGACGTTGATGATCGCATGTTGTAATTTTCTTGTTAAAAACAACTCTCGTTTAATCGCAAAATAACTTTCCATATCACCGTGGTAGTCAAGATGATCTTGGCTTAAATTAGCAAACACCGCAGTATCAAAAGTTAATCCTTCAATACGTTTTTGCTCTATGCCGTGACTGGAAACCTCCATTGCAACCTGCTCGGCTCCTAGAGTTTTCATCATGGCGAATTGACGCAATAAAACCGCCAATTCCGGCGTTGTATTTTTACTTTCAGTAATATT
Source organism: Oleispira sp. (assembly GCA_047612075.1). Classification (GTDB taxonomy): domain Bacteria; phylum Pseudomonadota; class Gammaproteobacteria; order Pseudomonadales; family Oceanobacteraceae; genus Oleispira. Next base: position 107,717 of record JBLGAF010000002.1, read on the forward strand.
TGGCCACACACCAAAACCCAGCGTGCCCATAAGCCCAGTGGGTTGCTGCAAGCCATGGCTCATTTGCGCAGCGAAACGGGTAATACTGCTTTTACCATTGGTACCGGTAACGGCCATAAGGCGCATGTTAAACGCGGTACTCGAAAGCTGATAAAAATCGATTAATATTTTATTTACTTGATTTTTTAAATCACTAAACGCGATAACCGGAATGCCTGAGCAATAACTAATGCTTAGACTTTCGTTAACACCCATCTCATCAGCTTCCAACAAAACAGCGATAGCTCCACGCGCAATGGCATCATCGATAAATATTTTGCCATGATGGGTAATACCCGCTAACGCAATGAAGCAATCACCCGCTTTCACATCGCGATTATCAGTGACTAAACCTTGAATATTAATATCTGGAATAACGTGTTCAGATTCTTTTGCAATGAACGCTATATAAGGTGCCAGTAACTGAGTCAGGTTCATAAGGCAGAGACCTCCGCCACATGAAAGTCTTTACTCTGATCAGGGGCAATCTGCAAAGTACGTAACGCCTCTTCCATAATCCGCCCAAATACTGGGGCCGCAACTTCGCCTCCATAATATTCCTGTCCTTGTGGCTGATCGATTACCACAACAAGGACAAAACGCGGATCGGAAATCGGTGCTATACCGGCAAAAATCGAGGTGTATTCAGAATCTTGATAACCATCTTTACCTACTTTGTGTGAGGTCCCCGTTTTACCACCGACACGATAACCTGCTACTTTAGCTCGTGTTCCGGTACCGCCTCTTTGCGTTACTGTTTCTAACATCTGGGTCATATCTTTTGCCACAGACGCTGGCATAACTTGATCGCAAGGTGTTTTCTTATTGGTAATAATTAAACGTGCTTCCTGCACGCAGCCATGATTCGCAAAGACGGTATAGGCTTGAGCCAACTGTAACGGTGTAACGGATAAACCATAGCCATAAGCCAAGGTAGCTAACCCTAAATTATCCAGTTGTTGCGGATAAGGTAAATGCCCTATGGCTTCCCCTGGGAAGCCAAGAGCCGTTGCCTGTCCCAACTTCACATCGTGAAGCAGAGTCCATAAATGTTCTGCACCCATTTCATGAGCCAACATGGTTACGCCAATATTGCTCGACTTCCTAATAATTCCAGTCAAATCTAAGCGCCCATAATTCCTATGATCGCGAATGGTTTTTCTCTTGATGCGCATGAAACCCGGCGAGGTATCAATCACAGAGCTCGGATTGTAATTACCTTTCTTTAACGATGCGGCAACCGTAAAGGCTTTCATCGTTGAGCCTGGTTCAACCAAGTCGGTTAAGGCTCGATTGCGCATGTCTTTTGCTTTTAACGTGGCGCGGTTATTAGGATTATAAGAAGGGCGATTGACCAAGGCTAAAATGTCACCGTTACTCGCATCCAACAGAACCGCACTGCCCCAGTTTGCTTTATGCGCTTGCACAACCGCTTTTAACTCTCGATAAGCCAAGTACTGCAAACGTAAATCCAGTGTTAGCTTTAATTCATTCCCTGGTTTAGCAATCGCGGAAACATTCAATTGCTTAATAACATTGCCCAATAAATCTTTTACGACTCGCTGCTGCCCTGGAGCGCCTTGCAGCCAATCATTATAAGCCAGCTCCAAACCCTCTTGACCATTACCATCAATATTGGTCATACCGACCACATGCGAGGTGACTTCTGACGCGGGGTAAAAGCGGCGATACTCAGTTTCTGAAAATATACCACTCAGCTTCAGTGCTAATACTTCATCGGCTTTTTCTGGGGGTAGATGACGCTCTACGTACATAAAGCTTTGGTGGCGATTGCGCTTTAAACGGCGAGTCAATGTATTGGCTGAAATACCTAAAGTAGTAGCAAGCTTTTGCACATTGGCGGCATCAAAAAGTTGAGGGTTTAACCACAAACTTTTCACTGGAGAGCTAACAGCCAGTGGCTCACCATTTCGATCCTTTATATCGCCACGCAAAGCAGGAATGGATTCATCACGCACCATACGCTGCTCACCTTGAGCCGCTAAAAAAGATTGTTGCACAAGATGTAGATAACCCATACGGCCAGCTACAATAATCAACAGGCATAGGAATACGCCCAGTACTAACGCAAAACGCCAGACTGGAATACGATATTCAACCGCTTCTGTTAATGCTGTGGTTGCAGCTTTTTTAGTATGGGGATTAGCCACGTTAGTGTGTGCCCTTCATCTTAATTTCCATCTTAGTTAGACCATTTCGTTACGTATTAATTATTATTTTAAATCCCTACCTTGGGATTAACGATATTACTATTAGCGACTACTGCGGATGACCTGTACATCCATCGCCTCTATCATATTTAATTTTTCTTTTGCCATGCGCTCAACTCGACCATGAGCGGTCAATGCACTTTGCTCTAATATTAAACGTCCATAATCTTGCTCTAAATCCAAACGTCGATGCTCAGAGACTTGCCAGTCGGCGACCAACTGTCTGTGCCAATGAGTCGCTGCCACCTGCAACGTGGCACACACTATAACGAAGAACCATGCTAGCAATATCAGCACATTCTGCTTGGTGGCAGACATCATTGACCGTTAATTCCGTTCACCTTCAATACGCTCAGCAATTCGAAGTACCGCACTGCGTGCACGCACGTTGCCACCCACTTCATTGGCTTTCGGCTTAATCGCTTTACTCATTTTTTTCATGGTCTTACCCAACTCATCATCAAGAATCGGCAACCCTCTTGGTATAGGACGACCCTGCTCTTGACGACGAATAAAACGCTTCACGATACGATCTTCTAATGAGTGAAAACTAATCACTGCCAAACGACCACCGACTTTTAATACATCAACCGATTGATCAAGAATCTTTTCTAAATCACTTAGTTCATTATTAAGATGAATACGAATACCTTGGAAAGCACGTGTTGCAGGGTGCTTAAATTTTTCCCAAGCAGGATTCGCTTCTTTTAAAATTTCTGCCAGCTGCACGGTACGATTAATATGTTGCAATTCACGTTCACGAATCACGGCATTAGCCATACGTTTAGCAAATCGCTCTTCGCCATACTCTTTCATGACTCGCGCTAATTCTTCTGCACTGACTTTAGCAATCCACTCTTCTGCACTCACACCCGACGTTGGATCCATGCGCATATCCAGTGGGCCATCGCGCATAAAGCTGAAGCCACGTTCGGCATCATCTAACTGCGGTGAAGAAACCCCTAAGTCCAATAGCAGACCATCAATTTTTTCGATACCACGGTCTTGCAGCTGCTCTTGTAACTCGGCAAAGCTGGCGTTTATAATTTGAAAACGAGAATCTTTTAACTCTAAAGCCTTGCCCGTTTCTATCGCCAGTGGATCTTTATCAATGCCATATAAGCGACCATGTTCGGACAACTTACTTAATATCAGCTCGCTATGACCACCACGGCCAAAAGTACCATCGACATAAATGCCATCTGGATCGACCACACAGCCGGCCACTGTTTCATGCAATAACACCGTGAAATGGTCTTGTTGAGCTCCAACACCTAGATCAAGTTGATCTTTCTTTTGCACGGCTTGCTGTTGCTCAGCTTTTTCGCGCTCAGTCTTACTGAGCTTGATTCTGCTACGTTTTGCCATAAGACTTCTTTATAAAGAAAGATTTAATAGTTCATCTGGAAGTACTTCCGGAGAATTCACTTCAGCGATGTAATCATCACGACGGTTATTCCACAGATCCTTACTCCACAGCTCTAATTTTTTACCTTGCCCCAGCAAAACCGTTTCTTTTTCTAACTGCGCATATTCGCGCAATGGCTGGGACAATAAAATTCGCCCGTTGGCATCCAATTCGATATCGGTGGCATGCCCAATTAACAATCTCTGGATTCTTCGTGCACTCGGATTAAAACTAGGTAACGCTTCAATTTTTGCTTGAATCAATTCCCACTCATCAACGGGATAGATGAGTAAACAGCGTTCTTCAGTATCGATTGTGGCTACTAGATGCCCAGCACAGAGATCCACCAGCAATTGCCGATATTTCATCGGGATCGCTAGCCTTCCTTTAGCATCTAAATTAACCGCACTGAGTCCACGAAACACTGACTTTCCTTCTTTAAAATATTGAGTCAGATTTTGAGTGATATTTTTAACACAACATCGCTACAAAAACCCACTTCTACCCACTTTACTCCACTAGTGCACACTATAGAAATGCTGAAGCAGATTTGCAAGGTGAACTATGCTGTGGATATGTGAAAATTTGCGTTAATTCACAAGGACTTAGCGACTGTTTCTGCCAAAAGAGTCAAAACCGTAAGGATCTTGATTCGGAAAAGTCTTGCTACCCGTGACTCTGGGCGCAAAAGTTAAAGTAATCTCTTAAGTTAGTGAATACTAACTAAGCAATGCAAATTAATTTAGACTTTTTTGCTATATGTAAGTGGTCACTAACAACTTTTTGATGTAACAAGAGTGAATACTCACACCAGAGACTGAATATGATAAGAAAAGATGACGATAAAATGACAATTCATTCATCGATATAACGCGAGAATCGCGGGTAAAGGCCGTTGGATGGTCTAATAAGTAATGCAACCGTGAATGCGAGAGGGAGTGTGATAAGAAGTTGGGTTGATAAAACAAAACCTCAAATGTTAGCGATCACTAACATCTAAGGAGTCGAAAGAGGTCGCTATTAACGCTTTTTGCTAAAGTAACCCCGCTTGGCTAGTTCAATGCGGGCAATCACACCTTTATGCACTTCATCTGGGCCATCCGCTAATCGCAAAGAACGCGCTTGCATAAAGAAAGCTGTCAGAGGAGTGTCTTGACTCACACCGGCGCCACCATGAATTTGAATGGCATCATCAACGATTTTTTGCAAGACATTAGGTGCAACCACCTTAATGGCAGAGATTTCAGTCATGGCATTAAGCGCCCCAACTTTATCCATTTTCCACGCCGCGAAAAGTGTTAATAAACGTGCCTGATCAATCGCAATACGGGCCTCTGCCAAACGCTCGGCATTGCCGCCCAACTTCATAATCGGCTTATGAAAAGCGGTACGCTGCATACCACGATCAACCATCAACTCTAATGATTTTTCTGCTGCGCCTAGGCAACGCATGCAATGATGAATACGACCTGGTCCTAAACGACCTTGTGCGATTTCAAACCCCATACCAGGCCCGCTAATAAAGCTTGAAACTGGCAAACGTACATCGGTAAACTTTACTTCACCATGGCCATGAGGTGCATCATAAACACCAAATACAGGCAGCATACGAACAATCTCAACTCCCGGTGTATCAAGAGGCACTAACACCATAGAATGCTGATGATGACGATCCTTACTCTCATCTGGGGTACTGGCCATGAAGATAGCCACTTTACAGTGTGGATCACCAATACCGCTCGACCACCACTTGCTGCCATTAAGAATGACATGATCACCATCGACCACGGCGGTTGCCACCATGTTAGTGGCGTCAGATGAAGCAACATCGGGCTCTGTCATACAAAAAACAGAACGAATGTCTCCTGCCAGTAACGGTGTCAGCCATTGCGCTTGTTGCTCTTTAGAACCATAACGCCATAACAGCTCCATATTGCCAGTATCTGGGGCATTACAGTTAAAGATAGTGGGGGCTAAAAGACTGCGACCCGTTTCTTCCGCAACCGAGGCGTATTCCAAAATACTTAAGCCAGCACCGAATTCATCATCAGGCAGGAACATGTTCCACAAACCTTCAGCCTTGGCCTTAGCTTTTAGCTCATCGACAATCGCAGGCACTTCCCACTTGGTCCAATCACCGTGGTTTTGTTTAGCATTCACGTCCGCCCAAAAATCGGCTTCCATCGGCTCAATGTGTTCTTTTATAAACGCCTTGGTTCTTTTAACGTAATCTTTTGCTTTTGGGCTTAATTCAAAATCCATCGTCAGATCCTTCGTTTTATTTAAATTCAATCTGTAATCTTTAACTGATGCTAACCAGAGCCAAGTCATGAATGAAATGATTTGTAATACTAAATATCTATTAATCTTATGAATAGTAGCTGCAATCGATGCATTAATGGATACAAACGAAGCTACTCAACATAATAAACACAAAATTTTAGATCGTGACCACTCAGTGGCGAATCCTATGTACCCAAGGTGCACCTAAACTGGACATTGAGTGGTAAGTATAAACCTGGCTATAAACTAGACAAAACGGGCCATATTTAACACTATTGCGTACCTTACCAAATACTCTCATGGTACAAAGGTTGGAAATACCGAAGGCTATATCGCTACTGCACACTTTTAAAGTGTCCCCTAAACGATACTTTTGTGCCCATGGTAATTGTATAAAAGTGCCTAATATAAAAATAAAATGGTAGGAATTTCATGGAACAGCCTAAGACTTCAGATCAACTGGATAATCAGAGTGAATCCAGCGCAGTGACTCCCCCTAGTAAAGGCTACCGCCGCTATGTGCTGTTTTTGCTGACAATTGTTTATGCGCTAAATTTTGTCGATCGCCAAATATTAGTGATACTACAAGAATCTATTAAAGCCGATATGCTACTTTCTGATGCTCAATTAGGGCTATTAACCGGTTTTGCATTTGCCATTTTTTACGTCAGTGTCGGTATTCCTATTGCGCGCTGGGCCGACGTAGGGAATCGTAAGAATATTGTTGCGGGTGCCATTGCTGTTTGGAGTGGAATGACAGCATTATCAGGCTTAACGCAAAACTTTTACCAGTTATTGTTAGCACGCATCGGTGTAGGTGTTGGTGAAGCCGGTGGCAGTCCACCATCGCATTCTATTTTATCAGACTACTACCCGGCCAAAGAGCGCGGACGCGCCATGTCGATTTATTCTACTGGTGTGTACTTAGGGATTTTAATTGGCTTTATTGTTGGCGGCTGGGTTAACGAACATTATGGCTGGCGTATCGCTTTTTTTGCAGTGGGATTGCCAGGGTTATTAGTCGCCTTGGTTGTTAAGTTTACATTGCGTGAGCCTATTCGCGGTATATCGGATGGCGTAGAAATAAAAACCAGCGTGACTTTTAAGGAAACTATATCAACTTTATGGGGCTTGAAATCCTTTCGCTTTTTTGCCCTTGGTTCAGGCCTTACTGCTTTTTGTAGCTACGGTATCGGTAACTTTTTACCTTCCTTTCTTATTCGTTCGCATGGCTTTGAAACCACTCAAGTGGGTATTAGTCTTGCTATTACAGCGGGTTTAGGCGGCATTATTGGCACCTATGCTGGAGGACACTTTGCTGACAAATTAGGTTTAAAAGATATTCGTTGGTATTTATGGGTGCCCGCGATACCCGCTATTTTTGGACCTACGTTAATTGCAACGGCCATGTTTTTGGATGACAGCACTCAAGCTTTAAGCCTGTTATTTATATCCACGGTTTTTGGAGCGTTGTATTTGGGCCCCGTGATCGCCATTACCCACACCTTAGTTAGCCCAAGTATGCGTGCCATGTCGTCAGCTGTTTTGTTTTTTGTATTAAACCTAATTGGCTTAGGTTGCGGCCCATTGGTGGTAGGACTTATTAGTGATGCATTAACTCCAAGCTTAGGCAGTGGTGATGCACTGCGTTATTCCATTGCTGGCGTATCGTTTGTTGGCCTGCTTTCAATGCTGGCCTTTTATCGTGCGGCAAAATATTTGCCTGGGGATTTAGCCAAGCAGAAAGTCTGTTTTAATAATTCTTAATGCAGACACTTTAGAATATTAACTTATATACATAATATATTCATAACACCTATTGCCTACAGAGCCTGTATCATTTGTATGATGTTTATAAACATGCCTAATACTTGTTATATGTGAAGTAGCCAGTATGTTTTGTAAAAAAGGGTCTCTGTGTGGCATCTTGTTAGCAGATTTGTGCTTGAGCAAAAGTGTTTTGTATAATTGAAATCACTTTGTCAGGCTCAAAAATTTTTGGGAAATAACTGCTCTGTAGACATTGATAATATTTTGATTGGGATGATGATTTGCCTTGCAGCTAACGCCTAAAGGATTAATTTAAATCCACTGCATACTTCTTTAATGTTTCTATTGGCACAATATCCAATGCCCTAATGTGGGTTCTTTGTAAATGAACTCTGGGCGCCATATTACTTTGTACCGCTTCCAGCCATCGAGCTGCGCACACACACCAGCTGTCCCCGGGCTTTAAACCTTTAAAAGCAAACTCCGGCCTTGGTGTCGATAGATCGTTACCCTTGAATCTAGAATATTCAAGAAACTCCTGAGATGTTTCTATACAAACCGTATGCGAACCAGCATCTTCACTACAGGTATTACACTTTCCATCTCTGTAAAATCCCGTAACATGATTTTCACCACACATTTGAAGTTCTTCACCGAAAACATTAATCGATTTATCAATTTTCATTATATTTCACCTTTGAAATAATGCTGTTGCGAACTAGCGGGAATGTAGAAAAATACGATATTTAGACATGCTACCCTACTCTCAACAGTTCCGTTTAATTTGCTCTGTATACTGAGATGTATAATATTGGCAATGATGTTCGAGTATATAGCCAATCTTGTCAAATATGAACGTAGATAGCTTTTACTTCGCCTCGAACACCCATTCGACTTCGATTTTTTGTTTTATGATTAGAACGAGCATGACTGCGAAGTAAAGCCTCATGCACTACTTGGCAATAGTAATGTCGACATTCCCTAACCATTCAGCGCTTACACGAACCTCGCTACCCACATTAAGAAATTTTTCGGCGCTCTTCTTCTTTTGGCTAATCGCAAGTTTTTGAAAACGATCGAGTCCTACAAGATTAGCCAGCCTAGCTTTCCACCTTGGAACGTTGAATGTAACACCACCGGGTGTTCCCGTTAGTATCATATCGCCCTTTCTTAAAGGTATTGAGGGGTAGCTTTTGTGAATAAAACGAAGCATGTCAGCGGGTGTATAAATTAAATTATTAGTGTTTTCACTCTGTCGCAAGTTGCCATCAACATAAGTCTTTAATACGACACAGGGAATCGCATCAGGCAGATGAGTGTGGGGTACCCATATAGGTCCGCTGACAGGAGTAAATCTAGGAAAACTTTTAGATATCCCCCAATAATCAAAGCGATTCTTTTGGCCTTCGCCCATAACCGCGAGGCTTCTGGCCGATATATCATTCGCTGTTAGAAAACCAATCTGGGGGATGAAATCGGCATTATCTAAATTTTTATCCGCAACATCTTCAAGTAATACAAACGCCAACTCAGCTTCATAATCGAGAAGCGCCAAGAGTTTAATCTCTTTATTGTGAAGTGCTATATCTATACCTGGCTCTAATTCGTTTAATGACTTTAGTAATTTACTATGGGATGGCATAGCCACCAGAGTATCACCTTTTACAAAACTCGAACTCGACTTTCTAAATACAGGAGGGCCTACGGCTAGGTCAAAATCTGAGGCAGTTTCATTAATATGTTTTGAATACGTCAGTCCGACCCCGTAAATGTTTTTAGGCGGAAGAGTGTTATCAATAAAGTGACCTTGGTCTTGTTTCAAACAACTGAAATTAGCTGGTTGAATTTCTTGTGGAAGCTCCCTATCAAGATATATAAATAATAGAAAAAGGGGCATCGAGATTGCAAAAGCTACCGTTGTAACAATTTTTATGATTTTCAATTTACATTCCATGTATTTTTAAGGCTAACGTTATCGTAATTCTAATACGATTATCCTGTCTGAATCAATAACGGATAGACTGTGATTGTTTGGCACTGCTATTCCATCCTCATACCGTTCTGCTCTTTCACCCCAAAACATTTCGCAAAACACTTGAGTGAGCTCTAGACCTGGATAGTCAAATTGCTTTATATTGCCCTCACCAGAAACCCACTTTATTTCCGCTGGGATTGCAATTATATTCGCTGCGAATGCGGAAGCAGTAGCTTTACGACACTGTATACAATGGCATTGAAAGAAGTGCTTTAGTTCTGAGGTAATTGAGTATTTGAATTTTCCACACAAACAACTGCCACCTTAACGCTGTCATTCCTTCATATTGCACTAGTAATTTAAAGATCAACGAATTCATACTTAGAAGCATACTAACTGATCGTCACTTATTTTTATAAATATGGTGACTTGTTTCGAACATTTGTCATTATGTAAATTTAGTATTGGCTAGAGTCTTCTAGACTTAATCGCCAGAAAGTAGTGGTATATTAAATGGAGGTGGTCAACCGTAATGTATGGATTAGTAAGCAACGCTTTCCTACGATAATCTTCTATGAATCTAGATCGAAATTCTTTTGGCACTTCAGATACCGCTTCCTCTTTTTCAGGAAACCTTTTTCTTTTTTGGCTACTACTAGTGCTTTCTTAAGACGCTAATCTCGTCACTTTTTCATTGATTTTATTATAGTTTTTTTTGGTAAAGGAGAGTATTTAATCATTCTAATTCTTCTTGAATTTTGTTCAATGAACTTACCCTCTCTATATTCCTGCCGCCAGCGATAAATTATCATAGAATGAAGATTAAGCACCCTACCTACAGAATAGCTTTCACATCCAGTTCAAATGTAAGTTCGATGATTTTAATTTTAAATTCTAAAGAGTATTCAATGACTCATTCTGAGCTAAGTATTCTTGGCATATTTACCGACCTTACAATGAAGATAGGCATCTACTTTATTGAGTGAGCCTTAATTATTCAGAACACTAATCGATAATTTTAAACATCCGTTTGTGAAGTTCATTCGTAAGATTTTTTTTAGCGTACGGTTTCATCGCGCTCCACTTTTCGCACTCGTGACGAGTACGACCGCAACCCAAACACACCCCTAATTAGGTGCAGGGAATTCACAGACATCGATGCAGGGACTTTGATGTCGTTTAAATGGTTCTGTCATCATAGTTCACACAAAACCTGTTCAATGAAAGACTCTAATTGCCGAACTGTATGCATGCAATACGCTTGTCTGCAAGATCGATGTGATCTTTCATCTGACCTTTAAAGTTTACTTTAACAGACTCAGAAATTGGCAGTTTACATTCGCCCGTTGCCAAGCCACTAGACTGTGAGTAGCGGCTTCGGTTGACCATCGTAAATACAAAGACTAAAACGTTAAGCTGTCAGCCTTTGTCGATACCTTCATGGATTACCTGGGTACAGGAATTTCCCTCACACTTTCGTACCAACCTGCAGCCGTGAGTTGAATACTAATGTCTTTGTCTGAGTCATTCTCGAAATACCAGCCGTGGTCACCTGCGAAGGCTGCAGTCAAACTGCCACTTTCTTGGCTATCTTGATGCTTTTTGTAAAAAACCAGGGTACCTAGGCTACCGTCGTCCGGTTTTTCCGTATGCCCATGAAACTCTGTTAGGGAAAGGCCTTCAGCATCTCCTAGCACTCGCCATTGATAAACCACTGTATCGTGCTTCTGCATGGCAAATTTAAGCTCCATGGCGTTACCAGCAGCGAGTACGACCTCAAGTTCGGTGGACTTGTATCTTTCGGACTGATCTTGGTATGCAAAAGGCTCTGGTTCAACCTCCCTCCATGTGAGTGACGCATTGTCGGTCGTTTCCGTAGGCAGTTGGCTGCATGCCGATAGTAGCGAAGCAGTAGCTATGAGTTTTATTAATTTTATCATGACACTCTCTGTTTTTTTGAGTCATATAGAAATTGAGTGATACCTGTATGGGTCGAAAAAAGTTCTTTTCCGTCTACTCATACAAGCAACGCTTTTACTGTAATAGTTTTTTAAAAATCAAGATCATCGGTTAATTAGTTAATTAGTTAATTGTTTGGTTTTTAATGATCTGTTTTTTCGTAATCTGCGCCAGGCAACTACCAAAGAAGTTAATGAGAATATAATTCCAGTAATCGATAAAAAAATTACTATAATGTCCCATAGTGGCCTATTAGCGAGTAAGAATCGAAAATCTAAGCTGTGTAAACCGTTGTAGAGCCAGCGTTTTACTCGGTCTGTTTGTGTTGAACGAGCTAATATTTCACTTGTTGTGGCGTCAATGTAATACCATGTGCTTTCGGTATCAGAAAAACGAGCTCTAAAGACCGGCAAGGGCATATAACGGTTGTGTGTGGTGTAATAATAATTATCGTATTCGATGATTTTATCTAGTTTGACTAATTCACTATCGGGCAGTAATTGAGAAATAGCGTTACGCGTTTTTTGTGTGAGTTCCTTTGGGTTCATGTTAGTGACTGTGCGGAAAGGGTCTAGTGAACTATTGCTACTTTCACTTTTGGCAATGAGTAACCCTTCGCCGTCAAGCATCTGCCAAGAGAGCTCTTTAATACCTTGAATTTTCTCGGCATGGTCTTTTAGGTTTTTAAGGCTCTGATCAAACGCTATTAAGTTATAGCTGTCGCCGGTATAACGTTTGACTTGTTCAACGGAAGAGGTCTTATTGTCGAAAATCCCAAATGGGTTCATTGAAAACAGACCACTCACAATAAACATGGTTAGAAACAGGGTAAAAGTGATACCCAGAAGGTGATGCCATTTTTGTATGCCTGTATACGGCGTAACATTTCCATTTTTATAGCGACGCTTTAAGCGTAACCTTAAAAAGCCAACGATTGTTCCTGAGACAACCGAAATAACCCCCAAAATCGAAATAACAATGACGACATTGACCCAAAGGTTCGAATGTTTGCGCAATTGCATTGGGTAAATCCAATGAATAGTCGAACCGACCCAATTCCACATTCGTTCCCAGCGATGAGTATCTCGAAGGACTTCACCTGTAGAGCTCGATATATATAAAATGGTGCCTTCTGCATTATTAAGGCTTACCTTATGTAATGGGCGATGCTCATTGAAGCCACCGTAGACTGTCCACTGATCCATCTCAATACTTGCTAAATATTCAGACACATTAATTTGCGAAGTAAGGTCACTATTTTGCGCGTACAAAGTCGCTATTTTTTCAGCATCTGACGGCTGAATGTTCTTAAACGTATTGCCATTGTCAGCGTAAATAATTGTTTTGCTGTTATCAGCGAACGTCAATTTGTATGCAGGCCGCCCTAGTACTGATAATAGGCTCAATTTGTCAATGACTGACTCACTTGAAATTTGGTCTTGAATGTCAGAAAAATCCATATTTATGGCTTTTAATTCTAATAGAGACGAAGCATTAACCCGTTCACGTTCGGTCAGTTCAGGGTATTCGACGTACATCATCACAATGCCAGACGCAAACCAAAGAAAGAACATGATCGACATAACAATGCCGAACCAACGATGAGTTAGATATAAAGTGCGTTTAAAATTCATTGTTATCCACTGGGCTTAGGTGATCTGTTTAAGGCTGGTAAAGGTCATAGACGCCCCCCTCCTTAAATTGGAGAACGTCTATGACTTGGACTAAGAATTTTTATTAGGAGCGTTTAATAAGAAAAGAAGACTCTTCTTAAAAATTAAGATCCAGCGTAAGGCTAAGCGTGCGCGGCTGCCCAACTGACCATTGACTGCCAGCCCAGTGATCCGATGTTGCATAGAGTTCATCGCTAATGTTCTTAGCGTTAACTGTCAGTCGAGCAGACTCATTGAAGCTATAACCAAGGAAGAGATCCACAAGGGTATAAGAAGGTAAAGGTGTGTTCTCATAGGGGCGCTCATCAACATACCTTAGGTCAGCCCCAAAAAGAATGCGCTCGGTTGCATTATAAAGAAGACCAGCATTTAAAGTGATATCTGGGCTGTAGGGAGTAGGCGTTTTTTCACTACCTGTATCGCGTTCTGAATCGACCATAGCCGCATTGATATACGTGACAAGGCTCTCGTTTAAAAGATAGTCAAGTCCAACCTCAATACCCTGCGCAGTTTGTTCGGGTACTAATGTGAAGACGGTTGGGTCGGAATTATCTGGGTCGTCAATCAGCATATTATTTCTAACGATATTAAATATCGCCAGGTTCCACGAAAGCCGTCTCTCCATTAGGGATTGCTTAATTCCTATTTCAGTTTGTTTTACCTTTACCGTGTCTGCTTCGCGCAGCGAATTTTGAACGCGAACAATATCACCGCCATTTGGGTGGGTGTCGCCTGTCGAGACTTGTCCATATAATGCAGTCTCTTGATTTAGATCGTAAACAAACCCTAACCTCACCATTAATGGGGTAACTTTTTGATTAACACTGTTGTCTACATCAGTATCTCGGACACCGAATTCGTTGTAGGTTAGTCGTTCGTAATCTGTCTTAATAATGTCATAGCGAAGACCTGAAACAAGTGCAAATTTATTAGTGAAGCGTAACTGTGTTTCTGCAAATAGTGCCACTTGACTAACGTCCGATACCTGATCAAGTGCTGCAACACTGTCCGTCAGATCCGACCATGAACCAGCACTAAAGTTAGCCGGGTTAACTGAATCAATATCACCATCCCAGTCCACCGAGTTAGGGTGTGAAGGATTAAAGTTAGATGTGTATTTCATACTGACATCCGTAAGCTCAAATCCAACAGATGACTTCCATCCGACATCGCCAATGCTTGAATTGAATACGAGGTTACCACGCATGCCTTGTTGTTTTAATTCGTGGCGTATAATCAGTGGATCCGCGCGCGTGATCAAACTATTGTCACTGTTGGTTGAGTAGGTCTCTACGGTTTTCCAGTAACGATCGGTATTCAGTGAAAACAGTTCTGCATTAAGGCTGACAGAATCTGATATATTCCAGTCAGCGATTAGGCGCGTTATTCGATCGTCATAATTTATCTGCGAATCTCCTACATTGAAATTTAACCCTACCCAATCCTTATTAAAATCACCGTCAACCAAGGGGATGCCGAAATAACGTAACGGGGATTGTTCGCCAGCGTCATGACGTATAGTTAATGCTAGAGTGTCACTTGCTTGCCATTTAAGCGCTAAAGCCGCCATCTCAGATTCGCTTGCGCCATTGCTGACCCAATTATCTGATTTGCTAACACTAATATCGGCTCGACCTACCAGAGATTCCGTGAGTGTGCCATTAACACTCGCGCCTAAAAATTGCGTGTTGTTTTCGCCAACCGAAAGCCGAATACCTGCCTCGAATTCCTCTGAAGGAGATTTGGGAATGACGTTATAAGCACCAGCGATACCACCAAGTCCATACAGTACCGAAGCAGGCCCTTTCAGAATCTCAATCCGTTCCACAGCCCAAGTGTCAAAAGGAAAAGTAAGGGTGCCGGCAAGCGTGAAGTTGCGATTGCCGTCATAGAGTTTGGTGACCACATCCTGACCAGTAAACCCTCTTGCGCTAATACTTGTGCCGCCATTACCTGGGTTTCCTGCGCCGGAAAACCCAGCGCTTCGCGTCACCGCATTTAGAAGTGAAAAATCATTTCTAAGACGTATTGCGTCGCCACTAATGATGTCGATAGTCGCTGGCATTTCCTTCAAGCTTAAGCCTAATCGGCTGCCGTTTTCGCTAGTCGAGGTTACCTTATTACCAATGATCTGAATTACTTCAAGTGTACTTTCAGAATCCGTCTGCATATCGTTATCGTTGGCTGTCGCCGCGCAGGAACTCGTTATTATTGCCAAGATAGAAAGGCTTCGCAGACCAGCCTTAAACTTATGTAAAAGAGCAGGTTTTAGTTTGCTCTGTAAAACCCTATTTTTATAATAAATATTAATCATTAACTGTCTCATGAAGTATGTGATATATAATATCGTTGTGTATTTAAAAAAATATCGTTATTTACCGATGCTGTCTAAATTATTTAGAACTCATATCAGTAATTTTAATCATCCGTTTTTGAAGTTCATTCGTTAGCTTGTTTTTAGCGTATGGTTTCATTGCGCTCCACTTTTCGCACTCGTGACGAGTACGACCGCAACCCAAACACCACCCCTTAGGTGCAGGGAATTCACAGACATCGATGCAGGGACTTTGATGTCGTTTTATTTTTTTAACCATAGACTTTTCTCTAAAACCAAGTTGTTATCGTTTAAATGATTCTGTCATCATAATTCACGCAAAACCTGTTCAATGCCCGGCTCTAATTGCCGAAGTCGGTTAAACTCCTCTAAAAGCCGTTGTTCCAAGTTTTTGTAATTAAGCGGCAGTGTTCGTTGACATACGCTGTAACCCTTTCCAGATACCTTGTATCCTTTCCAATCATTGATACGAGAACCCTCTAATTCTATAATTTTTTTAATAAATTTTTCTTGAGAAGGACAATCTTCTTCAGCATGCATGGATATTGGAAATGCTTTCTGTTTAATCTGAGGCGATTCAATATAAGTTTCAAAATGTATTCCACCTTGATTTTGATTGTGCCAATTCGATTTATAGAGCTGTAGATATGGGCCTCGATTGTATATCTGCCAGCCGTCCTCAAACCAAGATGACTGTCTTAGTTTTTTTTCAAGACCTTGGAAAATGTTCTTAATATCTTTCATACGGTTGCTCCATTTTATTTCTGTTCAAGACGTTAATGCATACAGCCTTGAATAAAATAACGAATAAAATATTTATCTTTTTAAATTTATAAATTGTGATATATCGTATTATTTACAGTTAATGCTAAGGTAAATTAAACGCGGTGATTAACGCACTAACATTATGCTTCATCATTTTTAAATACGTCCCTGCTGGACCCTCTACGTCACTCAAGGCATCCGAATACAAGCGACCACCAATGACCGCATTCGTCTCAGATGCAATGCGCTCTAGTAAACGCGGACTATTGATATTCTCTACAAAGAGTGCCTTTACATTCTGCTCGCGTATCTGATCAATGACGTTAGCAACATCTTGCGCGGAAGCTTCGACTTCTACACTTAAGCCAAGCGGCGCTAAAAAACGAATATCGAATTCACGCTCTAAATACCCGAAAGCATCATGACTAGTAACAACAATGCGTTTATTACGGGGGATATCTGCAAGTTCTTTTAGCAGACTATTCTCTAAGGCGTTTAAGGTATTAAGGTACTGCTGTTGGCGCTGGGTAAAGTCATCCTTGTGCTGTGGCCTTAGCGTGATCAATGTGTGAGTAATGTTTTGAATATACACACGAATATTGTCAAAGCTTTGCCAGGCATGCGGGTCAATCTCTTCGCCATGATTAATAGCATTGACGCCGTCACTGGCAATAAGTTGTTTGTTTTTATAGCCGCTATTTTTTATTAAACGTGTTATCCAACCTTCAAATGCCAAGCCATTAAAAACGACCAAATCAGCCTTAGCAATGGCAACCGCATCAGAAGGTTTGGGTTGATAAGTATGCGCATCTTGATTGCGGTCAACTAAATTAGCCACCACGACGTGTTCACCACCCAGCGTGTTAACTAAATCCTCCAAAATGGAAAAGCTAGTAACGACGCGAATACTCGATTCGCTGGCGCTGACGGTATTCATTAAACACACCAGGCTAAGAAACACTGAGCAAAGAAACGGTAACTTAGAATAAATAGACGTAGAAAAAGTGATTGTTCTGTTCATCGTTTTTTAGCCTGTAAGATGACGATTGGAATTGTATTTTTCAAGCAACCCGCCATTGAGACCTATTAATAGCGAGGTTATGTAGACGATGCCTAATGACAACACGATGGCTGGCCCTGTGGGGAAATCGAAATAGAAAGAGAGTAATAGCCCGGCGTAACAACCAGCAAAGCTCATCACTATGGAAATAAACAAAATACCGTCTAGTGTCTTTGCCCAAAAGCGCGCCGCCGCCGCTGGTAATATCATTGTGCCAATCGCCATCAACGTGCCCAAGGCGTGGAATCCAGCAACAAGGTTAATGACCATTAAAAACAAAAAACCATAATGGGCGATTGAGCTTGCGTAGCCTGAACTGCGTAAAAAAGAGGGGTCGACACACTCGATCACCAAGGGTCTATATAAAAAAGCCAAGAGCAGTAAACTGATAGTGCTGATGCTGGCTAGCAACCAAAGCGCTGCATTATCGAGTGCTAAAATATTACCAAACAGTACGTGAAATAAATCTACGTTGCTGTGCTTAAGCGAAATAATTAACACGCCTAATGCCAGAGAAATTAAGTAAAAAGCGGCCAAACTGGTGTCTTCCTTAAGATGCGTATTACGCGCAACCCAACCCGCGAGTACAGCAACGACAAGACCCGCGACTAACCCACCCAAGGTGAGCGCTAGTAAGGATAAACCTGATAACAAATAAGCAATGGCAGCGCCTGGAAGTATGGCATGTGCCATAGCATCGCCGGTCAGGCTCATGCGCTTTAGTGTCATGAATATCCCTACAGGCACAGCGCCCAAACATACGGCAAGGCTACCTATGAGTGCACGCTGCATAAAAATGTAGTCAGAAAAAGGACCTAATAATAGTTCACCCATATCAAGCCGCACCTTGCATGCACAAGTGAGCACCTTCATCAAATGCTTCAGAGAGCTGTCGTACTTTTTTTAAATTTTCTCTAGTAAGTATGTCCTTTGTGGTGCCATGCCCAATGCACTCTCGCGAGAGTAGTAATGTTTGTGGGCAATGCTGCTTAACGTAATCAAGGTCATGCGTCACCATGATTACAGTGCGATTATTTTGGTGCCATTGCTTTATCACTTGAGTGAGATCAGTCAAGGTTTTCAAATCAATCGCATTAAAGGGCTCATCCAAAAGAATCACAGGTTGATCCTGCAGTAATACTCGCGCAAACAGACAGCGTTGCAGTTGCCCACCGGACAGCGTATTAATCATCCTGTGCTCAAAGCCCTGTAAGCCAACCACTGCGATAGCATCTACACACTGCTTATGGGACGATCTGCTGAGCGATTTAGAAAAGCCAATTTTGGCCCATAAACCCATGACGACTAGCTCAAATACAGTAAGAGGAAAACTGTTATCTAACTGAGTTTGCTGTGGCAGATAAGCCACTGTATTTGGGCATAGGCCTTCAATACTGCCTTCATGTATGTTTGTTAGCCCAGCCATGGCATTCAACAAGGTCGATTTTCCTGCGCCATTCGGGCCCACTATAGCCAGCCACTCTCCTTGAGCGATAGTGGCCGTTAGATGGTGCACCGCAGGATGTCTTTCATAGGAAAGCGTCAGATTTTTAAGTTGAATACTCATGATGAATAGGTCACCCCTATGACGAATGCCCACATAATCATGCTTAAACCAAGCGCCAAACTCATCCGACTGAAGACACTCCAATACAGCAGAGGGGCTGGTAACATTACCTTGAGCTTCTTCATGCTTGATCACCTGTAGAGATGTGCTCAAGTGATTCATGTAAATTATTCTGCATGGATTTCTCAGATACCTTATTGTGAGCACCGGCAATCCCATAAACAGATAACGGCGTGTTAGATTCCAGCAAGCATTCCAAAACGTGCTTGCGTTTTTCAGCCAAACGCCTACCAGAACGAGTAAAAACGTCTTTTGCTTTATTAATAATATGATTTATTTTTTGCATATTAATACGGGGCCACCTGATGTCTGTTAATCATAAACAAGTTATATCGAGTGGCGGCACACGCCCTAATATGCTTGCCCGCATGGCCTTAGGGCGTACTTTTCTCGGCATGAACCCATCTGGAATATCGAGGTATAGTGCAATACATTCAGCAATGTCACTCGCGCTTTTATCAGGATATTGATCACCGAAGAGATAGCTCCACGCACCAGCCGAAGAGAGGGCCATTGCACAAGGGCGCGGGCATAAGCTAAGACATTCAGCGGGCTTGACCTCTACTTGATGACACAAAGTACTTTTATTGAATATTGCGCGAAGCTCTTGATAGAGTTTAAAACCCGCTCGTTTTTCAATTGATTCACGCGGAGAACCCGCCGCCCTGCATGAGGTACATACGTGAAGCACACACGAGCGAGGGCTGTTGTCCGATGTTTGTAACTCTTTCATGGGCTCAGGCGAAGCAGATTTGCTCATATTGGCTCCTTTATAAAGTATCGCGCGAGACTCATTCTCATTGTTTGCTTGTGCATTAAATTATCTTTGGATTCGACTATTAAATGATATGTTATAACATAACATTTAATAAGTAAACTTTTAAAATAAAGTTAAAGCACCGAACCTAAAATCAGTTGACTCATTCCGTTGTTATTAAAAATTTATTGAAAATGTATTGAAAAGCACAGCGCCGAACTGTCGCAAGACGGCGTCGATCAAACAGAAACACACATTCTCAGATTAAGACTTTCAGTTTATACAAAGCTTACTAATTAAAAGGTTGTCACCTGAACAAGTAGCAGGCCAAATCAAGCGCCAAAATCTATTAATACGGTCTATAAGTTATAAAACCATCTATAAATATATTTGGCAGAATAAGCGTCAAGGTGCCTCTTTACGGGAGAATTTACGTCAGTTTTCTTAGATACGTCGAAAGAGCTACAACGCATACGATAGTCGTGGTCGCCTTGCTAATAAACGCTATATTTCAGAACAACCAGCGAGTGCCGAAATCCGAAAGTCGAACACTTTTGGGTAAATTTACCCACCACTTTTAGCCCTAACGTTTTTGCCAGATCAGCCAATTAAGCCAACGACGACTCGAATTCAACATCGCTAATACTGACTAATTGCACGGCGACAACCAACGCAGGCGGAATAGGGTGTTTTTCGGGATTTGGCTTAGAGTGACTTCTCATAGAGTAAGGGGTCATAAGATAACAAAATACAATAAAGTACAGTGTATATGGCATCTCGGGTGAGCACCTAAAGTCGGTGCAATCCCTCTTCAGCATCAATTTACAAGCAGTTCTATTTACGCTGATTTGGGCTTCTTTTTTTTGCGATTGGCCTTATCTTCTTGCTTTTTGTGTTTCTCGCTTTCCGTATTCCAGCAACTTGCACCCAAAAATATCAAACGTATCTGCTTGATAGTGCGCTCACGAATAGCCGCAATCATATTGGCACTTCTGGCCGGTAGATCCAATATTTCAGTCGTCGTGCCAGAAACAGTATGGATAACAAGGTGCCCTAGCATGTCCATATCGATGCCACTGGTATGCGTCAGTATCCCCAGACGGTTCAAATCCATGACCATCTCTTTAGCATAGTGGCCAAGCTCATTACGCATGGCTTCACGCATAGCGGGTGACCCCCCCGTAATACTTTGTGCCATAAAGCGAAACAAAGCAGGTTCTTTTTGCACATGCTCTATATAAAAGTTAACCGAATCAGAAATCATGCTATCTGCGGCCAAGCCTTGTAATCGAGCTTGACGCATTATCTGGCGCAGCAATAGGCCAAATTGGTCCGCTAAAGCCAAACCCAATTCATCTAAATCTTTAAAGTGTCGGTAAAAGGCATTTGGCACCACACCCGAGCGTTTAGCCACTTCTCGCAAGCTCAAACTGGAATAGTGGCTACCCTCTGCGACCAGCGCCAAGGCACTATCCATTAGGGCTTTACGGGTTCTTAATTTTCTATCTACTTGACTGACCATACCCTTCCCATTTATTAAACGGTTGCTTTTTAAGGCACTTTAACATGTGTTCAAGTGTATACTAAAACAACAAATAACGTTCATACGTCGCAATACTCTCGCCTATCTATCAGCATTAAAGTGATGCTAAAACAATATAGTTCTTACCTGTACACTTTTTTATATAATAATTTTACTTCAAGCCATTGTTTTAATTGATTTTTAAAAATACACCCCCAAAAATCTCAAATTATTTACTAGTAAAGCCTACAAAGTAAGTGTACAACTGTACACACTTAAAGATTGGAGGACGATTTATGCCCAATATACAAGACAACAATACATGGTTATATAAAGCCTATACCGAACTCTCAATGGCACTCGTCAATAATGCCAATATAAAGTCGTATGCCGAACCCTTGCTGCAACCGCTGTTCCCGTTATGGAGCGCTAGCGACTACCGCGCCCAAGTGAAACAGGTGCGTCACGAAAGCCAAAATTGCTACACCTTAGTCCTTAAGCCCACTAAAAAATGGCAGGGTTTTCAGCCAGGCCAATATGTAGAGCTGCACGTTATCAAGAACGGCGCCAAAATATCGCGCTGCTTCAGCATCTCTTCGGCGCCTGAACAGTACACTCAGTTTGGTACGATTGAATTGACCATCCGTGCTCAAGACAGGGGCCGTATCACCCCTTGGTTACAACAGGCATTGAACGAAGCCAGTACTGTTGGGCTTTCTGCGGCTCAAGGCGACTTCATGATTAAGGATAGATCACGCCCTATTCTTATGATTGCGGGCGGCAGTGGCATCACGCCATTTCGCAGCTACTTAAACAGTCGGGCAAAGTTAGAGCCTACGCAGCAGGCAAGCTTGCTGTATTACGCACGCAATCAGAATGAGCACTTATTCAACCGCGAGCTGAACAGTATCAGTGACGGCAATAAGCACTTAAATACTCATTTAATCAGTACGGCAGACATGGGGCATTTTTCACTAAAACAGTTGAAGAAACAGTGTCCCAATTATCGTGATCACGACATTTATATCTGTGGCCCCAAAAGCATGATTGCTGACGTTAACACCTTACTGCTTAACGCCAAGGTCAATGAAAACAATATTTATATCGAGCGCTTTGGCCCCGCCCCTGTCGACTTCAGCAAGTTAGACCAAGCGGGTACGGTTAACTTCAGTCAATCACGCAAGAGCGTGGAGCTGGGTAGCAATACCAACTTATTAGACCTAGCAGAAAACAATGGACTGCAACCTGAGTCAGGCTGTCGCATGGGTATTTGCCACAAGTGTTCCTGCCGCAAAAAAAGCGGTGTGGTTTATAACACCTTAACTGACAGCTATTCCGATACGGGACAAGAAGACATACAACTGTGTATATCTGTTCCGGTTGGCGACGTAATAATAGAGCTTTAGAAGGAATCTAACATGCAAAATACTAAACCTAACGCAGAACAATTATTAAAATTAGAGCACTCGATGAATGCTATTCGTGATGAAGTCATCACTGACCTAGGTGATCGCGATGCCAAATATATACACAAAATTATCCGCATACAGCGCAGCTGTGAGATAAGCGGCAGACTGCTGCTTATGTTCGGATTCAATCCTATACCTTGGGTACTAGGCGCGTGTTTATTAGGCCTGTCAAAAATACTGGAGACGATGGAGATTGGTCACAATGTTATGCACGGTCAATATGACTGGATGAATGATCCTAATATCAATTCCAAGACTTATGACTGGGATACGGCTTGCCCTGGAGAGTCGTGGAAAGAAACGCACAACTACGAACACCATACCTATACCAATATACTGGGCAAAGACCGCGACTATGGTTATGACCTTTTGCGCCTAACTCATAAAGAAAAATGGCACCCTGCTAACCTATTCCAAATCGTTTATTACGGTTTACTCAGTGTGTTTTTCCAGTGGGGCGTTGCGCTACACGAATTGAATTTTGGCGCTATTTTAAAGGGCGATGTCAGCCTAAAAGAAAAAAAACCTTTCTTAAAACAATTTGGCAAAAAAGGGGCACGCCAAATATTTAAAGATTATATATTTTTCCCATTGATTGCTGGTCCCTTTTTCTTGCAAGTATTAATCGGCAATATCATTGCTAACCTAATTCGCAATTTGTGGACCTCAACCATTATTTTTTGTGGCCACTTCCCAGAAGAAGTAGAAACCTTTTCGATTGAAGAGTGTGAAAACGAAAGCAAGGGCCATTGGTATTACCGTCAAATGCTGGGATCTGCCAACTTTCAGGGCGGCAAGGTATTGCATACATTAAGTGGCAACCTGAGCTTTCAAGTAGAGCACCATTTATTCCCTGATTTACCGGCACACCGCTATGCAGAAATATCACCTAAGGTACAAAAGATAGCCGAAGAGCTAGGCATCCCCTACCACACGGGATCATTTCTCAAGCAGTATGGCAGTGTACTGAAACGCATTTTAGTGCACTCATTGCCAGAGCCAAAAACCGCTTAAGCCGATTCATATAAAAACAAAAAAGACACCTCGCTCAAGTGTGGAGTCTTTTTTTGGTTATTATCAGTTGTACTCGACGGTGACCGTACCAGCCTCCTGTTGCGTGACGGAAAATGTCAAACCCACCTTGCCGGTCACACGGATACTCACTGTGCCATCAGGATTCTTCGTCAACACGACTTTTGCGTTTTTCGGCGGTGACGGCGCACCATCACTACTACTGCCACTACTACTGCCACCACTATCACTACTGCCACTATCACTACTGCCACTATCACTACTGCCACCACTATCACTACTGCCACTACCCGAATCAATGATGACAGTGACCGTGCCAGCGGGTGGGTTATCGCCAAAGCGCAGCAGCAGGCTGCTGCCAGACTTGCTGCTGGAAAGTGTTGCGGGATCGAAGGCTCCGACAAAACTAACGGAGATAGGCTCAATAATCGTAACGGATGCCTTGGCCGTTGCAACCGCCGCATCACTGTTGACGGCCGTTACGACACTGGCGAGCGTGCAGAACAGAGCCAGCATGAGCGAACCTTGTTTGGCATTATTTTTCATAGTTATCCTTGGGGGATATATCGGGAAAATTATTAACCTGATCCTTTTTCAAGATAAAATCCACACCGTTGATGAAATTGCCATCAGACGAAACGATGATCGGATGTTCGGCTTCATCGGTCAATTGTAATCTCTTCAGCTGCGCAGGAGAAATTCTCAGCATATAACTGCCAGGAATCACTGCAGGAACAATATAGTAACCGTCCTGGGAGCTTGTAGCCGTAGCAACCACCTTACCTTCACTGTTGACCAACTCAAGCAATCCGCCGCCAATGCCGCGTTTAGAAGATTCTCCGGCCAGGTAAATCGTCCCGTCGATTTCACTGGTCATAACCACCGGAAAATCCAACAATACGACCTTCCCAGGGCGCGTTAACAGATTCATCCCTTGGGGCTGTGGGTACCACATTGGATCGTCCAGCGTCAGCATATCAATCGCGATGTCCACATACTCATTAACCGGCAAGCGGTCAACAAAAGCAATGCCTGCCGCATTGGAACGGGCCTTGTGCCTGCTGCCATTGACGATAACACCGACATGGCTGATCGGTTCTTCGCCTGTGTCCATTACCCCGTTACCGTTATCGTCCGAAAAAACATGTATCGAAGCGGCCCCGGCAGCGGCCTTGGGCTGCGCATCGAACGACCATTCTGTACTTCTGGGTTCCCGGCCCATGGCCATAAAAAATTGCATACCCACAAAGTACTCATCGCGGCTTGAAAACCTAGTGCTGATCCCGAATCCGAAACTGCCCAAACTTTTGTTTAAACCCGCTGTATACTGGGTTACATCATCGCCCATCGTGCGAACCAGACCCAGATTCGAAAGATAGC
The DNA here is from genome assembly GCA_047612075.1 of Oleispira sp. GTDB lineage: Bacteria > Pseudomonadota > Gammaproteobacteria > Pseudomonadales > Oceanobacteraceae > Oleispira. The sequence continues at coordinate 133,002 of JBLGAF010000002.1, forward strand.
CACCCGCCAGACTCTTTTTTGCGGAGAACACGATACTATTAAGCGTGCTTTCGGGTTTGATGGTATAAGCCAGTTGGCCGCTAAGATCTATATCGCTCACCCGGCGACTTAACTGAAAATTGCCATCTACTGGGGTATTGCCTCCTCTCGATTGCCAGCGCAATTGGTTAGTCAATGAGGTGCCAGCAAGATAGGCGGAAATGCGGCCATTCATGACCATATTGTTGGTGCCTGAGAGCAAATGATCGCGCGTAGCCTCCAGCGTCAACGTCAGGGGCGACGAGAAGCCTGAAGGCAGACTCGTATTAATACGGATATTTTCACGGGTGCGTACCGGATCGACGCTGCGCGAAAACAAATCACTGACAAAGTTATTTAATTGCGCGTAACTGAGATTCAGAGAGACGCCACCAACACCGGTCTTGAGCGCCAGCTCACTGATAGAACCGCCATCCTCGTTGCGGGCAAAATCGCTCGTTATCAACATCGATTTCCATGTCGCGCGCAGCCCAATATTGGTGTAACGCTGCTCGACACCGGCCACCGGCAACCGGACCATGCCGCCAGTCGCAGTGAGTTTATTGCTCAGTCCCAATTCAAACTGACCTACCGTGCGCGGCAGGCCATCTGTATCGCGGTGTTCGGTCAGACTGTAATAAAACGTACCCGCCCGGTTGATCGACTGATCCAGCAAAAACCGTTGTTTCTCAACCCGTATCTGGCCCAGTGGCCCGTAGAATACCAGACGAAATTCATTCTGACCGAACAGCAAGGGTTGGTCGTCAAAATTATACTTGCCATCTGCGCGCGACTGTTGAAAGCCCACCAACGCATCGTTGAAATACAGCTCCACGTCCCAGCCCGGCAACAGAGAGCCCTGCAGGCTATGGCGGTCGAAGCTGGTCGGCTGGGTCAGCGGGCGATTGCTCAGCGTCACCCCGTTCCCCGTCGGACTGGTACTGGCAATGTTGGCCACACCCGGAACCGGCACACTGCCGAACTTAAAAGAACGCGCATGCAAGGGACCGAGCAGACCCGCATCAGGATCTTGGCGCCCAAGTGTGAAACGAGTATCCGGGGATAGCTTCTGCTTGTTACTGCTGACATACAGCGCCGACTCCATGCCCAGCAAATCGGCGGTCAAATAAGCGGTATAGCGTGCATTAACTTGTGAGTCACCTTGACCACCACTAAAGTCAAACGACAACGTCTGGTCGATAAAAGGCACGTCCACAAGACGATACGGAGAATCGTAGTGCGGGTAGCCCAGATCTGCTTTGGATGTCGTGGATCCGGCCGGTGCACCGCGCTTCTCACGCTCCAAACGTGCTTGCAGTGGCAGCAATTCGCGTGGCTGCACCTGCAATACTAGGCGGGACAGGTCGACATTCAAATCCAGTGGTAGCCAACGCTCTATAAGCTCCTCCGCCACATAGATGTCATCTGCCTGAACCATAAGCAACGCGGGATCAACCGCTTCGGTTTTGTCGGTCAGCGTGACACTTTTCTGTGCCACATTCAGGTTAAATACTCGCTCTTCGCTCAACACGAAGCCACTCGCGCTTCCCTGTTCGGGGTGCGTCTGGATGGTTAGGGTGAGCAGCCTGGCCAGTTCACCCAGTGGCAGAAAGATATGGCGACGGTACTGATAAGCCATGATCACTTCAGAGAGCTGATACTGACCCAGATGCACCTCGAGCAACAGTAGATTGGTAGCGTGCTCTTGGTGTAAGGGCCTCGTTTCCACGTCCGGCGTCACTGACACCGCGGTTACGGGGCCTGACAGCAGCGTAAACGGTAACAACAGAACCGCCCTCCAATACGCTTTTTTTTTGCACAATGCCATGTGAATGAATCCATAATACTAATACTACAGAACACAACCTTTCTTGGGTCCCATTCTCAAAATACAATCAATAACGACTTGTAAAAACCAACGATTCAAGGCAGCTGGATAGAGGTCTGCGCCAGCAGCTTTCCGCCTGCATCGGGGCGCTCACGATAGCTTAGAGACAACGTGCCGTGCGCCAGCTCTAGTCCGGATTGCAGCGTCAGCCTGAAACGGCGCGAGGCATTGGGTGTGTACACCGCCACACCGCCCGCTTTGCCTATCACCTGCTCGGCACCCCCATGAGGGGTGAAGCTAGCAACCATATCCCCGTATACCGAGCGGTTACCGCTGCGCTCCAGTACCACGGCAACCACGGGGGGTTGATCGACTGCGGGCTTGAGCAGCGTAAGATTCGTTAGCGTAACCGCTGCCGACGTGTCACCGTGGCGCACAATAACCGGGATGGAAGCACCGATCAGCACAGTCAGCTTGATACTTACTTCACTGGGCTTCACATTGCCCTGCGTTTCGATATCGGAAGCCCCTGCGGCCTTCGGTACCCGCGTAAACATAAGATGAGAACGGTATTCCCCTGCTGCCAGATCTGCCGGCTTGCGCACCATAATACGTACCGTCTGTCCCTCACCCGCTGCCAATACCACCTGGCGCGGTGAATAGCGCAACATGCTGTCCGCGAACTGCTCACCCGACAACGGGCTGTCGATGGCGGTAAAACCACCGTTCACGCCCATGCGCCGATTTACCAGACTGATGCGGTAGGTCGCGGTTTCCTGACCGTTGTTGATCAGATCCAGCTTGGCGGAGCGCTGGTTGTTCTCGAGCACGACGCGTGTCGGGTTGAGCATCAGATCGGCCCATACCAGCTGCATAGGTAGCAGGAGCAGCAAACAGAACAGCAGCAACCCCTTGCACGCGAGATAAACGGCCGGCACGCGACACATTGAAAAACCGTACGGTGGGAGGCGGGTGACAAAGGTGACAAAGGTGGTAGAGTGCATAAAAAATTCCTTTAGGATAATTAAGGGCAAGTTAGTTGTAGTCCACGCTCACATTAAAGCTACCAGAATAGCTGCCGGGAGCCTGATGATTAACCACGCCTAACGTAGCCCCGACTGACAGCATCTGCGAGCCGCCGGCGCTGAGCGTACCCGTCTCGGCTGGACTGCTGGTAAAGGCCGTGAGTGCCATACTGTGCTCGTCGCTACTCAACCCCGCTTCGTCATCGGCGGGCAGGGTGATAGCGTAGGTCAAATTCGGATCACCGCTTACGTTGAACGATGCCGCAGCTCCGCCGTCCGCCGACAGCAGCACCACAGCACCGCGCGAACTGCGCGCCCCGCTGGTGCTAACAATGACGCTGCCACCCGAACCGGCAGCAAAACTGCCAAATGCCAGCGCCTGGCTACTGACGATTGCTATGGGGTTATCCGCCCAACAGGCAGGTACAACGGCGGTGCATAACAGCACTAACCATAAGTATTTCATAAGGATCTTTTTATAATGAATTTCTTCAGCATTGGGGATTGTATTAGAGGTCACCGCCCAACGACCAAGTGCAACGGCCGTGGACAAAAACGTTACCAGAAAGGAAAATTGCATGAGCAATTTTTTTAAGTACACCGACAACAGAGCGGAAAACCCCGCCCTGCTAACGCCAAGTATGCTGCACGAAGCCATACGACCGTTTATTGATACTCGACCGTAGCAACGAGGCTGCCGTTATAGTAACCAGGGGTCTGTCCCCCATTGACGTCCAATTCCGCGCCCACTTTTATATCACCAAATCCGACACCCGGTATAGTGCCGGTATACGCATGAGTATACGTAATCATCATCGCCGTGCCATCACTGGTAGTAAGGGCGCCCGCTGATGTGTTCGTCGATATAGAATAAGTCATATTATTCTCACCTGAGACGGTAAAGACTGCTCTTTGTGCTAAGTTATCCAACAATACTACATCCCCAGTCACCGTCGTAAAATAGTTGTCACTGATATGATCTATAATCACCTTGCCACCGCTAGCACCCACCGAGAACATGCCAAGATTCATATCCAAACTTTTTGATATAGAGATCGGCTCTGCGACTTGGGCAAAGACATCGGCGCTGCTATCCGCCGCGTAACCATTGACACTCATTGCGCAAGCGCCTAGAGTGAAGATAGAGAGCATAGCGAGCTTACGTGTATTGCGCGCTGTAAATTGAGTAGTCTTCATTAAAAAACTTCCTAGTATTTTAAAGTTATTAATTCGTGGTTAATTTCAACTTTTTCACTATAATGTTAAGTTATGTAAACTTCTACTAGCATTAGTCTACTCTTACGGAATGCTTACACTTAACTTACCTAAAGCTCCTAAATATGACTCCTCACTAGACTGAGGTGTTTTTTTAGCGCTAACTTTAAGCCCTCAGTTAGCCCCTAAGTTAGCCCTCAGTTTCACTCTGCGACGCAAGTATAAAAATCCCACGATAACCAAGATTAAAATCCCAAATAAATAAGGTGCGTTGCGCGTTACAATTAACTTAGCCGAATAAAGCGTAGCCTGTTTGATGTAATCATAACCCTCTGGCATCTGCTGTACGCCGTGCTCTTTAACGTACACCTCGTAGTCAGCGATCATTTGTTGATATAAGTCAGGCATGTCAAGACGCAACTCACCATCCCCTAACGGTGGAAGATTCTTCAGCAATTTGTAATCCCCCTTATACAAGGCCGCATTGCCGGCAAGCTCGTAACCGATGGCTTTATCCTCTGCGTGAGTACGCTGCGCTTGTCCGTATAATACGGGCACTAAGCTACTGCCCGTTATCGGTTGTATGGATTTATTGGCGTAATGTCCACCATGATCAGGGGTCGCGGACAATTGCAGAATCGTGGGTACAATATCTTTAATATGCGCAAAGCTGTGCTCAATTTTATCTTGCTGGATGAGTCCTGGGCCAGAGACGATCAAGGGCACGCGCACACCGCCTTCGCCGGCAAAAAACTTATAGAAGGTGCCAGGGCTGGCGGCGGCATTAGCCCAGCTTGGACCGATTGAGGTATAAGAACCTTTTGCGCCAAGATCTTCAATGCTCGTGGAGTAGTTGAATTTCACCCACGACGATACGGGAATAATTTGCAAGGGATCAGAGGGTTCTGGGCCATTGTCTGACAGAAAAACAAAGACGGTATTATCATATTCGCCAATCTCTTTCAGGTGGGCAATCAAGCGACCGATGTGAAAGTCCATCGCATCCAACATCCCCGCATACACGGCCATCTTACTCGCACTATAGGCTTGATCAGCTTCGGATAAGGCATTCCATTCTTTAGTCGTCGACATCGTTGTTAAGGTAGTATCCGAGGGTATTAGACCTAATTCTATCGCCCGCTCAAGGCGTTTTTGTCGAACCGGTGACCAGCCTGAAGGGTGTTTTTTATGGTACTTTTCAACAAATACTTTAGGCGCCTGCAGGGGAATATGTACGGCCTGAAAACCGACGTAGGTAAAGAAGGGTTTATCGTCTGCTTTATTTGAATCAATAAACTCAATGGCCTTATCGATAAAATACTGCGACGAATAAAAATCATCGGGTAATTGGTGCTCTTCCCCATAAGCACCGATATCACTAAAACCCATATTGTCGCCGATAAGCAATATTATATTAGACTGCTCAGCTTTTACTGCGAAAGCCAGAGATAAAAAAGTAAGGTCAAAGACAGTCTTTTCAAAATATTCATATTCACTTATACCCTGTTAAAAACAACGAAAAAATATCATTGGACAATCTCGATACAAAATATTGTAAAGAAATAGCATGAAATTTATGCTGGCTATTTCTTTTTAGCAATAACTGTCATCACTATTTGTATTGTCAAAACTGGTCGCCCAGAATCTCATATAATTTATGCGTGTGCGTAATACTCAGCCCGCCATAATTTCTTTTAATCCATCCCTGAATTTCCCATGCCTTTAAAATTTTATTAGCGCTTTGGCGTGAAATCCCCACCATTGCGCCAAGTTCTTCCTGCTTAATTTTCAACTCTTTATTTTCACTCACGTTGAGTCGTTCTAAAATAATTTTTGCCATACGCTGTGCGGGCGTGAATAATAAAAAATCATTAATCACATCAAAAGCTTGTCGGCTATGCATGCACAACAGTGTCACAAGCGCTTGATAAACATCGGGATACTTTTGACACGCTTGCATCACCGCCTGTTTAGGTAAAATGGCTATTTTTGTCTCCATAGATGCGTGACCATCGTGTGTTCTATTGCCACCATCTAGCAGTGCAATTTCACCAAACCAACTGCTCGCTTGAACTCGGGTAAATACAATTATGTCACCCTTTAACGTGGTCGCACTGATTCTTACTTCGCCCGAGACAACGCAATATAAACCGTCAGCCTGTGAGCCTTTTCTGTGGACTAACTGATCTTTCACATAGTGTTTAAACCTAGCCATTTTCATCAACTCAACCTGAGCGTTAACAGGTAATGACATCAACCAAGGATTGTTATTTAAATTATCGATGCCCACATTATTAACCCTAATAATTTTGTCTTAAATAATATTATGCAATCCAAGCTAGAATGTAAACATGTTGACATTTTAGTGAGGTTAAACCCTGCAGAATGACTCTACAAATACACAATAAATAAAAAGAGCGGTGAGCAGATGAAACAAGCAAGTCAAACGATTGAATCACAAGTATCTCCTGAAGAATGGCAAACTCGAACGGATCTGGCCGCGGCGTATCGCTTAGTGGCGCACTATGGTTGGGATGATCTGATCTTCACACATATTTCCGCAAGAGTACCCGGCACAGATGATGAGTTTTTGATTAACCCCTTTGGATTAATGTTTGACGAAGTGACGGCTTCTAGCCTTGTGAAAATCAATGGCGCAGGTGAAAAAGTGGGCCCATCGGCTTATGCCGTTAACCCAGCCGGCTTCACCATCCACTCGGCCATTCATCAAGTAAGGCACGACGCCGCATGTGTCATTCATTTGCACACCATCGCCGGAACGGCGGTTTCTACCGACCCTAAAGGCCTGTTACCTCTAAACCAAACCGCCATGCTAATTAGAGATGATATTGCCTACCATGACTACGAAGGGGTCGCTGTTGACCTCGATGAACGCCCAAGACTGCAGCAAGACCTGGGCGCAAAAAATATTATGCTGCTGCGCAATCACGGCACGCTGACCTTGGGCAATACCATTGCTGAAGCGTTTATGCGGACCTATCTTATTGAAAGAGCTTGTGCAATGCAGGTAGCGACACTCAGCGCGACCAAGGGTGAGTTTTATCCTTCAACGGAAGAGGTTCAAAATAAAGTGGCAGTTCAAGGAAGGGACCCAGTTATTGCGAGCCAGAGTGCTAACTTGCTCGCCTGGCCAGCATTATTGCGGCGCTTAGATCGTATTGACCCCTCTTATAAAAACTAGCGCACACTCATGTCTCAATAGAGCAGCAAGCAAATGCAAAACATCAATTATGCAGAGCATAAATTTATTGACGTCAAGGGTGCTCAGTATTGCTATTTGGAATCAGGCCAAGGGCCAATGGTACTGTTAATTCATGGTTACCCAGACAATGCTTATTCTTGGGAATCACAAATACGATTTCTTACTAAAGCGGGTTTTCGGGTGATTGCCCCCTTTACCAGAGGCTATGCACCTACAAAAACCCAGCAAGGCAGTTTTTACGACAGAGCCTCGTTGGTAGTCGACATGGTCAGTATCATTGATCAACTCAATGACGGCGAACCCGTCTACTTGGTGGGCCAAGACTGGGGAGCAGCCATCAGCTACGGAATTTTGGGAGCATTTCCCGAGAAAGTATCTCGGGCTATGTTACTGGCAATTCCACATCCGGTAGAAGTTCAGCGCACCTTAAAAAAATCATTGCGCCATTGTATTCGTTCATTTCACTGGTTTCTTTTCCAGATACCTTGGTTACCTGAGCGCATTATTCGTGGGTCTAAAGGTAGGTTCCTGTCATTTTTATGGAAATTATGGTCCCCAAATTTCAACGATAGCAAGCATGTTAGTTATATAAGCAAGTCAATGTTAGAGGGCCATGGCATTGAAGACACACTGGCTTATTACCGTTCTGCAATGCAAAAAAAATATCGAGACCCAAAACATACTCATGTATTTAATCGGCTAAACAACACAATCACAGTGCCAACTCGGGTACTGTGTGGCCAGCAAGATATGAGAAAAGAAATGCTACCACGGGCGGCTGATTGCTTTGACGTAAAAGCAGAATACCAATGGAGCTTGGTGAATAATGCAGGTCACTTTCTACATAGAGAGCAACCAAAAATTGTGAATGATGAAATTTTGAAATGGTTAATACCCGTCAAGAAGTGAAAATATCGACTAAAGATAACAGTGAAAAAACGGAAAATATAACCACTCTTCTTATTGTCTCATTGAGCGGATGGTCTGACAGCCATTGAAAACAGTGGAAAATAAAAGAGATATTCGCTTCGTCTTTTGTCGATTTAACAACCTCTTTTATATGTGGGGAAATAATCGACATAAATAATACTTTAACGGTTATTTTTCTTTTAATAAGCAATATTAAACCGGTTATTAATTTGGGAGCCAGTGTTAACAGGCTGCTTAATATATTCCAAGGTAATTTATTAAAAGTCGCATAAGTAACCGTTATAAATTTAAACTGACGCATCACGACTGAAAAGTGAATAAGTTCAAAAAGACCTAGCAGCCCAAAAAAATAGAGACCTACTTTTAATATCTTATTAAATTGGTGCATTTCTAGGCCAAAAGGTTGGTAGTGTAGGACTAACTCTCCAGCCCACCATAAAGTTAAATATTCATCCATGGTTACGACCTAACCTTTCGCGATAATAATTGAAATGCGCACATGCCCATTTTCACAAATAACGAGGGACTCGTTATGTCAGTTCTTATATTTATAACACTAACTCATTCTAACGAACCCGTTGTCTGCCGGCTCTCAGTAATATTTCAGACAGTGCCCACAGCCACAACTGAGCGCACTAAAAAGTGTCCTAGCTTTTGCCATACCACTTTGGAAACCTTCTCAACATTTAACATCTAGCAAATCACAACAAGCACAAAAAAGCGACCCGAAGGTGGCTCGCTTTCACCCGTTGCACCCACCATTAGCGTATCGCCGTCCACCGCAACACTGTAACCAAAGGTGTCATAACCTTCGGCATCTTTTATTTATAGTTAGTTACTATATGTTTGGTTTCACTCATACATATTGATTGTATAATAACTAAAGCAGTTGATGTCGATAGACTATTTCAATATAGAAAACTTTGACGTACCTATACTAAGTGACTCAATTTACTTGAACACAAGCTCTAATTTAATGCTACTTAAGTATCTATTTCGTTAACTCTTTAAGTGTATGTGTATGTGTTCAAAGCAACAATGTCGCTCACGAAATAACGAATTTTATCTGCCATCGACTTGTTATATTTATACATTAGTTTGGTGTGGCTTGCCTTTAAAGAAGTTTAATTTTCAACGGAATGGTTTGTAAAATGACGATACAACCACTAGTAGAACAGTACTTGATTATGACAAGAGAAGTCATGCCCAAAATGGCCCGCGAAACAACAAACAAATGGCCGGTAAAAAACGATCATTGTTTTCAACGCATAGTGCTAGATTCAGTGTGCCAAGGAGTATGGTATAAAAGCATTGAACGCCCTGCATACAAGCACCTAAATTATGAGCAAGCAAAACTTGCAGTCAAATTGTGTAATGAAATCATTGCGGGTGAAGTTGATTTATCTCAGTTAAATACTCAGTCACTCACTTGGCGTGGCAAACGTTGAACCATTATTAAATTAATAAGGTGCCGCAAATTTCATGACTAAACGTACTTCAATAAAAGACGCAAAACGTATTGACAATGCTAGTGATATTGAGGAGGTAGTGTCTGATAAACGACAGGGATGGCGAGCCAATGCCGCTACTGCTCGTCGCCGTCAGAGGCGCTATAAGAAGCGTCTTGTTAATGAATTAGCAAATTTAACTCCAGAAAGTGAGCCTGAGTTTGATTCTGACCCTGATAAATGAGCGAATTAATTCTTAGCCAAAAATGAGATCGTTAATCTTTTGGGATTTGCCAGCGAAAGTAGTTAACATTGTTACGTTTTAGTAGCAGTTTTAGTAGCACTCTCGATTCAGAAGTACTGTGATTTCCTAAAGCTTTTTAAATTAAAGGACTTCAGGCAAAAAAAATCCCCTCATGCAAAACATGAGAGGATTTTTAGAATAGTTGGAGACGCCAGTAAGCCGGGTTTTGTCGTGGACAATCATTCATCTAGGCCTGAAATTGCTCGCAGGCTCAAGCGATCTACCCGCCCTCAACGTGGGCCACGCCATATGAGAGCCTATTTGATCTTGCTCCGGGTGGAGTTTACCCTGCAACCAACTGTTACCAGTGGTCCGGTGCGCTCTTACCGCACCCTTTCAGCCTTACCTGTGCTCACGAATGAGCCATCGGCGGTCTTCTCTCTGCTGCACTTGTCGTCGGTTTACACCGCCCAGGCGTTACCTGGCACCCTGCCCTGTGGAGCCCGGACTTTCCTCCCCCTTTAACATAAATGCTAAAAGCGACGATTGCCTAGGCATCTCCGGCGCGGATAATACCAGAGCAAAGCACAAAAAAGAAGACTAACCATACCGCAAAAACCCATAGTGAAATGCTTTTATCTTGTCTGCTATACTCAGTCTTCAATAACTGCGCCAGTGGATGATCATGAAAACCTGGAAACTGGAGACTTTATTACCTTTTTTAACGTGGTCAAAGGGATATAAAAAAAGTACATTTTTTGATGATAGTATCGCCGCATTGGTTATCAGTATGATGTTGATTCCACAATCACTGGCTTATGCGATGCTGGCGGGGTTACCTCCCCAAGCAGGACTCTACGCCAGTTTATTACCGCTAATTGCTTATGCAGTTTTGGGGTCCAGCGGCCCTCTTTCGGTAGGGCCTTTTGCAATCACTTCGATCATGACGGCCACCGCACTGGCGACGCTCTTTTCTCAAAGTCATTACAGCACAGAACAAATGTTGATCGCAGCTTCTATCTTGGCTCTGCTTAGTGGTTGTTGTTTATTAGCATTTGGGCTGTTTCGTTTTGGCTTTCTCACCAATTTTATTAGCTTCCCTGTGGTCACAGGGTTTATTTCTGCCTCTACCCTCATCATTGCTTCTAGTCAGTTTGGTAGTATTTTAGGACTCACCCTTAATAACGATAATCTTTTTCAAATAATAGAAGATATTATTCAGAAGTTTGAACACATTCATTTAATCACATTGTTATTATCGATTGCGCTACTGCTCTTTTTATATGGGGTTCCTAAGTTGTTACGCCGAGTTATTTACTCGCTTAGCCAACATGAATTGCTGGCCGATAGCCTGAGTAAAATTACCCCCATTTTAGCTATGATTTTTTCTTCAGTTTTAGTTTATGCTTTTGATTTAACCGACTATGGTATTCAGGTTGTGGGGGATATTCCCGCGGGCTTACCCCATTTTTCTATTCCAGATTGGCAAACTTTAGACCTTGATCGGCAAGACTGGAAAGGCTTGTTAAACTCCGCCATCTTGATCAGTATCATTGGCTTTATTAGTTCGCTGTCAGCGGCGCAAACCTTTGCCGCCAAGCAAAGACAACGCATTAACCCCAATCAAGAAGCTATCGCACTGGGAATCGCCAACCTATCAGCAGGTTGCAGCTCCGCTTTTCCTGTATCTGCCAGCTTATCGCGCTCTGCGGTGAGTTTTAATGCGGGGGCTAAAACGCCTGCGGCCAGTGCTTTAACGGCGATCAGTATCGTTATCTTTTGTTTATTTTTAACGCCCTATTTATATTATTTACCTATAGTGACACTGGCCGCCATGATATTACTGGCCGTTATCTCATTGTTCGATCTAGCCGCTATGAAGCGAACCTTGGCCTACAGTTTGAAAGATTTTTCAGCCTTAATCATCACCTTCAGTCTTACCTTAACTCAAGGACTTGAGTGGGGTTTAATCGCTGGCATAGTGGTATCGATTGCGTTGCATCTTTATCGTTCAAGCTCACCTCATTTCGCTATTTTAGGGCAAGTGCCTAATACTGAGCATTTTCGAAATATAAATCGCCATAAGGTCATAACCGATGAGTCGATATTATCAGTGCGTATTGATGCCAGTTTATATTTTGCCAACGCGCGTTTCTTAGTCGACAAAATCAATGAACTGGTCGCACAATCTCCCAAAGCAAAGCATTTTATTTTAAATTGTTCAGCAATTAATGATATCGATGCCAGTGCAGTGGAAAGCTTACTGGCAGTAAATCTAAATTTAAAAGAAGCGGGAATTGATTTTCATTTATCAGAGGTGAAAGGCCCTGTTATGGACCGGTTAAAACGCAGTGAGTTCATTAACACACTAACGGGTAATATTTATCTTAGTCACCAGCAAGCTTGGTCTGATTTAACGTCTGATTAAATATTTTAAAAAAAATTTACCACGCAGTTATACATCCTACGTGGTGAGCCGCTTTCATTTTTCATTCTTAATTTTTTGTTAGATTTTACCCTTAATTTCCAAGGCTCTTTGATACAAGACTTTTTTATTCTCACCTGTCAAATCAGCAATCACAGAAGCCGCTTTTTTCGGTGGCAGTTCTTTTAGCAATAACTTAAATAGCTTTTCACTATCAACTGCACCGGCAGAGTCAGGCTCTGGATTACCCGTAATCATCACCACAAATTCGCCTTTTTGCTGCTGATGATCTGCACTGATCTCTTCCGTAATTTCCGCAAGATTGCCCGAATAATAGCTCTCAAACGTTTTTGTTAATTCCCGTGCCACACAGGCTTTTCTGTTGGCGCCGAAAACTTCAGCCATGACTTTTAATGTATCAAGAATTCGGTGCTTGGACTCGTAAAATACCATGGTCCGTGTTTCTTGAGTTAAAGTTTCTAAACGCTCACGTTTAGCACCACTTTTATGCGCTAGAAAGCCTTCAAAGGTAAAGCGATCGGTGGGTAAACCTGCGCCACTCAATGCGGTAATAATTGCGCTAACCCCAGGCACAGGCTGCACGTTCATTCCTCGCTCACGTAAGCCAGAGACTAGTGGATAGCCAGGATCAGAAATTAATGGGGTGCCTGCATCTGAAACCAAGGCAATCGATTGGCCTTTCTTTAAACAGCTGGCAATCCAATCAATTTTGTCGCGTTCATTGTGGTCGTGGACCGCTACCAATCTATTTTGAATACCAAGATGATGGAGTAATTTGCCCGTGTGTCTGGTATCCTCGCAAGCAATCATATCGACTTCCGCGAGCGTATTTTTAGCACGTTCGGTAATGTCGTCTAAATTTCCTATTGGCGTGGCCACTACGTAGAGAGTGCCCGTCTGTTGTTCAGACTGTGGATGCATATTGAGGATGAACTCTAAAAAATTGTTGATCGCTGTAGTACTAATGAGCTTAATTGGTTGTGCTCAAAAGCCTAGTCGCGTAATAGTAATGACAGAAGATAGCCCAATCGTTGATGTACCAGCATCAACTTTGCTTGAAAAAGCACAGCAAGCCATCGATGCAGGAGAGTTTCGCAATGCTGACCCATTATTGCAACAATTAAACTTCTCCGCACGAACCCCAGCAGAGACTCTTCAGTACAATTTGTTAGCGCTTCAATATGCCATCGGGCGCAAACACGTTGATCAATCACAACAAGTATTGAAGCGTATCAATCGCGCTCAACTGAATCAAAGCAGCCGTAAAAATCAAATTCGCTACAGTGTGTTAAAAGCTGAGTTTCATGAGCTAAGTGGACATTATCTGACAGCGGCCCGTGAGCGTGATTTTTTATCGAGTATTCTTGAGGGTGAGATAAAAGAAAAGAATCATCAGAAAATCTGGCAGAACCTCACTAATATTTCTCTAGAGAGCTTATTAAAGTGGGCAGAAACAGCACCCAATACTCAATTTGCCAATTGGTTACAATTAGCCGCCATTGCAAAAGACACAACCCATGCTTTGACTGGGCACATTGCGGCAATCAATGAATGGCGTTTAGCTCATCCTATGCACCCAGCTGCTATTAAATTACCAGGGGGCTTAGCATTGTTAACAGAAATAGCTCAGCAGCAACCAAAGCACATCGCTTTATTACTGCCCTTAACCGGTAATTTAGCCAATAGTGGTAAGGCAGTGCGTGAAGGCTTTATGGCGGCGTATTATCAAACCTTACAGCGTGGATACAATGTGCCAATTATCAGTATTATTGATACTGAGGCTTCTGGCAATCTCAAACTTGCTTATGGTGACGCTGTTGCACTGGAAGCTGAATGGGTTATTGGACCGTTAGATAAAAAGAAAGTAAACCAACTGGCTAAGCTTGAACGTTTACCGTTACCCACACTGGCACTTAATTACTCTGATCAAATAGTCATTGGTGAACAGCCTGATGATTTCTATCAGTTTGGTTTGGCGGCTGAAGATGAGGCGCGCTTGATTGCTGAGCGAGCCTTTCATCTAGGTCATCGACGAGTATTGGCCTTGTCACCAGACAATGACTGGGGCAAACGTATTTATGCGGCTTTTGAACAGAGCTGGGCAGATCTAGGCGGTATCATTGCTGAGAAGCGTTTTTATAAGCAAAAGAAAGATTACAACCCTGAGATTAAAGCGCTGTTGAATGTTGATGATAGTCAACAACGCTACAAGGCCATTCGTTCCTTAATGCAAGAGTCTGTTGAGTTTGAACCCCGTCGCCGTCAGGATGCTGATTGGGTCTTTTTAGTCGCGCTACCTAAGGAAGGGCGCCAAATTCGTCCTATGTTCGACTTCAACTTTGCGGGAGACTTACCAGTATTTTCAACTTCGCAAATCTTTTCAGGTAAGCAAAACCGCAAAAAAGATACGGATTTAAATGGTATTCAATTTACCGATTTACCTTGGTTACTAGAAAGCTCTGAGCTTAAGACGGTGGTTGAAGATAATCAGCCGCGAGCCAAAGGCAGTTATGCCCGTTTATACGCTATGGGCGTTGATGCTTTTCGTTTATATCCAAGACTCAAACAGCTGGCCGCGTTACCCAATAGTAAAATATTTGGTGTTACCGGTGATTTATCCATCGATGGACAGGGCAAAATACATCGCAAAATGCCTTTTGCTATATTCGAACGTGGCCGCCCTGTTACCTTGAACATTGATCAAAAATAACTAAAGATAATTCAGCAAGGATTGCTATGTGGTTTAGTCAGGATGACAAAAGAACCGATAAACGCATTAAGGGTGATGATAAAGAACGCTTAGCGGAAGACTATCTTAGCGCTAAACATTTTAACCTTATTGAGCGTAATTTTCTCTGCAAAAGCGGCGAAATTGATCTCATCATGAAAGACCAAGACTATTTGGTATTCATTGAGGTTCGTTATCGCGAAAACCAAGAGTTCGGTGGCGCACTTGCCAGTATTACCCCTATTAAACAGAAGAAGCTTCGCCGCGCCGCGGAATATTATTTACTGCAACATTTTGGCAATACGCCGCCCCCTTGTCGCTTTGATGTAGTCGCAATTGAGGGGCAAGATGAAATAATATGGGTTAAAAATGCTTTTTAGTGAGAAACCTTCTCAAAGTTCTTTCCGCTGGCATTAGATTTTCGTATGATGATACCTTAATTAAGAACACACTCTTTTGGAGCGTTATCCGTGCAAGATCGTTTATTGCAGCATTTCAATGCCAGTATTGAGACAAAAGCCCAAGCAGCGGAACTTTTACCCCCTTATATAGAACACGCGGCGGGAATGATGGTCGCTAGTCTTGTCAGTGGTGGCAAAATCTTAAGTTGTGGTAACGGTGGTTCAGCCGGTGATGCCCAGCACTTTTCGTCTGAGATGCTTAATCGCTTCGAACGCGAACGCCCTTCGCTTCCGGCTATCGCATTAAGCACTGATACTTCGACCATCACCTCAATTGCCAACGACTACAGCTATAACGAGATTTTCTCTAAGCAGATCCGTGCTTTAGGTAATGAAGGCGATGTATTATTAGCCATTTCGACCAGTGGCGGCTCTAAGAACGTGATTGAAGCGATTAAAGCAGCACACGATCGTGATATGCAGGTTGTTGCCTTAACGGGCAGAGACGGTGGCAACATGGCTGCGCTCTTAACCGATAACGATATTGAAATTCGTGTGCCATCTCACGTAACTGCGCGTATTCAAGAAGTTCACTTATTAGTCATTCATTGCTTGTGCGATTTAATTGATTGTTCGTTATTTGGCGTAGAGTAAACCCAGTTTATAGTTTTATATTCAGGCTTTTCAGGTAGAATAACTCCCCCTTTCCTACCACGATTGAGAATTCTGTGGATTACGATTTTACCTTTAGTGAATATGACAAACCGATTGCCGAGTTTTCTATGGGCCATGAAGCAATTGGTGCATGGTTTAACGATGAACTTGGAGCGAACCAACAACGTATTGAAGAGTTAGTCGATATAGTTGATCAGTTGGTACGTCGCAGAATTCAACAGCGCCTAATCGAAGGCACTGAATACCGGCTGCGTATGAATCAAGAAGACGTCGAAGTTGTTGCACTGTCATTGGGCTTAGAAATTGATGAAGAACTGCCTGAGAATACCAACATTTACGATGATGAGTCTCACGCCGAATGTGGCCTAGAAGATTTTCAAGAAGCACTGATTTCATGGCAAGAATTTATTCTTAGCGCTTAATGCAAATTATAAGATTGTAGGCCATCAGATTACAGGGAGCGTAATCGCTTAGCTTACAAAGATTCCCCACAAGATAAACAAGCGCCATCCTTACTCAAACCCCAGCTGCGCCATTGTGATTCTAAGGCATCAAAAGTTTGTAGGCGTCCTAATATCGGTTTGCCAATACCCGTAATTATTTTAATCGCTTCCAAGGCCTGCAAGGTTCCAATAATGCCAACAACAGGAGCCAAAATACCACTCGTCGAACAATTCACTTGCTCATCACTGACTTGCGGATATAAACAACGGTAACAAGGTTGGTTTTCTAAGCGCGGATCAAAACAAATCACCTGTCCTTGCAAAGCAACCGCCGCCCCCGAAACCCAAGGTAGTTTATGTTTAAGGCAAGCATCATTGATTAAATAGCGAATATCAAAGTTATCACTGCAGTCCACCACCAGATCAATCGAGGGTAGAAGCTGCTTTAGTAATTGGGCATCTGCTTTCTGCTCAAAGCCCGTTACGTTAATGGTCGAGTTTACTCGCTCTATTTCCTCAATTGCGGACTGAACTTTAGCCTTACCAACATCGTCTGTGCCATGACAAATTTGGCGCTGCACATTAGAAAGCTCCACCACATCATGATCGACCAAATACAAATGTCCGACTCCGCTGGCCGCCAAATATTGTACAACTGGACTGCCTAAACCACCCAAGCCGATAATTAGAACATGGCTATCTAATAATTTTTGCTGACCTTCAATATCTATTTCAGGTAAAAATATATGGCGGCTGTAACGCAATAAATCACGGTCGTTCATGACGTGACTCCGTTATAAAACTGCCCGCCGGTAATACGAGGATTTCCAGCCAAATCAAGTCGCGTAGCAACCTGCTGATAGCCCAATTTGATTAATAACTGCTGTACGGCGTCCTGTTGATCAAAACCATGCTCCATTAATAGCCAGCCACCCTCTAATAGGTACTCTCTGCTTTGTTCAGCAATCAACTCAAGATCAGCTAAGCCTTTGTTATCGGCCACCAAGGCTGACTTAGGTTCGAAGCGTACATCGCCCTGAGTAAGGTGCGCATCATTTGGATCAATGTAAGGGGGATTACTAACGATTAAATCAAATTGACCTTCAACTTGATCAAACCAACTGCTTTGAAAAAAGCGCACATGTTCTAGCTGGTTAAGTATTGCATTGTGTTGGGCTAGCTCAACCGCTTGAGGAATTAAATCAACACCTTGTACATCCCAATGTTGACATTCGTGAGCCAAAGACAGAGCGATAGCTCCGGTACCTGTACCTAGATCAATCACCTTTGCCTGTTCAGGCAACGCTGCAGCCAACTCTAATGCCCACTCGATTAACGTCTCGGTGTCCGCTCGTGGGATTAACGTATGCTCAGCTGTTTTTAGCTCCAGATCCCAAAATGCTTGCTGCTCTAAAATATAAGCAATCGGCTCACCTTTTAAGCGGCGAGCAAATAATTCTTTAAAGGTACGCTCTTCTTTTTCTGTCACCGATTTATCAGACCAGGTGAATAAGTACGTACGATCTTTACCGAGACTGCGCGCTAATAATAATTCGACATCCAATTTTGCAGTATCACTATTTACTGCAAGCTGCTGACTGAATTGTCGAATAATGTGTTCAATACTAAGACGCATATTAAGTGAAGCCTATCCGCGAGAAAGAAGCGCTCGAAGATCACTAATGCCAGCATTAGCTCGAGATACGTATGACGCCATAACCAGTGAATGATTAGCGAATAAGCCAAAGCCACTGCCATTTAAAATCACTGGCGACCACATTGGTTCTTGCGTACCTTCTAGTTCACGAATAATTTGACGCACACTGACTAGCGCATTTTTCTTTTCCAAAATCGCTCGAAAATCAACTTCTATCGCTTTAAGAATATGCAATAACGCCCAAGAAGCACCCCGTGTTTCATAGAACACATCATCAACCTCAGACCACGGAGTTTTGACAGCTTCATCATCAGCGTTCACTGTTGATTGACGCGATGCCGTATCGCCAGCCAAATCTGTATTTAAACGACGTTTGCCCACAGACGCACTCAAGCGCTGCGATAAACTGCCCAACCGTGTTTCAACATCTAATAGCCATTGGCTTAAATTATCTGCACGGGCGTAGAATTGTGATTTATTGTCGGCAGGATCAGTCAAACGCTTACTGTAATTTATTAGTGCACTGATACCACGACGGTATTCACTTTCTGTTGAAGGGACGGCCCAAGAATCATTATCAAAATGAAGTTGCGGTTCGGCGATTTCTAAATCTTTATCTTGGGTTGATTGACTCTGAGAACGGCTAAAATCTTTGCGAAATGCGCGAGAAAGATCACGCACTTGAACTAAGACACCGTATTCCCAGTTTGGAATATTATCCAACCACAACCCGGGTAATAAAATATCATTACTTAAGTAGCCACCAGATTTATCCAGCATGGTTTCGGCCACTTTTTTCAAGGTGGCTGAGGTGGTAAAGCCCACAACGGGTTCAACGCCCCATTCTTCGGCAAGTACCTTAGCATTTTGCTGAACCGAAAAACTTTCAGGCTCCGAAGACCATAAATAGCCCAGAACGAGCGCAAACAAACAGTAAATAATCACAACAGCAAGCAACGTATTACGCAATCCACTTCCCATATTCATGTCTTCTATACGCTCTTTCATTATTTCTACTGAATCACCAAGCTTCTCGCGCATGTTTAAGTCCCGTTCTAATTCATTCAATTCAGTAAATATTACCACGCGGGACGTGCCATGAACACTTAGCCAGTAAGTTTATAACCAGCGCTTCATTACGTCGTACAAGGTATCAACTTTTATCGGTTTAGCCACATAATCAGACATTCCCGAGGTTAAACACTCTTGCCTGATTTCAGCAGAGGTATTGGCCGTTAAGGCAATAATAGGAACCGGATTACGCTGCTGTTCTGCTTCGTATTTGCGCAACGCTGCCGTCGTTTCAAAACCATCCATATCGGGCATATGGCAATCCATAAAAATCAAATCAAAAGTTTCTTCTTTTACGGCCTTAATACACTCCTCACCAGACTCAACGCAGACGGGATCAAATTTCATGTTGCATAATATTTTCTCCGCAACCATTCTATTGACCTTATTATCTTCAACGATAAGAATTTTTTTATGCTCAAGGCTATCGCTCATAGGAGGCTCGGCAATACGTGCTTCTTCGGTATAAACCATCTGCTGAATGGGAATGGAACAATTCACCGACGTTCCCTCTGGGTTATTATCAACAATAGATAAATCCCCCTTCATTAAATGAATAATGTTATTACAGATCGATAAGCCTATGCCCAATCCTTCAAACTGGCGTTTAAAAGAAGTATCCTGCTGTTTAAAAAGCTCAAACATAGCTTCCTTATGCTGCTCAGGAAATCCAATGCCATTATCACTAATATCCAACCTTAAATTTGATCCAATCGCCGTATTTTCGAGAGAAATAGAGCAATAAATACGCCCTCCATGAGTAAACTTAATGGCGTTACCTAATAAATGGCGAACCAGCTGACGAAATTTAACACCATCAAGCTCAACTGAGTTTTCACTCACTAAAGCATCCATATAAATAGTCAGCTCATTATTATTCTGCTGAGATTTTTCTTCTAATTGAGACAGAGTATGCTTCAACAACGTAGGGATTCTTATAGGATTCAGGGTCAGTACTTGTTCACTTTTTTCTAATGAACCAAGGGTTAGCATATCTTCAACAAGTTCTAGCAAGTTATCCAATGAACGATCTGCAATATTCACAAACTGCTCAATGTCGTTATCGTTACCTTTATGATGAGTAATCAGTTGCATCGCACCCATGGCACCATTGATCGGCGTTCTTAACTCGTGACTCACTATCGCTAAAAATTCACTCTTCGCTTTATTCGCGTCCTCTGCTTTTAACAAGGCAATGTCCAATTCCTTTATCGCTGCCGCCTGCGCCTGCTCCGACCGCTGCAAAGCGGAAGTCATAACATTAACCCCTTTTTGCAGCTCACCAATTTCAGCGCCCTCCGTCACCTCGATTTGACTATTTAATTTCCCTTGTGCAATTTTAGAAAGGGCAAGAGATACTTTTTCAATCGGCTTGGCGACGGAACTTGCCATGCGGTGGGCCAATAACAAACATATAATTAAAATAAAACTGGCCCATACCATCGATTTTCCAACCATTGATAGAGCTCGATTACGCCCTATCACATGGCTAAGTTCAATGCTTACATAGGCTATATCAGTACGAACAATGGAGTTATTATTGACATCATCAAATTCTGAAAATGTCTCTTGTTCTTGGCTCACCAAACTACGATATAAAGCAATATCTTCACTATTAAGATCGATATATTCGCTCACTTGACGCTGATATATTATTTCTCCATCGGGCGTTGTAATACTGACTCTAACAACTGAAGGCGCGGTAATCGCATTTTCTACCAAAGGCTCTAGTAAACTAAAATTGCCTGATATCACAGGATACTCAATCGATGCCGCTAACTGACTGGATAAAACTTGGCCAACTGTTGCCACTTCAATTTTGGCATCATCAATTCTTTGCCAAACAAATAAACTAATCAATAAAGTAAACATGATAAAAGCAGGCAGAAGCCCTAACATCAAAGCTCTATTTCGCATGCTCCAATAGGAAATTTTCAACATCAAATCTTCCCCATTTTCTGCAATAAAAATTTCTCGTCTAACATTCTAATACTTAATGAGCGAGCGACTTGGGAGTTAAATAAGATTCGATAGTGCGGATTATAATCTGCTTTTAACCACTGCCCCGTGTCTTTATGATGTTTTACTACCTCTATAACCCTAAGAGCGATATGTGATAAATCACTGAAGGTCGTAGAGAAACTGCCTGCTTTTAAATAAGCTCGAGACGGACCTATAAGTACTTTTCGCTGTCGATACGATGTGATAAGAATGTTTTTTATATTCTGTGCATTATAAACCTCGTTATTATAGTGACCCAATAATAAGCGAGTATTTTTTAGTACGTGAAACAATGCTTGATTGATATTGTCGTACTCTGCAATATTAACCACTTTTAGCATCATCTTTTCTTCATCCGTCAACGTCATGAAGACACTTTTTTTATCTTGCTCATCGCTAACAAGCAAGCCTATTTTTTTATTCCCAGGAACTAATAAATTAGCTAACTTTAATTGCCTTGAAAGTGGTGGTTCAATGAAAATAGAAGTCGCCATATCAGAATTTTCTGCTTGTTTGGCTGTTAGCATAACTGCAATGCGATTTGGATAGCGCGCAAAATCAACATGAGTTACTGGCTTAGCGCCAATAGCTATAACATAAGAATCAGTAGGGATGAGGACAGGATTTTTAGCCGTACTGACTTGATAAGAAAAGTCATCATTGGTTTTGTTTAAATGGATTAACAATTTATTTAACGCAGGGCTATTTTTTTCAGCCACTAAGACAATATTCCCTTGGGCGGCAAAGAGCGACCAAGGTAAAGCCATAAACAGTAGCAGCTTAATACAAAATAAGATGAAATACTTAGCATCCATGCTATCAGTTACTCCTAGAATTCTATTGCAACTTGGCCATAATAAATATTAGGCGATGAATATATTTGGTTACTATAAGTTAAAGGGTTATTAGGCTGTCTATTATGTTGAATGTAATAAGATACCTCAGCATTTAAACCTGCTAGCAAAAAGGGTTTCGTTACATTTAACTGAAACCGCTCATAAGGTCTCTTGATAGTATCCCTATCTTGACTAAAATAACTTAAACTTGCAGACCAGCTAGCGCTATTATACATCCAACTAATTACTGTACTTTGAGTTGAACTTAAACGTTTTTCTAATTTTTCTACCCTTTCTATATCTTCTTCCGACAACTCATTACCGACATATCGACTTTCAATATCAAGATAAGAGTAAGTCATCCAAAGTGAGTGTTGAGAGTTTATTTGACTCGAAATTTGCATTTCCACGCCTTTGACATCCGCTTCATTGTCGTTGCTAATACGCTCAGCACTTAACGTAATCGGGTCAGAAATCATTTCTCTCATTTCTTCATTAAATACTTTAACATCCAGTTCCGAGCGTATGTCGTTGAAATAACCAGCAACAAAATAGCCTAATTCATAACTGGTAATTTTTTCTGGATTGAGTGATCGCTCATCCTCTTCAATAACATTCTGTTGATAAAAGTCCGCTTGACCGACCCCTAAATAATTAGGTGTTAGATTAGATACTTGCGCGATAAACTCAGGTTTAGTCTCCAGTAGATCAGGGGAACGTAGCGCTTGAGATAAAACCAAACGAATACTTTGCTGAGGGTCAATTAAAAAGTTAGCGGCTAAACGGGGTGAAAAAGCGACTTCACTATGCGATTCGTCTTCAAGCATGCCACCGGCATTAAGTGTGAGAAAATGCGCGACCCTGTACTCTGCATTTAAAAATGCACGCCAAGTATCGTTACTGACGTCACCACCAAAATAGGTTTGAGAATACGCCGAATCTTGTCGATAACTTAAGCCCGATACCGTGCGTAAATCGTCAGACCAACGCATGGTATCTTGCCATTCGATATCAATTCTTTGCTCTGCAAGATCAGTATTCGCATCACCACAGGACTGGTCGTTAAAAATAAGTGCAGGGCTATCCGGCTTATTCAATATAGTTTGAGTTAGCTCTAAATCTTGCTGATTAACCACAAAACCAATGTCAGCAACGGCATCAATATCAATGGCACCCGCTCTTAAACCATCGACAAGGCCTTCGAGTTGAGCAGGGCTGAAGTCTGAGTCTGGATTAGTATATTCTCCCGGTATTCCCGCCAGTGCGTTTGCCCAAATTGAATTGTGACGGTAAAGCTTTGCCATATTGGGATCTAACGTTAGCGTGGGTACACACACATTCTTTGGCTGCTTTCTATCTTCTTTCTGCCAATAAGCTTGTAAGTGCGATTGATGTTGAGTAGAAAACTCTTTTTTCCAGCGTGCATAGACATAACCATTGGTCGTGGTTTTATCGGGTGGACTTTGATCGAAGTCTATCTGGCGAATTTCAGTTTTACCTGATTTATAGCCCAACTGCACATCGAGGTTGGACGTATCATCTAGCGAATGATTAACATAAGCGTTAATAAAACCATGTTTGCGACCGTCACGCTGAGCATCGCTGCCTGTTGAGTTTCTGCCATCAAAACCTTCATCCGCTTTCATCGAGCCACTAATGCGTAAACTGGTAGTATCAAAGCTTAAACCATGACGAAAATGAACATCTTGCGTGCCTTTATTACCCTTACGCCAAGATACCAGTGTGCCTTGGTTGTCTTCTGGGTGCTTGGTAAGGATGTTAATAACACCTGAATAGGCGTTGGCACCGTATACCGCGGCATTAGGCCCACGAGTTACTTCGATGCGGTCAACATCTTCAATAGCGAGGCCTATATCATCCCAAGTAACCGTCGCAATAGCCGCCTTATAAACCGAACGGCCATCGATTAAAACTTGCAAACGACGCATAATATTAGGGTTGGAGGTATGATAAGCAACGGACGCGTTATTATCGCCATCGGCATGCCCGACAAACATACCCGGTACAAACTTCATTAACTCAGGCAGGGTTCGAGCGCCCCATAACTTAATCTGTTTGGCTGTGATAATGGTGACACTGGCAGGGACTTCAGCTTTAGGTTGCTTTAAACGGGAAGCAGTAAGTACCATAGGTAACTCCTCCCTTAGAATGGACGCTTCTTCCCAATCAAAACCATCGTTAAACTCATCAATCGTACCCTGACTAAAGGCAGACTGAGCAATACATCCAATGACGAAAGACAACAATATTCTGTTCAACGAGACAGCTTCCCTATTACGATATTCTTATTATTAGCAATTAAAATTAAGCATTTAGTATCAAAATTTCATTATTAGGTATTGAGTCTAGGCGTAATAACGCTTTAGGTAAACTTGTTCTGCCAAGGAGGCGATGATGTAAACGAGTACGATAACCGAATTCGCGCTCTTTGACTGACAGCGACTTAAGATCAGTTTATAATTCTTACCATTACACAGTCACCGCTAATTGATAGGATTTATCATGGGTTACAATACTATTCCAGCAGGTATAGATTTACCAAACGACATTTATGTTGCTATTGAAATTCCAGCAAATGCTTCGCCGATCAAATATGAAATCGATAAAGACATGGATGCATTGCTCGTTGACCGCTTTATGGCAACCCCCATGTTCTATCCTGCTAACTATGGCTACATCAACAATACCTTAGCTGACGATGGCGATGCACTGGACGTATTGGTCATCACACCTTACCCCGTCGCTCCTGGTTGTGTTATACGTGCACGTCCTGTCGGCGTATTGAAAATGTCTGACGAAGCCGGCGGTGATGAAAAGCTATTAGCGGTTCCTCACGAAAAACTAACCCAGCTGTATAACGATATCCACGATATCGATGACGTTCCTCAATTGCTGAAAGATCAAATTGTCCACTTCTTCGAGCATTATAAAGATCTTGAAAAAGGCAAGTGGGTTAAAGTTGAAGGCTGGGAAAATGCGGATTCAGCTCGTGCAGCCATTATTAAATCGGCCGCCGCTTACAAGGGTTAATCCCCTTAACTACTGTTTTATCTATTCTTTATCTGGCACTGCGTACCTATGACTTTATTACCTATTAACCAATTATTACTGCGTAATCCAGAAATAATTAACGAGCAACTATTGATCGTTAACCCTCCTTTAGATCAAGGTTTACTTCAGCTGGTCAAACCACAAAATTGCCAGTTGATCAATTTTGACGCCCGCATCCATCAAGCCAGTGAGAAACACGGCATACCTTCTGAGTTCGGATTACCCAGCCAGCATGACTTTTCAGCCGCGTTAGTCTATTGGCCAAAATCGAAAGCCTTTGGACATAGTTTATTGCGCTGGCTAGCCAGCCAAATCGAACAGCCTACGACTATTTATTTACTGGCGGCCAATGATGCCGGCGGCAGAAGCTTAGATAATGCAGTTAAAGAGTTTGGTGGTGAAATAATCAAGCTAGACGTCGCCCGCAAATGTTCTTTGTGGTCCTTCAAATTGACCCCTGTCGGTGATTTCAGCTGGGCGAAAGAGCTAAGCACCTTCAAATACGACAATCTAGAGGGTGATGCACTAGAGTTTGCCACTTACCCTGGAGTTTTCAATACGGGTAAATTGGATGTTGGTACAAAACTGTTACTGGATAATATTAGCTTAAATAAACGCGGTCGCGTATTAGATCTTGCCTGCGGTAGCGGTGTCATTGGTTTAACCTGTAAGACTCGTCAGCCAGAACTGTATGTAGAGATGGTTGATATAGATGGTATGGCACTGGCATCAGCAGAAATGAACAGTAAAAATCTAGATCTTGACTGTCCTGTATTTGTCAGTGATGGCCTCAACAATACTAAGAAGTTTAATACCATCATTTGTAATCCTCCTTTTCATCAAGGTAAGGACACAGATTACAATTTTGCCCAACAATTAATTCGTACCGCTAAGCAGCATTTATTACCAAGAGGCGAAGTATGGCTTGTTGCCAACCGACAGCTGGGATATGAGCAGTGGGCGGAGAGAAGCTGTCATAGCGTAGAGACTGTCGTACAAGGCAATGGTTTTAAAGTATTAAAACTTAAATACTAATACTGGCCTCTCACTAAAATAAATAGATAAAAAAATCAGCAACATCTATACATCCAATTTTTTAATCGTTAGCGTCGTTGCATCGGCGCTGATCACTTCAATGTAATTGCCTGCACTCAACGGCATATCGGTCACCACTTTCCAGAAAGTATCACCAATCTGAATTCGGCCTTCAAATTGAATATCTTTTTCTAGGACCAGCTTCCGCCCAATCAGTTGGGCAGTGCGTTGATTCAGCTCGGGTCTGTCTGTGACTTGCTGATCAGCGCGAAAAAAGCGCCAATACAACACAGAAAAGAATATCGAAAAAGTAGCACCGATTAGTATTTGAGCTTGCCAACCTAGCCCTCCTTCAAGAACTAAAGGCGCTAACGAAACAATTACTCCGGTTAATAATGCAGCCGCCGCAGTACCCAGTAAAAAACCCGCAGCCCCTAGCGCTTCACCTGCTAATAATAGCAGGCCAAAAATAAACCAATGCCATTGTGATAGCTGCTCAAACCAAGTCCACATAAAGACCTCTACCTATCATTTTTTCATTTCTTTTAATAAATCATTAATACCAGCAACAGAACCTATAACACTGCTGGCTTCAAGTGGCATCATAATCACCTTACTATTATCTGCTGAAGCGACATTGCCTAACGCTTCAATGTATTTCTGCGCGACAAAGTAGTTGATGGCCTGTGGATTTCCTTCAGAAATCGCCTTAGAGACCACCTCTGTTGCACGAGCTTCTGCTTCTGCTAAACGTTCTCTGGCTTCGGCTTCTTTAAAAGCGGCTTCTCGTGCGCCTTCAGCTTTTAAAATAGCAGAACGCTTCTCGCCTTCAGCTACTTCAATTGACGCTTGGCGTTTACCTTGAGCGGTTAAAATGGATGCCCGCTTATCACGCTCGGCCTTCATTTGGTTGCCCATGGATTCAACAAGATCGGCAGGAGGGGAAATATCACGAATTTCGATACGAGTGATTTTGACACCCCATGGATCGGTTGCTTCATCTACCTTGCCCAATAACGATGCATTAATAGCATCTCGATTAGACAACATGTCATCTAATTCCATTGAACCTAATACCGCACGGATATTGGTCATGACTAAATATTGCATGGCGCGCGGTAAATCATTCACTTCATAAGAGGCTTTAACAGCATCCAATACTTGGAAGAAACAGACGGCGTCAGTCGTTACCATAGCGTTATCAGAAGAGATAACCTCTTGCGGTGGAATGTCTAATACCTGCTCCATCACATTCTGCTTGCGCCCAACATTATCGATAAAAGGAACAATAAACCCTAAACCTGGGCTCAATGTGTGAGTATATTTACCAAAACGTTCAACCGTCCATTGATAACCCTGAGGAACCATTTTGATACTGGTAAAAATAAACACACCGACTAATATCGCAATAACGATGACGGTCATTTCAATGCCAAACATAAAGAATCCTTTTCTATTTAAGCCAGTGATGCAATAAATATTGCAGCATAAGTTATACTTCAATTATTCACAATATCCAAATAAATTGGGCTAAACCCTTATTATTTGAGAGACGCTTCTTATTAACCTTGAACGCCTAAACAACGACATAAAATAAACACACTTTAATCCCAGTAATAACATGGGTACCTTATTAGCGATCACCACTCTGATAACCTTATAGGTAAACATTCTGCTTTTATCTCCTTTATTGATGTTTTAAGATAAAAAAATGAAAATAAACAAGCGACTATAAATAAACAGACATGTATAAACAGATATGAATAAGCTTAAACGAACTGAAATTTTCACTCGCTTGCGCAATGAAAACCCTAATCCAGAAACAGAATTAGAATATAGCAGCCCTTTTGAGTTGTTAGTGGCTGTCGCTCTGTCGGCCCAAGCAACCGATGTGAGCGTAAATAAAGCCACGCGAAAACTTTATCCCATCGCCAATACGCCAAAAGCCATCTATGCACTGGGTGAAGAAGGGTTAAAAGAATATATAAAAACCATTGGGCTGTTTAATAGCAAAGCCAGAAACGTGATTAAACTCTGCAAAGACCTAATAGACCTTCACGGCAGCATCGTACCCAATGATCGAGAAGCACTAGAGGCTTTGGCTGGCGTCGGACGT
Source organism: Oleispira sp. (assembly GCA_047612075.1). Taxonomy (GTDB): domain Bacteria; phylum Pseudomonadota; class Gammaproteobacteria; order Pseudomonadales; family Oceanobacteraceae; genus Oleispira. The sequence continues at coordinate 161,414 of JBLGAF010000002.1, forward strand.
AAAACGGCTAATGTTGTATTAAATACCGCCTTTGGCCACCCAGTAATGGCAGTTGATACCCATATTTTTAGAGTATCTAACCGAACCAGAATTGCACCGGGTAAAAATGTCGATGAAGTCGAACAAAAGCTGGTACGCTTTATTCCGCAAGAATTTATGATGGATGCTCATCATTGGCTTATTTTGCATGGTCGCTATACCTGTATTGCTAGAAAACCCAAATGCGGTTCGTGCATTATTGAAGATTTATGCGAATATAAGGATAAGATAGAAATTGATTAAGCTCAGGAGTAGACCATGAAAATTTTACATACCATGTTGCGTGTAGCTAACTTAGACAAATCGATTGAGTTTTATACTCAAGTTATGGGTATGAAACTTCTGCGCCGCAATGATAACGAAAAATACCGTTATACCCTTGCATTTGTTGGCTACCAAGATGAAAGCCAAGGTTCTGTGCTTGAGCTAACGTATAACTGGGATGTTACTGAATATGACTTGGGTAATGGTTACGGCCATATCGCCCTAGAAGTCGATGACATCTATGCAACCTGCTCTGTTATTGAGAGTCTTGAAGGTAAAATTAGCCGCGCACCAGGACCCGTTAAAGGTGGCAAAACTGTCATTGCCTTTGTCGAAGATCCCGATGGTTATAAAATTGAACTGATCGAAAAAAAATAAGTCCCTAAACTCAGACTGTCATCAGTCTTAGGCTTAAAGAATGCTGTTTATAATGAAACTATGATTGATCAAGGCGAGTTTTTCCATACTCCAAATCCGTGTAGAAGTATCTGCACGGTAAATAATAAAGGCTTCTGTAAAGGTTGCTTTCGCAGTCGTGAAGAGCGTTTTCATTGGAATGAATTTAGCGAATACCAAAAGCACTTGGTCGTTCAAGTTTGCTATGGACGCGAAAAGAAAGTTGAGGCAGCAAGGCGTAAAAAAATGCTACAAGAAGCTCAAGCCAAAAAACAGCAAAAGGCCCAGTTCGATTTATTTGGTGAATTTACTATTCATGCAGAGTCTGATTTAACACAAGAGTTAAACGCAGATAGCCCGCAGATCGACTTGTTTTAATCTGAGTTTTAATAACAAGTATCTAAGCACTTAGCCATAAAGTAAATATAACTTGAACCACATTAAACGGTCTACCCCAGAGTTTGTTTCTAACTTTAGGTGATGCTAAAGACATTTAACTGAATTGGCTTAGTTAATTGTTAGTAAATCTAAAGATTTTAGATTTAAACCCATCTCATAATCAAAACTTGTTTAAGTCTGAGAAATGATTGCTATAGCGATAATGCTTCGTAATATCTTTTAGAAATCAATAAGACTCCTTATACAAACGCGCCATATATCTTTAATAAGCCCTACAAAGATTACAACGGAGTGGTCTATTGATATTTTATCAATGGACGTAGAGTAGAGTTTGATATTCTGACATGGGTGATTAGAAGCCAGTAATACCGGCTAGGACTTCATAAGTATAATGTTCATTACATTTCAATACTTTATCATCATACAATATTATGTCACGATCGATACCAATAACAGCAAGAACACATAGACAGTAAAGTGATATTAAGTCATACCTTCCAGACTTTGCTTATTTAAATATTGCAATTTGTTTAGATATCGCTAAATATGGTATGCATAAGACTCTTTAAATTTAATGTTGAGTTGACTTAGCAAAAGACAAATAATTTTTCTTTTGCATTTTAACGACAAAGCATTTTATATTTTTAATGAATCTGATATCTTTTATCGTGAATATAAAGATATGTATTAGTGAAAACGCCGGACCCAAGAACTCGCCCTAAAAAAGCGGGTTTTTTGCGTTTCAGGGCTAAAGTAAAAGAGAATCATTACTATTTTGTTTACCAATTAGGATATAAATTATGAGCAACGTTGATCGCCGTAACTTTTTAAAAATATCAGGTTCATCTATTATTGGATTGACTTTAGGTGGTGTAACATTACAGGCTAACGCACAAGAGCAATTGACGCTTAGTGATCCAACTGCCATTGCACTTAAATACGTGCATGACTCAAAGGTTGAGGGCGCAAATTGCGCAAACTGCCAACACATTCAAGGTGAAGACGGCAAAGAGTGGCGTCCATGCGGAATTTTCCCGGGTAAAGCTGTGAACGCTAATGGTTGGTGTGCAGCTTGGATGAAAAAAGCATAATAAATTATTTTTGGTAAATTAATACTGTTAATTTAACCATTGAAAAATATAAAAAAGGCTGCTCAATCAAGCAGCCTTTTTTGTATTAGAATAAAAAAATAATAGCGTGCATAAGTATAAGCAATAAAATTAGCTTTGGGCTTACTCAAGGGAATACTAAGATCAGCTTGTAGGCTGCCCATATCGACTTTTTTAAATCCGAGTTTTAATAATAAATACCTAAGCACTAGCCCACATAATAAATATAAGTTAAACCATATTAAGCTCCCTCCACCAGAGCTTGATTCTGAATTATCGACACGTATAGAAGGCACGATAATGGCATTATTTAATAATATATCAAGATTCTGACTTTGAGTGATATTAGAGACATTCAACCCAACCGTCACAGACTTTACTTGACTGATTGTTAATAAATCCAAGGATTTTAAATTTAAATCAATTTCATGACTAAAGCTTGCTCGATTTTCAGAAGTCACAGCAACTGCTATTAAAGTGGTCGTTTCATCTCCATACCTTATCGTAACAACCGGCGCTGCTTGCGATAAATCTTGACTCCCCTGTGCAGTAATTTCACCCGTTAGTATAATACTACTTACAATTTCAGTAAGAACCACATCGTGGGTTGTATTATTACTATTCAGTATCAGATTTTTTGAATGATAACCTGGAGCGCTAAGCTGTATTGCGTAACTTGATTCTGTCTCTAAAACAAATGTATCTGGTAATAAAACTGCAAATTCTCCATCGCCATTAGCATTATAGATTAACAGTATATTGAGTTCAGTGAGTAACTGCTCGGCACCATTCAAGGTAGCCGTCGCATTTTCTAAAGCGACGTCTGAAATATTTTTCAGCGTAAACTGATGCAACGAAGAAGGATAAACGTTAACACCACTCTCAACTACATCGTCGTAACTACTTTGCACAGTAACATCCATGTTCGATAAGTCGGAAACCGTTAAACTATCAAGTCCAATCCGTGCAGCATTATAGCTTTCTGCATTATTTTCAGCCGTTACAGTGATGACTGAAGTTTCATTAGCATCACGGAAAATCAAATCGGCATTTCCAGATTGAACCAATCCATAAACCGTGCCTGCAGCGCCCCCCTCAATGTTCAACGTCTGAGCAGTATCGCCATTTAACAATGCTGTTGAACTCCAATTTAAACGTAAAGGTCGGGTTAGGGTAATGGTAATAACATCGCCGTCACCATCGTCAGTAATCGTCAACGTGTAATCGCCGGCAAACTCACCACTGCTCGGTAAGCTAATGATCAGACCCGTATCATTTGGGCTGACTAGACTACTCGCATCAGAACTATTGTAAGTTAAGCTGTAACTGTAAGTATCACTGCCATTATTCACGTTTATTTGAGTACTGTTATCAGACAGTATAACGGTATCACCATTACTATGGGCCGAGCCATTTACTTCAATGGTTGTGCTAGAAGGAACAACGATATCCCAACCGATATCTTTCAATAAATAGAGAGCCAAGCCTAAGTTTAATTGGCCTTCAGTATATTGTGGCTCCATGATTTCATTGGGAGAAGCCGCTGTATCAAAATGAGAAACAGAACTTCCACCCTCGACAGGATCTGGAGCATACATCTGCACTCTGTCGCCGGATGTGAATGAGTTAGACATGTCAGCATCATCATAACCCGCCGTTAGCAGATCTACTGCTTGAGTATTCACATTAGAACCATGCCATAGCAAATCCGTATTGCTGATCGCAGAAGCCGCACGCTGTTCGTCACTTAACCCACCAGCATTTGACCAAGTTGCAGCGTCAGACTTTGAATATAAATGATTAGAAAAAACGTCATCCAACCCGCCTGGTTTAGCCCCACTAGAGGCATTAACCAAACTTGCAAAGCCTACCCCATGGGTCATTTCGTGCAATAAAACCGTGGTGAAGCCAATATAGTTATCGGGAGCAGCATCAAAACCGTAATACCAACCATTACTGTTTTCTAAGCACCCTGAGTTACCGATGTTTGAATTAAATTCTGAGTTGATGTCTGATAAATTGCTTCGGTAATCAGTACTTCCCAAACTATTGATTAACCCTACAGGATAAAAAGTATTATATTCCGCGGCGGCTGGCATAGGATCTACATTGGCTAAGCTTGCTGCGGCCCCCGCACTGCCTAAGACTGCAGATGATGAATTACACAGGAGTGCTGCAAAGGCGGCATCGACAATAATAGTCTGGCTAGAAACAAGTTGTTCAGCCAATATTTCAGCGGCCTTAATAAAAGAAAGTTTACGCTGCGCCCCCACACTGGTTCCAGCATTACCACCGACTGCGGCAATGGCCGCTGCATCAGCAAATCCGCTGTTAAAATTGACCTGTATGGTTGATTCTGAGCCCGTGATTGTACAGTTACCATTACCAGCAGTGATAGTCTCACTGGATTCTGGACATGCGGCAGAAAAACTAAGTGGACTTAACAACAAACCAGTAAATAAAATTAGAATTAAACTCAAACGCATAATATTACCCTACAGACAAATCTGCTCATCATAAAAGTTAAGCTCAAATTTGAAATAATGCCGTTAAGCTAGGTAATACTTCGTTATATTATGTCAGGAGATTTTAGGAATATGTACAAAGCATATTTTAATAAGGTTCACTCTGGAAGTACTGAATATTCTTTAATTTGAATACTGCCATCAGGCATTTCTACCGCAACAGGCATTTGTGTGAAACGTCCATTCGATGGTAGCTCAATACTGCCATCGGGGTGTTTAATAACCTCTACGGGGCCATGAAATAATAATTGATCCCTTATCGCCTGCTTCATCTCTTGCGATAACCTATCTTCATGGCTTATAGCTCTATTACCGCTAACTGCTTGGCTCTGGCTAGGAGTTTTATGGCTGATACCCTTAGCATGTTCAGTTCCTTGTGCTTGCTGAATAGTCTGGGACTGCTGATCAGCGGTATTAACGCTCCCATAGAACCACCCTGACACTGTTACTAAAAGCACAATTAAAAGACCCAAACCGATCAATAGCTTGGGCTGTTTAACAATCGTTCTCATTTTTAACGGGCTCCTGAGTAAAAAATTACATCTAATTTATTAAATCTATTCTGTTAAATCTAGTCTATTAAATCTAGTCTATTTTTGAGAGATAACGATGAATGTATTGAGTAAGCATTTCTGAGCCAAAATACGCACTAGCTTTCACTATCTGCCAACAACTCAAATTCTATTTGGGCTTTTATTATGCCATTAACCATCACCTCTAAGCGGTGTGTACCCGGATAATATTTTCGGGTGCTGATCTTTTTAAACGAGTGCTTCCGCGATATTTTCTCAAGTGTTGTATCAGTTAAGCTTCTATCCAACCATTTGAAAACCTTAGGGGCTTGTTTACCGTTGGCTTTTTGAAAGTGCATCACATAATCCACCATCAGTTGGCTGGCGTGTGTCGTATTTTTTTCCAACGTCATTTCAAATTCGAAGTGGCCCCCAAAAGGCACCATTAACTGATCGCTTGATAAATGACAATTCACATCATGTGCAGGCTGATAGCCAAACAACGCCATTACCGCAGGCTCTCCTTGTTTGAATAAAGTCCTACAGGCATGGCGAATTAATTTTACCCGTTGCTTGCGCTGCACGCTATTAAGTGATGCCAACGCTTCGTCGGCTAACCATTGCTGAGCGGTTGTAATGATCAGCTGTGGATGATCTTTGGCAATGTCATTCAGGTGGTTAGCAACTGAGCGCCGCACATATTCTGCATCATCATTACGCAAAGCCAGCAGTAACGGCATTACTAATTCGGGCTGATCAATGAAAATCGATAAGCGCATCCCCCAAGGCAAGCGCGGTCGAGTACCCTCTGAAATCAAACGACGTACATGATGATTATCATGTTCTAACCAAGTCGTTAAAATGGCTAACGTCTCTTTTGGGCGTTTAATAATAAAATGACGAATAGCAAACTCTGCACTGAAGAACTCAGTCATTTTCTGCAGATACTTTAGCCCTTGTTCCAGGTTCAAGTTTTGATGGATAGCAATGTATTCACAGCAGACCAGAGACAACCAAGATGATAATTGGTCATTGCCCTGCAATGCGTCCACAACAACATCAGCGCCCTCTTGTTGTGGCATTGTCAAATACAAAGCTCTAGCGGCGGCTCTGAGCCTTTGCATTAACGACAACCCCTGCCACTGCTTTTCGCTCTGGGCAAGGCAACATTCGGTTAGCTGTTGCTGAAAGTAATCTTCATCAAAGCTAATATTATACTGAGCACCCTGCTCCGCAATGCTTGATGCTAAAGTCGATATTTTCTCTAACGACAAATTGTCTTTAAATAGCTCAGCCATAATGTGTTCACTTTCCTTCTATTTTAAGGGCTAATGGCCTAATAATTGCTCGATATTGGGGGTTACCGTGTTAAAGAGCATTAATAATTAATGAAACCCGCTAGAGTTATGTTGGTCGATGATACCCCGACCCGATCCGCAATATTAGAACAAGCGCTGCTTGATCAAGGGTTAATTGTGGTTTGCCGTCTAGAAAGCGCCCAAGGTTTAATTAAAAATGTTGAGATTCACCAGCCCGATATTATCATCATGGATCTTGAGTCTCCCGACCGCGATACGCTAGAAAGTATGACGGTGCTTAATCAACATAACCCCAAACCTGTGATTATGTTTTCCGAAGAAGGAGATAGCAAAATCATAACCAAAGCTATTCAGGCAGGGGTTAGCGCTTATATTGTTGACGGTTTGAATCCTCACCGAGTTAAACCCATTTTGGATGTTGCCATTGCACGCTTTAGAGAATACCAAGCGCTACGCAAAGAGTTAAAGCAAACCCGTGATCAACTTGCCGATCGAAAAATCATTGATAAAGCCAAAGGGCTGTTAATGAAAACTAAAGGTTTAGATGAAGAGCAGGCTTATCATGCTATGCGAAAGATGGCGATGGATCAAAGTAAACCCCTAGTCGATGTTGCGCAAAACATTCTTTCGGTGATGGAATTGCTAACCCTTTAATTGATGAAAAGACCCCTATTGGAGACGCGCATGAATGGTGCGAAAGTTGAGAAAAAAGCACTAAAACTGGGCTATATGCCATTAAGTGATTGCTTACCGTTATTAGTTGCCCAAGAAAAGGGCTTTTTTGCTCACGAAGGCCTCGAGGTTGAACTGCAACAAGAAGTCTCTTGGTCAAATATTCGCGACAAAGTTATCGTCGGTCACCTAGATGGTGCCCACATGCTCGCCCCTATGTTACTCGCCAGCAGTATCGGCTTGGGGGGTATAAAGAAGCCGCTTATTACCGCATTTTCTTTGGGGTTAAATGGTAATGCCTTAACCGTCTCCAATGCCTTACATACGGCATTATTTGACCTCAATACTTCTGAGTTTGATCAAGCAACAACCATGAAACACTTGATAGAACAGCGTAAGCGTGAAGGTTTACCTGTACTAGTATTTGCTACTGTGTATCCTTATTCTTGCCACAATCTGCAGTTACGATACTGGCTTGCCAGCGCCGACATTGATCCCGATAAAGACATAGACCTGGTTGTGCTGCCACCATCACAGATGGTTGATAATTTAAAGCTGCAGCATATTGATGGTTTTTTTGCCGGCGCACCTTGGAATTCAGTGGCCATTTTACAAGGCCACGGACACTGCTTATTAACCAGTATGGATATCTGGAAGAATGCACCAGAAAAAGTTCTGGGAGTAACACTGGAATGGGCTGAAGAAAATCCCAATACTCATAATGCGTTAATCCGCGCCCTTTACCAAGCATGTCATTGGCTCGAACTTTACGCAGAAGAGGCCCTACCGCTTTTAGAGCAGCATTTGTCTCTTAACTCACCGTTAATCAATCTGGAATGCTTAATTCCGGCTATCACAGGAGAATATATCTTTGATCATAATCAAGCTCAAAGCAAAGCGCCCAGCCTGCTGGTTTTTAATCGTTTGATGGCGAATTTCCCCTGGTTGTCTCATGGCCAACTTATTTGTGAACAAATGAAACGCTGGCACTGGCTACCGGATAACATCGATTGTGATGAACTGGTGGCAAGCTGTTATCGCCCAGACATTTATCGTCAGGCGCTCGTCGATGTCACCATGCCGCTAGACGACTTTGATAACGAACACCTTGCTATTATTTAGAATGACTATCAAGGTGCACACTCTGGTGCACCTTTTTCTTTTACGCACTAAAAAAGTCATAATGTATAACATGGCGACTCTGCCATTATTAACAATCACCTTCGCGACTCTTTTTTTATTCCTATTTTAAATGATGCACTTTTTCCGCAGCGCATTTTTACCATAATTACTGCACCAATATTTAACAATTTCTTTTATTTTCTATTTTTTATGCACCGTCACCAACCATTTTCATTAATTTTAACAATAATTATTTTTATATCGTGTTTATTTAATTTTTTGGCACAATTCTCGCTACTTATGGTTATGAACTTCAAACCAAAGGCGGTTAGAAGTTAAAGCACGATTGAACTGCAAAGACGCAAATCAATGCTTTATTCAATAATGAATAGAGTATTAATTTGCGTTTTTTTTTGCTTACGATTTGTTTTAAACACTTAAAAAATTAAATTTAAAGACTATTTAAACTTAAAGACTAGAAAGGAAGCATCATGCTTAAAGACAATGCATTCAAACTGAAGACGATTCGTCGCTCAATATTAAAGAGTTCCTTAGTGATTGCCGCGGCAGCATTGACCCTATCCTCTTTAACCGCTACTAACGCCTTTGCTAAAGTCGGTTATGCCGAAAAAGAAGAGCTGAAGATTGGTTTTATTAAGCTAACCGACATGGCACCTCTTGCCATCGCTTATGAAAAACGTTTTTTTGAAGACGAAGGTCTTTATGTCACCTTAGAAGCTCAAGCAAACTGGAAAGTTTTATTAGACCGCGTCATCGACGGCCAACTTGATGGTGCACACATGCTAGCAGGTCAGCCTTTAGGCGCGACTATGGGTTATGGCACTCAAGCCGATATTATTACCGCCTTCAGCATGGATTTAAACGGTAACGCGATTACGGTTTCTAATAGTGTTTGGAAAGAGATGAAGAAAAATATTCCTCATATAGATGGAAAACCGGTTCACCCTATTAAAGCCGATTCATTAAAACCCGTTATCGAAAGCTATAAGAATGCGGGCAAACCTTTTAAAATGGGTATGGTTTTCCCAGTATCGACTCACAATTATGAATTACGCTATTGGTTAGCCGCGGGCGGTATTCACCCGGGTTATTACGCACCGCATAAAGGGGATACCTCAGGTCAAATCAATGCGGATGCATTATTATCAGTAACACCTCCACCGCAAATGCCAGCGACGATGGAAGCGGGAACAATCGATGGTTATTGCGTCGGTGAACCTTGGAACCAGCAAGCCGTATTTAAAGGCATTGGCGTACCGGTTGTTACCGATTATGAAATCTGGAAAAACAACCCAGAAAAAGTATTTGGTGTTAGCCAAAAATGGGCAGATGAAAATCCAAACACTCATATCCGTGTTGTTAAAGCGATGATTCGTGCAGCCCAATGGTTGGATGCAAACAATAATGCTAATCGCCCAGAAGCGGTAGAGATTTTATCCAGGAGCAATTATGTAGGCGCGGATTATGATGTCATTGCAAACTCCATGACCGGTACTTTCGAATATGAAAAAGGCGATAAACGTGACGTGCCTGACTTCAACGTATTCTTCCGCTATAACGCAACCTTCCCTTACTACTCAGACGCTATCTGGTATCTGACTCAAATGCGTCGCTGGGGTCAGATATCTGAGCCAAAAGCGGATGATTGGTATAAAGACTTAGCCAAGAAAGTTTATCGCCCTGATATCTATGCCATCGCTGCGAAAGAACTGATTGCAGAGGGTAAAGTGAAAGCAAAAGACTTCCCTGATTTTATTACTGAATCAGGTTTCCGCTCACCACAAAAGCACTTTATCGACAATATCGTTTATGACGGCAGTCAGCCAAATGCTTACTTAGAAAAGTTCAGCATTGGTCTAAAAGGAAAAGATAAGCTTTAAATCGATGATGATTTAAATGATGTGAAAATAGTAAGAACTCAATAATAAAATTGTCTGTTCTTCTAGTTTAAAAATCAAACTAGAAGAACTTATCAAATGAATAGTTATTTAATAAAGAGTCCGTGCGGCAAACGTACAAAGTTGAGGTTTTTATGAGAAATAAAATTACAAGCCTACCCCGTAATGTATTTAACTGGAGTGGCAACATAACAGACGAGGTAATGCCCGTTTGGATGCAAGAAGCTATTAAAGCCGTCATGCTACCCGTAGCCGGTATATTATTTTTCTTACTAATATGGGGTACAGTGGCACAAAACATTGATACTTCGTTGGGTAAATTTCCTGGTCCAACTCAAGCGTTTGAGCAGTTTCAATCACTCATGACTGAGCATAATAATGAGCGTAAAAGAGAAGTTGCCTTTTATCAGCGTCAAGAAGATAGAAATCTAGAACGCTTGGCACAAGATCCAAACTATGTCATGAGAATTCGTGACTATACCGGCAAACCAACGTTTATCGATCAGACGTTTACCAGTTTAATTACCGTACTGACGGGCTTTATTTTAGCGTCTATTATCGCGATTCCATTCGGTATTATGATTGGTTTAAGTAAAAACCTTTACGCCGCCGCAAATCCTATTATTCAACTCTTCAAACCTGTTTCTCCTTTAGCCTGGTTACCGTTAGTGACTATGGTGGTGAGTGCGGTTTATACCAGCGACGATCCGTTATTTGCCAAATCTTTTGTAACCTCGGTTATTACTGTGCTGGTCTGTTCAATATGGCCAACAGTCATTAATACCGCCGTCGGCACGGCGTCAATAAGCCAGGATTTACTCAACGTCAGTAAAGTGCTGCGTCTCAAACCCATGACTCATGTATTTAAAGTCGTGATTCCTTCCGCTATCCCGATGGTTTTTACCGGCTTACGCTTATCCTTAGGCATTGCTTGGATGGTTTTAATTGCGGCAGAAATGCTGGCACAAAATCCAGGTCTAGGAAAGTTCGTATGGGATGAGTTTCAAAACGGCAGTTCCAGTTCATTAGGTCGCATCATGGTAGCGGTATTGGTTATTGGTATGATTGGATTTTTATTAGACCGCATTATGTTAATGCTGCAAAAGTTTTTCTCTTGGGATAAGCAAGCATTATTACGCTAGTTAAAGATCACAGAATCAATCGAATTTGAGAGAGTATAAACATGAATAAAATCACAGATAGCAACGTAATAGATAGCACAGGAATAGATCGATCAAACAGTCCCCTTTTAGAACTCACCGGTGTAGGCATCGAATTCCCTACGCCCAAAGGGGCCTATAGGGCCTTGACCGATGTCAATTTGAAAATTGCAAAAGGTGAAATGATCTCACTCATTGGGCATTCAGGTTGCGGGAAATCAACCGTGCTCAATATCGTCGCGGGTTTATTACAAGCAACAGAAGGTGGCGCAGTATTAGAAGGCAAAGAAGTTAACGAACCAGGGCCTGAACGAGCCGTTGTTTTTCAAAATCACTCGCTACTCCCTTGGCTAACAGCTTATGAAAATGTTGAACTTGCGGTTAAAACGGTATTCGATAAAAGTAAAAGCAAAGCAGAGATGAGAGCGTGGATCGAACATAACCTAAATTTAGTACACATGGGACATGCCATGGATAAACGTCCAGATGAAATATCGGGGGGTATGAAACAACGTGTGGGCATCGCGCGCGCGTTAGCCATGGAACCTAAGGTTTTATTAATGGATGAACCTTTTGGTGCTTTAGACGCATTAACCCGTGCACATTTACAAGATTCAGTGATGGAGATTCAAAAAGATTTGGGCAATACCATTATCATGATCACTCACGACGTAGATGAGGCGGTTTTATTATCCGACCGCATTGTAATGATGACCAACGGACCCTCTGCCACCGTCGGTGAGATTTTAGAAATTGATTTACCACGACCTCGTGATCGTATTGAGCTTGCAGATGATCCGAAATACAACCAGTATCGACAAAAAGTATTAAGTTTCCTTTACGAAAAACAACGTAAAGTAGAACCCTTACTGAAAAATAAGAAAATAAATAATGAGCAATTTAAGAATAAAAAAGAAATTGCTTAAGTATATTAATGTTAATAAAAAACGAATAAAACGTAATATATTTAAAAATCAATATAAACTTTGCGAAAAACTTAAGTAACAGGAGTTACCAATGATGAATATAAAACAAAATCGAGTTACGACAAAGGCACTATTAGCCAGCGCGATCAGCACAGCGCTATTAACGGTGGCGGTGCCAGCTCAAGCACAATCATTTACTGAATTTGTCAAAGAAGGCGATATTATTGCTGAGTTACGTGTGCGTTACGAAGGCGTACAAGAAGATAACTTGAAAGATGATGCAGTCGCAATGACCGCACGCACACGCTTAGGTTATGAAACGGCTAATGTAAATGGATTTAAAGTATTAGCTGAATATGACCACGTTACTGCACTTCAAAATGAATACAATTCTAAAACCGATTTTGGCTCCGATGATAAAACCAAATCGGTTGTTGCCGATCCTGCAACCGGTGATATCAACCGTGCACAAATTAGTTATAAATCTGATGAATTTGGTGCAACTTTAGGTCGTCAACGTATCATTTTTGATAACGCCCGCTTTGTTGGCAACGTAGGTTGGCGTCAGAATGAGCAAACTTATGACGCAGTGCGTATTGATTTAACCGCAATTAAAGATTTAAACGCAACTTATGTTTACATGAATCAAGTAAATGACATTTTCTTTAACGATAAAGAAACAGACAACCATTTATTAAACCTGGGCTATAACACCCCTGCAGGCAAGGTTGTTACTTATGCTTATTTATTAAAAGATAAAAGCACAGATAATGAGCAGACTCATGATACTTTTGGTTTGAGCTTTAAGGCTAAAACTAGCGCGAGTAATGTAGACCTTCTTTATGCTGCAGAATACGCGACTCAAACACAAAACTCTGGTGCATCAAGTGCTAAAGATAACGATGCTAATTATACTTTCGTTGAAGGTGGCGTAAAAGTTTCTGGAATCTCATTATTAGCCGGTATGGAAGTTTTAGGCGGTGATGGCGATTATGCTTTCGAAACGCCTTTGGCCACTAAGCATGCATTCAACGGTTGGGCGGATAAGTTTTTAAGCACCAATGCTTCTACTGCAAAGAATGGCTTAGTCGATACCTATGCAAAAGTCGTTACGAAAGTTGCCGGTATTAAGCTCTTAGCCATGTACCACGATTTCAGTTCTGACAAAGGCGGTGATGATCTAGGTAGCGAAATTAACCTACTGGCTGCAAAGAAATTTGATAAAAACTTCAGTGCTGGTATCAAGCTTGCCCAGTATTCTGCTGGAGATGCAGGTACTGATGCTGATAAGCTATGGGTATGGGGTGAAGTGAAGTTCTAATAGCGGTTTTTAAATCAGCCATAAATGAACTGAATTACTAACAACTCACCTTAAAACAGAGTATAAGGCTATCCTCATGCTCTGTTTCTGTTTATGCAGCAACTTTAGTCACCATTAAACATTTAGTTATGTATTTAAATATACCCATCGTTGTAGGTAATAGTAATGAAAAAGCAGTTAGTGATCATAGGTAATGGACTAGCCACCATGCAGTTATTAAAAGAGCTGGGCCATCAGAGCGATTACTTTATTACTGTTTTAAGCGCTGAAAATGTGCCCCACTACAATCGAATTATGTTGTCTTCGTTATTAGCCCAAGAAACCGATCTACAAAGCATTACCCCTTGCGATGATGACTGGTATAAAGAACGAAACATTAAGGTTTTATTAGATCATAGAGTCATCAAAGTCGACAGCCAAAACCAGTCACTAAGCTGTGACAACGGTGTACAGCTTAACTACGATAAACTCATTTTCGCCACTGGCTCTCATGCCTTTATTCCTCCCATGCCGGGTACTCGAATGCCCGACGTGCTTGAAGGTGTTATGGGATTTCGTAAGCTGATTGATGTCGATTTTATGCAACAGGTCACCAGCCGCTATAAAAAAGCGGTCGTTATTGGCGCGGGTTTACTCGGCATAGAAGCAGCGGTCGGTTTAGTGAAACAAGGGATGGATGTCACCCTATTGCATCGACGTGATGTATTGATGAATCGCCAAATTGATAGCAAAGCCTCTGAACTGTTGATCAAAGAACTTTCAAAACGCGGTATTAATATTGCGACAGGCCACGGCCCCATCGCCTTACATGCAACGTCTATTGAGAACAACAAAGTCTGCGCAGTAGAGTTAGACAATGGCGACAAACTGGAAACAGACCTTGTTATCTTCGCTACAGGTATTGTACCCTATACCAGATTGGCACAAGAAAGCGGGCTGGTTGTTGAAAAAGGCATCTGTGTCGATGCTAAACTACAAACGTCCAATGACGATATCTATGCTTTAGGTGAGTGCTGCGAATTTGAAGGCAATACCTACGGTCTAGTTGCCCCAATATGGAACCAAGCTCGCGTATTAGCAAAGCTGTTAACGCTGAGAGAAGATGAAGAAGTTCCCGTTTATTTCGAAGAACTATTCGCCACCAAATTAAAAGTCAGTGGCATTGATGTGCACTCAATGGGCATCATCAATATTGAAGAAACTGACCTAGAGTGCGAGACGCTAGAATTTAATGATTTTGAGCGCTCTATCTACAAAAAAATCCTAATCAGTGACCACAAAGTTGTGGGAGCTGTTCTCTACGGCGACGTCGCCGATAGTCAGTGGTATTTTGAATTATTACAGCAAGCGCAAAACATCGAAGCCATCAGGCAAGAACTGATCTTTGGTCAAGCTTTCTGTGACAGCTGATAGCTCGTCTATTAGCTCATGTATTAATCAAAGCCTTTGGCCCGACACATATTCATCCTAACTTTCGTACTTTGGCAAAATGACCGCGCTCTTTCTAGAGCGCACCAATTTTGCCAAAACTACGCACCATAATTGACTGACTGCACCACTTAGGTGCAACCCTTCTTCAGTCAAGCTTTACCCACTCTTTTATGAAAGTTTAATGACCTCTTAGTATTTTTATATGAGCCATAATATTTATCATACTGAATGGGTTTTGCCACACATCCATCGGGTGTGTGGCGTTTTTTAGTTATTGACACCACGTTGACGAAGCTTTCTATTTCGATTTAGCCATAATGACCACTCTGGCACTCTTCTTGAATAGAGCTACAACATAATTAGTTAGCTGATCAAATGAGATACACTATGAACTCGCCGCAGAATACTACTTGCCATACGACCTGCCCATACTGTGGTGTCGGCTGTGGCGTACAAATGCCAAAAGATCTTTCTGAAGTATCAGGACTTGCATCTCACCCTAGCAGCTTCGGTAAACTGTGCGTTAAAGGTTCATCACTGCACGAAACACTGTCAATTCAAGGAAGACTCCTGAAACCGAAAGTTCATGGCCAAGACAGTGATTGGGAAACTGCATTAACAACCGTTGCCAATAAAATTCAGCAAGTTATTAAAGACCACGGCCCTGATGCCGTTGCATTTTATGGTTCAGGCCAGCTTTTAACCGAAGATTATTATGTCGCCAATAAGCTTATGAAAGGCTTTATTGGTAGTGCCAATATGGATACCAACTCTCGCTTATGCATGTCATCTGCGGTATCAGCTTATAAGCGCGCATTTGGTAGTGATACCGTACCTATTTGTTATGACGACATTGAAGCAACGGATTTATTAATTTTAATAGGGTCGAATCCTGCGTGGGCGCATCCTGTTCTTTATCAACGCATGGTAGCGGCAAAAAAGAATAACCCAAACTTGAAAGTCGTATTAATCGATCCGCGCAAGACCGCTAGCTGTGATATTGCCGATTTACATTTACCCATTAGCTCTGGCAGCGATGCCTATTTGTTCAATGCACTATTAACTTACTTGGCGAATAATGGCCATTGTGATCAAGAGTTTATTGCACAACATACCGATGGTTTTGATAATGCCGTGCAACAAGCAAAACTAGATAGTACCGACGTTAAAGAAGATAACTCCAGAGAATTTAGCTTGGCTGATATCGCAAAAGTGTGTGGCATTCCAGAAGTGGACATTGCGCAGTTCTTTAGCTGGTACAGCAAGACCGAAAAAACACTCAGTTTTTATTCCCAAGGTATCAACCAAAGTTCTTCTGGTACTGATAAGTGCAACGCCATTATCAACTGCCATTTAGCCACGGGCAGAATAGGCACTCCAGGTGCTGGCCCGTTTTCAATTACTGGCCAACCTAATGCCATGGGGGGACGTGAGGTCGGGGGGTTATCCAACCAACTCGCCTGTCACATGCATTTTGAAAAAACGGAAGACATTGATCGCGTAGCTCGTTATTGGAATGCACCTAATATCGCCACAGAACATGGTTTAAAAGCGGTTGAGATGTTCGATGCTGTTGAGCGCGGTGAAATAAAATTTATCTGGATTATGTCGACTAACCCCTTAGTCAGTATGCCGGAAGCGGATCGTTTAAAAGCTGCTCTATTAAAATGTGAAATGGTGGTGGTATCCGATTGTTTGGAAAAAACGGATACCACTAACGTTGCTGATATTCTTTTACCTGCCGCCAGTTGGGGTGAGAAAAATGGCACAGTGACAAACTCTGAGCGTCGTATTTCTCGGCAGCGTAATTTTATGCCTGCGATAGGCAATGCAAAGCCTGATTGGTGGATCATCACTCAAGTGGCACAGAGACTAGGACATAGCGCCGAGTTTAATTATCAACACCCTTATCAAATATTTAACGAACATGCTGGGCTTTCTGCTTTTGAAAATGGTTATGATGATTTTCCCGTGCGCGACTTTGATATATCGAACTTGGCGGGTTTAAACGAAAAAGAATATAACGATCTGCAGCCCGTCCAGTGGCCAGTAAATAAAGATTATCCCATGGGGCGTGAACGATTTTTTGCCGATGGCAAATTTTTTACCGAAAACCAACGCGCACAATTTGTTGGCATAAATTCTCGCTTACCCGTCGCGAAAACAACCCATGCATTGCCTTTTATTATGAATACAGGACGCATTCGTGATCAATGGCATACCATGACCCGTACTGGTAAAACTGATAGATTATTGCAGCATACCCCTGAACCTTTTGTTGATATTCATCCAGAAGATGCTATTGCCAATCATCTACAACAAGATGACCTTGCCATCATTAATAATGATAATGGTGAAATTATTGTACGGGTCAAAGTGACAAAATCACAAACCCACGGCAATATATTTGTGCCCATGCATTGGACCAGTGAGTTTGCCAGTAAGGGAAGAATGGGAGTTTTAGTTAATTCCATTACCTGCCCCATTTCAGGCCAGCCGGAAAATAAACATACACCGGTCGCGATTAAAAAATACCCATCAAAGTGGTTTGGTTTTTTGATATTAGCCGATCAACCTACAGAGCTTTCTGCAATTTGTGATTATTGGGCACATGTACCGTTTAACATTCAAGAAGGTACGGAAGAGAATATTAATAGCTCTCGAAATTTAGATAGCCCTCAAGGACATTATTATGAACTCTCGGGGAAGCAGGATATTGCCTCGGGCTATCAAGCGTTAAAGCGTTTATTACCGGATGGCGAAGCGCTCATTTTCACCGACGCCCGCAGCGGTACTCATCGCATTGCTATTGTAAAAGATAACCGCTTACTTGCGTCATTGTTTGTTAGCCCAAAGTTTGATTTGCCCAACCGTCGTTGGTTAAGCCAAATATTTAATAGCCAAACACTCACCGATTTCCAACGTCGTGCTTTACTTGCGGGTCGTGAGGGGAATGCCGCCAGCGATCCAGGCACCATCATTTGCTCGTGTTTTCAGATTGGCGATAAACAAATTAAAGCGGCCATCGAAACAGGCATTAAAAATACAGATGAATTAGGTGCGCAATTGAAATGCGGAACCAACTGCGGTTCATGCGTTCCCGAATTAACATCATTAATCGAACAGTTTTCCGTGCCAGCACAAGAGCTTGCGACAGAATTAGAATGCGTCAATTAGAAATAAAGAGAATAAAGAGAATAAATAATTATGAATGATTCACAGGTTATTTTAGTCGGTGCAGGCCCTGGCGACCCAGAGCTGCTAACTCTTAAAGCGTTGAAGGCCATTCAAAATGCAGACGTTATTTTATATGACGCGCTAATTTCTGAAGAAATTTTAGCGATGATCCCTAAAAACTGTAAGCGCTTTAATGTTGGTAAGCGCTGCGGCGCGCATAAGATGAAGCAGGAAGAAATTAATGAATTTTTATATAAAATGTCGTTACAACATAAAAATGTAGTGCGTCTTAAAGGCGGAGATCCTTTTATCTTTGGCCGCGGCGGCGAAGAATTGGAATACTTGCAACAACGGAACGTAGAAACCAGTGTTATTCCTGGCATTACAGCCGCAGCGGGTTGCGCCGCTAGTTGTAATATTCCACTGACTCACCGTGGTTATGGCAACTCATTATTGCTGCACAGTGGGCATTCTAGTTTTGGCGAATTTGATCCTTCTCATACTGATAAAGAAAATCAAACTCAGGTTTTCTACATGGGCATGAATCAAGCAGCGGCAATCAGCGCACATTTAATTGATCAGGGCCATCACCCTGAGACTGAAGTCGCTATCATTTGCCAAGGCACTCGTAAAAACCAGGTATCGCAGCTGGGTACTCTCGCCAGCTTACCGGCTATGGCTGAAGAGATGAAACACCTGACACCTGGCCTGATTATTTTAGGCAACGTTGTCGGTTTGGCTTCTGCGCAACAACAAAGGATAATGGCGGATCAAGAACGACTGATAGCTTAGTTATTGGTCTAACGAATAGTGGCGGTAACCGGACTCTTTAGAGTAATGGCTAGAGTATTATTGTCTATTTCATTATTATCTAAAGAGTGCAATACACTCTTTTCATGATTACAAACTGCCAACACCATATCACGACGAAAAGATAATGCCCCTAGCAGCATAAAGCCATAACCATTCATTTCTAAAATTTCTTCATAAAAACGGAAATATTCTACAACAATAATTTCTTTATCAAATAATCCACCACTGGCCAAAAAAACAACGGCGGCCATAAAGAATAAAGCCGTCGGAGAAAGAATAGCTTTCTTCGCAATTTCAATATATTCATTCCTGAATTGAAACGCTTTATACAATAGAGGCAGCCAAACCATCGCCATGATTATTTTAAAACCTTGGCCATCAACAAAATATATTAACCAATCAATATGAGACTGCTTAATACTCATCTCCCGTAAAATAAAGCTGAAACTTAATGCCGCGCCCAAATAGGCTAATAAACTCAAGCTAGCAAATGACGCCTTGACGATATTCCAATTCCTCTCCGCTGCGGTCAGCCAAAAAACAATACCTACGACTAACAATAGTAATATTTGAACATACTCCATCAGTTGGTTTTCACCATAAAGATACGCTTGATCATATTGTATGACCTGTACAGAAAAGACACTGGTCAAAGCCAGCATAATAAACAATGCTAAATAGCGGGAAGTTAAAGATGTTTTCATGAAATTACTCTCGATCAATTTCGACAGTATAAAAAATATCTAAATATCTGATTAGCGGTTTAAAATAGAACAGACTTATCGATATTTGCATGTTGATAAGTCAGATACCCTAAATGCGTGCCATAGAGTCGGGAAAAGTTAATCCATTAATAAAATGGGCGCTAGCAGCCAATGCTCAACAGTTTATTCCAGTTTTAGACACAATCGATAGACTCACTTATGACACAAGGAAATTCAACGCGCTGAGCGCTTGTAATATTTATGCTACTGCAATTTAGAGTATCACGAAGGATAACAGTGCTTTACTATATTCCTATATTTGAATATAGTAATTAGCAACCTTGATTTTAAAATTTTACAGAGAGACTTATCATGTCAGCCAATCTAATACTGCTCATTACAGCAGCTATGGTCTTTAACCTTACCTCTCTCAATGCCAATTCTCAATCAGAACCCTCTCAGACTGGTACATTGTTAACTCAACTTGAATCACGCCCCAACTACATTACTCTGGAAGCTAAGCTTGAAGCGATCAAGCAAAGTACCCTCTCGGCACAGACCCAAGGCATTATCGAAAAGGTCAATTTCGATGTCAATGACAAGGTCGAAGCTGGGCAACTACTGATTCTTATTAATAGCAGCCAGCAGAAAGCAGCATTAAGCCAAGCAAAAGCAGCCCTTGCACAAGCTCAAGCGCTCAATAGCGATGCCCAAACTATCCTCAAACGTAATCGCTCTTTGTTAACTAAAAGGACCTTATCGCAAGGAGAATTTGATAGCAGCTTAGCTCGTGCCGATAGCTCCAAAGCCGCGGTATCAGCAGCAGAAGCCTTTGTTAAACAAGCAATGGAACAAGTCTCTTATACTCGTATTACTGCCCCCTATTCAGGTATTGTGCGCAAACGTTTTATACAAATTGGCGAGCTCGTTAACCCAGGCCAACCGTTGATGACAGGGTTCGCCTTGCAACCATTACGCGCGGTTGTGGATGTCCCACAAAGCCTCGCATCGAACTTATCTAAGCAAGATGAAAGCATTCAAATTTTAGCCCACGGTAAACGCTACCAAGGTACTCAGCTAACGCTTTTTCCTTATGCCAATAACCGCTATAGCAGCATTCGAGCCCGTATTAACCTTGCAGAAACAGAAGAAGAAAATGCTTTAATACCGGGCACTTGGGTGCAAGTACAATTACCCAGCGCTGCTCAGCAAGGTATTTTTTTACCAACATCAGCCGTTATTCAGCAAGGTGAAGTCGCAAGTATTTATATAAAGCATCAAGATGCATTTAAATTGCGCTATGTTCGCTTAGGGCAAGTCCAGCGAGACAACCATGTGCGTATATTATCGGGCTTAGAAGTGGGAGAACAGGTTGCTATTGATGCGTTAATCGCGATAAAAGCAACCGCTAAGTCTTCAGCGGCTCACGTGGTGAAAGTGGTGGCAGAATAATGAATAACAAACACGATACAAATCATGGCATTTCTGGACGCCTCGCCGCCAGTTTTCAAAATTCAGCCCTGACTCCTCTTCTGGCTTTAGCTGCCCTATTACTGGGCTTCTTTGCAATTGCGGTAACACCAAAAGAAGAAGAGCCGCAAATTGATGTCACCTTCGCCAATATTTTCATTAGCTACCCAGGTGCTAGTGCAAAAGAAGTCGAACAATTAATTGCCATTCCTGCACAGCAAGTCTTAGCAGAATTAGCCGGTGTAGATGATATTTTTTCTATTAGTAGCCCAGGCCAAGCGATTCTGACCGTTGCTTTTGAAGTGGGTATTCCTCGGCAAGAAGCCATCGTTAACCTTAACAACCAGATTGAATCTAACCGCGACTGGCTGCCTCAAGGGCTTAATATTCCTGCCCCAATAATCAAACCGATGGGCATTGACGATGTTCCCATTATGGCTCTAACGTTATCGGCCAAGCTCTTTGATGGCCTCTCTAGTAGTCCCTCTAGTAACCCACAGTCATTGAGCTATGAAGACCTCACTCGTATCGCCCATAGCTTAGAGACAGAACTAAAAACCATCCCAGGCACTCGTGACATTTACACTTTAGGTGAGCATAGGTCAGTACTCACTATTACCCTTGATAGCACCCGCATGAATGGCCATGGCATTACCTTTGCTGATATTAGCCAGCGCATACAAAATGCTAATGTCGGTGGTCAATTAAGCCCCATTATAAAAAACAATCAGGTTATTAAATTACGTGCAGGCGCTTTTCTTAACTCCGTCGACGATCTGAAAAATCTCGTTATCGCTCGCAGCCCGTCAAATATTGAGCAAAAAAACAATCAGCAAGGATTAGTTTATTTATCCGATATCGCAAACATCAAATTACAAGCCGATAGTCCAAGTAATTATGTCTTGATAAAGACCCCTGAAAATCCTACGGGCCAAAAAGCGGTTACCTTAGTGATCGCTAAGCAGCCCGGAACCAATGCCGTTGATATTACCAATGCGGTTAGTGAGCACTTAATCGCACTGCAAAATAGACTCATCCCCGATTCAGTCTTAGTGACGGAAACTCGCAACTATGGCATCACTGCTGAAAAAAAATCCAATAAACTAATTGGTAAATTATTATTTGCAACGCTTGCCGTGGTTTTATTAGTATTGGCGACAATGAGCTGGCGCGAAGCCATCATTGTTGGCAGCGCCATCTTTATTACCTTGGCACTCACGTTATTCGCGTCTTGGGTCTGGGGTTTCACCTTGAATCGCGTTTCACTTTTCGCACTGATTTTCTCGATTGGTATTCTCGTCGATGATGCGATCGTTGTGGTCGAAAACATTCATCGTCACATGCAATTAGAGAAAAAGAAGCCGTTAAAAGAAAGGACCCAGACCGATCTCTTAAGTTTAATCCCTAAAGCCGTCGACGAAGTGGGCAGCCCCACTATTTTAGCCACCTTCACTGTTATCGCTGCGCTCATGCCAATGGCCTTTGTCACAGGCTTGATGGGGCCTTACATGAGTCCTATTCCTATCAATGCTTCGACCGGTATGCTGATTTCGTTACTCGTCGCATTTATCATTACTCCTTGGTTAGCCTATAAACTGCTCGGACATAGCCCTTCTCATGCTACTAGTAATGAAGCACAGTCTAGCGAACCCCAGACCTCAGTAACAGACAGTAAGATGTATGTGCTTTTCCATCGCCTGATGTCGCCGTTTATCATCTCTGCTCAAGCTCGTCGTAATCGTTTGGTTTTAATGCTCGCGACCCTCACCTTAATCTTACTGGCAGTATCTTTGCCAGTAATGAAACTTGTAGTCCTGAAAATGCTGCCATTTGATAATAAATCAGAGTTACAGATTATTGTTGATATGCCTGAAGGCACACCTTTAGAGCAAACGTTAAGAGTACTCGATGATCTATCAGACTATGCAATCAAGATTAAAGAAGTAAAAGATATTGAGATTTATGCTGGCAATAGCGCCCCTATCAACTTTAATGGCCTGGTACGTCAATATTATTTGCGCCAAGCCCCTCATCAGGGAGACCTACAGATTAATCTTGTCGGAAAATCTGAACGTGATCGCCAAAGCCACGATATTGCCCGGGCTCTTCGTGCACCATTACAAGCGATTGGACAACGCTTTAATGCCAACGTAAAAATTGTTGAAGTGCCTCCAGGTCCTCCCGTTATGGCTCCGATTAGCGCTGAAGTTTATGGTTTAAGTTATCCACAGCAACTGCAAGCCAGTGCTGATATAAAAAAGATCTTCCAGCAAGCCGACGACGTCGTTGATGTTGATACTTGGCTCGATGCGCCTCAACAACAGTGGAACCTGGTTATTCAACGCAACCGAGCGATAATGCTAGGATTATCCGAGCAAGCAATTACTCAAGCGATTACCGCCGCCACTTCGGGCTGGGATATCAGCTATTTACACAGTGAACAGCAAAAGTATGCCCTGCCAATCCGCTTACGGCTTGGCCAACAAAGCCGTGATCAACTTGATCAACTATTGGTATTGAAAATACGTAGTCAAAGTGGCGTTATGATCGCCCTAGGTGAAGTGCTTAAGCTAGAAAAAGAAACCATCGAGCAAACCATTTATCATAAGAATCAACGCCCAGTGATGTTTGTCACGGCCGATATGGCTGGGCCGTTAGACAGCCCTTTATATGGTTTATTTGATATTGCGGGCCGCATTGCAGAGCAACAACCTAACTGGCTACAAAATTACATCGTCCTGCCAAGTACGCCGGGCACTGCGCAAGATATCGAAATCAAGTGGGATGGAGAGTGGCAAATTACCTATGAAACGTTTCGTGATATGGGAATCGCCTATGGCATCGGAATGATCTTAATCTACCTGCTTGTCGTTGCTCAATTTCGCTCCTACCTTATTCCCTTGGTCGTTATGGCCCCTATTCCCCTAACACTCATTGGTGTGATGCCTGGCCACGCATTGTTGGGGGCTCAATTTACCGCGACTTCGATGATCGGCATGATTGCATTGGCGGGGATCATCGTGCGTAATTCGATCTTACTGGTCGATTTTATCAACCAACAAATCAATAAAGGCATCGCGTTAGAGCAAGCCGTCATTCAATCAGCCGCCGTCCGTGCTAAGCCTATTATATTGACGGGTGTCGCGGCTATGACTGGGGCATTTTTTATCTTAGATGACCCGATATTCAATGGTCTAGCGATCTCATTAATCTTTGGTATTCTGGTATCTACCTTAATGACACTTGTGCTCATCCCTCTGTTATTTTTTGTATTAAAGAAAGGCAAATGATAAGTAGTCAATAATTTAGCCCTATCGTGGTAAAAATTAACTACACTGGATAAAGTAATCCTTTTTTTATTCTACGATGAGCTTCATTATTTTTCTTAAAAACAATATTCCTATTGCTTGGCGAGTTGCCATTAGCATCGTTCTAGCCTCCATTGCGATAAGTTGTATCGCGACAGTTGTGCTTATTTATATCAACTACAGCGAAGAAGAAAATAAATCCCATACACGGGTAGAAGAAATTAAATCGAGTCATATGACGTCACTAGCGTATGCCTTGTGGCACTTTGATATGAAGCAAATCGAAGGACAAGGCGAGGGAATTAATAACCTATATTATATTGGCTATGTACGCATCTCTGGCGATAGCAATACCTGGTATGAGACAGGGAAAATTTCAAAGACCCCAAAAGATGACCATTTCCTAATTCCTATTAAACATAGCAATCGCATTATTGGCGAATTAGAAATTGGCTTTGCACGTGACAAAATTCTTGAAAATATTATTACATCAGCCAAAAAAATTATCTTCATGCAAATAATAGCAGGGTTACTATTAGCCCTGCTATTACTGTGGCTGGTTCATCATATTATTACTCGCCACTTGGTCGATTTGAATAAACAACTCGGGATGAAAAACATACCGAATAGCGATCAATTATTATCTCTTGATAGAAGTTATTATAATGATGAGTTATCCACCTTGGTCAATTCGTTCAACCAGCTTACTAACGAACGTAATAGTGAGCTTAAAAGTAAAGAAGAGGCCCAACAAGCGTTAGCTGAAACCAACAATAAACTTGAACAACGAGTTGCAGAGCGTACGGAAAATCTGCAACAAGCTGTCGACGAATTGCATATTACATTAGAGAATTTACGCAATACTCAGAGCCAATTAATTGAATCCGAAAAACTCTCATCATTAGGTGGAATGGTGGCAGGCGTTGCTCATGAAATTAACACACCCATCGGCTTATGCATTACCACACAATCCTTTATTGAAGACTTATTCAAAGACATCAAACAACGCTTTGAGAATGACAGCATATCAGAAGGCAACTTCACCGAATTTATGATGAGCATGGAAGAAAGTGTCGATATTTTAAGAAAAAATCTCGAGCGCGCCGCCAAGTTGGTAAAAAGCTTTAAGCTCGTCTCCGAAGATCAAACGGGGGAAGCCGCCCGTCGGTTTAATTTAGAAGAATATTTACAGGAGATTTTATCAACCCTACAGCCTAAGTTTAGAATGACTCAGCATGTTGTTAATATCCGCTGTGCTGAAGAGATAAATATTCGGAGCTACCCTGGCGCCCTTAGCCAGGTTATTACCAACCTCATAATGAACAGTCTCTTGCATGGCTTTACAGATATCAATAAAGGCACCATCACCCTTGCAGTTGAACACCAGGATAATCAAGTCAAAATTCTTTATGCTGATGATGGCCAAGGATTAACTGAAGAGGCCCAAGTGAAAATATTTGAACCCTTTTTCACCACCAAACGCGGTTATGGCGGCACTGGGCTGGGTATGCACCTAGTTTATAATTTAGTTAGCCAAACATTGCAAGGCAGTATCCAGCTACAACAAGTGTCTCAAGGCTGCGCCTTTATAATTACTATTCCTGCACAGATCCATATGTCAGATAGTGAACAATAACTCTGCCAACCCACTTTCTGCGCAAAGAATAGACACAAAAAAGCCCTTTGCTAATACTAGCAAAAGGCTTTTTCGTTATACTTCAACATAATATAAATATAGGCTAAAAAAGATGAACCTAACCTAATCTAGTCTAAATTGTCAGCTACAATACGATACTTAGGATCTTCCAAAACATTCACATCGCAGAGCTTACCGGCTTTTTTCAACAACTGACGGCACTCTGAACTCAGATGACGTAAGTGCAACTCTTTGCCTTCAGCAATGTAACGTTCCGCTAAAGAGTCAATCGCCTCAATCGCCGAATGATCCGCAACACGGCTGTTTTTAAACTCAACAATCACCTTATCTGGATCTGATTTAGGATCGAATAAGTCTTTGAAGTTAGACGCCGAGCCAAAGAACAATGGCCCATGAAGTTCGTATATTTTTGCACCATCTTCATCGATCGTCTTGGTAGCAAAGATATACTTCGCGTGTTCCCAAGCAAAGATCAACGCTGCAACAATGACACCCACAACCACCGCAATCGCTAGGTCAGTCACTACTGTAACCCCAGAAACCAATACAATAATGAAAGCTTCACGCTTTGGAATAGAACGCATCATGCGAAAGCTAGACCATTCAAACGTACCAATAACTACCATGAACATCACACCTGTCAGAGCAGCAATTGGAATTTGCTCAATTAACGGTGCCGCAAACAAGATAAAGCTCAATAAGAACAATGCCGCAGCGATACCCGATAAACGTCCTCGACCGCCCGAGTTAATGTTAATCATAGATTGACCAATCATCGCACAACCTCCCATACCACCGAAGAAGCCAGTTGCAATGTTGGCGGTACCTTGAGCAACACACTCTCTATTACCATGGCCACGAGTATCGGTCATTTCGTCAATAACGGTGATAGTTAGTAATGATTCGATCAAGCCGATAGCCGCAAGAATAATCGCGAAAGGCAGAATAAAGTATAAAGTATCAAAAGTTAGAGGAATATTTGGCGCTGCAAAGCTCGGTAAACCACCGGCAATACTGGCTAGATCCCCAACCGTTTTAGTATTTAGGTCTAAGCCGATAACGATCAAGCTAACTACTAATATACCGGCTAAAGCCGAAGGAATAACTTTCGTTACTTTCGGTAAGAAATGGGTGATAAACATGGTGGCAAGAATCATACTAACCATAATATAGAGTTCGTTGCCCACTAACCAAGAACCTTCAGTCCAGCCCCACTTACCTGCCGGAGTGCTTTCTTGTAACTGAGGAATTTGTGCTAAAAAGATCACAATGGCCAAGCCGTTCACAAAGCCCAACATCACCGGATAAGGCACGATGCGGATAAATTTACCCAATTTTAGCAAGCCTGCACCGACTTGAAGAATCCCCATCAATACGACCGTTGCGAGCAGGTACTGTAACCCCATGCCCTCACCAAAATCGCGTTCAGCCTGCGCAACTAAAGCAACCATAACTACGGCTAAGGCGCCGGTAGCACCAGAAATCATACCTGGACGACCACCCATGATGGCAGTAATTAAACCCACCATGAAAGCAGCATACAAACCCGTTAATGGATGAACGCCTGCAACAAATGCAAACGCAACGGCTTCAGGAACCAGAGCAAGTGCTACAGTTAAGCCGGATAAAGTATCGTTCTTCACATTGGGTGAGAACGTTTTGATGAATTCTTGGATCATACGATACCAGCCCCTAGATTTTTGACGCGGATATAGTAACAGAATCGAGCATACTATTCTATTGCTGCGACCAAGGGCTATTTTTGACCTCGAAGTGAGTAATTAAATACAGTTTTTCTACCTTAGTGCGAGCCCAAGGTGTTTTGCGCAAAAATTTAAGGCTCGATTTGATGCTTGGATTTTCTTTAAAACAAAGAATATTGATCTGGCTAGCCAGCTTAGGATAACCATAAAAGTTAACCAGCTTAGTCACTATGGTTTCTAAGGTAAGGCCATGTAGGGGGTTATTCACTTGAGTCATAATCATTTCCACAAAATTTTATGCAGTTTAACAGTCACTAAGTCGCTACAATAGGGTTTGTTAAATTATTAGCCTTGTTAACTATGCTTATTCTACGTTTATTTTCATTCGCAATTTTGTTCTTTTGTCTAGAAAGTCAGTCTATCGCCTCCAGTATTACCATTAGAGATAAAACGATCCCACAATCTATTGTAGGGGCTTCGACGTATGTGGGCCGAATTTCAAATGATGAGAATGAACAAGCATTGTATGTAGGCGCTAGCATGTATATGTATTTTTTAAACTGGTCTCTAGAAGCACGCTCATTTCCCAACGATACCTTCCAACGAGATAATAAGTTGCAGCCTTATGTTGGGCTGGGTTTAGGGCGTTTCTTACAACTTCAACGGGGCGTCGACTTTACGTCGACGAGCCGTGTTCGTATAGTCTCTGAAATTGCGTTTGATGAGTTCGTCGAAAAACGCAACCATTGGATCTTACAAGGATTTGTCGAACAGATTCATACTTCTGGGGACAATAAACGCCGCTATGGTCTTGCCCTAGGCTATACCTTTTAAATAAGAGTGTTATGAATACTAAATCAACCGACCCACTTCGCTACATTGCTGGCTATGCCCCTGAGATCAAAGCTCAAGTACAAGCCATGATTGATAAAGACTCATTAGCAGAATACCTAGCAAAAAAGTACCCTCAGCAGCATAGTATTGGCAACGATAAAGCCTTGCGCGGCTACGTAATGGACCTTAAAAATCAGTATCTGCGCAAGTCAGCGCCGCTGAATAAAATTGCTTTTGATAATACAATTCACATTGTCCACAACGCCCTAGGCTTACATTCGTTCGTTTCTCGAGTGCAAGGTGGCAAGTTAAAAAGTAACAATGAGATTCGCATTGGTGCAATGTTCAAAAAAGCCCCTGCGGCTTTTTTACAAATGATTGTAGTACATGAGCTGGCTCATTTAAAAGAGAAAGACCATAACAAAGCGTTCTACCAACTGTGCCAGCACATGCTACCGGATTATCATCAATTTGAATTCGACATGCGTTTGTACCTAGCGCAATTAGAACTAACGAACGCAGCTGAGTAATACCGGGGAAAAAATTAATTTATACATCATATGATAAAAATCTCTTCTACACTGAGTTAACACGTCCTTAGGAAGCAAAGCAATGATTCGATCTATTGTATGTATACTAGCCATATTAGGCTCCGTATTAGGCTCCATATCAGTTCAAGCCGAAAAGATAACCGCTGTCGGTGACCCCTGGCCTCCCTTTCTTGATCCTAATCGACCTAACAAAGGCATCGTTGTTGAAATTGCCACAGCGGCCTATGCGACTCAAGGCTATGAGTTAGAGATGAGCTTTGTGCCATGGGCAAGAGCCATCGCGGGGGTAAGAAGCGCATCTTCCGATTTATTACTAGGTACTTGGTTTACCAAAGAAAGGACTGAATACCTCATGTACAGCGAGCCTTACCTTGATAATGCAATTAAGTTTATTAAGAAAAAAGGGGATGATTTTGAATATTCAGATATGGAAAGTTTAACTGGAAAATCTGTCGGTATTGTTCGAGGTTACGGCTATGGCGATAAATTTACAAACGCTGAAAATTTTAAAAAACCAGAGGCCAAGAACTTAATTATAAATATACGTAAACTCGTTGCTGGACGAGTTAATTTAGCAATAGAAGATGAGCTTGTAGCAAGATCTATTATGGCTAAAGAAGACCCAGACCTTCTTGATCAAGTTGAGTTTTCAAAAGTAGACTATTCAACAAATGCCCTTCATGTCACAAGTGGATTAGCTAACGCAAAACATAAAGAATTAATTGAAGCATTTAATAAAGGCTTAGCTGAAATTAAAGCAAGTGGTGAATACGCTGAAATATTAGATTCGCTGAACAAATAATATCTTTCAGCATTAGAAAATGAGGTTATCTATCCATTCTCTAATGCTGAAGTTATTGATAATTTATTCTGCCTTCAAAGACTTTCTCTTGAGCAAGAATTCCCCCAAGATCAGATAAAACGCAGGCAAAATTAACAAACAAACAAACGTTGTAAATAATATCCCAAAGCCTAACGACACAGCCATTGGCGTAATAAACTGTGCTTGACGCGAAGTTTCAAAAACCATCGGCGCTAAACCACCAAAAGTCGTTAGCGTTGTCAATAAGATCGGTCGAAAGCGACGCACTCCAGCGTCGACAATGGAATCGATAAGTGAAAGACCTTCTGCAACTTTTTTATTCGCATAATCCACCAGAATCAAGCTGTCGTTAACCACTACTCCAGCTAACGCGACTATTCCCATAATACTCATTATCGATAAATCTTCGCCCAAAATTAAGTGGCCTAGAATTGCTCCCACGGCACCAAAAGGAATAATCGCCATCACTAAGAAGGGCTGGCTATAGCTTTTAAAGGGAATTGCTAACAAACTATAAATAAGCAATAACGAGAAAGCACCATAGACCTTCAGACTGTCCATCGTTTCCTTAGTATCTGCCTGACGACCCCGAAATCCCATTTCAATATCTGGATATTGCGCCTGCAGTTGAGGAAATATGTCCTCCCTTAACACTGATATAACTCCAGGAATCATCTTTCTAGGTTCTACTTCCCCGGTAATAGTGATAATTCTATCGCCATCACGGCGACGAATCTGAGAAGGTGAGACCTGCTTATTTAAATGAGCAACATTCGCTAAAGGAACGTAACCACCCTTTGGCGTACGTATTAATAATCTCTTAATATCCGCACCGTACATGCGCTCTTCTTCTGGCAAACGCACCAAGGCTGTTACTTCACTGCTGTCGCGCTGCTGCCTTAAAGCACGGGCACCGTATAAAGCGTTACGCACTTGGCTCGAGACGCTGCTTGCATCCAAGCCTAAACTACGTCCAGCTGAGTTTAATTCAATTTCCCATTGTGGTTTACCGTTGGTATAACTACTGGCTAGATCGATCACCCCAGACAGCGTTGCCATTTCGGCCATTAGCGCTTCACTTAACGCTAACGAATCGGCATTGTTAGATCCTCGTAACTCAATCGTTAAGCCTGCACCTCCCGAAGGGCCACCGCCGCGTTCAGCATCAAAAGTTAAACTACTAATGCCGGGTATTTCTCCGATAACGTCGCGCCACTGTCCAACAATATCATTGGCGTTTAACGGCCTTATTTCAGTCGGCACTAAGCGTGCTTGGATTTCGATGCTTGAGCCGTTGATATCTCCTTCAATACTCAATACCAAAGGCGTTCCTTGAGCTTCAATAGGATCCGTTACTTGGCGCAATGTTTGCTCTAAATACTGGCGTATTTCTTTAGCTTCATTAAAAGGTGCGTTCGCTGCGAGTTCGACTTTCGCCACCACATATTCGCCCTCTAGACGAGGAAACATGCTGAAACCCATACGCCCACTCATGGGATAAGATAGGACAACAATCGCTATCGCAATCGACACAACCAAAACCAAACTCGGCGTTTTTAAGCACTTACGCAACATAGGTTTATAGGTTAGATGAATAAAATTATGTAACTTTTTATCCGCTGGTTTTTGAATAGAATTCATAAACCGCCCAAAACGTCCGGGAGTATTTTTTTCTAATGATGCTAAGTGTGTTGGCAGAATGAATAACGCTTCAATCCAAGAAATTATAAAGCAACAGATAACAACAATGGGGATGGCTAAAAAGAGCTTACCCATCATACCGGGTAATGCCAGCAAAGGCAGGAATGCGACAACATTGGTTAAAATAGCAAACGCTAGTGGCACCGACACTTCTCTCGCACCGATGATCGCCGCATCTAAAAATGGAATTCCTTTTTGCATATGCTCATAAATATTTTCCCCCGCAATAATGGCATCATCTACGACAATCCCGAGGGCAATAATAAACGCAAACATCGATATCATATTGATCGATACATCAAACAAAGGTAGCAACAATAATGATCCTAAAAATGCCGTCGGAATGCCCATAGTTACCCAAAAAGCTAAACGATATTCTAAGAACACACTAAGCAAGCACAAGACCAGAATTAGCCCGATCGTCGCATTCTTTAATAATAATCCGACCCGTTGCTGGTAGGTTTCGCCATCATCATCCGTCACAATAATTTCAATGCCCGGAGGAAGACTCTCTCGTATACCATCGAGTTTTACATACATAGCCTCCACAACTGTTGTCGGTGTTTGGTCTTCCGCTCGATAGATTTTTAACTGAATCGCTGCTTTGCCGTTATACGTTACCGAGCGATTAGAGTCAGAAAAACCGTCCTTGATAGTCGCCACATCTGATAGCTGCACAAGAACGCCCGAAGCATCATGACGCAATACGATGTCTCTAAACTCATACGCCCAATAACGTCGATCATTCAACGTAACTAAGATTTCCCCACCATCAGTGCGCACGCTACCCGCAGATTGCTCGATGGCACTCTTGCTAATAATGTTGGCAACTTCAGCCAAGCTAAGTTTATAACGCTGGAGATTTTCTTGGGTGATTTCAATATGAATTTCTTCGTTAGGCGTTCCTCTTAATTCAATTTTTGAAATCTCGTCGGCGACTAACAGTTCCTCTTTCACCTGCTCAGATAATTGTTTTAGTTCTAATAAAGAAACGTCACCAAAGAGTGCTAATGTTGCCACGTCAATCGAACGACTGGCTAGCTGCACAACCGGTCTTTCCGCTTCGACCGGGAAAGTAGTAATACGACTCACAGCCTGTTGAATGTCTTGGTAGACCTTTTGGCGATCAACGCCATTGAGTAACTCAAACATGACTCTTGCACTGCTTGAACTTGCCGTAGAGGTTACATCTTTAATACCATCAAGGGAGGCCACTTCGTTTTCAATAGGCAGTATAATAGCTTGTTCCATTTCTGAGGGTGTAGCACCCGCATAAACGACATCGACTAGAACAATATCAGCTTCAAAATTAGGAATAAATTCTTTTGTAATCGTTAACGACATAATAAAGCCGCCAATAATTAAAAATGCCATGAATAAATTAGGGGCAACACCATGGCGTGCCATCCAAGCCACTGGGCCACGATATAAGCTGGATTTTTCTTTCATTATTATTGCTGCCCGCGATCAGTTGAAGTGCGAACAGGAGTACCTTCGGTAACCACACCTAAGCTGCTATTAAGAAGACTATCGCCTGGTAAAAAACCACTTTCTACCCAAGAATGCTCTCTACTTTGGTAAAAAGTATTCAGCGTACGCTTAAACAATTGATTGTCATTCACAACCCAGACTCGTCCATCATCTTTAATGTATCTGTTTTCAATAACATAAGCGTCAGGAATTGTTTTAGCGAACAATAGACTATCGACATAGCTGCCTATTAATAAAAATTTACTATCAGGGTTTTTAATGGAAATCAGTATTTTTGCTTGGCGATCAGTGTCGTCAACTTCAATCAAAGAATGTAGAACTTCAGCTTCACGTTGATAATCACCGGATGTTATAACCACGGGCTCAGTAACATCTAAGATGGCTAAAAAATGTTGCGGTACTTTGACTTGCAGCCAGAATTCATCCATTGATACCAAATCAAACAACACACTGTTAGTAGTTACTTGACTGCCATTATTAATATTACGAGAGACTATTTGGCCATTAAAAGGCATGCGAATATCTGTTCGATCAAGCTGCAGTTGTGCTAATGCTAAACTTACTTGAGCCGTTTTTAACCCCGCTTCCGCCGATGCTATTTGAGGCTTTCTCAATACTAAAGCGTTATTCTTTAATGAGGTATCCAATTGATTTTTTGCCAGTTCATATTCTTCTTTGGCTAACTGAGCTTGGCCTTGTTCTAAATCCAAAGTAGCCTGCGCCTGAACAACGGCCGCCTGATGTTGCTGCACCTGTAATTCGTAATCTTGCTTTTCGATAGTGGCTATTATTTGATCTTTGGCCAATGTTGCCCCAGGTATCGCCTGCGGGTTTACCAGCGCAATGCGCCCTGCAACCTGAGCACTTAACTGCACTCGCTGCGCCGCAGAAATTTCACCGCTACCCAGCCATTCAGGGCGAAGTGTCATGCGTTTAAGCTCAGTCGTCTCAACCAGACGTGCTTTTATTTCCTCTTCCCCACGCTGTGGCTTTGGTGCAGTCGTATAAATAATCGAGGCGATAGTCACCGCGATTAATAAAATACCAATAAGCACAGCAGCCTTACGAAGACCGCTACTAAAACCGCTACTATCACTCATGCTTGTCACTCCCATCATCGATAATTTTATCTTCACTAAATCGACCATGACTCAATGACGTTAGTAATTGAATCCTATATTGCAATTGCTGATATTCAGCTGCTAATACCTGACGCTCAAGTTGCAAAACATCTTGTTGATTATTCAACAAAGACAAGAAATCCCCAGCACCGTTTTGATAACGCTGGTATAAATATTGTTGTGTTTTATTGGCTAGCTGTAATCGCATCATTAAACTTGCTGACAAAGAAAACTGCTGCGATTCATTGATCAAGGCTTGCTCTATTTCCTGCATAGCGAGCAATAATACTTGTTGATAATTGGCCACTCTTTCTTCGACAATCGCCTCGTTGCGACGGACTTCTGACCGTAGATTATCGCCATCAATTAGCGGGACGGTTAAACCGGCAATGAAATTAGCCATCCAGTTATTCAAAACATCACTCGGCCTATCCGCAGCACTGGTATATGAAGCAGACAAGGTGAATCTAGGGTAACGATTAGATTGCGCAACATTCAAACCGGCTTGAGCGGCTATAATTTGCGCATAAGCTTGCTTAACATCGGGGCGTTGCTGTAATGACTGGCTACTGACGCTGGCAATAGGCTGAGTGAAATGAGGAATTTTGTAATCCATGTTTTCCAACTCAAACAAGGTTTCGAGGTCAATCTGGCCCTTGCCAAGCCAAAGCGCTAACTGCTGCTGATAGATAGCCAGAGCGGTCTCACTGCGAATAACATCACTATTAATGGATTCCAATAGCTGCTCTTGCTGCCACATATCAGAAGCTTTAACCTTGCCTCTTAAATAACGCCCTTGTACCACTTCTAAGGCATTTTTATTACGGACCTGCTGTTGGTGTAGCAACCCTAATTGCTGACGTTCTTGTAACCCACCGTACCAAGCAATCGCTAATTGGCTTACCACTGTGTTGGTTTGAATATTTTGGGCTGCACGACTGGCATTCAACTGTTGTAATGCTTGCTCGTCCAAACTGGCAATGCGCCCCCAGAAGTCCAATTCATAGCTGGCATTTAAACCTAATTGCCATTGATCTTGGGTCGTGCCGTTTTGCTGTAAGCCATCTTGCCATTGACGCGACTGTTGCGCCGTTAACTGCACATCAGGAATTTTGCCACTGTTGGCTTGATCCCAACTGGACTGGCTTTGCTTAACTTTTGCCGACGAGGCTTGGAGACTGTAGTTGTTTTTTAATGCTTGCGTGATTAATGCATTTAATTGCGGATCAGAGAAGTCTAACCACCATTGCTCTGCTGCTGCCGTATCGATAGCACCCTTTGATGAATCAAAAGCAGGACTCAGTGTAGGGACTGGAATAATCGGTTTAGTACCAGCACACGCCGCCAATAAAAAAACAAACGTTAAAATAAAAGGCAGGCGCACTGGCATTTCCTTAATAATGATAATCACTCTCAACATGCATTATGTAATGATAAAAAAACATAGGATACTTTCTTTACCAAAAATGAAGCCTACAGACACTTGCTGACACTTAATAATAATAATTCAAACTGAACTGTACATAATCATCACGTTTAAACTGATAATTCACATTGTCATCGTCGTCTGACATCGGTAAAAATATATCAATATTCAACGTTATTCCTTGGTTAATGCGCGTCGCAAACTCCAACAAAAAGCTCTGCGTTCCTGCACTATCAAGGTCTTGACTAATGCCTGCCAATACTTCGCTAGAGGCCGTATCATTAAACGCAATACGACTGCCTAAGAAAGCATCGTTTTGACCGAGAGCGATACCACCGTCGTTCCGCGAATCGTACTGATATTCAGCCAAAACACCCCAGTCCCAAACGGTTTCAAAGGGACCATAAAAGGTATATTCAAAACCACCAGTTGCGGCGCTGTAATCTTCTACACCAAAATCTCTTTGGGTTAATGTACCCAACTGAGCAAAATCGTTTTTAACCGAGTCATCATAGGTACGGTATATCGCTTCAAACTTCCACAACCAAGAATCTAGGGTCGCCTGAAGGTCTAGACCAAGCTGATTAATTTGCGCGTAAAATGGCTGTACCTCACTCAAAGTACGGTTTGGTGTAATAATTGGATCACGACTAGTGCCATTGAACCAGGATAAACCCAAGTCATAATCGTCAATCGTATGATTCCAACGCACGGCATAATCGACATGAGCCTCTTCTTCACTCGCTTGATAGCGCGCATTATTTGCATCTATCGGCAAGGCCGCCCTAAAGCGCCCCTCTTCCCCCGGAAAAGTACGCTCGCGGAAACCCGGTAACACAAAACCCGTTACCGTACCCCAATCACGCAGAGCAGTGAACTTAATCATCGGTTGGCCTAGTTTGTCTTCGCCGTCAGGGGCTTCAACAAAATCGGTTTGGTTAATAATGTCAACCAAGTGCTGCGATTCGGTTACGCCCCAATATACTTTCGATAAACCCGCAGTGAATTCCCAATCATCACCATAAGTCATCCAAGATAATTCTCGAATATCAGCGTGACTGCGTTCATCATCAGCGCTATCGATACGCACATAGGGTGTAAAGACAATTGTATGTTCACCGTCATCTAACAACCACACCATTTCAGGTTCGCCGGTAATACCCAGTTGGCGATCTGCTTGCGTATTATTGGCGTCATTGAACTGGCCTGTTGCAAAATGTTCGCGCCACTCAAAACCAACATAGCCGCTCACTTCGAAATCAGCTGCTTGTACTAGATTAGCGCTCAGCAATGCACTGGCTATTAATAATTTTTTATTCATTAGCGTGCACGCTTTAAGGTCGCTTTATTAAAGTCAGAGTCTTTTAGACCTGTTTGAAACGCTAACGTCAGCGTATTTAATTCTGTGCTTTTTTTCGTTTGATGATTCATCATATCCATTTGCAGTGGACGCCAGTATTTATCCAGATACAGCTTGTAATCAGAAAAGGTTAACGTTTTTAATAACGATTTTTTGCGATCATAGAATTCTATTTTTTGGCCACGAAGGTGTTCTTTATCCAACCAAACTACCTGACGAGTATAACCTGAGTTTTTATCCGTTGGAATTTGCTCAATTTTATAACAATCTAAGCCATTCATTGGCTCTTCAGCCAAAAATTTAAACGTATACTTACCAATTTCAAATGAGCTTAAATCTTCATAAGCAAATTCACTGCCCATAAAAGGGCCCGACTTATTGCGTGATGAAATACGTTTCACTCGTTTAAGCGCTGGTAAATACAACCACTGGTCGTCTGACTCATCAATGTGAGAAAAGTTTAAAAAAGCGGTTCCTTTTACGTCTTTTGGCCTATCAAAAATGGTTAAGCCTTTATCCCCATCGTCACTAATTTCTAAAGACTGCATACGCATTTCACGAATACTTTCTTCACCCTGTGAGTTACGCAGTATCATGGTGACCGACGATGCTGAATCTCCCCAGCCCATATCACGAGCCTTGCGCTCTTGAGCAATAGCCAAACCTTTTTCTTCAGCAGACAATCCTGCCAAATTAAATTCGGCCTGTGCATGTATACCCGACACCAATGCAGCGGCGGTTGCAAGAGAGACTGTTAATTTTTTAAATGCATTCATTATAATGCTCCTTATTTTTGTATTTTTAGTATCTATAATGTTTTATATTTTATTTTTCATAAGTTTAAGGTCTGCCATTGAGACATCATTTTCACGTTTGTCAGCCAATAATAGAAAAGCAGGCAAGAACAAGAAATCAACCACAAGGGCGACGAATATAATAATAGCTGTTGCCATACCCATGTCCGCATTCATACGAAACGCTGAAAAAGTTAATAATGAAAAACCGGTACACAATACTAAAGTTGTAATCGTCATCGCTCTACCTACGCTAGAAAAAGCATAACGAATAGCCTGTTCACCATTTTGGCCATCATTGCGAGCACGCTGATATTTACTTAAGAAGTGTACGGTATCGTCAACAATAATACCGAGTGTCATTGAGACAACAATCGACAACCCTAGATTAATCTCACCGGATATTAATGCCCAAATACCAAATCCTACCGCAGCAGGACCGATATTGGGAATTAAACTAATCATCCCCAAACGGAATGAACGTAAAGCAAAGATTAATATAATTGAAATTAAGAACATCGCCACAGTCATACTGATGAGCATACTGTCCATATTGGTCTCACCAATATGAGCAAACATCAAGGTTGGACTAGAAGCCGTCATACGAACCTGTGGTGCATTAGTGGAAAACCATGCCATCGCCCGTTGCTCCATCGCCACATATTCTTTACTGCCTAGGTTCTTCAAAGTGCTGACAATACGCGTTGAAGACTTATCAATATTGAGTTGGTTATTTAGATCCAAACCGTAGGGTAAAGACATCTCGTACATCAATAGATATTGAGCGGTTAATTCACGCTCTCGGGGTAAACGATAAAATGCCTCGTTATCGCCGTTCATGCTCTTACTTAAGCGTTTAAGCGTATCACTAATCGTCATCACATGATCGGTCTCTGGCTGCGCACGTAACCAGTCACTGAAATCAGAAATTACTTTAGTAAACTCAGGATTGTTGATGCCGTTTTCTTTGCCGCTGTACAAGCCCCAACTAATACTCGACATGCCCGAGATCATCTCTTCTTGTTTATCAACCGATTGACGGAATTCAGTCGAGGTATCGAAGTACTTAGTTGCTTCGTCATTGATTTCATTTAGCGGTACTAGGCAAGCAAAAAACAACATCACCGCAGTACTGACTGGTAATATGATTTTGTTGTGTTTAATAACCCAGTCCGCCAATTTCTCCATGCCACCATGATGCTCAGGAGAAACTTTCACGCGCATTGGCACAACCACCATTAAAGCAGGCAATAAAGTTACGGATAAGATGAAAGCGATCATCACCCCCATAGCGCTCATTTCACCAAAGTCAGCGAGTACTGGTGATTGTGAAAACATCAGCGTTAAAAAACCAATGGCGGTTGTGGCACTGGTAATGAAAACAGGCATCAAGTTTAAATCCATCGCAAAGGCAACTGCCTCTTTACGTGACTTACCTTGACGCATGGCAAACTGAGCTGAAGCCACCAAATGCACACAGTCAGCGACCGCCAGCGTCATTACAACGATGGGAACGTTAATCGTACCCGTGGATAAAAAATAACCAAACCACCCCCCTGTTCCCATGGTTGCGGTGACAGTTAAGAAAATAACGACAAGAGTCATTAGCATGGCGGTAATACTGCGCAGTAATACCGTCAACATAAGAATAATCATTAGAAACATGGCAGGCACAAGGGTGTTCATGTCTTTTTGACCTTCCGTCGCAAAGCTGTAATTCATCAGAATCACACCCGTGTGATAAAAATCAGCGCTTTGATATTTTTCTGCGAAAGAATCGGTTAATTGTTTAGCAAACTCCGTTACTTGAATAACTTCAGCAGTATTATTTTTTTGATCCGGCAACTGGATAGTGATATTCACCACCGCAACCTTGCCATCTGGGGAAACTAAACTGTTGACTAGATTGGGTTCTACCGTTGAAATTTCTCGGGTACGCTTAACCAATGCGGGATCAATCGACTCCAATTCTAAAATAAGATCTTCAACGATCAGATCATCTTCTTCGGCCCAGGTATATTGATAATTGGTAACAGAGTCGACACGGCTAGAAAAAGGGGTTTGCCAAGCCTCATCGGTCAGTTCTTTTATTTGTGCCATCATAGATTCAGTAAAAACGGTGCCTTCTTTAGGCACAACAATAATGGACACATTATCGTTTTTATTGAAAATTCGTTGCATTTCTTCGTGAGCAACGAGTTGAGGAAAATCTTGATCAAAGAAAACTTTATAGTCGCCTCGGAAATAAAGATTTTTACCACCGTAAGACGCTGCAGCTGCAATAGCGACAACCATTAAAATGATTATCCATGGGTGGCGAATAATTCCATTAAGCCAAGCTTGTCTCATAAATACACTCCCTTTGTTTATTGTTTATTTTTTACTATTCTTTTTACTATAGTTTCGTTTATTAAATATTCCGTCCATCTCGTTATTGTGCTGATTCACACACGCGATCGACTTTTAATTAATTGAATGTCATCTGCAAAAATTTCTTCTTCAACCCGCTGCCAAGTTTTTTGGTAATCCCAATCTTTTGCTAATGGCTGCCAATTCATGCCATCTAACAAGATACTGATGTTTTGCAATAGTAGCGTATTAGGATCTAAACGATTAATCGCCTTAGCTTCGCCAGCACTTACCTCAAGGGCATTAGTGCCAAACGACATGGCCCAATTAGAAAATGTCAGAGTCTCTATCGACAAATGAGGAGGGATATTTAAGCTACCATCAGCTACCGCGTTGCGGAACATGGCATCACTAAAATTATTAATTTCAAATTCTAGCGTATCGATAATTTGGATGCGTTCAAGCGACGTTTTTTCGCGTACCCCAGGGGCCTTGCTACTTAATACCGCCATAAATAATGTCGGTTCTAGACGCGAATAAAGCTGATAAGCATAGTGCACAGCAACGGTTTTCTCTCTGGAACAGCCTGCAAACGTCACTGCACGTTTAAATA
Source organism: Oleispira sp. (assembly GCA_047612075.1). Lineage (GTDB taxonomy): Bacteria > Pseudomonadota > Gammaproteobacteria > Pseudomonadales > Oceanobacteraceae > Oleispira. Next base: position 202,423 of record JBLGAF010000002.1, read on the forward strand.
GCTCTAAAATTGAACTGACCGCACGAATACAAAGCGCCGACACACAATCTTCTTTACTGGAAAAGTGGTTATAAATAGTACCCTTGGAATAACACGATTTAGCCGTTAATTTTTCTAGACTAAGGCCAGCAAAACCCTCTTGGTTGAGTATCAAAACCGCAAGATCAACCAATTCTTGTTCGCGATTAACTTGCTTTTGCTCGCTTTTAGACAAACCGGTTTTAGCTTTTAAAGCATCCTGAGGGCAGGCATAGGGTGAACGGTTTGCAGTTTGCTCAGAGTTCATCTGCTGTGAAAGTTCATGGTAATTAGGCATTGAAAATAATCCGATAGTGACGAACCGTCATTTTTGACGATTCGTCATACTGATCCTTTTTAATGGATAAAACAAGTTACCTAGAAGACTTATCTTCTATCACACCTGTTTATTTTTATTCTGTATACCGTGGCTCATGGCATATAGCACAGGCACAACACCTAAGGTTAATAATGTCCCAAAACCTAAACCACAACTAATGACCACGGCCATCGCACTAAAGAAAGGATCAAATAATAGCGGCATCATACCTAGAATGGTGGTTAATGCGGCCATCATAACCGGACGTAAACGACTTACTGATGCTTCAAATACAGCATCATATTGGTCTTTACCTTCGTCCAGCTCCAAACGAATTTGATCAACCAACACAATGCCATTTTTTACGATCATGCCTGACAGACTTAACAACCCTAACAGCGCCATAAAACCAAATTCAGCACCTAAAGATAACATGCCAGCGGTGACACCTATTATCGCCAACGGCACGCAAGCCCAAATAACCAGAGCACTGCGCAATTCGTTGAATAATAATACCGTGATAATAAACATGACCAGATAACCAATCGGCAAGGATTCAAATATACTGGCCTCCGCATTTTTCGATGACTCATACTCCCCGCCCCAATTTAACTCGTAACCTGGCGGTAAATTAATGGCTTCAATTTGCGGACGTAAACGCTCAAATAACTCATTAGAGGTCACATCAGTCAGTAAATCAGGATCCGCATAAACCTCTACTGTTCGCTTGCGATCTCGACGTGAAATAATAGGGTCAACAAAGACCACCTCAAATTTTTCTACTACCTGCTGAATAGGAATATAACGACTAAAGACTGGGCTCCAGATTTGTAATTCGTTTAAACCATCAATGTCCAAACGTTCATACGCGGGAGGGCGAATCACGATGGGTTTTAACGTTGTGCCATCGCGATAAATACCCACTTGTTTACCTGAAAAACTCAGCTGCAATAGTTCATCCAGGCCTTGACGAGAGACACCCGCACGCCGAGCATTTTCTTCGTTAAAAACAGGACGAATCACTTTCACTCGCTCGCGCCAATCATGACGCACGTTAGTGGCATCGTTATCCTGTAAGAAAATAGTTTTGGTTTGTTCGGCTAGCTGCCTTAGTTGTTCTTGATCAGGGCCAGAAAAACGGGCTTCAATTTTTGCGCTCGAACCTGGGCCAATTTGAAAACGTTGAAATTTCATAAACGCGTTCGGTATATTTTCACTTGTCCAGTGACGCGCATCTGCAATTACGTCGTCAATTTGATCTAGCTCAGAAGTACGAACCATCACCTGAGCGTAGGAAGAATACTGGCGCTGAGGACCATAAGTAAGCATAAAACGTAACTCACCCTGACCCACAGTAGAAGAGGTAAATTCAACACTTTCTTGCTGCTGGAAATAATCTTCTAATTTTAACGCCTGTTGCTGCGTACTTCGAATATCGCTGCCTTCGGGCAACCAAATATCCACTAAAAACATGGGCGTATTGGACGGTGGGAAAAAACTTTGTTTTACGAAACTAAAACTGGCAATCGCCACCAGTAACGAGACCACCATCACCCCCATTGTCATCCGACGATGATGCAGCATGAGCCCTAAAACTTTACGATAAACATCATATAAAAAACCTTTATAAGGCTCGCTATCTTGACTGCCATCAGTACGGTGTTGTTCATTTTCTTTGAATAACAGATGACATAGAAACGGCGTCAACGTCAGTGCCGTTATCCAACTTAATAATAATGAAATAAGGAGAACATAATATAATTCACCAACGAATTCACCGGTTGAATCCGGCGATAAACCAATCGGCGCAAAGGCAGTTATTGCAATAACCGTTGCCCCTAGTAAGGGCCACTGAGTTTGCTTAACAATTTCATAAGCCGCGCGCGTTCGGCTAAGACCTTTTTGTATGCCCACCATAATGCCTTCGGTAATCACCAGGGCATTATCCACCAGCATCCCCAGCGCAATAATTAATGCACCTAATGAAATTCGATGCAGTTCAATGTTAAGCACCTTCATCGCAACAAAGGTTCCCAAAATTGTTAATAATAAAATAGCACCAATGATTATTCCTGCGCGTAAGCCCATAAAAACCAACAACACAGCAATCACAATAAAAATTGAAGCAACTAGATTCAATACGAAGCCCGTAGAAGAAGCATCAACTTCGGCCGGCTGATCATATAGTGTGTCTATCTCGATACCTAGGGGTCGATTCACATCCAACGCTTGCAATTTTAAACGCAGTTTTTCGCCGACATCGACAACATTCACACCGCTATTGAAAGAGATACCTAAATGCAAAGATTCCTGGCTATTGTAATTAACCAAATGGCTTGGAACTTCTGCAATGCCTTCCGAAATATCACCAATATCGCGAAGAAAAACCAATTTATTAGAACCTGGAGAGCTGACTAATAAATCCCCCATCTGCTGCACTGAAGTAAATTCGCCGGTAGGATGAATGCGAATGTATTCATCCTCTATACGAATATGGCCGGCATTTTCAACCGCATTTTGAGTGTTTAATAATTGAGATAATCGCGACAGAGGGATGCCTAAGTTGGTCATACGCTCACGAGAGATATCAATAAATACCTGTTCTTTTTGCTCCCCCGCAATATTTACCTTGGCAATGCCTTTAAGCGTGGTTAAATCACGTTTCAGATAATCTGCGTAATCCGATAACTCCTGATAACTATAACCCTTTCCGGTAATCGCTAACAAAACACCAAACACATCGCCAAAATCATCTTTTACAATCGGAGCCAGAGCACCAGGAGGTAACGACGATTGTTTATCACGTACTTTATCCCTCAGTTCATCCCAGATTTGGGGTAGTTCAGACGATTTATAGGTTGATTTAATCTCTAAATGAATCTGCGAAAGGCCCGCTTTAGAAATTGAATCCACATAATCAATATACGGCAAAGCTTGAATGGCATTTTCTAACGGCGCAGTGACTTCCTCTTCAACCTCTAACGCACTAGCCCCAGGGTAATAAGTAAAAACCATCGCTTCTTTAATAGTGAACTGCGGATCTTCTAATCGACCTAAGCCAAGATAGCTGATGATACCGCCAGCCAATAAAATGAGTAGTAGCATCCAACTGGTGGTGCGGTTTTCGATAAAATAGGTAGCAATGTTCTTTTTAGCGGGTTCTTTGCTAACGGTGTAATCAGTTGACATAATTATAGGCCCCGCTCTTGTACCCAAGGACGTACTTTCATACCTTCATGAGCTTGATGCACGCCCACAGCCACCAGTTTTTCTCCTGTTTGCAAACCCGTCAAAACCTCAACGCCAGACGACGTCATCCTACCCACTGTTACTTTACGAGAACTTAACGTCATATCTTCATTAACGATCCAAACGAGTGCTTGGGAGGATCCTTCCTGCTGATATTCGCCTTGAAAAACCGCCCTCGATGGAATAGTAACAAGAGTACTTTTATGGCTTAACACTTGATTCAAATCGACATGGACACTGGCCGACATACCCGGTAATAGATTTAACTCAGCTGGACGAGGCAAAGTCAGGGTTAAACTGAAACTGCCCGTCGCGTCATCAGCTTGTGCGTTATGTTCTTTATAGGTTGATAAAAAGCGCTGCCCTGGTATTGCTTCAAATTCAACTTGAGGCTGATACATCTGTTCGACACTTGAATCAGTTATGTTCACCATCAAACTTTCAGGTATTTGCATACGGACTTCCAGCTGATCGCGCGCCTGCAACATCATCACGGGCTTACCAGCGGCAACGGGCTGATGATTATCGATATACACTTGAGAAACTTGGCCAGAGAAGGGGGCTTTTAATTGCGTATACGATAAATCAGTCCGCGCAGCACTCAGCGCCGCATTACCAATATCCAATTCGGCTTTGGCCTGATCATACTGCGCTTGAGAAACCTGCCTTTTATCAAATAAATCACTCATGCGCTTAAACTGCGACTGCGCTAATTGCTGACGCGCCTTGCGGTCGTTTAACTTAATTTGATAAACCGAGGGGTCGAGTACTGCCAATATATCCCCACGCTGCACTTCCATACCGGCTTTCGCAGGTAACCCCTGCAACTCCCCTGCGACTCGAAATGCTAAGTCAGCACGTTCAGCAGAGTGCACTTGAGCTGGAAATTTACGCAACATGGTTTTTTCTGCTGAGTGCACCTGAAAAATCTTAACTGTCCGAATAACATCCATAGCGTCTTGAGATGCATCTTCGGGTGCCTCTTGAGAGCAAGCCATTAAGGTGATTGAGAGAGGGATGAGTAGAAAGTGCCGCAAGCGCATAGTATTTCCTATAACTTAAAATTCAAGAAAGAATCGATACCGTATATTCTAGGCTAAATTTGGCAGGACGAGTAGAGAGGGATTGGGGACTAGCTGTCCTGTAGATTGTCACAATAAAATTAACAGTCCACAGGAAGAAACTTAAATCTAAAGGCCTTTCACTGCATAAATACCTTCAGCATTACGCCAGTAACCTCGGTAATCCATGCCATAACCGAACAGGAAGCGGTCTTCAACATCTAGGCCACTGAAGTCGACCTGCAGACCGGTATTTTTACGATCATGAACCTTGTTAATTAATACCGCAGTGATAACTTCTTTAGCGCCTTGAGCTTTGCAGGCTGCAACCACTTCCGCCAAGGTATTACCTTCGTCGAAAATATCGTCCAAAATAAGCACCGTACGGCCGTCCATAGGACAAGAAGGCAGAGCTTGCCATTGCAGTTCAGTTTGGCCTTTGGTTTCGCCACGATAACGTGTTGCGTGCATGTAGCCCACTTCGAGAGGGAAGCTCAATAGTGGCAGTAATTTGCCCGCAAAAATAAGGCCGCCGTTCATGATTGAATACACAACAGGCATGCTGGTTGATAAACGTTCTGTAATACCACCGGCTAATTGATCCAAAGCGACCTCAATTTCTTCCTTAGATTTTAACAGATCAGCATCGGCCATTATTTGGTTTAACTGTTCTAGGGTCAGAGATTCACTCATCAAGAGACTTCCTAATCGATTATTATAGTAGCCGACTATGATACCATTTCAGATATTTTAACCAAATGTTTTAACCAATTGATTTAATCGCAAAGGAATTCAGCGAGTGAGTGCTTTAAAGAATGTCTTAAATTCAGTCCGTATTGTGTTAGTTCAAACCTATCATCCAGGCAACATAGGGGCGATTGCCCGGGCAATGAAAACCATGGGGCTAAATGAGCTGTATCTAGTTGATCCTAGAGACTACCCTGCCGAAGAAGCCAGTAGCCGTGCGGCCGGAGCGTTAGATGTACTTGACAATGCCACCGTAGTTGAAACCTTAACTGAAGCTTTAGCCGACTGCACCCAAGTGTTCGCCACCAGCGCTCGCAAGCGCAATTATACCCGCCCACAAGTGACCGCTGAAGAAGCCGCTGGCTGGATAAAAACCAACCCGAATGAAAAAATCGCCATCGTTTTTGGCCGAGAACGCATGGGGTTAAGCAACGAGCAACTCGGCATGTGCCAGCAACTGCTTTATATCCCAGGAAATCCTGAGTATGACGTACTGAATATAGGTTCGGCGGTTCAGATTGTAAGCTACGAGTTATTTAAACAGCTCGGCATACACCGCGATCAAATAGACATACCTCAAGTCTTAGACGATAACGAAGAAGAGCATGCCAACCAACACGAGTATGTTAATCAACAGGAGCTGGAACGTTTCTACCAGCATTTAGAATCGACGCTTTCTGATACCGGCTTCTTGGTAAAGAATCATCCGGGCGAAGCCCTTCAACGCCTACAGCAGATGTTCGCACGCGCCCAACCAAATGCGAAAGAGCTGCGTATGCTGCGTGGCATATTGGGTTCTGTGGATAAATTGACTGACTCTGAGTGATTTAAAACGCCGTGATAGCACGGCGTCTCCCCTTACATCAAGTCTTTAAAGCCTCAATCGCATCAACATAATCAAGCCCCAAGCTGTCGGCCACACTGCGACAAGTGACCTTCCCTCGGTAGACATTCAAGCCACTCAATAAATGCGGATCTTCCAACAACGCCTTTTTATACCCCTTATTGGCAATATTCACGATGTACGGCAGCGTCGCATTATTCAGCGCCACCGTAGACGTTCTGGGCACTGCACCGGGCATATTCGCCACACAATAATGCACCACCTCATCAACAATATAAGTAGGATCGCCGTGGGTCGTCGCATGGGACGTTGCAAAACACCCGCCCTGATCAATTGCCACATCCACTACCGCAGAACCGGGCCTCATACGCTTAATCATCTCCGCCGTTACTAACTTAGGCGCTGCAGCACCCGGCACTAAAACCGCACCAATCACCAAGTCTGCCGCAATAACTTGCTGCTCTAAAGCATCTCTACTGGCATACAAAGTTTCTAGACTTGCACCTGTTTGACCAGAACCAAACTGATTATCCAAACGGCGCAGAACATCAAGGGAACGATCAAGAATGGTCACTTTAGCGCCCATACCCATCGCTATTTTAGCCGCATTAGAACCCACCACACCGCCACCAATAATAACGACTTTAGCCGGACTGACGCCGGGCACACCCGCCAATAATAAACCACAACCGCCATTCGATTTCTCTAAGCACTGCGCCCCCGCCTGCGCCGACATTCGCCCCGCAACTTCCGACATCGGAGCCAACAGAGGTAATCCTCCACCGTCACTCGTCACCGTTTCATAGGCGATACAGATAGCTTTGCTGTTAATTAGGTCTTCCGTCTGGACTCTGTCTGGGGCTAAATGAAGATAGGTAAATAAGATCTGTCCAGCTCTTAAACATGCTCGCTCTGCTGCCAAAGGCTCCTTAACCTTAACGATCAACTCCGCCATCAAAAATACTTCTTCGGCGGTCTGAACAATATCGGCCCCCATAGCAAAATAGTCATCATCACTAAAACCAATACCAGAACCTGCGTTAGTTTCAACGACAACCTGATGGCCTTGATGCACCAGTTCATAAACACTGGCGGGGACCATACCCACTCGGTACTCATGATTTTTAATCTCTTTCACAACGCCAATCAGCATAATGATAACTCCTATTTAGAACGAGCCAGTGCGATAAACCTGCTAATAAGTATAGGCCTGACTGACCCAGAATATGATACAATTCCAGTCATAATTTTGTACAAAATTGTCATGCATAATCCTGATATGACAGCTACCGATACCGAGATCATCTTATGACCGTAGAACTGACACCCACACTAAAATTGGCCTTTGACCTAATGCAGCGCCGTTCGGTAACCCCAATCGATGCCGGTTGTCAGCCACTGATGATGGATCGTCTCGGCGCGATTGGCTTTAAGCACGAAGAAATGCGTTTCGACGATACCGACAATCTTTGGTCTCGCCGTGGCACTGAAGGCCCATTGGTTTGTTTCGCGGGCCATACCGACGTGGTTCCCACAGGTCCTGAAGGCAACTGGACTTATCCTCCATTTGAACCACAAATTCACGATGGCTTGTTATACGGCCGTGGCGCGGCCGACATGAAAGGCTCTATTGCCGCGTTCATAATCGCCACTGAAAATTTCGTTAAAGAACACCCAGACCACAACGGCTCTATCGCGTATCTAATTACCAGCGACGAAGAAGGTCCAGCGAAAAATGGTACGGTTAAAGTCATCGAGACTTTAGAAGCACGCGGTGAGAAAATCGACATGTGCATTGTCGGTGAACCTTCAAGCACTACCGATACCGGCGATACCATTAAGAATGGTCGCCGAGGTTCTTTAGGCTGCGTATTAACGGTAAAAGGCATTCAAGGTCATGTGGCTTATCCACAACTGGCGCGTAACCCGATTCATGACGTTGCCCCGGTTCTTACAGAAATGACGGAAGAAACATGGGATAACGGTAACGACTTCTTCCCCGCGACCAGCTTTCAGATCTCTAATATCAATTCAGGCACGGGTGCGACCAACGTTATTCCGGGTGATTGTGTTGTAACGTTCAACTTCCGTTTTTCAACGGAGCTTACCGCCGACATTCTAAAAGAGCGTACTGAGGCAATTTTTGCCAAGCACAATTTAGACTATGACATCGATTGGAACCTAAGTGGTCAGCCTTTCTTAACGTCATCCGGCTCATTAGTTGATGCCACCGTCGCAGCTATTAAAACAGTGACGGGCATTGATACCGAGCTAAGCACTGCGGGTGGAACATCCGATGGTCGTTTCATCGCACCCTCCGGTGCTCAGGTCATCGAACTTGGCCCACGTAACGCTACCATTCATAAAATTGATGAGTGTGTTGAAGCGGAAGATTTAAATATATTGACGACTATTTACCAACGCATTCTAGAAAACTTACTTCTAGACACTCAATAAAAAGACACTGAATAAAATGACTGCATCTATTTTATTATGCCCTGTTTGCAAGGAAAGTCTTCACGCAAACGAAAGCAATAAAAGTTTGAGCTGTGATAATAATCACAGTTTCGACCGTGCGCGCCAAGGCTATTTAAACCTGCTATTAGCGCACAAGAAAAAATCAAAAAATCCAGGCGATAGCCAAGCAATGGTGAGCGCTCGCCAAGCGTTTTTGAATTCTGATTTTTACCGCCCAATTTCCGATAGTTTGAATCAAATTATTGTTGATGCGGCTCTAAAGCTCGATTCTTCAGAAAAAGAACTCTCTAAATCAGAGAAGGCAATTCAAGTTTTAGACATCGGTTGTGGCGAAGGATATTACAGCCAGCGCATGCACAACAGTTTAAACGATCACCAGGTCGAACATAATTTATTTGGTTTAGACATTTCAAAAGATGCCGTAATTGCCGCCGCAAAACGCGCCAAGGCAGAAAAACATAACGAAGACGTTGCTACTGCCAGCTCCAGCGAATGGCTTGTTGCCTCGGCAATCGACATCCCGCTGCAAGCTCAAAGCATTGATATTGCGACCTGTTTATTTACTCGCCTGATGCCAGAAAGCTATCACAAGGTGATTAAGCAAGATGGTTTATTTATTTGTGTTAATACCGGTGAAAAACACTTAATAGAGCTGCGTGAAAAACTTTACGACAAGATCACCAAAACTGAGTTCGACCCTGTGAAAAATATGGGTGAAGATTTTGAACTGGTCGATCATCAGCAAGTGAGCTATACCAATACCCTCGGTAGCCAACAACAAATTCAAGACCTGTTATTAATGACGCCGCACAACTGGCGTACCACAGCGGAGAATAAAGAATCGTTAAAAAGCTTAGAAGAATTAACCGTAACCATCGATGCTCAGATTCATGTATTTAAGGCAAAAGAAAAAGCGATTGTAGAAGTTGAAGTTGAAGTTGAAGTTGAAGGTGCTCCAGAAGTTGAAACTGACATTAAGAAAGCCGGCTCAGTAAATCCTTGGGGCAAAGCCTCAGCAGCAATAGAAGCTAGTACTCAAGCGATTACTAAAATGCCCGTTCAAGCACCGACTGAAATGCCGAGTATCGCGCCTACCGAACTGCCCATTGAAGCGTTCACTGAAATGCCAGTTAAGGCGATTACTGAAATGCCCGTTGAAGCGGTTACCGAAATACCAGTCACAACAAAAGCAAAAGTTAACCCTTGGTCAAAAAGTTAACCGCTTGAATAAAAGCTAACGACTTAAGTAAAAATTAACTGCCACAGAGAGTAAAGCTGCGAAACGTAATACTTCGCCTACTCTGTGGTTAATTATTCTTTAGTACTGCCCAGAAAGCCAACGCTGCACATCCTCATGCTCATCGACATCCCACACCTCAGCTAAATAAGCCGCATCAATAACCAATGTCTCGATATCACCTTGCGTCGCGGAAAATACCGTCTCCGTTCCCCAAGCTTTATCCACAAACAACTCAGGATAAAATTGCTTCATACCCAACAGGCCATAGCCGCCATCTTCAGCTGGGCTAATCACTAGGTCATGTTTTTTTAACTGCTGCAAACAATCGGTTAAATAAGCTTCGTCTAAATCAGGAACATCAACACCGATTAAAACAGGAATAAAACCTCGCGCTAATGACGACTTTACCGCCAGCGCCATACGTTCACCTAGATCACCGACGTTAGGCTGCTGATAGAAGCTTGCAAAACCAGACCAAGCGTTAAAGGCCTCATGCTCAACATCCCCCGCAATCCATAACGCCACTTGCGAGTTATAAACAACGACGTCTTTTAAACTAATGGCCAAGCGCGCCAGCAATTGCTGATAAACATCACACGCACCTTGCTCACCTAACGAAGGAATCAAGCGCGTTTTAACCAAACCAGGAATAGGCGCTTTGGTTAGCACCACCCATTCAACGGTTCTTTCAACAGTTCTTTCAACAGTTTTTTCAATGGCTCTTTCACCGACTGCATTACCCATAGTATTTTTTTACCAAAGTCGCAGGTGAAACGCCTCGCCAATACATCCACCTAAGCTGCCACATTAATAATACGGTCTTAGCCCAACCATTTTGCTGCCAGCGACGGGCACTGGTTTGCAAAACCGGCCCATCACAATCAGCTTTAGCCATTATTCGTAAGCGCTTCGATATTTCCACATCTTCCATTAAAGGAATGTTGGCATAGCCTTGTAACTGTTGGAAAACATCACTGCGAATAAAAATGCCTTGGTCCCCCGTCATCACCTGAGTTAAACGAGAACGAGCATTAATGAATTTAGAAATAATACCAAGGGGAAAGCGACGGGGACTTAATTGCACATCAAACCGCCCCCACTGCACCTTATTATTTAGGTCAGATAAATAGCGTAAGTGCAAAGGCGTTAAACCACTGTCGCTGTGCAAAAACCATAAAATACTGGCCACTTCACTTTCATTATCTGTGGATGATAATAAAAACTCCGCTCCCACATTCATTTGCACCGCACGGCCTTTATTCGAGGTTAAATAAAAGACCTGATCTTGCTGAAAAATAGCATGCGCAGAAAAATCTTCTATGGCCTGCGACTCACTGGCATCGACCACCACAAGGCGATCACCGCTACTTAAATAACTTACAACCTGCTGCAACCAAGACAACACAACTTCATCTTCGTTATAAATAGGAACGATGATGTTAAGCAAGCGGCTCACTAATCAATCGCCCCACCACAACTACTGCCTTGGCCGGCCGTACAGCCATAACAATGTTCAGCAACCTGAATAGGAAAGCCAGTGAGATCAGAGCTTAATAGATCACTTAAATGACGGGTCGGTTTAGTTTCATTGGCATTATGACGGTCAGAAAGTGGGATCTCTAACATCTGATTAAAATCACAATCATACAGATTGCCTAACCAATCGACACTCACCGTATTCAAACACATCACCCCCGCCAAGTTGGCGTGAGAATAACTGTCTTTGAGTAAATTCATATAATCGTAAAACTCACCCTGCGCTAACAATACCGCACCAAAACGCGATATAGGCATGTTAGTAATAGTGAACAGATTATTAAATTGAATATTATGCTCAGCACCCAATTGCTCTTTGTAAGAGGCCTGCAACTCAACCTGACCGGGAGGCAAAGAAGCACCTCCTGGGTTATAAACAAGGTTTAAAGGGAGTGTTGAATCATCTTTGCCATAACCCAGTGCATTCAGTTTTTGCAAAGCTTCAACGCTCGATTCAAAAACGCCTTTGCCGCGCTGAGCATCAACATTGTCGGCGCTATAGCAAGGCAGTGAAGCAACCACTTCTACGTGATTATCGGCTAAAAATTGAGCAAGATCTTCATGCCCCGGCTCATTTAAGATCGTCAGATTACAGCGATCGATCACAGTGACCCCAAGTGCACGCGCTGCCTTAACCAAATAACGGAAATGCGGCATTATTTCAGGTGCACCGCCGGTTAGATCAAGTGTCTTCACTTTGCGCTGTTTTAAGATATCAATAACCAAATCAATATTGGTTTTATCCATTTGCTCGGTACGCTTAGGCCCTGCGTTCACATGGCAGTGTGAACAGCTCATGTTGCAGGTATAGCCAAGGTTTACTTGCAAAATTTCCAGCGAAGATCGCGTTAACTCCGGAAAATTGGATACCATCAATAAAGGCTTTGTATCTCTCATATAATAAACGCACCACCAGATAATAATTTTAAACAACGATAACGCAATTAGATGTAAGAAGCGCGCATAAGTTCACTTTACTAGGTTGTCATACACACCCTGAAAGTAATAGAATGGCGGCGTTGTATGTCTCCCCATAGTTTAACTGGATAAAACAGGGCCCTCCTAAGGCTTAGCTCCAGGTTCGAGTCCCGGTGGGGAGACCATTTCTAAACCTGACAATCACCCTGCGTAATAAAACCCTTAATTTGGTGTTCCATACAACCTCGCCCCCATATCAAAGATGCCTTTTGGACGATTTGCTTTATTTGAAAATCCTAAACAATGAAATTCAACTCTCCCGCTATAACCTTCAATCATCTCTAATGCCTTAATATTGATCGCTAAGCACACAACGTGAATTGGCTTCTGGTATGAGTTAGGAAAGGATTCAAGAATATTGCATATTGTATTACCTGTATCTATTACAGAATCAATAATGACTAGCGCTTTAGATTTGTCGATATCAGAAACAACATCCTCAGGCATTTTACTCATGATAAATCTGCCATCAAAACTATCACAAAAGCCACTTGCTATATAATTACCCGATCGTGGTATTGATAAAACTTGATAGTTAGCGGGATGAACCCCAGTTTTCTCAATAAATGGGACTACCAGTTGAGTACCTATCTCATAATGTTTTTTACGTAAACATGAAGGGGATAAATTACTCTCAAACTGAGCCTTATAAAGCTGTCTTAACTTAGTGTCAGTACTCAAGTAATAATCATTTAAATAATATACATCATCAAAGCCTACCTCACAGAATTCACCCGCTTTAGGTATATTATGCAATATCCCAAAGCCAATTGAATTCAATAAGCAATAATCCTCAGCTCCTTGAAATTCAGCCTCGGCAAGCTCATTCAGAACATCGATATTACACTCACTTCTATTTCTTTTACCCGAGTTATTATCACTATCAATATTAGAAGCAATAACCTCACAGGGTGTATTTAAAAATATAAGTCCATTTGATACATTATTATTCTCAGTTGCCATCGCGTTAACTCGCAGGCCAGTCTTTAAGTTCATAACAAACATGTGACCATCTAAAAACGTGTACGAATTATTCTGCTTATCATTCAAAAACGAATGATGAAGGCCATTAATCAAAGCTTCCCTCACTTCATGAGATATTGAATCTAGGATTTTAGGGGTTTCTATTCCTTTTTCTTTAATAAAATCCATAAAACGCCCTGAAGTCTGTGGTGCTACCCCACCCTCAATACACCCTGCTAGCTGTTTACAAATTGTTGTCTTTCCCGCGCCAGCCAAACCAACGACATAATAAAGTTTATTACTATCCATGATTAATCACCTTATCCATGTGCTTTTCAGCTTTCGTTACTATTTTTTCTAAATCTGTACTAACTTGTTCAGCAACAGGTATTTGGGAGCAACTACCAACCGTCGCACATGAATAACAAGCTTTCTTTGGCTTAGTGGAATTCAGGTACTTTGCAATATCAGAGGATGAAGTAATCGATTCAATTAATAGCCCCTGCTCATCCCACTTCTTTTTAGCAATACGTGAACAAGAGAATAAGCGTCCACGCTCTAGCGTCACGTCATAACTGCGATAAAAACAACTCCCCCAATGAGCCTCCGTTAACGCAGCATCGTTTTTCACCTCACTGAACAAATCATCCCAAGCTTCCTTTCTGCGAAAATCGACTTTATTGCTATAGCTAGAAGCTTCCAAATATTCACGCCAGCTAGATTCAAAGCGATCAGTACAAACATAATCGCTAATAACAACGCTATCTAATTGACTCAATACTTTTTGAGTTACACCTTGGGGATACAGGCCATTAGTTACTAGTTCGATTTGATCACAAATATCAACCAAACGAATCTGAGCAATATATTCAGCCAGTGACTTTGCTAATGCAGCTTCGCCACCAACCAAGACTATTTTCCCAATGGATAGCCCTATTGCCTTTAGTCTCTCCAATGATTCTATATGCTGATCAATGCCTTCACCTTCTACTGCAACAATTTGATTAGGTACATCAAAACCGCAACCACGACAGGTTAAATTACACTTATTCGTTACAGTAATCTCTAACTCACGTATTTTTACACTAGAAGACTCAGAAAAAGGATTCGCATTTTTCTTTGTTCTTTTATCAGAGTTATTAGCTAGGCTATTTATTATATTCATCGTTACTTATCCGAATTTTAAGCGCACTAATCCCTATCGAAAATTCGATATAATAGGGATTAGAAATGCATGGTTTTATTTTTTAATAGATACTTCTAAAGCCAGTGGTTTTATAACCAGAGCAAACTAGACGTTCACTGAGTAAATCTAAATATTCATCTAGGTTTTTCATACCCGTTAATAAGTGTTCAGCTCTATCCAGAAGATCTTCCGTACCATCAAATACATAAATATTTTTATAATATCCATAATTGTCGCTTACACCTCTGCTATTAATATCTCCTTCCACATACTCATAACCAAACACTAAAGCAAGTTTATTACTGAATAGTCGATAACAGCGAACCCCTTCAAATTCTTCTAAATCTTCCGCCTCTTCTTTTTCTTCTCTTTCACCAAAGATGATATCCCCGCAAATCTGAACAGCTTCGCATTCAATATCGATATATTGTTCAGATGAGTTATCGCGAGAACAAAGTAATTTACAATATTCCGTAAAAACCTCACTCATATTAAGCTCAACCTCACGGCGACGATTATCCTCCCTGCTATATGAATATCCATATGTGTCCTCATACGCTAACGTAAACTTCAAATCACCATAAAGCTCTACTGCCAGCCTGTTGAATTCATCTTCAATTGCATGCAAGTTCTCACTCAAAACAATAGAGCTTAAATCGTATTCTTTTGAATAACGCCCAAAAACTTGTCGACCTTCCTTCTCCTTCAGCCACTTAGCAGTTTCTTCAACAAACTTGGATTTATAGCTTTCACTGAGCGCAGACAATTCATCAGTAATTTGGTCTAACACAACCTTGCAAGAATCATCCAAACTATCATCAAGAACTTCCCCACCCAAAGCATCTTTAATAGCATCTATTAACTCTTCCTCCTCGTTTTCAGACGGCACAGGCATAGGAAATTGCCTATCAAGTATTTTCCCTCTCTTTTCCTCATCTAAATCAGCAAACTCTGGATTACTTTTTAGGTATTCATCCCGACTTATTTCCCACGCTTCAATCTGCTCCTCAAAATCAACCTGCGCATTTTCATACACAAATCCAAGTTGCTCAAAATGTCTTTTACGTGCCAATAAGTCTTCATTAGCGGATTCATGCTGACTAACCAGCTCATCTAATGCGACCCGTTCTTCAGCAAGTACACCTTCCAGTGCATAGCGCTGAATATTGCTTACGTTAATTTCTTGCATACCATTCGCATTTTTCTCTAAATACTCCACTACAGCACTTAGTTCCCAATCATCAGGCAAGCTAAGGGTTACACTCTCAACCACCTCCTCTATGTGAAAGCTCTTTCCAGGTGCTAATGGTGAGATATGGTCGATCAATGATTCTAACTGCCCACCCGTCGCCTTGCTCTGCCCAGCCAACCACTGTGATATTTGAGGCTGAGATACTTGGCACATCTCCGCCATATCAACTTGTTTAAAGCCTCTTAGCTCAGCTAATAAAAGAACCTCCCTTGTATAGGGGTGCCTACCCGAGCTATTTGATGAATATAGAATCTTATCTTCACCAAGCTCACTGATTCGCTGACTTAACCACGCTTTATTCTCATTTTTGTGGCTTTCTTTCTTTTTCACCTTACTCTGATTGTTTTCCTCTGACCCAGAAGTCTCGGCATTTTCTTTATTTTTCAAAGGCTTAACTTCTTTTTCAGTCTTAATCTCTTTAGTTTCCATACGATTTATCTTTCATAAAGTTATATTAAAAGGCCCAATCACCTCGCTATGGGTTACAAATATAATGCTAAAACTCGACATTACAAGCATTAAATCAACCTATAAGTTATTAATATTTAGGTTATATAGTACTTATAAAAAGCTTAAATACATAATTAAACGCAACCTAATGAAATTCACTACAGGGCTGCGGATCACGAGAAACACACACCAAAACTCATAAAATTAGACATTATTACCGCCACATGAAAAACAACTAAAATAAAGTAAAAACATAAATCAAACGAAAATCCATATCCTTATAAAGTGCTTATATTTACTCCACCGAAAAAGACAAACAATACCAAGAACTAGAAAGCCAATCCATCAAGCACCAACAGCCCCGCCCGCAAAGAAAACAAATACCGATATCAGGTAGCACAAAGCTATACCAAGCTTATATTTCACTTATAATTAACAATAATACGTAAGGGGGATAAATAATAAAGATCGAAACCAGATGAACAAATACAAGAACTCATAATCGAAAGATTATGAGAGTCACAAGATTGAGATACATTCTATTGAAAGGCCTGCTGCCTCAACAGAAACCTAATACAACAACTTCCCTTTCATCAAATCAAATGGCACCGCGACTAACCTAAGGTCATCCTCATAGATAAACTCAGACAAAGCCTCTTGAAAGTTCTCATTCATAGGGTAAATAAGCATCAACTTTTTATCATCCGTTAAATACTTATGCCCATACGCATAAAGCTGATACATATCACTCTGAGAAATACCGTAGTTCTTAGCACTACTTTTGCCGTTAATTAGCTTCCACTTGGTATCCATTACCCACAAAGCCTTTTCACCTTCTATAGCCATAAGGTCTGGGCGTAAACGGAACATCGGTTTTTCATTATGCTTAACGAGTGCTTTACCACCGACTTGGGTTTTAAGTCTTGCACCTTCACCCAATGACTCTGGCATATATTTATGCAAGCAATGAGCAACATAGTCTTCGAATATACGCTCCATAGGATAAAGCAAAGACAAGGTATTAAATGTCCCTGCAGAAGCAGTAGGCCCCAAACCAGACAATAGCAATTTAGTCCAAGCCAATACCTCTTGGTAATGCTGCATGCCTCTATTAATCTTTACTTTTTGAAAGTCACCAGCAACATCATGACTTTTCGGTACTTCTTCAAAAACAAAGCTAAGCTCACGTGCCAAGCGCTGATTGCGGTTAGATCTAGCGAGCTTAGCGACTTTCATTAATGCCGTTTTAATTAATCGATTCGCAGGTCGGTTAACTTGATATTCTGTATGCTCTATATAGAAGCGTTCACTATGAATACTATTCTTACGGATTTGCTGACTGACTAATAACCGCCCCTTCAAGAATTTTGAATTCTTTTGCACTTGTACATAGTCCGATCGAATACCACGCTTAACCAAATGATTAATCAGGGCCAAAAATTGACTAATATACACCTCAAGCAGCGGCATCTTTGCATCACGTATATCGGCTCTGCCTGAGTTTTTAAAAGGGCTATCTCTCAGCGTACGCAGCATCTTTAGCAAGATTTCACGACAATGCTCGTCGCTACTAACGTCACTATTAGCACTAGAAGGGTTATATAACTTAGGCAGCACTTCTATTTGAGTGCCGCAAGCTGTTTGCAGCACGCCAACATAATTACGCACCTGCAAAGCTGGCTTGCGTCGATAGGTGGCAGGTTTTAAAAAGGGCTGTATATCGGCATCACGCTTACTCTCGCTGTATTGCAATGCCATCAAGCTTTCATACGCCTTATTAGGTAGCACTACCACATTAGGTGCAAGTACTGGAGAAGAGGAGTCGTCAGTGAAGCCTTGAGCTTCACTAACTAAGAATCCAAACTCACGAATGCAATATGGCTTATTCACCATAAATGCCTTTATAAGCTTCAGAATCACCTAATGCAGCATCATTACGCTGATAAGTAATAATTTCATCCAAGCCTAGGTTCTCTGCCTCCTCATCATTACCAAATAAATCACCAATAGAATTATCCTTAACCATAAGGATAAAAGCTAAGCCTTGCTCTTGTTTTTGGTTATCACCCAATACCAAACGAATTTTTTCCCAGTCTTCAAAAAAGTACTCTTCTAACAAGGGTAAGATTTTATTCTTGAAAATACCTTGCAGCATATCAAAGCGATCACTTTCAGCAGCCTTTTCTAAAGAAATAAAAAAAGCATGGCCTAACGTATGCTCTCGGTCATAAAGCACTTCTATTCGCTTATTGATCACTTCAAGCATTTTAGAAATATTAATACCATCAACTTCAATACCAGCCAATTCATTTAAATTAGGCATCATTTCAATAAAATCGAAGCGACGGCGTAATGCAGTATCCATTAACGCTAACGATCTATCTGCCGTATTCATGGTGCCAATAATATGCAGATTACTAGGAACAGAAAATGGCTTTTTGGAGTAAGGCAAGGTAACCGTCAGCGCCTCTTCTTCGCCTGCTCGCTTACTTGGTTCAATTAATGTAATTAATTCACCAAAGATACTCGATATGTTGCCACGGTTTATTTCATCAATAATCAACACTCGTGGCTCAGCTGAATTATTAGCCTGCTCACCAGCATTTGGGTTGACTGTTAACAGATCTTGCAAATGCTCAAGATTCAACGCCTCAGCAGACGGCTGATAAATGGTCATCTGAGAGAATTTCTTCCACATTATTCGTTCATAAGTTAATGAACTCTCATAAACCTTATGCCAGATGACGGAACGACTTTGAACATAATGATCATCACTATCCATATCGTCTGATGAATATTCATAATCACTAGTAATTTCAGCAATAGCACGAAATTTTAAATTACCATCCGTAATGATAACTAGATCGCCCACATTCATCTTATTCTTGAAACTGTTTACGGAAGTTACACGATAATCTCTTTCCTTAAGATCATTATTTTTAGTACACAGTTTATCTTCGATAGCCTGCTTTGTATTACAGCCAGTAAAATCTAATGCATCACCATAACCCAAACGAATCACATTATTACTAATGCAAAAATTATAAATATCGTCATCTGAATCCTGAGTATTTCCTAGGGACATTTTCCATATAGTTTTGTCTTTAACATCAACAGAGACATCTGATGCTATTTCGATTTGCGCTGCAGATTCAATACAAATCCGTTTAAAAATTCCGTCATCAATACTGTATTGAATTTGACCATTTTCAGTAGACGCTTTAAGCCCTTCCACAAATTCTTCATAACTGAAGCTTTGATGAAAGGTCACGAACTGAATACGCTGATCTTGGCAAAGCTGATTATATTTTTCCTTAAGCTCGCCTCTATCTTCAAATTTATAATCAGGCTCGCATGCCAACACAGCCGCTTCAACCGTGTAGTATGTTTTCCCTGTACCTGGCGGGCCATAAAAAATGGTGTTTAACGAGTTACTTGTATTATTACTTGCTTGGTTATTCATATAACCCCCATCGACTTGACTGATTGAATCAGCTTTAGAATCATCTACATTAAACTCTTGCCAAATTTCTCTACCGTATTCCAATACAGACTTATCACCCCGTAGACTCATTAACTTAGCATTACACTCAGATATGTTGCCTTTAGGTAGTGCTGCAGCATCTTGTAAAACCTTCTCAGTCATAACATTAAGAATGCAAGGCATCTCACGATCTTGATATAGAAATGCAACCTTCCATTTTAATGTTGGTGCAAGTGGAGAGCTTTCAATAGTCTGAAGATCACCGTTACGCGCCGCTACAGAGATTTTAACCAGCTCTTCTTTAACTTTTTGAAAAGCTTCGTTTTGAGTGCTTCCAAGGTCTTTCTTCCAGGAATAACCACTATCGCTATGTTCAATATGCGTTAGCGGTTTACCTTTTGGATCACGACCTCTTTTATAGATTCCAAACTTAGCAGCAGAGCCACCACGAATAGAACCTAAAGGTTTAGTGATATGTTCTAACCAATAAGCAAAGGTTGTTTTATCTTCAACGGAAACATACTTCTCTAGAGTCAATTCTGTGAGCGCATCTGCTGACCATTCCCGAAGAAAATCATCCCAAAGTCTATTATTATCTTGTAAATCACTATTCATTTAAAAAATCCTTTTCGATGTTTTCAATAACCAACTACATACTATTTTTACGATTTGAAAACAGACTACTCAATCACCTATAAGCCGCTCTACAATAAGGATATTAAGACACCCCATAGCCCTTCAATGACGCAATTAATGCCTGCTTGATTTGATCCTTAAATTCAATAGCTTGATCATCTCGGTAATGTGGCACGCTTTCGTCCCATACTTTAGAAATTACGATTTTTCTCTTTGCAGTAGAGCCAGCTCCCTCTAACACGACGCCTTCGTTCCAGCGACCTTCAACAAGAGTTAGTATTCGATCTCTAACTACATCAAGTACGTTAGACGAGAAGCGACGCAAAATTGTATCAATGCCTTCCTGCTTTTCTACTGCAGTCAATTCGATTGGCCACTTTAACGGATAACAAATAAAAGGTCTCAACTCAGTAATAATTATTTTCTGCAACTGGGCTACCGGTTTCAAGAAACGGTATTCATCTTCCTTCCTAGCCATTCTGAAATTAAAAGCTTTAATCGATTGCCAAGGTGTCTCACGAAATAACTGATCCCACTCATTATGAAAATTAACACTCACTTTTTCTAAACATACAGAGAGCATTTCGACATCGTAAACAGGGAGCTTCGCAGCTTCTCTCACCTGAGCATGACGTTGAACGATTACATTCACTAATTTATTGAGCTCCACTACACTTTGTTCAGGTGTATCGTTTGCTTTTAAGCCTTCGATATAAGATACATTATCTAACCAACGATCTTCCTCTATTCCTGAGTTTTTCAATGCTTGATCAAGATTTTTAAATTCATGTTTCACATCTTGAATTCTGTCTTGAAATCCTGTCTGTTCCTCTGCATCTTCATCTATAAGTTCATCAAGCTTAGTCATCATTAAATATAAATTTTCAACATAACCATTTTCAATCACACCTTGAATAGCACTCCTCCCCCCAGCGGCAAATGGCTTCCCAGCACCTTCAGCTACCACTATCGCATCACAAATCCTAAAGTAATCTAAATGCCGTGCTGATAAAATTGCTGATTCCTTAATATCGTGCCCAATACCTTCTCCATCGATTATAACGAATGAGCTGTTTTCTGGAAGCCAATCAGCACCAAAACCACCTTGAATACGCGCATAGGAAACAAGAGGTGATAATGAATTCTTTCCTGCCTTTAAAAATAACTTTGCCGAATCTATACAACTATCTCTATCATCATACTTAACTAGGTGAGTTATTTGCTTTTCAGTAAGAGTTAAATCTGTAGATTTTCTAAGATTATTTTGAACGACATCAAATATATTCTTAGCTAATTCTTTAATAAATGGTTGCTCAAATCCAACCTCATAATTATCTATACCAGATATAGAAGATTCGATAAGCTTAACGGAAAAAATTTCTAATACATCTTCACTTACGATGTATTTTAAGCGAAATCTTTGATCTGGAGATTCCCCGAGATTATCAATAACATCCTTCAGGTCTACGTCCTTATCTTTCCTAATAAGTTTAATGATTGATGCTTGTGAATATTCTAAAATCTCTTCGATTGAAGTTAGTACTTCGACTGCACTTTTTAATAAAAAACAAGCCGCATACGGTACCGTTTTATCAATAACATATTCTGTAATTGCAACTGTAGTTCTACGTTTTAACGCAGATGGAAATGCCTGCTTCTTAGTACCTAAAATGTGCTGTAAGACGGTACTTTTACCAGCGCCAGTGTCACCTAATATGTATATCTTCGGTGCACTCACAGGCAAGCGTAATTGAGCGTCTATTAAATCGTGTATATCTGTTAACGTTGCCATAATAAATTCTATCTCTATTTTAATAATTTTATTTTTAACACTAAATAATTTGGATACTTAATCTAAATTCAATATTTCTTTAACTTCAGGCAGCTCGCGGTGTGCCCGAAGATAAACGATTGCCGCTCGAGAAAGTCTTTCAGAGTCTCTTACCATTCGTTTTAGCACTTGCTTAGCACTTAATGCGTCATCATTCTTCTTGATTTTTCTGACTTGCTTTTCAACTTCTATACGAACCTTATTTCTAGCTCGAGCCAAGCTCGTTTCATGAAGATGAAAAATATCTATTGAATTAGTTACCTTACACTCCTGGCCTTCTGTTGCTTCAGGCTTTGCTTGAGGCAAACCGTCATTATCAAACCAAAGAAGTTTTTCATCATCAGGATTAAATGGATCAAGGAAATCTGGACGTTCACCCTTCAACACTTCAACATCTTCTGGTTTAAACGCTCTGACCTTAGGAGGGATTAACGGAAATTTACACGCTTTCCCTCCATCAGTGTTTTTTAGGACTCGGCGGCTATTACAGAGTGTGCAAGCGCACCTATAATTTTCCCAATCAAAAGCTAACCACCAGTAACCTAAATGCCCAGGTTCTTCGTTGACTTTATTTTTAGGCCTAAAATGATCCACTGGCATATCAGCTCTAATATCGTCTATCTCACAATACCAACATTTCTTTTTTAATTTCTCTGGGAGTAGGGCATAAAAATCTCGCCAAATTTTAGTAGACGAGGGCTTTCCAAGAATTACTTTCCTTTTTTTAGGATCAGATTCAGCAATAAGCTCCTCTGTCGCTTTATTAGCAGCATCTCGCCAGGCTTGTGTTAAGCACTCTTCTATATCTTCCTTGCATATCCAGCGCATTAGTCGATAGCCTTTTCAGAAGAATGATACTTTTTACGGAGAAATTCCAAATAATCGGGATCATCTGTCGCCATATTAAACCCTAGTTTATCTAGATCTAAATTAAGCCTCGCCAGATACTCCTCTTCTGTTTCCGGCGAATACCCTTCTTCATGAACAATTTTATCTTTAGATAATATATCTTTCGCAGCTATAGAATTTCGAGCCAAAAGTTTTTTATTTGTATCATCGTCAAGTGTTGTCTTTAAACCAAACATATCACTGCGTAAGATTAAATTAATCCCCATGCCTCGAGGGCTTTCGTCTGGAATAGTTGCGTATATTTGATCTTCACTATTCCTTTTCATAACTTGAATTTGACCTTTCTCTAGCTCAGCAATAGCAAGTGGGTGGTGAGTAACCATCAATAAATGGCTAGTGTCATGATTGGGCACAAATTCACGTAGAAACTTCAAATATTTAGCGGCCCAAGAAGGGTTTAAATGCGTATCAGGTTCATCCAATAAGAATAGAGAATCTTTACCACTGGTAAATTTAAGCAGGCCAAGTACTGTGAGTAGTTGTTGCTCACCCTCACTAAGCTCACGGAATGTAAGTGGCTCATCACTGCTATATACTTTAACGCGAATACTAAGCTCAGAAATGATTTCAGAGAGTAAAGTACTTTCTAGCATTTTAAAGAGCTCATCTGGACTTAGGTCTTGTGCAAACTCTTGTAACGATTCTAAATTTGGTAAAAAAAGATGGAAAAATTCATTACGTACATTACTTCCTGTTAGCGAAGTATCTTCTTGTCGAGTTACTTTTACTGGTGATAGTGAATGCTTAATAAGCTCATTTAAAAACCGTCTTACTACACCACCTGCGCCCCAGAATAGCTCACCTTTTTGCTTGGCCCAACTCGGTTGACGCATGACAAAATGGATACTGTCCAACCCCTCTATACCTAAATGCTCCTTTAAAAAAGCTTTCTCAATACTATCTTGTTGAGATAAGAAGAATGCGAGTAAGACAAACTGACTATGGTTTGGTTTGGCATAAAACAAGGGCCGTATATCCCCTTTCAAATCCAACTCATCCCTTAATAGACGGCGATAGAAATTTGTACGATGTTTTTTAAAGTAACTCTCTAAACGGTCGCTTGGACCAGAGTAATAGGAAAAAACATAATTAGGGAGATAATCAGCTTCCCCATGTATATTACGCTTCACTTTAGAGAAGGGGATTGATTTTGAGGCAGGGCTCTCCCCAAGTAAATCTGCTTGCCCCTCTGCTAATAAATCACGTACGCTGACCTCATATTGTTTGGACAAGGTCCCACGGGCAGGGTCAGCATCAATAATAACTTCTAACCATCTATCGCTAGGCTTATCTTGTGTAGAGCGCTGACCTAGCTGATATGTCAGTACATATGAAAAAGGGGCTACTTCACCTAAGTCCAAGTTACGAAAAATCGCAACCAAGGCCTCTAGCATGTTGGACTTTCCTGAACCATTGCGACCCACAATGACTGTCATCAAGTGATATTCTGCAAAATCTACTTTAATGTCTTCAAGGTTCTTAAATCGTGATCGTATATGTAACTTATCAACTTTCATAGGCCCACCTTAGCTCTTTGATTTAGTTTCTGCCAATGTAAACCAGTCTTGACTATCACCACTACGCTCTAGTTTTATAATGCTCTTCTTATTAATTAAAGCCTCGCGAATATCCAGAAAGAATTGTTCTAAATCAGCTGTGTCGCTGTCACTTGGGTAGCCTGCTGCTGCCAATAGCTGCTGGCCATTAAGAGGTTTACCTGCTTGCTGTAATGCCTCCACGACTTTAATTATTTTTTGAGTCATGCTACTTCCCGTCTTTTTATTTGTCGTCTTACGCTTTGGCTTTGCCTGATTACTTAATATTTCACGTTCGACTTTAATTTTATCAAGTAAAGCTTCAGCACTATTTTCGCCAGAGATTAAATCAGAGTTGTCTGCGCGCCATTTAGTGGTGAGTTCACCACGAAAGGCTTTTGCCAGTATGGATTGGGAGAGGTTCATCACGCGCCCTTGTGCGTTTTCCACTTGCTTTTCGACTTGATCGGCGAAGGTGAAGAGTTCTTCTACTCGGTGGACGATTTCGGTTTGTTCTTCGATTGATATTGCTGGGATTGGCAAAGTCTTAATTCTTTTTAATGCAAGTTTACCCTGCGCTCCAGACTTTATTTCTAGTTTAATCAAGTCCTGTATTATGCTACTTCTCAACCAATATCCAATATATGGTTTACATGTAGGTTGCTTATATTCACAAATTTTTGCCGCATTCTCAGTTAAGTTTGCACCATCATAGTTTTCAGGAACAATTCCTGCATCTCCAATAGAAGCACCCACGATAGTTAAATATGCATCACCACTAGCAACGATATAACGCTTTATCTGCTCCTGAACTTCAGCTTTTAAATAGAGCTGCTTATTTCGTGCGGCATTCCCATTAATAACTGTACCGTTTTTAAGTTGGCCTGCTCGTATGTATCTAAGTCCAGTATCTTCTTCTAATAATTCCTCTCCTTTAGGTAAACGCTTACCACCCTTAACTTCGGCACAATCATTAATAGTTTGCATTTTCCAAGAGCTAGGGAAATCAATACCGAGTTCAGATTCACGATATTCATTCTCCCCCCGCCATTCTTCCGTTAGCTTGCCACTCACTGCAGCGGCTAAGACGCTTTGGCGGAAGGTTTTTAGAATCTTGGGAATGGCGTCGAGGCGGGCTTTGATGTTATCCACTTGTGCCAGTAGGGTGTCTAGGGTTTGAGCTATGACGGCTTGTTCGGCTAAGGGGGGGAGGATAAAAGGAAGCGTTTTAGCTGTTGCTCCTGAAATTTCCTTGAATGTCGTACCTGTTCCTAAACTTTCTGCCAGAGAACGAATACTAATCAAATAATGATAGGCAAATAAAGAATCTACACCATACTGAAAAACAAAGTTTTTAAAGCCTTGATTCGTCGATATTTCATTACTAGCAATTGCAACATAACCAATAGGTGCTCGGCTACTGAATAACAAGGAACCTTTGGGCAACAATTTAGCTGAACTACTGTCATAACCACTCTGGCTTAAATCACGCTTCCCATGTGAAATATACGATGATTTATATTTACTTAAATCTGCAGGCGTTAACCATGCTATCGATGAACCTGGGGCAGCAAAATTGCTAGGATCTCCTGCCTTTGGTGTACCGCCTGCAACAACTTCAGCTACCTCAAATATTTTAATTTCACACCACTCTTCCGGCAGTCCAGTATTCGCAAGCGGGCCTGCTCCGTCAGTCGAATCAAAGGCTTGCTCTAAACCGCCCAAAACTTGTTCGGTATTTTCTAATGCTGCACCTAGGTCTTGCTGTGTTTTTTTCACGGTCATTGGTTGATACTCCGTGAATATATTTGAGTAGCATTCATTATTCTGCACCCTCTACTGCTAAGCCCAGTGATTGTGCCAGTAAGTCTTTTTGTATTTTGGCTTGGTCTGTGGCACCTAACGCTGTCATTAAACTGTCTAGTTCGCGTAGGGCTTCAGTTAATTCTGTCATGGCTTCTGCAGCCAATACGTCTGGCTCGGGCAAATCAGCGGCGTCGATGCTGCCCTTGTCTTTTAACCAACTGATATCAAGGGAATCGGATTTGGCATCACGAATATATTCACGGGTGAAGCATTTCCAGCGACTATTTTCTTCAGTATGCTCTTTACCTTCTTCTGTAAAGCTCCACTCTTCTTCTGTACGTTTGCTGGTGCCGTCGGCTTTTTTACCAAATACTTTTTCAAACGGTTTTAAATGTGTTTCACCAAATGGGGTACGTTTACCAAAGCTTGGCATATTGGTTCGTAAGTCATATATCCAGGTTTTAGTGGTGCAGTTTTCTTCTTGCTTTGGTTTTTTGGCGGTGCCTTTACTAAAAAACAGCACGTTGGTTTTTACCCCTGCCGCGTAAAAAATCCCGGTAGGTAAGCGCAAAATTGTATGCAGGTTGCACTTGTCCATTAGGTCGCGGCGTATGTCGGTGCCGATGCCTGCTTCGAATAATACGTTATCTGGTAATACCACGGCAGCGCGGCCACCGGGTTTTAGGTTGCGATATATATGCTGTAAAAATGAAAGCTGTTTATTGCTGGTTTCGAAAGTTAAGTCATCACGGGTGATCGAGGCTTCACCACCTTTGGATGTTCCAAACGGTGGGTTGGCTAATATCACATCCGCACGGGGTAGGCTTTTTCCTGCGTCGCCTAGAGCGTTGCCTAAGTGAATAACCCCTTCCGATTCATCCGTACTGTCGCCTTCCATTCCGTGTAATAGGCAGTTCATAAGTGATAATCGACGCGTACTTGGGACTAATTCAATACCAATGAACGCGTGGTTCTTTTGGAAGTTTTGTTCTTTATCAGACAGATCAAAGTGATCATCGGTTTGCTTTTTAATGTAGGTATCAGCAGAGATTAAAAAACCTGCTGTTCCTGCCGCAGGGTCTTGTATGGTTTCACCGACTTGTGGTTTTACGCAGCGCACTATGCTGTCGATGAGTGCGCGCGGGGTGAAGTATTGCCCTGCGCCTGATTTTGTTTCGGTGGCGTTCTTTTCTAATAAGCCTTCGTATAAATCCCCTAGGCCATCGGCTTCGATATTAAACCAGTCGATTTGGTCGAGGCTTTTGATCATTTGTTTTAGGTGGCGTGGTTCACGCAGGCGAGTTTGAGCATCGGCGTAAATAGCTTGTATAAGCTTATCTTCGTGGATAGTTTTACCTTCGGCATCGCTACCCGTCGATAGGCTTAATAGAATACGCTTGTAGTCATTTAATAGATTGATGCCATCTTTGTCGTTGATATCAACCCAACGGCAACCTTCTGGTAATGGGTGCTTGTTCTCTTCAGTTAGGAACAGACCCGCTTCACCTTTTTCGTGAACCATTTTTAAGAACAGTAATAATACCAGTTCGGTCACGTAATCACTGTAGTTGATGCCATCGTCACGTAATACGTCACACAGGTTCCAGAGTTTTTGTACGATGTTGTTATTTGTCATGGTGTCTTCTTAAAAAATTACGTCTTAAAAAATTATTTGGTTAACCGTGTTGCATTAATAAAGTACACAAGGGGTCGTTAATGTAGTAATTTCCGCGACCCACTTTTTGCTTCGTTAGGAAGCCATGCTCCACTAACTGTTCTAGATACTTGGCAGCGGTCATTCTTGTCACGTCCAAATCATCCATTACAAAATCAATCTTGGTATATGGATGATTAAACAGGTTATTTAATAGCTCTTGCCTGTATATCTTAGGTAGGGCTTCACGCATCCTATGCTTCACACTAGCCATTAAGTCCTTCATCTCGGTGATTAAGGATATTGCGTTTTTAGCAGTATCAGTTACGCCTTCCAGCATGTATATCAACCAAGGTTCCCACTCTCCGGTGTCCCTCACTTGTTGTAGCTGAGCGTAGTAATCAGCCTTATTGTGAATAATAAAGCGACTTAAATAAAGCACTGGAAGGTTTAGTAAACCTTTGGCTACTAGGTAGAGAATATTTAAAATTCGGCCGGTACGGCCATTGCCATCGTAGAATGGGTGAATACTTTCAAACTGGTGATGAATGATCGCCATTTTCACTAATGGGTCAGCTTCACAGAGCTGATCATCGTTAATGTACTGCACTAGGTTATCCATTAATTCGACAATATCATCTGGATGTTGAGGTGGGGTGTATACAACTTCGCCTGTGCGCGCATTTTTTAAGTCTGTGCCCGGTAACTTTCTCAAACCCGCTTTGTTTCGTTCTAAATACTCTTGTACAGCCAGAATATCTGCTAGCCGAATTATCTGATTCTCTCGGACAACCATGAAACCTTGCCTCAAAGCATAGGCATAATCTTGAACCTCTTTTGTAGCAGGGCTCACAGCGGCCTCTTCAAATACATTGGCCTTATATAGCTCGTCATGAGTTGTAACGATATTCTCAACTTCTGAGCTATCCTTCGCCTCTTGCAAAGACAATGTATTTATTAAGATACCTTCATTGGGAATACTGGCTGCCACGCCTTTTAGTTCGGCTAAATAACGATGAGCCTCTGCTGTCTTTTTAAGAACAGCTCTGGTTTCCCATTGGTCAATATTTGGAAGTGGTAATGATTGAGGGGGCATATGTATAAAATCACCTGTTTTTTATATCCTAGAGGATATTATGTATAAAAAATGCATTTATTTATACACATGAAAGAAAATACGTATAAATTTATCAATTTTCTATACCTATCGCATCAACATAACGCATCATATGTCGAAGAAATGAAGAAATTTAGACACATGGGAATAACATGTCTAAAAAGAGAGCCTTTTTATACATATGGCTATACCGCATCCCATAGGTGTTCTCTTAGCTCTTCGAGTACGTCGTCTAGTTGATTGTTGAGTACTTTGTTGAAGCGTGTAATTCCGCCCTTATCTGCGAAGCGGTTGTTGATGAACTGGCTATCGACAATCACTTCATGCACCAACTGTTTGGCTAGACGGTCTAGCCATTGCTTTTGCACCTTGCTCCAAGCTTGCTGCTTATAGATACCTTCCATTGCGTGCTGTACTCGCTGCTCGAATGGGATGAGCGCTTCGCCCAAGGCGGCACGGCGGATATGGCCTACGATGCTGGCGGCGATTTCTTGGTTGGTTTGCTTACGCCAAGCGGTATTAAGCTTGGTTTCGCTATAGCCTTGGCTATCGAGCAAGAGGCGAATTTCTTTTAGCTGTTCACGGGTGAGTTCTTTGGGCTTTGAACAAACCACTTTAAGCGCGGCGTGGCTGTTCATTTGATTTTTTACAAACTCATCAAAGCTGTCTAAAAAATCAGCGGGTTTTTCAGCGACTCCGTAACCTTGCTTCACGTCAATCAGCTCATCTTCACCTTCATAAAAGATAGGACGATTGCTACTGCCGATATGGGCCTTCACTTCTTCTAGCTGGTTTAATAGATTGCTGTGTTGGCTTAAAAACTGTTTCGCTTGCTGTGGGCCAAGCTCGTGTAGGTGTTTATGTAGCTTGGCGGGCTCTACTCCCCAAAGTTCTTGAAGTTCGTCTAGCTTCGCTTTTAGCGCTTTGTTTTTCTCTGGCTCGGTTTCTGCTTTATTGCTGGCTTTACGCAATACGCGCATGACTTTTTGTGAAAGCTGGTCGAGCACATCGTGAGCATGGCTTGTATCTTCTTGACTGCCGGGCGCGTCAAAACTGGCTGGGTTCTGCATTTCGTCGAGCAATTGATCGAGAGTAATATTCGGATCTTTCACCAAGGGTTTCATGGTATTCACTTCTTGCAGGGTTTTGTATAAACCTACTGCGTCGTGAATGTAGAAAGCCGTTTTACCAATGTCGTCACAACGCCTTGTTGCACGACCAATCATTTGCTCATAAAGAATCCGAGATTTCACGCGGCGCAAAAATAGCAGATGACAAATTGGCGGTACGTCGATGCCTGTGGTTAATAGATCTACGGTAATGGCAACGGATGGATAGCGTTCGTTTTTATAACGCGAGATAGCATCTTTTACGCGGTCGGTTTTGCCCGTGATAATTTGCACCGCGTTGGTATTGTATTCTTCTTGCCAGAGTTCTTTGAATGCTTTTTCTAGGGTGTTTTTAAACAGCTCTGCATGTTCTTGGTTTACACAGAAGACCATGGCTTTTTCGTCGCCCGCTGGGTCAAACTCTTGTGCAAACGCTTCGGCGATCACTCTGTTGAAATCTGGGGTAATAACGTTGCGATTGAACGATTCAACTTCGAACAATACTTCGTCTTCTAGCATGGCTAAATCGAGCTGCCCTGTTGCACGATCAATAACACTGACTTCTTCACCCTCTGCTATTTTGATGCCATTTTGGTTCAGCTGCGTTTCATAGGTTAATGGCGGTTCGTGATCAATTAGCCAATCATCAGCCACGGCTTCGCGATAACTGTAGGTATAAACGGGCAGGCCAAATATGTCGCTAGTATGTGCAGCAGGTGTGGCGGTTAAACCTACCTTAAAGGCATCAAAGTAATCTAATACACGGCGGTAGCTGGATAGAAATTGATTACTATCGCGAACCTGCATTTCACCTTCGCCCATCTCTTGATCTAGGGCGTAACCACGGTGGGCTTCGTCAACTATGATGCAGTCGTATTCATCGATAGGAATAGGGTTATCGTTATCGAATACTCTTTTTACCATCGCCTGAACCGTAGCAACGTGCACTCGCGTTTCTGCTTCGGCGCGCATGTCGCCTAGTTCGGCAATATTATAGATTTGTGTAAGCGATTGATTTTGTTCTAGCTTGGCTTCAGTGAATGAATCGAATGCTTGATCGCCCAACGCGGTGCGATCAACCAAAAATAGAATACGATTAAAGCGCTCTGTTTTTAAAAATCGATACATTAAACCAATAATCGTTCGGGTTTTACCTGTACCCGTCGCCATGGCTAATAGTGCGTGTGGCTGGTTATTCTGTAATGCATTTTCTACGGCGGTAATGGCTTTTTGCTGATATTCACGCAGGCCTAAATAACCAAAGCCTTCTTGTTTCAGCTTTGCTTCTGCTTCACTTTTACTGCGTGTGAGTTTGTCGAGTAAACCACTTGGGCTATGAAACGACGGTAAAGCTTTTGCGATATTGCCAGGATGGCGAACATCTCGCACCCAAGTGCCCGATTTTTCTGCGTATTGTTTTACGAAAGATCGGCCATTGCATGAATAGACAAAAGGAATTTGAAAATGGCTTTCGTCCCCTTGCGGCCATGCAATGGTGCGGCCTTCTTCTGCCCAAGCAGGGATAAATTGTATTTGTTGTTTAAAGCCTAACGAGTAACGCTGCGCTTGAGGAATTTTAGCGGATACGTCTTGGTTTTCTTTTTTAGCTTCAACTACCGCAATGGGGACTAGCCCTGCAAATAGAATATAGTCTGCGCGACCCGTTTTGCCGCCTACTTCAACTGCTGACGTTGGCCATTCAGCGATTGCTTTGTTAATGCCTTTCTCAGGGCGACAACCATTTTTATAAGTGAGAGCTTCTGTATCAGCCAACCAACCTGCGTCTTGTAATTGCTTATCAATTAATACGCGAGTTTCGGCTTCGCTAAGTTCTACTTTTGCTGAGGCTTTGCGGGTATTTTCTTTAATACTTTGTAGGCTTTCTTTTTCACGCTTTAACCGCTCTGTTTCTTCGGTTAATGCTTTGATCTTTGCATCGAACGCAACCTTGCTGGTATTTAACTCGTCTTCTTGTTGGTAATAGAGATCTTCGAAGGTTTTGGCGTCGTCATCACGCTGCGCTGCGAGTTCTTTTGCTTGCTGGGCTTCTTGCTTAATCAGCTCAAGAAAATCTGTATCTTCATTAACAGATTGTGACGATTCTTCTAGCTGGGTTTTAAGCTTAGATATTTCGGTTTGCAGCTGGCGTAAATTAGCGCTGGGATCTTCTGGCAGAATAAAGGAGCCCGGTTTAAAAGCATCCCCTTTTTTACCAAATGAACGGTGATACCAAATGGCCAGCTCGCGAGCGACCTTGATTCCATCCATTGCATCTTTATAGCTGGTAACAAACTCGTGGTTTGCATGATTGCCTGATCTGCGTAGAAGATGAAAGAGGTCTTGAACGGTTCGATCTAGATCGAGTTTAGAACGAAGTTTGTTGAGAAGGTCTAACTGAGTTTCACGCTCGGTGCGCATTAAGCCCACTTGAGTCGCAAGGTCTTGCGCTAAAGCTTCGCCAAACTGACGCAACTTAATTAAACAGGCATTAGGATCAATGGCAAAAATGCGTTCGGCATTATTGGTTAGCTGAAAGAAAACAGGATCGTGTTCTTTTAAAAACCCGAAGTTGCTTGTTTTCTTAATCGAAGCTTTCGCGGAAGCAATATTGGAAGAGTTAGTACCCTGCACAGCCATCTTTCGTTAAATCCTTCTAACCAGTTCAAATAACATACAGAGAATAATTATTATGCTGAAAATGTCATGTCTAGATTGATGTTATATTTATACCTGAAATACGACTTTTTGACCATATTAATAATAATGGAATTAATATGCCTATTTGTCCTAAACGTGCATAGCTTTAATTCTAGTGGGGGTAAATGGGGGGTAAAGCGACATTCCGAACTAGGTAAAATCCTTTAACTACGTGACCTAAAGAGCATCAATTCAAGTCCTATTGGGGAGACCATTTTTCATTTCAGAACATCCTACACAATCCAAGAACGTCCATAAATCATACCTAAAGCACATTTTGTCCTCCAGCCATAGCGGCCTTCTCTGTTAACTCATATATAGTTAAAGAGTGTCTAATGAACTAGGGGCAATTCAATATGCCGTCTCTAGAGGAGGACATTGTGGCAATATTATATTGGATATTTAACCCTTCCATGATTCACAAGCAGTCTCTAAATACTAAAATAAGGCTCGTGCTGCTTAACACTTAGATACTACCTGTTTAGAATTAATACAAGAATTCGAAATATCAGCCGCACCGTTAGGAAGAAACAATTGCAGTGACAGATTGTATAGTCTTCCTCAGGGGATGACCTAAAGCTCTTTCGCAAGCTTTTACCTAGCATCAGCAATCTATTGCTGTAGCGTTAGGGTATCGCCTTTCTTTTGATCTTTGGTACTGCACGGGCACAAGCGCATATCGACATGGAAACCTTTATTTAGGGTCAGATACAATAGTTTATGGAGATACATCTCTACCGATAGATTTATCTCGTTGTGCAATTACTGTTATTTAGGAAAGATAAGAGTAAAGCAAGTCTCTTCATTACCAGAGGTGACATTTATACTGCCTTTATGGGCTTGAACGATCGATTACACAATGGATAGCCCAAGGCCAATTCCCTCATTCAAGAAATGTCGCTGCCTAGACGGATCTATGCGATAAAAGCGGTCAAAAATACGATCGATATGCTCATTAGAAATTATTGAGCCTATGTTTTTAACCGTAATATGAATCATATTCTCAGTACTCTCTAATATTATGGTAACAGCGGTATTGGGTGATGCATGACGTATTGCATTGGTTAAAAGATTGCTTAGTGCTCGTTGAATTAAATTTTTATCAGCTTGGATTTTTATTGTTTCGCCTTGTACTTTTAAGCTGATACTTTGTTCCTCTGCCCAAGCTTCAAAATAATCAAATAAATTTTCAACTTCCTTTTTAATATCTAATTCTTTTTTTTCTAACGTTAATATATTGTTGTCTGTTTTGGCTAGCCACAGCATGTCTGTGACAATTGTGCTAAGTCGATTGTATTCTTCTAGATTGGAATAGAGTATTTCTTGATACTCTGCCGTTGAGCGAGATTGATTCAGTGCCACTTGTGTTTGTGTTGAAGGATTGGTTATCGGTGTGCGAAGTTCGTGGGCAATATCGGCAGAAAAGTGTGACAGTTTTTGAAATACAGAGTCCATGGAGGTAATCATGGTATTAAATGAGTCAACCAGCTCAAGCAATTCTAGCGGAATGTTGTGAGTATTTAAGCGACGATTTAATTGCTCGGAAGTAATAGTAATGCTTTTAATTTCTGTGCTTATTTGATGTAAGGGTCTATGTCCATTTCGAATTGCGAGCCAAGCGGCAAATGTTGTTAATAAGCTGGCAAGAACCATTAAAGACCAGAGCGTTCTAAAAAAGGTGGTCATAAATGAATGATGAAAATCAGTTTGTGCCGCTACCGCGATGATCCATGTTTTTTTAGGCCCATCGCGGTAGATATTAGTCGTAAGCAGAGTTCCCCAGTAGTTATGATGTGGTGTATCCCAATAATATAAAGTATTGGCTGACACTGATTTATTGATGTGGTTGTTATCGATTAATGGTTGAAAATCAAGCTCGCCATTTTTATAAAGTAACTGTTGCGAATGGTCAAAAATTCCAAAATAGACACCGTGATGCCCTGAGATGGTATTCTCTAAATAGGCTTTCAACTCTTCACGGCTCAAATAAGGTATTATCTGAACCGTTGATGGCTTGGTTAAATGCACTTTTCACGGTCGTCTCAATAACGTGAATCTCATCAGCATCTTGTTCTAAAAAATGATGGTGGATAGATTGTTGTACCGCAAAGCCAAGCGCGATAAAGCATGATTATAGAGTACAAGAACAGTCGAGAAGATTACATAAGTATGACATTTTTGTAATGTTGCAGTCATCTTTAGGACAGTTATTTGGGGGTAAACTGAATTTAGTCTTTAGGTTCTCTAGCCATTTCGGTGTCAATACCTTTATATCAGGGTTGTAGAGTAAGTTAGGCTTATCAACAAATAAAATGAAAAACATAAAGGGAAAGAAAATGAAAATAACTACCAAGTCAAAATGGTCTGTAATCGCAACAGCATTACCAATAGTGTTTCTAGTCGCATCTGTACATGCTCACGATCCTGCTGAGCATACCAAAGATTCGGAGATGGCTAATTGCAAAATAATGAAAACAATGGATCATTCAAAAATGGACATGAAGGATCCAGTTACTCAGGCAATGATGAAAAAGTGTATGAATAAAATGCACAATATGGATTCGAAAAGCATGAAAAAAACTGAGAAGATGGATATGAATGGCAATGTAACTGAAAAGGCGTATTAAGGTCATAGCCATAAACAATAAATTAATGTTATTCGTTTATATCCATAGTTTGAAGATAATAAAAATCGGTCTTAAAAATATTAAACTTAAACGGTTTTACTAGGATCGTTTAAGTTTAATTAACGTATTTTATATTGTCTGGATCATTTCGAAAAATTAAAAAATTTAATGGTGTCCCGCAGAACCTTTTTCACGGGCTGTTAAAATTTGATACTGATCAGGCGTTAACTCAGGTAAACGCTTAATA
Source organism: Oleispira sp. (assembly GCA_047612075.1). GTDB lineage: Bacteria > Pseudomonadota > Gammaproteobacteria > Pseudomonadales > Oceanobacteraceae > Oleispira. The sequence continues at coordinate 238,396 of JBLGAF010000002.1, forward strand.
AAAGACACCATATTCCAGATACGTTCATCATCATGACCCGGTGCCCAAGCAGGCATACCAGACGCTTTGATACCATGTTTGATAATCCAAAAACGGCGCTTATCTGCCTCTTCTTCACTATCACTATGAGGATGTTCAGCGTGGCTCAAAGCTAAGTTAGGCGGTGCAGGGTATAAGCCTAAAGTGAAGTCGCTGGATGTTTTCCCCGGCTTAAGATGGCAGCTTGAGCACATCTCATTGTAATCAGCCCCACCTGCCAATAATCGATCAGAGGTATCAATGTCTTCTGGTACGACGAGGTCACTGGCAGCGCGGGCAATCGATTGCTCTCTTAAAGTTTCTAATACCCAAGTAGTCGCTTTGAAGTGTGGTGTATCGGCCCCCATAGGGTACAAACCAGAATAGAGAAATGCGATTGCTGCCACAAACATAATTCCGGTAAAAATAGCGACGCGTTTAATGCAGGATCTTGTACTCTCAATAGACATATTTTTTCCTTTATTTAAAACCAAAAGCGTAAGCCTGCGACATATTCTGTATCTTCAATAGAGCCGCCAGCGCTTTCCAAGTCGCTCCAAATACCGTGCAAATGCATAGGATGGGTCATCATAGTATCATTTTGCAAAATGACCCGAAGCCGTTCTCCTTGTTTCATCGCCACAGGGGTGCTTTCACCAAATTCTAAGCCATGAAAAAACCAGCTGTAGCGCTCCATAGGCCGCTCTAACTCAATAGCTAAAGCCAGACTGGGTGATATTTAAAGTTAAATAGCGCTAGTGATAAACTCTTCAATTTTTTGATTCACTAACGCAGCTTGCTCAGCAAAGACCATATGTGTGCCAGCACTAATAATTTCTAGCTCGCTATTAGAGAGGCGGTCTTGTAAAAAAGAAGCGTATTTAACCGGTGTCATCACGTCTTTTTCACCGACCATAATTTGAACAGGGATATTAATATCAGCTAATTGATTCATTACATCAAATTTATCGCAGGCATTAAAATCATTAAACATCACCTGTGCACCAGTCTCTTTAATCGCTAAATTGATTTTAGTTTTAAAAGGTTCTGGTATTTTATGGTTAGCGAATAGAAAACTATCTGGAATATCGTCAGCTTTTTCTACTAATACTGACAATGATTGTAAGAGCTGAGGTATCACTTTTAAACGGGCTCCACCGCCAATAACCACAAGGCCCTTAATATCACTACGCCCTAGTAATACTGCTTGCATCGCCACGGCGCTGCCTAAAGAATGCCCTACTAAAATGATATTCGTTAGTTCATTGTTATTGATGTAGGTGATCAACCACTCAGCTAAATCATTCACATTGTCTAATGCTTCACCGTCTGGCCGACCCGGTAAATCCAATGCGATACTGCCTTTAAAATAAGTAAGCTGTTGCTGCCAAACACTTCGGGTACAACCTGAGCCATGCAAAAATATTAAATTCAAACTTAATTACTCATTTTTAAAGGGTGCATAATCCGGTTATGCCAGTTTAGAATAGTATAAATTATTGAGGATAGTGCACAAAAGACACCTTAAACTCAATGGCTAAAGCCAGACTGAGTTTAAGGATGTTATGACGGGGTTATTATTTTTGAGAGTCAGCTTCTGAGATGAGTTCTTTAAATAGATCGTGCTCTACCAAGGGTTGTAAAGCAGGATCTTCTTTCATATCGTCGAGGTAACTGTCGCGATTTAAGGCTTCTTTCAAATAGCGAATAGCCTCATCCATTTGATTCATAGCAGTATACGCGCAGGCCAACTGGTAAAAAGCATGGCTATTTTCTGGATCAATCTTCAATGCTTGACGACACAAGCTCGCCGCCCATTGTGGCTCATCAAGCTCTAATACGGCATCAGCTTTGTAGGTCAAAGCTTCACAATCGTTACTCTTAAGCCTTAAAATCTCATCATAGATGGATATTTTATTTGCTGGCGAGGGTTCTTGCTGTGCTTTCAGCCAGTGAGATTGAAGCTCTTGGGTTAATTCAATTTCTTCTTTGTTTTCTTCAATGTCTTGGGTCTTTTGCTTCATCAAAGATTCCATTGTTAGCAGTCGATTTTCATATTCTGCAATCAATTGAGAAATCTCAGTATCTGCTAATGTATGGACTCGCTCTTTCATATCTCGAATGGAAGTCCAACCTACCAATACCAGCAGTGATGACGCTGCTGCAATGATGTAGAAGAAGTAAGTCACCGTACTGGTGGCATACTCTACCCCTCGATCGACTGAATTATGCTCTCTGTCGACTATTTGCTGAATCAACTCATTCTTAGTCTCTGCCTGATCAACCCTAAGTTGCTTAAGTTCATTAAGTACGTAGATCTCAACGAAAGGATTGTAGATAGGGGCATCTATTTCGTCGACGTCAAAGGGCGTTCCTGTAACGGGCACTTCTATAGCCGTTGCTACTGGTTCTTCTACTGGAGTCTCCACCGCATTGGCTTGTAAGCCAAACAAGGCGGTGAAAAAAAACAAACTAACTAGGATCATGATGCGAGGCATATTGCTCTTCCGTGGTCGTGCACTTCTACTAATGATCTGTGCAAACTTTTTACTGTTTCTTCATAATCAGATTCGTTAACTATAAACTGCATATCTACTTGGCGCATCGTTTGATGGAGCGCAAGCACACTGATTGTTTTGGACGCAACAGCCTTAACAGCTTTTGCGAGTATACCCGGAATTTTCATATCACTGCCAATCGCCGAAACGATAGCCACTTTTTGCTGATCAACTTCAGCCGTTGGGTACTGCTCTTCAATCGCTGCCCGAATACGTTTTACTGTCTTTAGACTAGCAGATAAATAATGGGTAATGGTATTAGCATTAATATCTTTTGATACGATGTGTGCTTTAAAGCGCCTAAGAATGGCCAAAACTTCTCGATCGTAGTCATGCAGACTACCCGACATGTCTTGATCAAATACTTGCAGTGCAAAAATACCTTTACAGCCTGCAATGATTTCTACGCAAGGAGAATCACTAACATAGTCACCAGTAATCAAAGTACCCGTATGCTCTGGCTCAAAGGTATTTTTTACACGCAAAGGAATGTTGTTTTGACGCAGCCCTTTGGCCGCTTTTGGATGAATTGCTTCCATCCCTAAGCTGGCTAGCTGGTCGGCTACGTCGTAGTTAGTACGACCGATCGGAACGGCATTATCTTCGCCTACTAAACGAGGATCAGCACTGCTCAAGTGAAATTCTTTATGGATAACCGCTTCTCTTGCATCGGTCAATACAGCCAAACGACTGAAAGTCATTTCGCTGTAGCCACGGTCAAACGACGACATCAGACCACGGTCACTGTGGGCATAACCGGTCACGATTGGCAGCTGTGAATCCAAATCAATATCATCAAAAGCTAAGCGAATACGTTCATCAAGAGATATGTGCTTATTCGTGCGCCAGCCCGTTAGGTCAACGAAACAGGAATTAACTCCATCACGACGCAGTAATTCGGCGGTATTCCAAGCACTGTGTGCTTCACCAATACTGGCAAGCATTTCGCGCACGGTATCTAGATGTGATCTTAGTTCGAAGTGGCCATGCTGGCATAAGCTTTGCAAATCCATCAAACATTGCTTGGCATTCGACAGACGTTCATCTAAGAACTTGTTGGCTTTTAACAGTAACGGCTCATCACCGAATAAATCTTTGTTGATGGTATAAAACTGTTGTCTTAGCTCTTCAAATTTGTGCATCCAAGCATCATCTTCTATGCCGTTTGCAAACAGTTCAAAAACCCCTGCCTGACCGCTTTTTTTATGCTCCAACAACTGGTTGGTAATACCGCCATAAGCCGATACAACGAAAACGCGCTGAAATAGCCCTTTTCTATTACCACCTAAAACAATGTTGTCACGAACAGATTCGTAATTTGACATTGATGTACCACCGATTTTTTCGATGGTATGTGTATTATGTTCGCTCATATTTAAACCCAACCTAATAATTTAAAAAATTTCACTCTGAGTCTGAATACAGAGCAAATCAAATGCACTTTATTAAAAGGTAATCAGAGGGTGTCGGCCTGTAATTCGTAAGCGCCTTCTTTGTTATGCACTTCTTTACCATTTAACGGTGGGTTAAACACACACGCCATGGTCATGTCTTCGGTTGCACGAAGAATGTGCTTGTCATGCTTGTCTAAAATATAAAGCGTCCCTGTTTCAATAGGGAATGTAGTGTTGTCTTCTAAACGTACAATTTCACCACGGCCCGACATGCAATAAACCGACTCAAGATGGTTTTGATAATGCATTTGGAAATCTGCATCTTTATAAATAGTCGTAATGTGAAACGAGAATCCCATGTTGTCGTCTTTAAGCAGTAAACGCGTACTTTCCCAGTTGCCGTCAGGTGAAACAATTCTGCGATTGGTTTGGTTGGCTTCGGCTAGAGTTCTAACGATCATGTGATACCTATATAATTGCTTTAAAAAATACTGCGGGAAAACAAAGAAACAGAGCAATCAATCTGCAACCACCTATATAACTAAAAGTTGGTTGCAGATTGATGTTCAAGACCACTAGCTGGCTTGAAAGTAAACTTTTTCTTCAGGAATGTCATCTTCTTTTGAGCAGACTTCTTTAATCGACTCACGAAGGATAGCAATACCTGTTTCAAGATTTTCTTGAGTAATGGTGAGTGCACAGAACAACTTTACAATTTGATCATCAGCACCACTGGTTTCAATAATCAGACCTTTTTTAAAGGCCTTCTTAGTAATTTTCCCAGCAATTTCTCCGTTCACACAGTTAATACCTTGGAACATACCGCGACCTTTCATGCTGAAGTTACCTTCACCATACTTGCTTACGATATCGGCTAGCTGTTCTTTAACATATTCGCCTTTGGCTTTAATCTCGTTAGCAAACACATCATCACTCCAGTAGTGATCGATAGCATTTTTTGCTGTAACGAATGCTAGGTTATTACCACGGAAGGTACCGTTATGCTCGCCTGGCTTCCATTTGTCTAGCTCAGGTTTCATTAATACTACTGCGAATGGCAAACCATAACCGCTGAGTGATTTTGACATTGTGATAATGTCAGGCTTAATGCCAGACTCTTCAAAGCTAAAGAAAGTACCAGTACGGCCACAACCTGATTGAATGTCGTCCACAATCATTAATATACCGTGCTTTCTACATACTTTTTCTAGATTCTGTAGCCATTCAATGCTTGCAACGTTAACGCCGCCTTCACCTTGAACAGGCTCAACAAGCACTGCCGCTGGAGAGTTGATACCACTACTTGAATCTGACAATACCTTGTCTAAGTATTCAGTCGTATCGATACCATCACCTAAATAACCATCAAATGGCATGCGGTGAATACCGGTTAAACTAACACCAGCCGCATTACGGTGGTGTGAATTACCCGTAGCTGACAATGCACCTAAACTTACGCCGTGAAAGCCGTTAGTAAAAGTTACAATATTTTGTTGGCCGGTTACGTTTCGAGCCAGCTTCATAGCAGCTTCAACGGCGTTAGTACCGGTTGGTCCAGTAAACTGAACCATGTATTCCATGTCGCGCGGCTTTAGAATTTTTTCGTTAAAGGTGGTTAAAAACTCGCCTTTAGCTCTGGTGTGCATATCCAAACCGTGAGTGATGCCATCTTCTAAAATGTACTTCACCAAATTATCTTTAAAATGATCGTTATTATGGCCGTAGTTCAGCGTGCCAGCACCGGCTAGGAAATCTAAATAACGATTACCCTCTTCGTCCCACATAAATTCATCTTTAGCGCGATTGAAAATGCAGGGGAATGAACGTGCGTAACTTTGTACTTCTGATTCGATTTCTTTAAAAATTTTCATAATTAACCTTTATATTGTTGAATGTTAAATGGCCCAATACATACAAGAGCCTCTGATTCATGCTGACCATCGAAGTGCTTCTGCTTTTCTAGCCAGATTGATGAGCTCAGCTCGGTTGATAATTTTTTTGCTAGGCGTTCGAATAATGCCCAGGAACCTTTATTGTCCAGTGTGATTGTTGTTTCTAAACGATTCACGTCTTGGCATTGAGGCCGCTGTAATATGTGCATCAACATGTTTGATGCTAAGCCTAAGCCGCGGGCTTTCTCGTCTACGGCTACCTGCCAAACGAACAAGGTGTTTGCTTGTTCTGGTTTTTGATATGCGGAGATAAAACCTACTATTTCGCCGTTCATTTCAGCGGCGACAGAGGTTTGTGAAAAATGGCCACATTGCAGGATATTGCAATAACTGGAATTGGTATCCAGTGGTGGGCAATTCTCTATTAAACGATAAACATTCATGCCATCGCTAAGGATAGGTGTTCGTAATTCGATATTTTTCGACAAGTTAAAGGGACTCCACTAAAACTCTAATTATTAGTACACTAATTTATTTACATGGACAAATTAAACAAATACTGCTAAAAATCTTCTCGAAAACCGTATTTTGTCAATAAATCCCGTGTACTTCCTGAGATGCCGAAGTATAGTACACTAAACATTATTTTATATCCAGTGCAGTTTCAGACCAACTAATATAAGATATTGAATAGAGATCAATGGATTAATGAACGCCACAGATCGATAATCAGCCGTTTACTTACCTTTAGAGATTAGCAATTGAATAATATCCAATCCGTCTTAGTAGCCTTACGCCGAGTTATACGGGCCACTGACTTACATTCTAAACACCTTGCCAAAACCACGGGCCTAACCGCGCCACAAATTTTGCTGTTGCAAACAATCCGTGACCAAGGGGAAGTGACCATTGGTGAAATCGCTAATGGAATGAGCTTAAGCCAGGCAACGGTAACCACTATTATGGATCGTTTGGAAAAGCGCGGATTGGTTTATCGCCAGCGCTCTAAGGCTGATAAGCGCAAGGTGCATGCACATTTAACCGACGAAGCGATCGAGACGTTGAAAAGTGCTCCTATTCCTTTGCAAGATCAATTTGCTCGACAATATGAAAACCTGCAAGAGTGGGAGCAGACGATGATTATTTCATCATTGCAGCGTGTTGCTCAGATGATGGATGCGCAGCATATTGATGCTTCTCCAGTATTGTATGTGGGCACGCTGAACAAGCAGGCGAATACTGACGATAAGTTAGGGGAATACCCTAAGTCCGAGAATGGTTCATAGCTACGTTCTTTCTGATAAACTGATTAAAAATACCCTTAGGTTCATTAATTAAGAGTTTAAATATGTCTGCAATCAATCTTGAATTTCACCAAACTCCTGGAATCGCCAGCGCTATGGCTAAGGCCTTACTCTTGCGCCGTAAAGGGTTCGATGCCAACGTTGGTATGCCTGAAATTAGTGCTAGCTGGTATGGTGCACAAGCCGATCAAGGTGCATTGAAAGATTATTGCGAAACGCTCGATATTGAATTTAACCCTACCCTACCCGTCCTTTATCCACACGTGATGGCGGGTGGTATGCACATGCATATGCTGACCCATAAAGTATTTCCGATTGGTTTGTTAGGCGCTGTTCATCTTAAAAATACCATCACTCAACACAAAGCCATTACCATTAGCGAAAAAATAGATATTCATGCGCAAATGGGGGGCTTTCGTTTAACCGCTAAAGGCGTTGAGTTTGATTTTAATACTCAAGCTAAAATCGCAGACGAAGTCGTTTGGGAAGAGTTAAGTATTTATTTTATGGCTGGTAAGTTTGGTGGTAAAGAAAACCCATCGCCTGAAACCAGCTTTGAACTGGCCAGTTTAGATCAAATGGAAGATGTCGCATCTTGGACTGTGCCAAAAAACCGCGGTAAGAAATACGCGAGTATTAGCGGCGATTACAACCCGATTCATACGTCCAAGTATTTGGCTAAATTATTTGGTTTTAAACGTGATATCGCTCATGGCTTTGGCATTCTAGCGCAAGCAGTTAATCAATCTGAACGGGCGAATAAAACCAACATCTCAGCGGGTAAATGCCGAGTAGATGTTATTTTTAAAGGGCCACTTTATTTAGAAAATGATGCAAACTTGAAGCAAGCTGCTGATGCTAAAAATAACGAGCAGAGTCAACGTTTTGATTTATTTTCAGGTTCTAATCCTAAGCCAAGTATTTGTGCGAGCATATCAGCCGGCTGACATTAGACCGCCATACGAACAATGCACAAAAAAAGTGCTGCAATATTAAAAAGTGCAATATTGCAGGGCTTTTTTTATTTATGTTCACTGTCAATTCATTCGACTTATATGCCTAAGTAAAATATTTGGCTTCTTTCTATTCATTAACCTTCACTACCCTTCATTACCCTTCATTACCCTTCACTACCCTATTGATTCTTATACTAATTTAAATAATTTATTTCATGGCATACAAGTTGCTCCTTTAATTATAACTTTATTATCAGCGAAGTTAATACAGGATTGACCGGGAATTCATTCATGAAAGCATTACTTTTTTTCAGTTTAACTTTTTTATCAGCATCAGCTTTTGCTAGCGACGCCATTATTCAATTAAAATTAAATACTCTCTGGGTTGTCTTCGCAGCCATTCTTGTCTTTTTTATGCAGGCGGGTTTTGCCTTGTTAGAAAGCGGCATGTCACGCTCTAAAAATGCAGTCAATGTAATGATGAAAAATTACATGGATGTTTGTTTAGCCAGCTTAATCTTTTGGCTTATTGGCTTTGGCATAATGTTTGGCAACAACCCAACGGGATTTATTGGTGAGGATAACTTTGCCTTAATGGATGCTGGTGAGTGGGACTATACCTTATTACTTTTTCAAACCATGTTTGCTGCCACCGCGGTAACTATTTGTAGTGGCGCGATGGCTGAGCGAACTAAATACGATACCTACTTAATTGCCGCCTGTATTATCATCGCGATTATCTATCCTATTTTTGGCAGTTGGGTTTGGGGAGGATTTTATGGCGGTAGTGGTTGGCTGGCCAATATAGGTTTTATCGATTTTGCAGGCTCTACCGTAGTGCACTCTGTGGGTGCTTGGTGCGCACTCGCAGGTATCATTATTTTAGGCCCTAGACTCGGTCGTTTTGATCCGAAAACGGGCGAGGCACGTGATATTCCAGGGCACAATTTGTCCCTTGTTGCTTTAGGTGGCTTTATACTTTGGTTAGGTTGGTTTGGGTTTAATGGTGGCAGCACATTAGTCGCGGATAGCACCATCGGTTTGATTGTATTAAATACTCAATTGGCCGCCGCAGCTGGGGCCTTAGGTGCTTTGTTGTGCAGTCGCTTATCGGGCTCTCCTATTTTATTAACCGCAACGATTAATGGCAGTATCGCAGGTCTAGTAGGAATAACGGCCGGTTGCGCCACGATGAGTCCAGGCTTTGCCATTATCACCGGACTGATTGCAGGTGCCATTTCAATAGTAGGCGCTAAGTGGTTATTAAAACTAAAACTTGATGATGTTGTGGGTGCCATCCCAGTACATGGCTTTGCCGGAATTTGGGGAACCTTAGCAGCCGGTATTTTTATAAGCGGTGATCTCTTTAACTGGGACCAAGCCTTGATTCAATTATTAGGCATAGCCGCTGCTTTTTTCTGGGCATTTCCCATGGCGTTACTGGTTTTTTATCTACTTGATAAAACGATAGGTCTGCGCGCAAGCAGCCAACATGAACAGCAGGGGCTGGATTTTACCGAACATAACGAAGTGGGTTACCCCGAGTTTAACCAGGCAATAACGTATCATAAGGAAACTTTATGAAGCTTGTATACAAACGCCGTGCAATTTATACCGTGCTCGCAGAAGTGATTAGTGAACAACAATTATTAGATGTTATGTGGCACTGGCAAGATTTTTATTCCGAAAAGTCTCAATTTGAACTCAATCATTTTTTATCAGATTGTAAAAATATTCCTGAAATTGCTAACAGCAGAAGCATCTTATACCGAAAAATCATTGCTTTATTGGTAACAGAGAATAAAGAGATCCTGGCAGATCCTTTGCCTTTGATGCTAGCGTATCAGCAAGATAAAAATGTATTTGACAATATACCAACAGTCAATAACGAGAACTGGTCAGAGGTTTTCACTATGGTAATGACGGAGTTATTCTCGCAGCTGCGTTCAGATACTCAGCACTCTGTTTCTCGTTATGTCGCTCAACATTTAACTAAATTAAAGTTACCCCAGTCTCTCGCCTATTCGTTTCATGTGTGGACCGATCAAAGACATTTGATTGTTACTCACGAAGCTAATCGAGCGCAATTAAAACAATTACTGAACCTTACTTACATTGCTATTTGTGAGTTTATTGGCCCCGTAAAAGCTGATCAATTCTTAAGTGATGCTATTAAAAAATCTCATGTCGCTTATGATCACAAAGAACTGGATGCGCGCTTATTATTATAATCTGTGTATTAAGAATTATGCATAATTCGAAAAACTAATTCACCTAAGGTAGCGATTGCTTGCTTAACATTGTCATTCCAAGGCGTTGCGCAATTTAAACGAATATAGTTTTTAAATTGATCGCTATTAGAAAAAATATCTCCTGGAATGATGGAGATCGATTCCGCCTGAGCTAGATGCAACAACTCAATTGAGCTGACATTTTCTGGTAAACAAATCCACAAAATAAATCCTCCCGCTGGCACAGACAGGCGCGCTCCTTGCGGAAAATAGTATTGAACAGTCTGAGAAAATAATTTTATATTTTCGGTAATCATCAAGCGTAAACTGCGTAAGTGTTTATCATAATGACCATTCTGCAGATAGGACGCCATGGTCAGTTGAGGCAAGCTACTCGCCGCCATGGAACTGAATCTTTGTGCTTGAATAATCGCTGTTTTATTACGCCCAGGGATGCACCATCCGATGCGTAATCCTGGACATACCGTCTTAGAATAGGATGAACAATACATCACCCTATCGTCAGTATCGTGAGTTTTAATCACGGTATTGACTGGCCCTTTTTGACAATTTAGCGATGACTCATGGCTGTCGAGAGGCAATTCGCCATAGATATCATCTTCAATTATTTGGCAATCAAATTGACCCGCTAGGTGAACTAACTGTTTTTGTTTTTCAGTGCTAATACTGCCTCCCGTAGGATTGCTGTAACGACTAGTAACCATAACCGCTTTAATCGGCCACTGCTCAAGCGCTAGCTTTAACGCATCGATACTAATGCCGTGGCTTGGGTCGGTGGGGATTTCTATAACTTTTAAGTCACGCAGTTTTGCCATTTGCAAAAAGCCATAATAACAAGGGGACTCAACCGCGATAATATCTCCACGCTGAGTCGCACTGCTCAAGCATAGGTGTAGGGCTTCCGAACAACCTTGAGTGATCACAATATCATCTGCGTGACAGCGCAAACCGACATCACGCATCCGTAAGGCGATCTGCACACGTAAACTTTCTAAGCCGGGAGAGAATTGATAATTGAATACTTCTTCCATATTAAAGCGTGTGACTTTTTGCATGTGAGTTTGCAAAGAACGATACGGTAAGAAAGAATAATCTGGAATTGCACAGCCTAGATCAACACTACTTTTTACATTCACATGCTCTAAAATATGATTAATCAATTCCGTTTTTGTCACCGCTTTTGGTTGGCCTCCTTGAGATACTGGCGGCGCAACAGGTTCATCATTAGCACCTTTTCGTACGAAATAACCCGCTTGCGGTTTTGCACGAATCAAACCTTGGTCTTCTAATAATGCATAGGCTTGGTTAATAGTTGAAATGCTTACTTGCAACTGCTTACTGAGCTTACGTACGCTAGGAATTTTTTGCTCGGCCAGATAAACCCCCTGCTCAATATCTAAAGCAATATCTGCGGCTACTTGGCGATATAGAGTGGTATTTGTATTGCTCATATTGCGGCTCTTTTCTGCTATCGATGGATCAGTGCGGCTTTATCTTGCTAGGTTATCAGCTCAACTGTACTGCCATAGAGTACAATTTTATAATTTTGTAGCAGTACAGCTAATATTATAGTGTAACTGTACTGCTTTTTACTCTTGTCTCTGCCTCTCTGAACCTGTCTTTATTTACTCCACACTACTCGGGTTCAATAAAAGCTCTTGGCTAATCAAAAAAGTGAATAAGAAGATGACAAGTTTAACCCGCTCAGCAGATACTATAATTTCCTCTACTACCCGCCTTCCTCTTGGTTCTACTGGTGTCATGAAAGGTTTGTTCGCGGTTATTTTATTCGCCATGACCATCCCTATGACGAAACTGGCGTTGCCATTATTTAGTGCAGAAATGATTGCCAGTTCACGAGCCTTTATTGCTGGCCTATTGGCATTAGTCATTATCAATATAAATGGCTGGTCACTACCGGATAAGAAAACACTGGCCTGGTTAGTATTAGCCGGAATGTGCGTCGTTGTTGGTTTTCCTTATTTATTAAGTTATAGCCTAGTGAATTTATCCGCAGCCAACATGGGCGTAGTTTTAGCAGGCTTGCCGTTAATGACCAGCCTATTTGCGGCGGTGATCATGAAAGAACGAAATGGCCTAAGATTCTGGATTTCATCTGGCTTTGGCGCAGTATTATTAGCGTTGTATTTCGTCAACGGTAGCCAATCCTCTGGCTGGGACAATCAAACATTAGGTATTTTGTGCTTGGTACTGATGTTTGGTGGATTAGGTTATAGCGCGGGGGCAAAAGCAGCAAAGAATATTGGTGGTTGGCAAACGATCTGCTGGATGCTGGCTTTATACTTGCCTTTTTCGGCAATTGCATTTGGTTATTATGGCGGACATGAAGTTTTTATTACTGAATTTGCTCAGGCGATGAACAACCCTGCGGAACAAAACAGTTTTTGGGTCTCTATCGCGAGCTTACTGTATCTTGCAGTGATCAGCCAATGGTGGGGATTTCGTTTTTGGTATCAAGCGATGGCGGAAGTGGGGGCAGGCCGTATTAGCCAGATTCAATTATTACAGCCATTTTTCACCCTGATATTTGCAGTGATTTTTTTGGCAGAGTCGTTTGCGGTTGAACAAGGGTTGTTTGCGCTGTTGATTGTATTGGCCATTTTTTCAGCTTTACGCTCCAAGCGTTAACTTGCTTTTGTCTTTTTAGTGTATTTCTTAGCAGGTGCTTTCTTTTTACCGCCCTTACGCTTAAAGCCCTGCCCCTGTCCTTTCAACCCTTGCAGGCCTGTTGGAATATGCTGCTTAGCTTGCTCGATCAACCCTAATAAGTGTTGATTAAGCGGCTGCATAAACCCTTGGTAATTAAGTTCACGTTGACTGATAGCATTTAACTGCTGTTCCCATAAAGCGGTCATATCGGGCGTAATCGCTGATTCAGGTAAACTATTAATTAATCCCTTACCGACTTCAGTACTGAGAATCTGTTTACCACTGCGTTGTAAAAAATTACGTTTAAATAATAATTCGATAATCCCTGCACGAGTGGCTTCTGTGCCAAGACCGTCAGTTTCTTTTAAAGTCTTACGGATTTCACTATTCGTCACATAGCGAGCAATGCCTGTCATGGCTGCAAGTAAGGTGGCGTCGTTAAAATGCTCCGGAGGCGTGGTCTGTTTTTCCATTAGCTTAGCGTTATTGCATGACCATGCGTGCTTGCCATGTAATTGGTCGCTGGGGTCTAGGTTTATTGGCGGTAAGTCTTGTGACTTTTGCGCAACTCCTTGCTGGCCACTGGTTGCATTCGTTTTATCACCATAAAGTGCCTTCCAGCCGATTTTAAGTGGCTGCTTGGCTTGGGTCTTAAATAACCCACCCGCAATCTCCGCCTCTACCTTGGTTTCTGCATACTGATACGGCGGGAAAAATTGCATGAGGTATTGGCGCGCAATGTGGCGATATACTTTTTTTTCAAACTGATTGAGCTTTTCAAACTGCGCAGACGAGATCGACTTCTCAGTCGGCACAATCGCATGGTGCGCTTCCACTTTACTGTCGTTAAACGCTTTGCTTGTTAACCTTGGTTGAGCCAGCCTAGTAACTTCTTGCAGCGGCTGGCAATTCTGACCAATCGCCTGAATCACACTCGGCGCTAAGCTATGCTGCTCAGCTGGTAAGTAACGACTGTCGGATCTGGGGTAAGTAATTAATTGATGACGTTCATACAGACTTTGGCAAGTATCTAAAACCTGCTGCGCACTCATAGCAAAGGCTTTCGCCGCTTCAATTTGCAGCGTCGATAAATTAAACGGTAACGGCGGAGGTTGTTGCTTATCTTTTTGCTCAAGTTTAGTTATTTCTGCGGCCTTTTGATAAATGCGTTGGCAGACATTCTCAGCTAACGGCTTATGGAGTATGCGCCCTTCTTCATCTTGATAAGGTTTACAGGCTTCGCTCGGCTGCCACTTTAAGAGCAAGGATTCGTTATTGGCATTCACTAAATTCGCTTCAACTTGATAAAAGTCGCGGCTGACAAAGTTTTGAATTTCAACATCACGTTTAACCACCAAGCCTAATAACGGTGTTTGTACCCGTCCAACCGACAATACCCCTTGATAACCGGCTTTCTGACCTTGCAAGGTATAAGCTCGCGTCATGTTCATGCCATACAGCCAATCAGCCCGTGAGCGCGATAAGGCGGACACTGACAACGGTACAAATTCTTGGTTACTGCGTAGATTGGTTAAGGCGCGTTTGACCGCAGGAAGATTCAGGTCGCTGATTAGACAGCGTTGGGTATTCTTTCTTTTATGGGCACTGATTTTAAGATGGCTTAAGACTTCATCGACTAATAATTGCCCTTCACGATCGGGGTCACCCGCATGGACAATTTGATCAGCTTGCCTAACCAGTTTACGCAGTACCGTTAATTGCGATCGAGTTTGGCTTTTGGCTTTTAACTGCCATTCTTGAGGCACAATGGGCAGATGCTCAAGCTTCCAAGATTTATACGCTGCATTATAAGCATCAGGTTCTGCCTGCTCTAATAAATGACCGATACACCAACTCACCACATCGCCATTAGCCAGCTCAATATAACCCTGCTGCTTTCGGTGTGGTTTATTTAATAGACTGGTTAAGCCATCGGCAATGGCGCGCCCAAGACTGGGCTTTTCTGCGATATACAGTTTCATTTATTAACTGTATAGATAAACAGTGTGATTTTCAAGTTGGTAAATTAATACCGCAGCAAAGAGAAGGAAGTCGATTTACGCATAAAAAAAGGGAGCACGAAGGCTCCCTTATTTATAAATCAAACTAAAACTAAGATTTTTTAACTGTCGGCTTAGCCAATTTAGCAACAGCTGCTGTCAATGCGTCAATCTTCGAGCTTAGCTCTTCGATTTTACTATCATTGTTGGTGAAACCAAGTTTAGCACGAACAGCTTCGATACGAGAATCAAGGTCAGCTTTAGCTACAACGTCACTTTTAAAATTATTAACTTTATCTTTGCCTTCAGTTTCAAGCTTTTCGCCTTTAGAAACTAGTTCATCAAAAAATTTATTTGAATCCGTTGAAAGCGTATCAATGCGGCCTTTAGCTTCTTCATAGCCTTTACCGTAAGCACCTAAACCCGCTAACCATATTTTACGAGCCATTTCTTCTGCAGTAGTGGCTGTTTCTTTAATCTTATTGGTGTTGCTCATAATGTTTACTCCGTCGGTGGTTAAAATTTATCGTTTTCCTTCGATAACAAATATATTACGGTTTTAAATTAGAAACCGCATACTAAATTACATAACTTATCTTAAATATTTTTTTATTTTCACATTAATTACTTTAACTAAAGACCTCTTTTAATACCCGCTATAACAGAGCCCGTTAAATGACTCTGTTATTGAGTGCTACCCATATCTCATTCTGTATTATTGATAGTCTCGCTTAATCAAATCCGCACAGCGTTCTGCAATCATTATAGTGGGAGCGTTGGTATTGCCGCCAACAAGTGTGGGCATAACAGAGGCATCCACTACTCTTAAACCTTTTATACCTTTCACTTTTAACTCTGAGTCTACGACTGTCATGACATCATTTATATCACCCATTTTACAAGTTCCTACTGGGTGATAAATAGTTTCGGACTTATTACGAAGGAAAGACAAAATTTCTTCATCACTTTGCAAGTCAGGACCCGGACCTACTTCCCAAGATTGGTATTTTTCAAAGGACGGTGCCGCAAGAATTTTTCTGGCGCGACGAACACCATCAATCATCACTTTCTGATCGTCAGGATGGTCAAGGTAGTTAGGGTCGATCATAGCTTGATCAGTGGGCTTATTGGAACGTAATTTTATTTCACCCCGGCTTTTAGGATAAAGACCACATACATGTAAGCCGTAACCATAACCCAAAGCTGTTGAACGCCCATGATTAAGTAAGATCGCCGGTAAGAAATGATATTGAATATCAGGGATGTCCCCTGCACTTAGTGTTTTATCAAAGCCTCCCGCCTCAGCAACGTTACTGGTAAAAATGCCTTGGCGCTTAAATAAGTAATTAAAGGCGTTTTTGACATAACGTGGAAGAAGAACAGGTGAGATCGCGTAACTGCTGCGTTCTTTGCAGTGATGCTGCACTATCGCGTCAAGGTGATCTTGTAAGTTCTGCCCAACCCCAGGTAAATCAGCTTTTACCTCAATATCATTTTCAGTTAAATGCTCTTTTGGGCCGATACCAGACAGCATTAACACTTGTGGCGAGTTAATCGCTCCAGCAGATAACAACACTTCTTTGTTAGCAGTTAGTTCAATAGACTTACCATTGAGTTGCAGTTTAACGCCGGTTGCGACACCATCGTTAATTTGAATTTCCTCAACCAAAGCTTTAGTTAGCACAGTTAAATTAGGCCGAGTTAAAGCCGGTGTTAAATAACCTTTAGCCGTAGAACAACGCTGCCCGTTTTCCTGAGTAACTTGATAAAATCCCAATCCCTCTCGTTCACGACTGTTGAAATCAGTAACTTTAGCTAAACCAATTTGTTCAGCTGCATCAACGAATGCATTAGAAAGAGGATTCGTATGGCGCAAGTCACTGACGCTAAGATAACCGTCTCCGCCATGCAGCTCACTTTCGCCATGCTGTTGTTTTTCTGACTTTTTAAAATAAGGTAAAACTGTTTGCCAATCCCATCCTTTGGCACCCATATCACTCCATCGATCATAGTCCTCAGGCACACCCCGTATATAGCACATCGCGTTGAGTGAACTTGATCCTCCCAAAACCTTGCCTCGCGGCCAAAAAAGCTTGCGATTATTCAGCTGAGATTGCGGCTCAGTGTCATATTCCCAGCCTAGGCTTGTCAGACGTGAAAGAAAAGCCAAACCGAAGGGTATATGAATAAAAGGATTTTTATCTTTACCACCTGCTTCAATTAAACATACGCTAAATTGGCTGTTTTCAGTTAAGCGTGTTGCTAAAGCGGCACCCGCTGAACCAGCGCCTATGATGATAAAGTCGAACTGTGTCTGAGAAGGATTTTGCATAAAAATAGTTTACTTATTTGAAATGAAAATATTAGGATTTAAGCAGTTTGAGCTGCAATTACAGCCATATGTATTGCCATTAATTTCTTTTGCCGATACTTTTTAAAATCCTTTTTTTTCGACTCTTAGCTTTTCTTTCTCTTCTAATAACCCGCCAGAGATTCGTCCTGCACTTGACCTTTATTTGTTGATCAATGAATCTCTGCCGAATAAAAGCGATTAGCCTACAAATGACTAATCGTTTTTCTTATACATTAAGTTATGCACTTTCTGTCGACTTAAACTTATAGACTTCATCGTCTTCAATAGTATAAGAGGCTTCCAGATTCTTACCAATATTGTCGACATTAAGATGTGGATCATCCACACACCCTTCTAACATATCGAATGCTTCCTGAAAGTACTGGGCCATCGGCTCAAGCGTATCAATTTTACTATTGGTACACACGAGACCAATTTGAGCAATGTCATTATACGTCACCATAGTGATATTGACACCGCCACCGGGGGTCATCGCCGAAATTGGATAGGTAGCAAGCAATTTAGAATCTTTAAAATACAAGGTTTTTTTCGGCCCAGGCATGTTAGAAATTAGAATGTTGCCTATCGGCCTCACCCAATCCGAAATGCGTAAGACTTCAAAAATAGTCGAAAATGACTGTATTAGTAGCGTGTAATAGGAAAAAGCACTGGGTTGCGAAAGCCTAGTAGTACGTTTAACGACGCGATGGTTTTCGATGATCTGACGCAATCGTAAGTAGGGATCTTTTTCATTGTGGGCTAATTCAACCGGCACAATGGCGATTTTGTTACCCGAAGTAGTCTCCCCTGGCTTACGAAGATTGATCGGCATATTGGTATAAAGTGCTCTTTCAAAAGTATAACCATAATCTTTTAAAAATCGATGCACACCAATATCAAATGCGCACAGCATGATTTCATTAGCCGAGGCTCTTAACCGCTTACTGAGAGTTGTCACTCGGGTAAAATCAATATCTAAAGTAGATACTACGCGGCCTTTTTTAACTTGCCCAGTCAGTATCGTTTTTGTGCCCGAGAATGGGATCGGCATATAGACCTGATTGATTCGTAGTAGCTTAAGTAACAAGCGGAACGTAATCCAAGCAAGGTCTTTTATAGAAACTATCTGATCCCAACAGCTTATCATTGCGTTCTTAAAAACACTGCCCTTTTTGCGGGGGCTACGCGTCTGATTTGCAGCCCACACAGGAACAAAGTCTTCACTATTTTTTTGTTCTGAATAGCCTTTTTGAAACCAACGAATAAGAGTCGTGCCATCACCGAGCATGTGATGCACCTTGACATAGATAACGAACCCTTTATTCGCCTTATCTTTAATCAAATGATATTGCCAAAGAGGTTTGTCTCTATCGAGCCAAGTTTCATGGAAGCCCGCGATAAATTTATGCAAGGCTGGCTTGTCGTGGATATCATCGAAGACGTGCATCTGCACGTGGTAATCCATATCTATCTGTTCGAGGGTATTGAATTTTAAGGGATAACCTAAGAAACGACTAACGACACAATTAAAAGGTGATACCGCTGTTTTATAGGTCTGCAATTCGGCGAACAGATTCTCCACGTAATCTTCTGGGGCATCTTCTGGCATTTCAAAAATTTGCAACCCAGCTACGTGCTTGGGGTTCGCTTCCGATTCAGTAATCCAGAACGTCTTGTCGAGAAATGTAATTTTTTTGCTCACAAGCTAATTCCCTTTAATTTATTCATTAGAACTTATTCTCACTGAATACTTGATTGGTAATATAAGGTTGCAGGAACACTCGTCTCATTCTACGCGACTTCCACCCAGTTGATATGATTATCATCTTGCTAATTAAAAGTATTCATCGGAATTATCAAATAATATTTCTTCGATTTTCATTTATTATTGGCTAAGATTTTTATTTATTATTTACTAAAACTTAGTTTGTCAGGGTTTTCTAAATTTTTTCTGAATGTTTTATTTTAGAGTAGTATCATTCCACATTACTTGCATATAATGCAATTAAAAACAGATCTAATAGGGAGTAAAGCGTGATAAGAGTATTATTTAATAAAAAAGGCGGTGTGGGAAAATCCAGTCTGACCGTCAATTTAGCGGCCATTTCTGCCAGTCAAGGTTTTCGCACCTTGATTTTGGATTTAGACACTCAATGTAATAGCACAGCTTATTTAGATGCATTAGATGCGCCAGCAAAAAGTACTATTGCCGACCTCTTTGAGGAAACTATCACGTTTCACCTGCGCCGCCGACCTGCTATTGACTATTGCCAAGCCACAAAAATGGACAATTTATTTATTATTCCGGGCTCAGAACGTTTAATTGAGCTGGAAAGTGAATTACAGAGCCGCCATAAAATATTTAAGCTGCGCGAAGCTCTTGAATCACTCAGTAAAGAATTCGATCACATCTATATTGATACAGCCCCCGCTTTGAACTTTTATAGCCTATCAGCTTTGATTGCAGCTGATCGCTGTCTGATCCCGATTGATTGTGACGACTTTGCTCGACAAGGCTTATATAGCCTACAACAGAAAATTGCTGAGATTAAGGAAGATCACAACCCTAAATTGGAAATCGAAGGCATCATAGCGAATCAATTTATGGCGAACGCCAATTTACCGATACAAATCATTGATGAACTGGTTGCAGAAGGCTACCCGGTATTATCCGAATATATTAGCCAATCGGTGAAGATGCGTGAATCGCATCAAGCCAAACAACCCTTGATTACACTTGCACCAAAACATAAGCTAACATTATCACTGGTCGCTATTTTCAATCTACTGGATCACGAAGTAAGTCGTTAATTAAAGTGACTAAAGGCGTTGCTGTTCAATCGATCGACGTCATTTTTGATTTTTTTGGGGGAGGAGTGAAGTTGCTGGATTTATTCTGCAGTTTTTCTTACATAAATAACAAATATAACTGCATAAAACCTGCTCCCATGCCCAACAATGAACCAGTAAGAATCAATTTCCACTCATCGGCTTCATAAGCCGGGCGAAGAACCCCTTCGAACTCCTCAGGGGACAACTGTCTCATACGCTCACACAAGTCATCGCCAATACCCAAAGCACTGTTGGTGTAGTCATAGGCATAAGCCAAATATTTTTCAGAATCATCAAACATGCGTTTGACAGTAATTTCTTTCATTTTGAAATAAGTCTCAGAGCCAACTCCGAGTGTGAAGTAAGGTTGCGCAAAGGCAATATAACGATCGATAGCATCGTTAACATGTAATTCCATTAGCTCTAATAACTGATCTGACCCAGAACCATTGAGGGCCGTTTGTATGATATTTTCTGACGTCATCAATTTAGTTTCTATAATGTCTGAATAAACACGTGATACTTCATCCTGACGTTTTAAAAACATCCCCTGAATAGTAAAACCCATAAATGTTATAGGATGCTTAGGTTCAAAAATTATTTTTAACGCGATCCAATTGGTTAGGTAACCAACGATTAAACCACCCAACGGAAGAACCCACCATTCAGGCAGATACGTCCAAGCAAACATTGTGGGTATTCCGAATAGCAGCCCAAACCAAAAGCCAGAACGTTCAACAAATGGGAATTCTTTCTCCCCTGACTTAAGAAATATTTCATTAATTAGCTCAGGGGACTCAACCAGCTTACTCACTACCAGCTCTTTAATATCAACAATTTCTTCAATATTGTGCTTGAAATCATCAACCATGTTATTAACAACATTGGGAATGTCTGCCTCTACACGTGCATACACGAGATTCTTGCCATGCACTGGCAAAGCAGCCCACAGTTGCGGTGCACATTCGCGCATTACATCGTTAACTATTCTTCGCAAAACTTGTTTTAAACGGCGCTGCATCGCTTTTGTGAGTTCTTCTGAATCAATTCTGGACACAATTTCTTTGACACTGAGTAATTTGCCCAGCACCAATTCAACTTCAATTTCGGCCATTTCTTTGCGTTTTGCCGGAATGAGTCCCTGCCACCCCAAAAAGGGTTTTATACCGATGAACTCAATAGGATAAAACATCATTTTCAGCGCAAGGAAATTTGTAGACCAACCGACAATCGCACTGATTAGCGGAATAGACAATAAGCTGAGAGTTGCAAAATTAAGACCAAAATCCATAAAATAGGGTCGCGCCGTTTGTGTGTATATTATTCGTGGGCCGAAATGCTACTAATCAGGCTACCATCGGAATGAGAATGGTCAATATAAACAATAAAAATTATTATTTGATATTGGATTGTTTTTCAAAGAAATATCGCTTAGCGATAATATACTAGTTTTAACTCGTTAAATACCATCTAGGCAATGTTAATATGATATATAATTAGGTAGCGTTTTCTAATACTTTGCGCTTATATCTCGTTATTATAGTAAAAGAGAAAGCATTAATATGCCCAATAAAACACTTGCTGAACTAAATAATATCATGAAAACCGCCGAGTGCTATGCCGAGTACAAAGAGGCAGCAGAGGCTCATGACGTGTTATCTGGCGCCCCAGAGTGGAAAGCGAAAGATGCCTGTAAAGATTATGACTACAGAGCAATCCGTAAACGCGTGCAGAGAATGAAAGAAGCAAAGTTACACAATGATGCTGAAGGTTTGATGTACATTCTGCATGAAGGTCTACATGGCAATCTGGGCAATATTGCCGCTTCTTCACTCAAACGCCACGCAAAAATTGGTACAAAACATTTAATTGAAGAGTATATCCAAGAAGTTTGCGAAGCTTTGGATTTTATTTATCAAGCAGACGAAATCGATTTTCAAGAGAAATTATCATTTTTTGATGAGACAGCCCATGCTTTCGGGCGTAGTTGCATAATGCTCAGTGGTGGTGCAGGTTTAGGTTTCTTTCACGCGGGGGTTGTTAAATCTCTGGTTGAACATGATTTGCTGCCCGACGTTATATCGGGAGCAAGCGCAGGTTCTATTATTGCGGCTTTGGTTGGAACGAGAACCAACGAAGAGTTAAAGGATATTCTAACGCCTGAGGCAATTTACACAGGATTTAGTAAATGGCTGCAATGGAAAGGCTTTAGCAAAGACAGCCTATTTGACAGCACAAATCTTGAAAATGCGCTAATTGAGTTATTTGATCTGACCACTTTTGAAGAAGCCTTTAAAAAAACCGGCAAACATATGACGATTACGGTTTCACCCGCCGATCTGCATCAGTATCCGCGTTTACTTAATTCGAAGACGTCGCCGAATGCAATTATTGCCCAAGCAGCTAGGGCATCCTGTGCTATTCCAATTATTTTTTCGGCGGTTCAGTTAAAAGCTAAAAACCAAGCGGGTGATATTGTTCCCTATATTCCCACTCGTCGTTTTGCTGACGGCTCTATCATGGCAGATCTACCTTTTGATCGGTTAGCGCGCTTATACGGTGTTAACCACAGTATTGTCAGTCAAACTAACCCTATATCCACACTATTTCGGGCGCGAGATAAACGCGATGCCAATGGTTTCTTGGAATTAACCTTACGCCACGTGGCAAAAATTGCCAAAATCAATAGCATTTATGCCTTCGATTTATTGGAGGGCGCCATTAGCCACAAAGCAACTAAATTGGGTATTCACAAAATCCGAGCTATTATTGATCAGCAGTATATGGGCGACATTAACATTTTGCCTGAACCAACTTTGGCCAATTATATGCAGCTTTTGTCCAACCCAACGTTAGAGAGTCTGAGCGAGTTATTTAAACATGGAGAGCGTTCTACTTGGCCGCAATTGGATTTAATTAAGCGCAATACGATTATTAGTAAAACACTGAGCAAATACCTGAAGCGGCTGACAGAAAGGGAGGCTGAATACCTAGCAAAGATAGATGATTAAAAGTCGTTAACGGTTAAACCGTTTGTTTTGAAATAAGGCTGCTCTGTCGTTTTGCTAAAACAGCCTTTATACTTATTGCAAAATTTACGGTGAGCGTTATTTATGACTGATAAAATATTAAAAATTTCTGATGCTTTTTGGAATATCCGCGGCGAATTTAAAGTTTTCGGTTTGTTAAACATTGGTACCCAAGCTTCTTTGGTAAAGTGCGGTAATGGCAAGTTTGTATTATTGGATGCTTATGCCTTGCAAGGTGATGTTAAACAGCAAGTTGACTCGCTAACAAACAATGGAGCCGACATTGAAGCGATTATTAACTTGCACCCCTTCCATACGATGCATGTTGCAAAAGTACATGCTGATTACCCGAACGCCAAATTGTACGGCACACAGCGACATATTGATAAGTTTCCAGATTTTCCTTGGCAAGCAGAACTAACCAATTCAAGTGAATTTGCTCGCTTATTTTCTGAAGATTTTGAATTTTCAGTCCCTCACGGTGTCGATTTTATTTCTAATAATGAAAATCTGCATTTTTCATCAGTATTGGCTTATCATCTCGCTTCAAAAACCATTCATGTTGACGACACTTTAATGTTACTAAAATTACCCGGTTTACTCGGTGTTTTAAAAAGTCCTGAAGTGTCTTTTCATATGACATTATCCGGAACGCTAGAACAGCGCAAAGGTGCAGCTGATGATTTTAGGCTTTGGGTTGCGCAAATAGCCGAACAATGGAGTGACGCTGAAGTACTGTGTGCAGCTCATTCACAGACCTTGATTGCTAAAAACAAATCACCATCTATTGCAGCAATGATAATGTTAGCCTTGCAACGCGAGGAAAAAACCTTAGAAAACCATCGAAAGACGTTTGGGTAAAAACGTTCAACTCCCCCCTCGATATATGCACGATTTTGCTTACTTAAAATTTATCGGTCGACGCAATTGGTTTATCCGATTAGTTTTCTAGGGAAATAGTCCAATGGCCGTATGTAAAATCCATATTTGTCTGAAAAAGACTCTATTCAAATGAGGTGTAGTTGCAAACAAAAAATTAAGGTACTTTGATATACAACTAATGATCCCGTTTGCTTAACTAAATCAATGGAGGAAGAATGGAAGAATTATCCGGTTTAGACGCTTCATTCTTATATCTTGAAACACCCAAAATCCCAATGCATATAGGGAGCGTATCGATCATAGAAGGATCGTTACAGTTTGATGATTTTCGCCAGTTTATCCAAGACAGACTGCACACAGTGGCTAAACTAACGCAAAAATTAGTTACGGTTCCATTAAGCTTGGACCGGCCTTATTGGGTAGACGACCCAGATTTTGATCTAAGTCTGCATTTGCATCGAACGGCACTGCCGGGTTCTGGTGACTGGAAGGAATTGCGCTATTTAGCGTCCCATGTGTTTTCCCAACCTCTTAATCGTGATCGTCCTTTGTGGGAGTTTATTTTTGTTGAAGGTTTAGACTCTATTCCTCAGGTTCCTAAGGGATCAGTCGCGTTGATATGTAAAGTGCATCATGCCGGCTTTGACGGGAAATCTGGCGCAGATTTGATGTCGATGCTATATGATATATCACCTGAGCCTCGTTCTGTTCCTGCTCCAGTCCCAAAAGTAATAAAAGAGATACCGAGCTCTGTAAGCCTGATAACCAAGAGTGCTTACAACTTTGTAACTCGCCCTGGTAAGCTACCTGGATTGTTATGGGACACAGGAAAGTCTACTCTCAAAGCAGGGTATTTGACACGCTCCCAAGGCGTTACACCTACCCTACCTTTTCGTGCACCAAAGACGCGCTTTAACGATACAGTTGCAGCGGAGAGGATTTGGAATTCTGCCATACTGGATATAAATCGAGTCAAAATATTGCGCAAAGCCGTAACAGACGCAACCTTGAATGACGTTATTCTTGCCATTTGTGCGGGTGCACTGAGACGCTATTTACTGGAAAAAGATGAGCTGCCTGATAAACCTTTGGTGGCCATGGTACCCGTTTCAACCCGCACGGCTGAAGGCAAAAACGCCATGGGTAATCAAGTCTCTGCCATGTACGTTCAGCTTGCTACAGATCTTGCAGATCCGATTAAGAGATTAGAGAAAATCCATCACAATACTGTGGTTGGTAAACTTTACCAAGACGCAGTTGATGCAAAAAGTTTAATGGGCTACGCAGAACTCATTCCATTTGGCTTAGCCAGTGTTGCTGCGCGGCTTTATACTCGTGCTGCCATTGCGAAACGTCACCGTCCTTTTTTTAATGTTGTTATCACTAATGTTCCTGGCCCACAAATCCCGGTGTATATGGCAGGACATAAATTAATTGTGAATATGGGTACTGCGCCAATTTTTGATGGTATGGGTCTCATTATGCCAATTTGTAGCTACAATGGCACAATTTCTATTAGCCCTACCAGTGCTGTTAATTTAATGCCTGACTTGGATAACTTCACCCGCTACATTCGTGAAAGTGCGAATGAGCTTGAGAAAGCTGTGCAACAAAAAATGCATGAAACTGCAGTTATCAAAAATTTTTTAGAGCAAGATTAACTCGTTTTCTAGGAAGTATTATGAGTAAAGAAATACCAATATTGACTATACCAAAGCCATCGTTAGTCCACATGCTTGGAGAAGGCAGAAGCCTATTTGAACTGGGTGTGACCAGTATGTTGATGCCTTGTTTGTTGCGTGCGCCAAAAGGCGATAACCACCCTGTAATGGTGCTGCCCGGTTTTTTGGCCAGCGACACTAGCACAAAACCTATACGCACGTTTTTAAAATTGAAGGGCTATCAAACCTATGGCTGGGGGCTTGGGCGCAACTTGGGTACTGAAATCGTCGGAGGTAAGAATGTAGTAAGTGACGCGTTAATAAATCGTGTGCTGGAACTATCGCTTAAACATGATAAAAAAGTTAGTTTGGTGGGTTGGAGTCTGGGTGGGATATTGGCCAGAGAGGTGGCCCGCTTGTTACCAGATCATGTGCGTCAAGTCATTACTCTTGGCAGCCCGTTTAATGGACCGGATGGTTCTGCATCACTAGCCTCTAAATTATTTGGCATGATCAATGGTGATATTCTGAATACCAATCCTCAAGCGATGTTAACCATGTTGCTACCACCTCCAGTACCGACCTCTTCAATTTATTCTCGAACTGACGGTGTGGCGCACTGGCAGGCTTGCCTGAACCAGCGAATTCATATCTGTGATCAAGCTGAAAATATCGAGGTAAAAGGCAGTCATTTGGGACTGGGGCATAATCATCAAGTCCTTTGGATTGTGGCTAACCGTCTAGCGCAAAGTGAAGGCAAATGGCAACCTTACGAAAGAAAGGCGCAGGAACAGTTTTATGCTGATACCGAGCAAACCAAGGTACAATCCTGATGGTTGAAAATATTGAGCAACCTGCATCTCAGCAAGTCAGTGCTAATGGTTTACAAATTACCTATGACAGTTTTGGCGATCACGCAGATCCGGCAATGATTTTAATCATGGGCCTGGGCACCCAGATGATTCATTGGAGCGATCAGTTCTGCCAATTGTTAGTCAGGAAAAAATTTAGGGTCATTCGTTTTGACAATCGTGATATTGGTAAAAGCTCTTGGTTGAGAAACTCCCCAGTGCCCAGTATTTGGGACTTTATCGGCAATAGTTTGTTCAGCAAAAAAGTGCGTGCACCCTACTTACTTGACGATATGGCTGATGATACCTTAGCACTAATGGATGCGCTAAAAATAGATAAGGCCCATCTTGTGGGTGTCTCTATGGGCGGCATGATCGCCCAATGCATAGCATTGAAGTCTCCGACCAGAGTAATTACCCTTACTTCTATTATGTCCACTACGGGTAATCGTTCTTTGCCAAGACCGAAGCTCAAAATAAGCGCGAAATTGCTTAAATCGGTCACTAGAGAAATTGAGGCGTATGTTGCACAGAGTTTGGATATCTGGAGAATGTTACATGGTGAACATTTCCCTTTTGACCAAGAAAGCGTTGAAAAAACGATACGTAATTCTTGGCAAAGAGGATTTAATCCTGCCGGTGTGGGCCGCCAGCTAGGTGCAATAATTGATTCCCCAGACCGAACACGGGCCTTACAGAAATTGCATATACCCAGTTTAGTTATTCATGGGGATATTGATCCCTTGGTTCCTGTGGAGTGCGGCATAGCTACCGCAGACGCAATACCAGGTGCCAGATTAAAAATCCTGACAGGAATGGGACATACCTTACCAGCTCAGCTGTGGCCGCAAATTGTTGACGACATCGTTGAATTAACTCAAGGTAATCTTTCATAACCATAGAATGACTGCACAACATTCGCTTAGGTTGAAACTAAACAAGCTAAGTAAGAACTCTTGCACTACATCTGCAATAAAAACGAACTTAGTGACCCATTTTTATTGCGTATGTAATACTAATTAAGACTTACGTGACTTTTTAGTTTTCGCTTTAGCGACCTTTGGCGCTGCTTTCGGTGCCACATTACTTACTGTTTTTACTGACTTAGCCGCTGCTTCGACTTTCGGAGCTGCTTCAACCTTTGGAGCTGCTTCAACCTTTGGAGCTGCTTCAACCTTTGGAGCTGCTTCAACCTTTGGAGCTGCTTCAACCTTTAGAGCTGCTTCAACCTTTGGAGCTGCTTCAACCTTTGGAGCTGCTTCAACCTTTGGAGCTGCTTCAACCTTTGGAGCTGCTTCAACCTTCGGAGCTGCTTCAACCTTCGGAGCTGCTTCAACCTTCGGAGCTGCTTCAACTTTTGGAGCTGCTTCAGCCTTTGGAGCTACTTCAACTTTCGGAGCCAATTTAGTAACTAGAGCTGCAGCATTACGTTTTTCAATCAATTTAACAATAACGCCCGTTAGATGATCTACTGTATCGTGCAATTGAGCTAGTTTTTCTTCGTATGATACTTCTGAATCTATTCGAAGAAACTCTTTACCTTTTGCTTGTATTTCATCTTTTCTATGATTAATTTTACTTTGAATCTCTTCGCCTCGCGTAAGTAATTCATTATACAAATTATTTGATTTTTCTTGGGCAGCATCAATTGACTTACTCAGTGCTTCTTTACTGCTGTCAATCGAGCCTAAGCCTGCCAACCATGTGTTACGTGCCATATGTTCTAAAGTGTCTTTAGTTGACATTCTTGATTCTCCTATAAAATTAAGTTTTACTAAGTGCCGATATATACAAGATATAAAGGCACTCACAGCATGAAATATTGATTATGAATATGAAAGTTTATTGACTAGAACTGTTAACGCATCAATTTTTTGAGATAATTGACTAATTTTAGCTTCGGTGTCTGACATATCAAGACCAAGCTTTTTACGTACGTCTTCAACACGTTTATCTACAGCCGTTTTTACTCTAGCGGTTTCTTTGACGTTTTCGCTGGTATTTTCGCTAACATTTTCGTTATTATCAGCTGCAATTTTTTCGCCTTTAGCTACGAATCCTTCAAATAAACGAGCTCTTTCACCGTTGAGTTTTTCGTACTTACTTAGTATTTCTTCAAAACTCTTACCATAGGCGCCTAGACCGGCTAACCATATTTTACGAGCTACTTCTTCAGCCGTTTCAATTGTGCTGGTTACTTTCTCTAAATTAGTCATATGTTTCTCTAATAATGTTTAACAAGTTTTAGTAAATCTTCTTTATGCTGCAAATATAACCAATATGATTAGAAAACACATACTAAAAGCGGCAGAAAAACACACTTAATTAAAGCTATCTCTTTGTGACAATCGTGGAATTTGAGGGTACTATTTGTTTAGCTTATGAGAATAATGACTGATAAATCAAACCAGTAGGCGCTTTGTTAAGCATGGCTGCGGGTTATAGGTGATAGGTGATACTTCGATCTAAGGACATCGCATTATTCGGTTTTTAACGAAGAAAATTCGACGTTAATAGTTAATAAATTCAATGAAGAGCATATTATCACTGCAAAACGACGATTATACTGTTTGTAAAACAGCTAACCACCTACAAAAATAATTATACTGGAGCCTCTCACGTTGAAAACCGCCGAAAAAATATTGTTAATGAGCCTCGATTTATTTAATAACCAAGGTGAACGGAATATAACCAGTGTAGATATTGCTAATGAGTTAGATATTAGTCCTGGTAACCTCTACTATCATTTCAAAGGTAAAGATGACATTGTCAACGCCCTTGTCGACAGCTACGTCGTAAAAATGAACGCCATTCCTCAATCTTCAGAGAATAGTGAGGACTTTTATAAGTATCTTCTTTATTGCTTAGAAACGATGCATTTATTTAGGTTTTTATTTCAAAACATCGCCGAAATTTCAACACAGTACCCTGCTATTCATAGTAAGTTGCAAAGAGTGGCAAAGTTTCAACGAAAGTATTTACGAAAATCATTATCCGAACAGCAGCAAGATGGCACACTTACAGGTACTTCTGCTGATATTGACCTGTTACTCGACATTATTAGTTTAACGTTGTTCCAAAGTTTGAATTATTATCAAATGCAGGGGGATTCATTAGGCAACCCCGACATAGTCTATCGGACATTGATGACTATCTATTTTAGCTTGCAACCTTATTACCAAGAGAAGGGTAATAACGCCAAAATTAAACTGGCTATTTTGAACAAGACATTAATTAAGAAAGAGCCGGCGTAAATAATTAATCATGCAAATCGAAATGTCAGTCCTTCATTTTCAACCAAAATATCTTTGCCATATTTAATGAACAGCTTTTCGTCCAATATGGTTTCTTCTAAGGTGTATTCAAAATCGCCGTTGGATAAACCTGCAATTAAGTTACTTTCTATTTCTTTGCGGTGTAATTCAAGTATTCGGTGACTACTTTTGTTAACAAAATTTGCTATATAACCCTTCATATCGGTAACATTACCGAGAAAAACTAATGCTGTTCCCATCGTTAAAGAGCACATATGCCCCACGATATTATTGCTTAATTTAGCGATAATTTTTCGAGCATTGCGCGCGACTACTAAGTTATCGTCAGCCAAATTAACTTGTCCTATTTCCACATCAGTGGCCCGTATTACCGATTGTTCTTTTATAAATATTGGTTTCCCAAACAGTTCAATCTGAATACTTGAATTGTATAAATGCTCTCCCATGCACTGAATATCTAATGTACCTTTCAGAGTTGCGCTCACCAAACCATTCTTATATTCAGACAACTGTACGTCAGAGATAATTACAAACCCATCCCCGTTTGGCACTGAAAACTTTATATCAAAGGGCAAATAAATTTGCAGGTCATCTGTTAATTCAGCGAATGAAAAAGTAACTTGTTTGACGAATTTCAGTTCTATCAGTTTGGACTTAAGCCATTGCTGTGTTTTCTCTAACATCGACATAAGTGATGGAGCCTAATTCAAAGGAAGTATAAAAAATCTAACGATACGATAACAGAACTCATCTGAGTATGCTCGTAAGTATCATTGACCAGCACTTGTTCAACCACTCTTATTACGCGCTTGGGTTGTCAATCTCAGGTAGCGGATTTTCAGTTGGCTCCTTCGCTGCAAACAATGCGTACATCAAGTTTCTTTCTCTATTAATAACTGGATCAATAAAATCGTGTACTTCACCGAGTTCTTTGAAGGCATTAAAACCTTGTTCTAAAAACGCATGTAAACTTTCTACCCCTGCGATTTTTGCGGGCTTTCGAGACAGCATCAAAATAACTGAAATACCAGGAATTTTAACTACTTGAGGCAGATCTAAACTCAGATTCTCAAGCAATTGAATTTGTTCTTCGCGTTTTGATTGGCTACCAGATTGACGATAACAGTCAAAATAACTGCTGCGGTTTATTACTTCACTGCCCAGTTTTTGAACTAACGCAATATCGAGTTCAAGAGAAAGGCAATTGAGCCTGAGTGCCGCTTGTAATGATTTTAAAGCTTTATTGGGCAGTATTTTTGCCATTTTTGGCACAGCTCGCGCCATTTCAATATCTCGTTGGCTGAAGTCTTTTGGACCATATAGCTCATCGACAAAAAACTGCATAGCGGGTTTGAATCGCTTAGAATTCCAAAAATCGTCATGGGTGAACAACAATCGCTTAGTTTGCCAGGTTTGCAATTTTCGAACAGTTTCAGTTAAATTCTGTTGAATGATCAGCAGATTCATTTGTTCAATTTTTTGCAGATTTTGTAATATTTTTTCTAGCGTATTAGACATAGGTTATATAAACATTGCCCTTTTATTGATTAAATTATTGAGATTATTTTGACAAAGGTGATCATTAACACCCAGTTAAACAAGACCCATCAGTCTTCCGTAATCTGTTCAAGCTCAGAGTGAACCAATAAGTTTTTCAGGTTACTCAAATAAGTGTCGACCATTCCAGAAAACTCGAGTTTAACCATAGGGCTAATCGCTAATTTGAATAATCGGGGTAAAGGCAATGTGAGTGCTGCTTTTGTTTTAAGCGAAACATGGGTACCGGTTGCAAGCTCTGTTAATTTCAACCGACCAGATACTATCGAGTTGCCTTCCCCTTTAATGGGTGTCCACACGATCGTTTTTGCATCACAGTCAGAAACATACTGACAGGCATAACTGGTTTGAATAGAATGAGTCCCTAAACCAACTTCTTCCATCTCCCAATGAAATGTATTGTCTGCTAAAGCTGTTAACGCATGTACTTTAGGGAAATGTTCTGCAGAAGCGGGGATATCAGATAAAAAAGAGAAAATGGTATTGATATCTCCGTTAACAATAAATTTGCGATTTAAATCAATGTTGATTGTAACGGCCATTGTGACTCCTTAGTAAGTGCCAAAAAAAATGTTTATTGAAGGAATTTGCAGGCTTTGTATTATCTTTTCTCACACAAAACAGAGTTTATGCCATCTTCACTCTTTTATCAGTTCATTTCTCGATACCATACTGACAAAGGTGCTCATTAATACCCATCAATTCTTTCAGGCATAAAAAAGCCCGGTAAATACCCGGGCTTTTAACAGATCTTTCTGGTTAGCGATTACGACCCATTTGGTCATGACTGCTGACCCAATGTCCGGCAATAACAGCACAACCTAATGAAATATCCCCGGCTAGTACAGTAGCGGCGACAATTTCAGCGAATTTATTCGCTTTGCCTTTACCGACACAACCCATCATTTGCAGACATTCATTTTGAGTAGGTAAGCCAGTACCGCCACCAAAGGTCGCCACAATTAATGATGGCAAGGTAACAGACATATATAAATCGCCGTTATCTAGCAACTCATGTGAAAGAATACCTGCATGAGATTCCACAACATTCGCTTCATCTTGTCCTGTTGCAATGTATACAGAGGCAATACCATTAGCAGAATGTGGGCCGTTATAAGCCGCACCCGCCATTAATGCACCGGTATTTGCTAGTACTGTCGCACCCGCCAACATTTTAGTGTCAACTTTCATGACTCTAGCCAAGACTTCTTTTTTTAGTACTATTTCTGCAATGACGCGCTTGCCACGAGAATGCAGCATGTTCAAATGTGAGTGCTTCTTGTCAGTATCCATATTACCTGACAATAAGTATCTGCATGGGATGGGTGAATTGGCTTTGATCCATTCACAGGCAAGTAAAGTAGCTTTGCCGACCATGTTCTGACCAGCGGCATCACCTGTTGTATAGTTAAAACGTAGATATTTAGTTTTGGACACAGACCATTGTTGGATATGCTCTAACTTGCCTATACTAGTCGTAGTTTCTGCGACTTCTTTTACTTTTTCAAAATTCTCTTCGATCCAAATACCGAAATCACGAGCTTGGCGTGCATCTTCAAAGATAAAGGCAGGAGCGCGCTGCATCCATCCTTCAACAACAGTCGTTTTAACACCACCGCATTCGTTTATTACTCGCATACCACGGCTATAACTCGCCACTAGTGTGCCTTCAGTTGTTGCCATAGGAACATAAAAATCGCCATTGGCATGCTCACCATTGATATGAACGGGTCCGGCAACGCCTACTGGCATTTGAACAATACCAATAAAATTTTCAATATTTCCAGGCAATACGCCTGTATCAATACTGTACTGTCCAGTATGAACTAAATCTGCGCCAGTTTTCTCTTTTATAAAATCTCGACGTGTTTTGGCCATTTCAGCGGTATGGTCGTTTTCAGCATTACGTGGAATGCGCATATCATCACTCATTTTCTTAATCCTTTATGGCTTTATTATTATCTTCGATTGGCAATATAACCAAATGATTAGACAGATTCAAGCTTGAAGTGCATACCATTCTAAAGCTGATGAACAGCGATGATTGCTCAAATATTATGAATTCAGCTTTGTCAGAATATTGACTATATTGTAACTTAATATAATTTAACACCAAAAAATAACGGTTTACAGCTCTAATTTAAATCAACTACAAACGGCTTGCGAAATACTATGATTCCGATCATTTTTTGTGTTCCAGTAAACTTCTTTAAGGTATGAGCGGAGTGATCGTCATCAATTAAGGTATTTAGTTTTTTGTATCGATTCATAGTTTAAGTCTAACGTTCAATAATCTACACACCTGCTGGTTAGACAAACATGTATAGCAATTAAATGAGGGGGATTAAATGATCGCTATTAACGAGGCTATGCATGAAACTATGCATATTTTAAAATGAAAAACGTATTTTTAAAGGTGTATTGCCTGAATAATCGGCTTTGTGCTAAATCTAGCTATTATTATTATGTATAAAAAAAGAGAGCTCAAAGGCTCTCTTTTTTTATTAATCAGACTAGAACTAAGATTTTTTATCTGTAGGGCTAACTAATTTAGCAACAGCTGCTGTTAATGCATCAATTTTCGTATTCAGTTCTTCAACTTTGTTTTCATTGCCAGTCTTGTTGAAACCAAATTTAGAGCGAACAGTTTCGATACGACCATCGAAATCAGCTTTAGCTACAACGTCACTTTTAACTTGCTTGACTTTATCTTTACCTTCAGTCTCAAGCTTTTCGCCTTTAGCAACTAGTTCATCAAAAAACTTGCTTGAATCAGTTGAAAGTGACTCGATGCGGCCTTTTGCTTCTTCATAGCCTTGGCCATATGCGCCTAAACCGGCTAACCATATTTTGCGAGCCATTTCTTCTGCAGTAGCGGCTGTTTCTTTAATCTTGTCGATGTTGCTCATAATGTTTGCTCCGTAAATGGATTAAAATTTGTTGTATTGCTTTGATAGAATGAAGTATACGGATATAAATTAGAAACCGCATACTAATCAAACGACTGTTTAAATGTATATTTTTTGAACACTGGGCTTTGTTCTTTATGTAGCTGTAATTTTTATGCAAAAAAAAGAGAGCTTAAAGGCTCTCTTTTTTATGCATCAGACTAAAATTAAGATTTTTTGTCTGCAGGCTTTGCCAATTTAGCAACAGCTGCTGTCAATGCATCAATTTTAGAGTTTAGCTCTTCAACTTTATTAGCATTGTCAGACTTAGTAAAACCAAGCTTAGAACGAACAGTTTCGATACGACCATCGATATCAGCTTTAGCTACTACATCGCTTTTAACTTGCTTAACTTTATCTTTACCTTCGGTTTCAAGCTTTTCGCCTTTAGCAACTAGTTCATCAAAAAACTTGCTTGAATCAGTTGAAAGTGACTCGATGCGGCCTTTTACTTCTTCAAAGCCTTCACCGTATGCGCCTATACCTGCTAACCATATTTTACGAGCCATTTCTTCTGCAGTAGAGGCTGTTTCTTTAATCTTGTTAATGTTGCTCATAATGTTTACTCCGTAGATAATTAAAAGTTGTTGTATTGCTTCGGTAAAACCAATACTACGGATATAAATTAGAAACCACATACTAATCGCACAACTTAATTAAGATATTATTACTTTATTTCAAACCAAGTTTTCAATACCTGATAAACATTAACATCGTTTAATAGTTGCATATGGTTAATGTGAGTACCGACCCATTTTCGATTCACTGGAATCTGTAAATCAAATGCCGCATCTTCGTGCTCACCTAATGCACTTGTCATCCGCACCAAGCCATCACCGAAGGGATGATTCATGCTTTCTTTAACACTTGCTGCTATTGCGAAACACTTTACATTGTCAGGCAAAGGCAAAGGTAAGCGCTGATCACCACTGAACTCAAAACGTTCAGTGGTGCGCCAATCCAACTCTTGCACGTTGCCATAACGTAAATCCGTAATTCCAGAACTACGCACTTTGACTAAGCGTGCGAACGGAACAGTGTATGAATGAGCTCCTAAGATCAAATCAATCCAATTACCGGCTCTTTCAAGAACAGCCCCATGGTGCGGCGTACCTAAAAATACTAAGTTGTTGAGTCGCTCTGGCCATCGGTGGCCGTTGTTTTCACCAACATGAAAAGCGCTGCGAGAGACGAGTCCTCCCATACTATGGCCCAATATATTAAGTTCTATGTGTTTATCTGACAGGTTGATCAGAGATTCCAACAAATCTGCGAACTGTTTGCCGTTGTCGCTTATATGACGCCCAGTATTATAATGTAAGTAAAGAGTACCCATACCTGATTCTTTTGCCAATTCAGCTCCATGGTCATGGCCTTCTCGACACCACTGTAGGTCGTTCATACACAAGCCATGGACCATAATCAAAAGTTTGCCATTGCTTTGATTGATAACCTCACGCAACTGAACCTCGTTTAGACTTTGCCCTTCTTTTCGAAAGTGCATTGGAATAGCCAGCGGGTTATCACTAAGAACAAGATAATCACCCAGTACACCGTTCAATGCGGCAAGCAAAGTTTGTGTCGAGCTTGAATCAGGTTGAGAAGCGAAGACTTTACTTATCGCCGCCAGCGGTGCATCCATACTCTTACCCACTCGCTCGGTCACATTACGAATATTGCGATACACCAAGCCGCTTATGCCTGAAAGACGTTCTTTTTCTGTAGTCGGATTTATACCTGAAAATGGACTGACTCGCTTATGAATTGACTCAACAATGTCTGTAATTGCAAGCACTGCGTCAATCGTTAAACGACCCACGCCCTGTGTTTTGGAATTAACACCCTGCGTGTGGGAATGTTGGCTTCTATCTTTTGGAATATCGCTCATAGGTTTCTACTTAATTCACAATAAGGTGTACATACGTTAACAAATATTCACGGCAAGTATTATTTATTTCTAGCAGCGTTGATGCTGAGTCATCTTTTTAACCACAATTAGCTAAATCGTGTCAATTTTTCTCAAATGCTTTATCTGTCTATATTTAAATTCTCTGGGGTAGCGGATCTTGAAGATATAATATTCACGGTCAAAAAATCAACATAATGACCCAGAGCTAGACGTACCAAGGCTCGACTGTAGTTTTATTTAACTTATACCCAACCTTATCCACACATTCTGTGGGTAAGATTATAATAACTTCTTAAATTAATTCGTTTTTATTGAAAATAAGGGCTTGCTTTGCACTTTTTTTGCACTTTTTATAATTTCTTTTAGCGTCTATTTTGACCAATAAATATTTTCATTATTATCGCTCAAGTCCTTGACATCATTGGCTTTCAGAGAAAATTAAGCGCTGGTTAAAAAATAACCAATCTGACTGTGAGCCAGTTAAATCGGGGCCAAACTGGAGTTATATTTAGATTACACACAGACTTATACACAGAAGCTGTGAGTAATTTGGAAATATTCTAATTGTAACAATTTTGTGGGTACTTTATTCTCTCTGTCACATTAATTGGGTGTTAATTCATCCCTTAGTCAGTGTTTTTAGTACTTTAATTAGTTATACACACCTCACCAAGAATTTGGTGCATATCGTGTTCGCTGGTCCGCAAGCAAGGTGCTAGAATAAAGACATTTAAAGTTCATTATTTATTGTCAGCGGATTCCTCATGCCTGTTACTCATTTCGTTACTCATCAAATCATTAAAGAAGCGCAAAAGCCTGCAGCTATGGTAACGACCACCGCCAATGAAGGTGAAGTTGATGATTATTGCCATCTTGTGATGAGCCAGTTGAAAGGGATTTTTGTGCAACGCGCAAGTAAACGTTACGGTTGCTTCAACCCTGAAGTGACTCGAGTAAAGGGTCTTACTCTTAATTGGTTAAACGATCAGCAAAGCTTTTTATCTTGGTCTAAGAAGATGAGCGAGCAGTTCGCTGACATGCTGGACAATACCGAACTGGAAATTGATGGCTACCTAGCCTTCGCGACAGAAGAACTGGCCGATACCAATAAACTGTATATATTCCACCTGCGTGAAAAAAGTAACATCTGCTTAACCAGTGATATGCAATTAAGTGAAAGTCGCATTGTCGACTTCTCCAATACGGGTTTTGGTCTGTGTATCGATACCACAGCATTAAAGAAAGAACAGGAAGAAGGCAAACGTAGCGAAGATAAGTATTTCACGTTCAGTTTTGGCCGTGGCGATAAGCCGATACAGAAGCTATTTTCTGATTTCGTAGGCTTTATTGATACCCTAGATACCGAGCAAGAAACTCAAGAATTTTTACAAATTGTTGAAGAGTACGCCTCCACTCTGCCAGAAGATCAATCAGCAGAGACCAAAACCAAGGTTATCGAGTATTGTGTAGAACAAGATAAACAAGGTGAGACAGTTGAATTCAAAACCTTGTCAGGTCAATTAGATAGCAGTGCTCCAGAAAAATTCGAGCAGTTCGTCGCACTTAAAAAGCGCGAACTGCGCCAAGTTCGTCCCCGTTCAGAATCTACAATAATTGAAGGGACTAGCTCAGAGCTCAGCCATGGCGAAGGCGTGATTAAAACAGAGCTAATTCCTGATCGTAAAAGTTTGAAGAATTATTTACGCTACAGTGGTAAAAATAAAGAAGTGACTCTCAGCTTTGCCGCTACGGCGCTGGGCAGTGATATTAGCTTTGACCCGAGCGAGAATAGCTTAACCATTAAAAACCTACCAAGCCGCTTATTAAAGCAGCTGAAGCCTGACAATAAATCTGATTAATAGAGTGTGCCACCATGCTTAAAACGCTTCATCAATGGTTGTTAAAACGAGCAAATAAGCAAGCCGATAACATTTGGATTTTTACTCTAGGTGCAGTCGGATTTTTTTTAGGTACCGGTATCATTCTTTATGCACAAAACACCTTGGCATCATCGGTAGGTCAAGAAATCATTGTGCTATTTGGCTTTATACTAGCGATTATCGGTGGGATAGCCGCTATAATAGGCTATCTTTCTTTAAGCCTTTTACGCTTTTTAAGTTTTGCTAATCGCAAACGCGTTAAAACTCCTACCCTTGAAACTATAGAAGTCGAAGAAAAATCATTATGAGCGAACGTTTTCCTGATATTGAAGTTTACCTACTTAAAGCTGAAGCCAGTGAAATTCATGACTGGCTTTGCACTCAGTTTTCACAAGTAGAAGAGCAAAAATCCACATCAAAATCTGTACAATGGTTAGTAGATGATAATGAAGTTTTATTCACATTGAACAGCAATAAAAACTTTGCCAGCCTGTGGTTTAAAGTTAATAAGACGCCTTGGAATAATGACCTAGAATGTGGCCACATTTTACATACCGCATTAGGTAAAGAAGTACGCTGCTCTAAGGCGACTTGGCATGAAGGCGATGAAGGTCCCGCTTGGACCAAGCTGATTCACGGTGAAGAAAAAGATTTTGCTTGGGATAAATAGTGTCCGATAACAATCACGCATTTAATCACCTTTCTTTAAAAGACTTACAGCAACGCTACTTTCGCTTGCTAGATGCTATGTCCGAAGGTGTTTATGGCTTGGACGCTGACGGTTTAGCCACGTTTGTAAATCCCGCTGCAGAGCGCATTACAGGTTGGTCGTCAGAAGATATTTTAGGTAAAAACATCCATCAGTTTCATCATCATAGCCACGCCGATGGCCGCCCTTACCCTGATACCGACTGCCCTATTTATAAAACTCGCCTCACCGGTGAAAGTGCTCATTGTGAAAACGAAGTTTTTTGGCGTAAAGATGGCAGCTACTTTCCTGTTGAATATTCAAGTACTCCTATTGAAGAAGACGGTGAGCGCCTTGGTGTCGTGGTGGTCTTTAAAGACATTAGCGAGCGTCTAGTTCAGCAACAAAAACTGCAAACGGCGTTGCAACACGTTGAACGTTTAAAAGAACAGCTGGTTGCAGAAAACCATTTACTGAAGCAAGAGATTCGACTGCAATCTCAGCAAGAACTGATTGGCCAAAGCGACATTATGGCGGCATTGGTTGAGCGTATCGGTCAAGTAGGACCAACAGATGCCTGCGTAATGATTCAAGGTGAAAGCGGCACGGGTAAAGAGCTCATTGCCCAAGCTTTACACAATGCGAGTCAACGTAAAGATAAACCTTTGGTTAAAGTAAACTGCGGCGCAATTGCTGAGAGTCTGATTGAAAGCGAGCTGTTTGGGCACGAGAGAGGCGCTTTTACCGGGGCCACCCAACGCCGTTTAGGTCGTTTTGAAGTCGCCGATGGCGGTACCTTATTTCTCGATGAAGTTGGAGAATTAACCCCAGCAGCCCAAGTAAAATTATTGCGAGTTTTACAAGAACATGAATTCGAACGTGTAGGTAGCAGCCACACAGTCAAAGTTGACGTCCGTATTATTGCGGCAACTAATCGTGATTTACAAAAACTTGTTGAGCAAGGAGAGTTTCGAGCGGATTTGTTTTATCGCTTGAATGTCTTTCCACTTTGGGTACCGGCACTGCGTCAAAGAGCCAGTGACATTCCTTTACTCGCGAGTTATTTCTTAACTAAAATCCAGCGTCATATTGGGCGTTACTGTAAAGGTTTCACCCCGCTCTCACTACAAAAAATGATGCAGTACCCATGGCCAGGTAATGTGCGTGAATTGTATAATATAATCGAGCGCTCTTTAATTCTTCATTCAGGTCATGGTTTATTAATTTTACAACTGGATGCTGAACTAGCCAGCTATAAAGATCTCCATTCACACTCATCCAATCAGCCACAAACTAGCGATACTTCCACATCATCTCAGACTGAAGGCAACGAAGTGTTAACCTCTGCCGCCGCCGAGAAACAGCATATTTTAGGCGTCTTAAACGTTTGCAATGGCCGAATTTCGGGTAACAAAGGCGCTGCTGAATATCTCGACCTACCAGTTTCGACGCTGCGTTCGCGCATGAAGAAACTCGACATGCGGCCCAAGTAAAAATAAACGACATATCACATAAATAAATGATATATCGCCACTAAAATAATCGATATATCACCATTATCATCATTATATTTATAAAAGTATAATAAATACAATAACTTAGGAGTTGGCCCAGCGTTTGCTTTCTAGCCTCATGCTATTTGATGATATGAGAATTTTATGAGCAAATTAATCGCCACCTCCCAAGCACCACAATCCTCTGGATTGAAACAATTTATAAGCTTTTTCAAAGCAAACTCTCTGCCTCATAGAGTGCGTCTTATGCCCGGTCGCTACCTGACGCTGCGCCGAATTATTAGCTGGCCATTATTATTACTCTGCTTCCTAACTCCTTGGTTAATGTGGAATGACCTACCTTTGGTTCATTTTGACTTAGTCGCCAAACAATTCCGCTTGGGATCTGTGATCTTTTGGCCAGAAGATCTTCTGGTCCTGACTTGGGCGATGTTAGCTGGCGCCTTTGGTTTGTTCTTAGTCGCGATGGCGTCAGGCCGACTCTGGTGCGGCTTTAGCTGTCCGCAAACGGTCTGGACTTTTCTATTTATTCGCTTAGAAGAACTGATCGAGGGTTCGCGACACAAGCGTTTAAAAATGGATCGCCTACCGTGGAATACTGAAAAAGTCCTGCGTAAACTTACCAAGCACATCAGCTGGATAAGCTTAAGTGTATGGACTGGCATTACGTTTATTGCTTACTTCTATCCATTAGAGGCTATGGCGCATGATTTAAGCCAGAGTGACTTGGCCGGCATGGGGTTATTTTGGATACTGTTTTTTGCTGTGATGACTTACTTAAATGCCGGATTTTTGCGTGAACAAGTTTGCACTCATATGTGTCCTTATTCGCGCTTTCAATCGGTAATGTCTGATCGCTTTACCTTAGAAGTGCAATACGACGAACCCCGTAACGACTGCATTGATTGCCAAGTCTGCGTTCATGTTTGCCCAGCTGAGATTGATATTCGTGATGGTATGCAGCTTTCTTGTATCGCCTGTGGTGCCTGTGTTGATGCTTGTGACAGTATTATGGAACAGATCAACAAACCTAAGGGCCTCATTGCTTTTCGTCCGGGCAAAGCCACGATCAAAGAAGCTTTAAATCTTAAACAACGACCTCGCTTGGTCGGCTATGTCGTCGCTTTTTTATTATCAGTATTCCTCATTGGTCTTGAAGTTACCAGTCGCGACTCGATTCAAATTAGTTTAGAACGTGATCGTAATAGTCTGTATCGCATTAGTGTAAATGATGAAATTGAAAATAGTTTTTCATTAAAACTTCATAACAAAACTCAGCAAGATATGGCGGTTCAGTTAATGATTGCCGATAATCTACCAGGTTTTAAACTTAGTCAGCAGAACTTTAATATTCCCGCAGGTGAACGCCAACAGTTTCCATTATTAATATCTCTGGCACAGCCTTCTTCAGGTGCTTCAACCCCACCAGTATTATCTTATAAAACGGCTATTCATCTTCAAGTGATATCCCCAAAATTTGAGCAGCTTGTTAATGAAATTGATACCTCCTTTTTTATGCCAAGCATTAGGTAAGGGCTAGGTAAGCATTATGCTTCGACTATTATCGATAGCCTGCGGTTAGCGCTGATAAAACGCACTCATTAGTATTTAGAGTTGCTTAAACCCTTGCACTCTTATCAAGGGTTTAATATGCCTAAATAATATTTTACAAAGTATGAGTTTTCCATTTAAATGACCGTGCATATATCGTATTAAAAGGCACAGTAATGCAAGGTAATCCAAAAATAATCAGCATTTTGAATCAAATTTTAACTAATGAGCTGACGAGTATTAACCAGTTCTTTTTACATGCTCGCATGTTTAAAAACTGGGGCTTAGAAGAGTTGAATGAAAAAGCCTACAAAAAATCTATCCAAGACATGAAACAAGCTGACCAGCTTATTGAACGTATTTTATTTCTTCAAGGGCTACCCAATTTACAACAGTTAGGCAGACTACAAATTGGTGAGAATACCGCAGAGATGCTGCAATGTGATCTCAATGTGGAAACCACTCAAGTGGCTGAACTCCGGGATGCAGTAGCTCTGTGTGAACAAGAAAAAGATTATGTCAGTCGCGAACTATTGACGAGCATTCTTGAATACGAAGAAGAGTACATCGACTGGATCGAAGTACAGCAGTTCTTAATCTCCACAACGGGCATAGAAAATTATCAACAGTCCATGATGACGAGCTAGCATAAAAAATTAATACGGAGCGCTGTAATGAAAGGTAATACCAAGGTCATCGACCTACTTAATAATCAATTAACTCTAGAACTCACTTCAATGGATCAATATCTTGCCCATAGCAAGATATATGAAGACTGGGGAATTCATAAACTGCATGAAAAATTAGTCCATGAATATGAAGAAGAGTTAGACCATGCTCAGCGCATAATAGGACGCATTCTATTTTTGGAAGGCAAACCCGATACCGCTTCGCGTGAGCCTGTGATGATTGGCGATAATATCAAACAGATGTTACATAACGATCTTGTCGCTGAGAATACCGTGGCTGAAAGCTTGAGGAACATTATCGAAGTCTGTGAGCAGGAACGTGATTATGTCACTCGTGAGCTACTCGAAGCCTTATTAAATGATACTGAAACGGACCACATTTATTGGTTAGAACAGCATTTAAGCCTAATCGATAAAATCGGTTTACAAAATTACGCGCAAAGTCAGATGGGTACTCCCGCGGCATAACCTTAACGACAACCTGATTAACATGACAGCAGGCTATTATTAAACGAAATACTGTTGATAATTATTATCATTAGCAGTATTATTACCGAATCGAATTAATAGCCAGTGGTCACACCATGTATGTTTGCATCTGTCATTCAGTAAACGAAAAAGCGATCTATCAAGCCGTTGCTGATGGTGCAAACAGTGTTCGAGATGTTCGCCGCTGTTTCGAGCTTGGTTCTCAATGCGGACAATGTGTTCGCCAAGCTCACGAAGTTATTGAACAGGCTAAATCCCAAATCGCTAAGACTCAATTCTACGCCGCTTAAATCTGACGAAGAATGTATTTTGCAACCCTCTGTAAGCCATACCCAGCTTGATATCCGATTGATAGCCTAGGCTAAGCAGTTCAGAATATCTGATCAAGGGTATAGCTTTCGTTACCCTGTCCTTCTTTTTCCGCAATCGCCGCCATTTTAATCGCCACTTGCTCACCAGTAATAGGGCGATACGTTTTCAATAGTGGAATGTACTGCAATAGCGGCATGACTTTAGCGGCAAAATCTTCTCCAGACCTTGACTCCGTGCGTTTGCCCAATAATAAAGAAGGGCGAAAAATCACACACCGAGGGAAATCCAAGGCTAAAACCTTTTCTTCTAATTCACCCTTCATTTTTAAATACGATGAGGAACTTTTGGTATTTGCGCCACTTGAAGAAACTAAAAAATATTCACTGATACCCTGCTGACGTGCAATGCTGGCGGTGTTGTATTGATAATCTAGATCGACACGGCGTTGAGCCTCAATAGAACCGGCTTGCTTCTTTGTCGTTCCCAAGCAAGAAAACAATACATGGGTAGAGACGGCATCTGCTGTAAATAAATCTAAAAAATCTTCTAGGCGCTCAAAATTAACCAGATGATTTTCAAATTTAGCAGAATCGATTAATAATGGCTTACGCGTTAATGCTATCACATGAGTAAAGCAAGTTGAGGCCATGAGCTCATCAACCAAGTGACGGCCAATTAACCCCGAAGCGCCTATCACTAATGCGATTTTATTTATCATCTAATACCTGCTTAAGCTGTTTTTATGAAAACTGTTTTATCGTAGCAACTTTTATTGAATTAGGGCAGCAGATTTCACTTGCGCCCAAACCTTCTGACCCAAATCCAAGCCCAGACGGTCAACCGAGCGCTGTGTTAATTTTGCCCGCAAGATAGCATCGCCTAATTGCAGCTGAACCATCAATAAACCATGCTGCAAAGGCTCCATTGTCATAATTATCACCGGTAAAATATTACTGATACTGGTATCTGCATGATGGTTTAACGACAAGCTTACATCGCTGGCCAAAATATTAAGTCGCACTTCTTTACCAGGGGCCAGGTCACATTGCTGCAACCATAAGGAATGCTCAGCTTCTTTTCCTTTTAATAAATTCTCTGCGGTTCCCTTCGCTTCCATTCCCTTAAGGGTAAAGCGAGTAAGCCCCCACTTTTGGTTGTGCTCCATAACCTTACATTGCAATAGGCTACTGATATTCTCTTGCTGAGAGATAGGAAAGTCAGGGCTATTAATTGCCTGCAAAAAGTTTTCTGATTTAGTAATACGTCCTGCTTCTAACATCACAATATGATCGGCTAATAAAGAGACTTCCCATAACGAATGACTGATATAAATAACAGGAACATTAAATTGATGACAGATGCGCTCTAAATACGGCAATAACTCTTGTTTACGCTGATGGTCTAAAGAAGATAGTGGCTCATCCATAAGCAATAACTGAGGATTAATTAATAATGCCCG
Organism: Oleispira sp.; assembly: GCA_047612075.1. GTDB lineage: Bacteria > Pseudomonadota > Gammaproteobacteria > Pseudomonadales > Oceanobacteraceae > Oleispira. Next base: position 283,319 of record JBLGAF010000002.1, read on the forward strand.
CGCGATGGCGACGCGTTGACGCTCCCCCCCAGATAATTGATCAGGATATTGATTCAATAAATTACCTAAGCCTAATAGCTCAACCACTTCGTCTAAGCTTGTTAATGCTTTACCACGGCGTGCGCGCTTTAACGCATAGGCTAAATTAGCGCCCGCAGTTAAGTGAGGAAATAAACTGGCTTCTTGAAAGACATATCCAATCGCACGTTGATGGGTGGGCACAAATTTTTTACGACTTTGCCAAACTTGATCACGAAATTTTAATTCACAATCGTTAACTTTTTCTAGTCCTGCAATGCAGCGTAATAAACTGGTTTTTCCTGAGCCCGAGGCGCCATAAATAGCGGTTACGCCCTGCGCAGGAATATTCAAATCGACAGCAAGATTGAACGATTTTCGCGACCACGTTAAGACCATCGATAATACGTTTTTAGTCTCCATTAATTACTGTCCATTAATTACTGTCCATTAATTGATGACCCGAATGGTTTTTTGCTTCTGGTTAAAACCATATAAGAGCAATAGTACAATAAAAGAAAATATCATCATGGCAGCCGACAAACTATGTGCTTGGCCATATTGTAAACTTTCTACATGCTCATAAATCAAGACCGAAATCACTTGGGTTTGTCCTGGGATATTACCGCCAATCATCAAAATAACGCCAAACTCTCCTAGGGTATGGGCAAAGCCTAAAATGGTTGCCGTAATAAATCCTGGTTTGGCCAGAGGCAAGACCACGGTAAAGAATGTATCTAAACGCGAAGCCCTTAACGTTGCCGCGACTTCTAAGGGTCTCTTCCCCAACGCTTCTAAGGAATTTTGAATCGGCTGCACGACAAAAGGAAAAGAATAAATCACTGATCCGATAACTAAGCCTGTAAAGGTAAAAGGTAACGTGCCAATGCCTAGGCTTTGGGTTAATTCACCGACAGGGCCATTGGGTCCCATGGCAATTAATAAGTAGAAACCAATCACGGTAGGAGGAAGTACTAAAGGCAAAGCAACGATAGCGCCAATCACAGGTTTTAATCGAGATCGAGTGGTCGTCAACCACCAAGCAACGGGGGTTGCGATCACTAATAAAATAACCGTCACTAGGGTCGCTAGGCGTAATGTTAAGAATATTGCTTGCCAATCTTCTGTGGTTAAGCCCAAAACTTGATCCACGAATAGAACTTCCTATGCCTGTGTTAATGTATTGATGACGTCTGCGCCACCTGATAACCATGGTTTTGAATGATGACCGCCGCCGCTGGCGATTGCAAATATTCAATCAACTCAAAGGCCGCTTTATTCTCTTTTGCGCGGGTTAATATTACCGCATCTTGCTGAATAGGCTGATGCAATTTTTCAGGCACGGGCCAGCCGGATCCTTGTCCTTGCCACTGGGAAGCTGCAATAAAACCATACTGTGCATTTTGACTGGCCACAAACTGATAAGTTTGAGAAATATTCTCTCCTACTACCCACCTGGAACGAGTGTCTGTCTCTAAACCTAGTTGCGCTAATACTTCTTTAGCCGCTTTGCCATAGGGCGCTAGCTTGGCATTGGCTATCGCTAAGTGATCAAAATCAGTATTGGATAAACTGGCTGCGGTAATAACTTGGCCAGATTTCGCACTCCATAAAACCAAACGTCCATACGCATACGTGAATAAACTATTAGGTAATGCCAGCTCGGCCTCGATTAATTTTTTTGGTTTTTCACTGTCCGCTGAGAGGAATACATCAAACGGAGCACCATGGCTGATCTGGGCGAAAAAACGTCCTGACGAGCCTGATACTAGGGTTACGGTATGCTGGCTTTTTTGCTCAAATTCACGGACCAACTGCTGCATAGGGTTTATGAAATTTGCCGCCACTGCAACCGTCAACTGATCCGCTGCCGCGGTAGAACTCAACACTAAGCTGAGCAGTAATAGTCGCTTTACAGACTGTGAGTTCACATAACTACGGAACATAATATTAGCTTACAACTATTCGTTAGACTGATCAGAAAACGGTATGGCCGCCGCTAAAAAGTGTTTAAACTGAGTTCCTTCAGGAACTTGAATATGGCCTTCGATAATTAACGCGGCCATGCCGTGTACCATCGACCAGGCCCCTAACGCCTGAGCTTTAACTTTCTCATCATCGTCACCTCGTAAAGCAAAGGCTTCACACAATAAAATAAAAGGCTTCTTACTGCTTTCTATAAAGAGACGATTAGCTGGATCTTTGTCAACACTCACATTAGCCTCAATATCATTTTTTTTACTTTTACGGCCGGTGGTTTCAACCTGACCTAACATAAGCCTATATAACTGAGGATTAGCGGTAGCGAATTCTAAATAGCGGACACCGTAAGCCAGAACTAACTCGCCCGGCGTCAGCGTTTTCTTTGTTTTTAGCTTCAGGGGGACGGCTTCCATGGTATCTGCCATTTGCACAAAACCGGCCTCGGCGATGCTTTTAATCAGTTCTTTTTTGTTTTTAAAGTGTGCATAAGGCGCCATATGAGAAACACCCACTTCTGCAGCAATCGCCCGTAAAGACAAAGCATCAGCACCATCACGTAGTAAAATTGTATTGGCCGCTTCGATTAACGAAACTTTCAAATCACCATGATGATACTGTTTAGAACTCATAAAAAATAGATCCGAGAAAGTATAAATAAGGTTCTAGTATAACCTAAACACTTTACCCCGTTATATTATTAACGATCTAGTGCGATACCCATTATCGAGAACGCACCACTTGGTAATAAGCGACCGGCAAAACCAACAAGGTTAATACCACCACGCTAATCATACCCCCAAGCATAGGCGCAGCAATGCGGCTCATGACTTCTGAACCGACACCACTGCCGTACATCACAGGAACCAAACCTGCGATGGTAGCGATGGCCGTCATCATCACGGGGCGTACACGATTCACTGCGCCCTCTAAAATACTGTTTTCTAGAGCGCTTGTTGTGATTGGTTTTTCATTCTCAATGGCCTGCTTTAAGTACTGCAACATGATGACTCCTGTTTCGGCTGCAACCCCTGCCAAGGCGATAAAACCAACACCCACCGCAACCGAAAAATTAAACTGATAATACGACATAAATAAAACACCCCCCACCAAGCCCATCGGCAGAGTTAATAGAATTAATGCCACATCACGAGCATTTCTAAAATTTAAGTACAGTAGTAAAATAATCACGCCTAAAGTTAATGGTACAATATAGCTCAGCTTTTCTTTTGCCCTTTGCATATATTCATATTGCCCAGCCCAACGAATGGAATAGCCTGGCGGTAACTTTAATAATCCAAGCTCGATATTTTCAGCCACAACTTTTTGTGCATTTTCAACATAACTACCAATATCAATCGCATTAATACCCTGGCTTTCAATATCGATATAGGTCCAGCCATTGATGCGAGCATTTTCACTTTTGATCATCGGTGGACCATCTTCGATACGAATATCGGCTACATCCCCTAGGGTGATGTTATGGCCTGCGTTAGTGACAATCGGTAAGCGCTGAAGTTTCTCAGGGGAGTCTCGATAATGCTGAGGATAACGCAAGTTAATCGGGTAGCGTTTATCGCCTTCGACAGATTCTGCAATATTTTTGCCACCGATAGCGCTGCTAATAATTTGCTGCACATCCATAATACTCATACCGTATTGCGCGGCTTGTCGGCGTTGAATATCAATATTGATATAACGCCCACCTACCACACGTTCGGAATACACGGATGCCGTCCCTTTTACCTTACCGAGTACTTGTTCTAACTGTTGACCAATGCCTTGGATCACCGTCAAATCTGGGCCTGATACCTTAATACCTACTGGGGTTTTAATCCCCGTTGCCAACATATCGATGCGCGTTTTAATTGGCATAACCCAAGCATTTGTAAGACCTGGAAATTGAATCAACTCATCCAGCTCGTCTCGTAATCCTTGGCTGGTTAAGCCTTCTCGCCACTGATCTTTCGGCTTTAATTTAATAAAAGTTTCAATCATGGTTAACGGTGCAGGGTCGGTGGCCGTATCCGCACGACCGATTTTGCCAAAGACATGTTCGACCTCATGCACAGTGGCAATGAGCTTGTCAGTTTGCTGCAAAATCTCCCGTGCTTTACCTATTGATAGACCCGCATAGGTGGTGGGCATATACATGAGATCACCTTCGTCCAAATCGGGCATAAATTCACTGCCGATCTTACTCGCGGGATACAAACTTAATAGCACGATCGTTAAAGCGACCATTAACGTTGTTTTAGGAAACTTTAATAACCGCATTAGTAAGGGCTCATAAATGGCGATTAACATTCGATTGAGTGGGTTTTTCTTTTCACTGATTACTTTGCCACGAATAACATACCCCATTAAAACGGGCACTAGGGTAATCGCTAAAATAGCAGCAGCGGCCATGGCATAGGTTTTGGTAAAGGCCAAGGGGGCAAAGAGTTTTCCTTCTTGCGCTTCCAAGGTAAAAACTGGTAAAAAACTGACGGTAATAATCAATAAGCTAAAGAATAAAGAAGGCCCCACTTCACTCGCTGCACGGGTGACAAGCTGCCAGCGGTTATCATCATTTAAGGGCTGGCCTTTGAGTAAAGAGCGCTCCATATGCTTGTGCATATTTTCTATCATCACAATGGCGCCATCGACCATCACGCCAATCGCAATCGCAATTCCCGCAAGGGACATGATATTAGCGTTAAGACCTTGCAAATACATAACAATAAACGCCATTAAAATACCAATTGGCAAACTGATAATGGCCACTAACGCGGAGCGTACGTGAAATAAAAATAGGATGCAGGCAAGCGCCACCATTATTAGTTCTGCGCCTAGTTTTTCCCATAAATTGTCGATCGCCGCATTGATTAAATCAGAGCGATCATAAACCGTTACAATTTCAACACCTGCGGGTAATCCTGATTTTAATTGCTCTAATTTTTCTTTCACAGCGGCAATGGTTTCTTGCGCATTTTCACCAGAACGCATCACCACGATACCGCCAACGACTTCTCCGTTGCCATCGAGTTCACTGATTCCACGGCGCATTTGTGGGCCTTCAATAATATTGGCAACATCGCTTAAAAATAACGGCTCGCCGTTAACCACAACTCCCAAAGGAATGTTTTCTAAATCTTCGCGACCGGAGATATAACCCGTTGCCCGAATCATATATTCTGCTTCGGCCATCTCTATCACCGAGGCCCCTACTTCTTGATTACCTTGCTGTATCGCTGTTTCTAATAAAGATAATGGAATGCCATAAGCGCGTAATTTATGCGGATCTACTCGCACTTGATATTGCTTTATCATGCCGCCGACTGCGGCAACTTCAGAAACACCGGCAACGGTTTGTAATTCGTATTTTAAAAACCAGTCTTGCAAAGAACGTAATTCCGCTAAATCTAAATTTCCGCTGGTATCGGTTAAGGCATAAATAAATACCCAACCAACACCCGTTGCATCCGGCCCTAGCTGTGGTTTAGCACCGTCAGGCAAACTGTCGTTTATCTGGCTTAAGTATTCTAAAACACGACTGCGCGCCCAATATAAATCGGTATCATTCTCAAAAATAATATACACATAAGAATCACCAAAAAACGAATACCCCCGTACTGTTTTAGCCCCTGGCACTGACAACATAGCCGTTGTCAATGGATAGGTAACTTGATCTTGCACAACCTGGGGCGCTTGTCCTGGGTAAGACGTTTTAATAATAACCTGCACATCGGATAAATCAGGAATAGCATCGACTGCTGTATTTTTTATGGCGAAGATACCCGCCATAATGATAAGCGCCGTTATTAATAGTACCCAAACACGATTTAGAATTGACCAACGAATAATATTAATGATCATGAGTGCTCTCCATCGCTGAAGAATCCATACGTTGTAAATCAGAGTCAATATTCGATTCGGAATCTATTAGAAATTGCGCACTGGTAACAATACGATCACCTGCTTGTAAGCCTTGAAGAATTTCTACTTGTTGATTAAAAAATTGACCAATTGTGACGGATACCGATTTAAAGCGCCCTTCTCCTAAAGCGATCACAACCCGCGTTTTATTTTCAGTGCGAATAAGTGCTTGGCTAGGAATTAATAATGCTTTTTCTTCGGCAATAATATTTCCTTGCAAGTTCAGCCACATATTAGGCTTTAATAATTGATCCTTATTATCGACCAGAAGCCGCACCCGAATGGTCCGCAATTTTTCATTCAACATAGGGTATATGTAATCAATTTTACCTTGCCAGTTTTGAGTCGGCATTAACGAGGTGGTGAGTGTCCATTGCACCTCCCCGGGGAATTGACTCAACCAAGCGGCATATTGATGATCAAGCTCGATATCGACGGTTAGTTCACTTAAATCGGCAATCGCTAATAAAATATTTTCAGGCTTTACGTACATGCCTTCGTTAATATTAAGCTGTTCAATATAGCCACTTTGTGGCGCATAAAAAGTCGTAACTTGGCTGGCTGTGTTTGTTCGTTTGAGTTTAGCGATGACTTTATTATCGATGCGCAAAGCTTGTAAACGATTTTTTGCCGCGCGCATTAAGCTTTCGTTGTTAGAACTTAGAGCGCGTAAATAATCTTCTTGGGCATCAATAAATTCCAATGAATAGATGCCGTATAGGGCTTGGCCTTTTTTTACTTTTTGACCCATATCACTGACATAAAGCTTTTCTACCCAACCGCTGGTACGCGCATGCAGATGAACGACACTTTCTTTGGCGTAATTCACTTGGCCGCTGCTGATAAAATTCAACTCAGGTTGAGTCAATTCAACATCAACCGCTTTAACACCAAGGTTATTTTCTACAGCAGCAGAAATTTTTACAACCCCCTTTTCTGCGCCCTCACTCGCTTTAGCATAGACGGGGACTAAATCCATTCCCATCGGAGATTTACCTGCTTTATCTCTTCGAAAGTTGGCATCCATGGGGGCAACCCAATAAAGGATCTCAGGTTTCTTATTTTCTGTACCCTCACTCGCTTTGGCATAGACGGGGACTAAATCCATTCCCATTGGAGATTTACCTGCTTTATCTCTTCGAAAGTTGGCATCCATGGGAGCAACCCAGTAAAGGATCTCAGGTTTCTGAGAGACTGCTTCTTGAAAAAGAGAGTCCCCCAAATTTAATTCAGTATCAAATAGAAATGCTTGGCTAAAAATAAAAGCCAACACCACGATCGCACCACCTAGGCACATCAATAGAAAATTTTTCATGGGGGTTCTCATACACTTTAAAAATACACAACGAATAAAAGCCGGGCAAATTCAACGCCAAGCGGATTCAACCTAGGAGTGTATTAAGCAATGGGAGGGCGAAAAAGGGCTGCATCGATTTGGTTGGGGAAACCCATCGTTGAATAAGAATATGGCTGTTCACTGATTTTAAACGGATTGCACGGAAAACTACTAATAAACGTTAACGTAGCACCATAACCCCCATCAGGGCAGGCACAGTCATGTGTACTCATCGTTAGATTCGCATCATCAGAATTCATTTGATCACAACAAGTCATAGTCCCAGTCATTGGCTGAGCACTGTCATTAAAGTCAGACGTACTCAGATGACAAGGTGGGGAGGTGCTAGGATCAGCCACTTCAGCAGCGGGCATCATGCAGACCATCGGTATCGCAAAGGCCTGACCCATATAGGTCAAACAAAAAGATACCAGCAAGATCAATGCTAGGCGTTTATTCCTCAAGCACTTATTTCCAGAGATAGGATTGCTTATTAATGAATTGCGGATATGTGATCTCATAGCCTTTAGGATACTCTAGTGAAGTAAAATTTCAATCCATCAAATCGCGATGCCACTCCATATATGAACGAAAGTGACTTGATCTAATTAGATAAAAGCACTTACTAAATAGAAGCTGTAGAAGCTTTAGTGGCCCAAACACTTCATCATGACTGCTATCATTATTTACTCCCAGTGTGACCCATTGCTGCTTGGCAAACCGCATAAATCCCACCAAACCGCAAAGGTAAAATCCTTCGGAGGTTATTTAACGATTACTGATCCAAAGTGTTTGATAAGGCGCGAGCTGCACCAGCATATTTTGGTGGGTCATTTCTTTGCCAGAAATTAGATCATGCCAGTCATCTGTACTAACTAAGTTAATGTCAGACAACATAAATTCTTGGGCCAAATCGCTAATATTGCTGATGCAAAAAATACTCTGCTGCCTATCATGAGACTGACGCCAATAAGCAAAAATAGAATCGCCTAAATGCAAAGTAAATTGGGGCGCATTAGGATGAAACGCTTTTTGCTGCTGTCGAATCGATAATAATCGCTTTAATTCAGTAAATACTTTTTTGTGGTGGCACTTCTCTTCAGGCAGCTCTTCATCCAGATCAGCACCCAGTAAAAGCGCTTCCAGCTCATCGTATTGCCACTGGTGTCGATTAATAGAGCGATTATGGCCAGTATTTTCCATCCGTTGATAGTCGTTACGCGTCGCCAATAAGCTATGCACATAGATGCCTGGAATACCTTCCAAACCCAGCATAATGGCATGGGCACACACAAAACGAGGGATGGCTAATGCGTCTTTGCCTTTTAACGTTCCCTGTAATGCATCGAATAACGAGATATTGACTTCATAAGGTTTTTGAATCGCTTCACCTTCATCGTTTTCTAAAGCACGCCAAGAAATACGACCCCCAAAACCTTGCAAGGTATCGACTAGAACCTGGGTTTCATCATCCGCCAATATGCCTTCAACCGGTCTTAATCCCATACCATCATGAGAAGCAATGAAGTTAAAATATGTGGTGCCTAACTGAGCCGGTGGCATGCTCATTAACCAAAGCTTTAAATGGTGGCTATTACCAGTAAGCAAGGTATTCACTAGCAACGGCGGCAAAGCAAAATTATAAACACAATGCGCTTCGTTGGCGTTACCAAAATAGGATAAATTCTCGCGATTAGGAATATTCGTTTCGGTGATAATCACGGCATCACTTTGTGCGTGCTCAATGAGTAACCTTAGTAAACGCACGACGTTATGTGTTTCTTCGAGATTAATACTGGGTGAAGCGACTTTTTTCCATAAAAAAGCAATCGCATCGAGGCGAAAAATACGCACCCCACTGTCCAAGTACTGACGAATAATTTTTACAAATTGTAATACAACCTCTGGATTTCTGAAATCTAAATCAACTTGATCATGGCTAAAAGTACACCATACATATTTTAGCCCTTTATGGGTTTGAGTCTCTCTTAATAGCGGGCTAGTTCTAGGTCTAACAACTTGGGCCAAGTCAGCGTCGTTCGATTCGGTGTAAAAATAGTCATGACCTGGTCCTTCACCTTTAATAAAGTTCTGAAACCATAAGCTGCGACTTGAACAATGATTAATTACCAAGTCAGACATCAGACGATAATCTTGGCTAATACTTTCAATATCACGCCAGTCTCCAAGACCTTCGTTAACACTGGAAAAGTCCATGACCGAAAAACCATCATCTGAACTAAAAGGGAAAAATGGTAGAATATGCACACTGTTAATTAAACCCTCACAATGCTCATCCAAAAAATGTTTTAAAGTAATTAATGGCTTTTCGTTAGCCGCTAAAAAACTATCTCCATAGGTGATCATTACGGTGGATGATTGATCCCACAAATTACTCGGGTACACTTGATCGTGAGAGGCTGATTCATTACAAACTTTATCTAATCTCATTTCTATTAAAAGCTTATGGGCAAACTCTTCAAAAGATAGATCAATCTCCGTTTCATGATAAATCATTTCTAACAAGTGCTGGCTACGTTGCAATAATGCGGAATCAAATAAGCTCATCGCGACATAAACTCCTTATTATCCTCTTCTACGGCCTCATATAAACGCTCTAGAATATCGGGCTTAGCACTAATGACACGATTCCAGCTTGGAATAAATGGTGTTTCCATGGGCTTGTCTAAAAATGCTTCACCTGCCTTCATAATATTTTGTGCAAACAACTCAACCGCTTTTTCTTCCGCATGAATATCCAAAGTTAAACCATTCATAACAGCATCGTTGTGATAGCTTTCGATAAAATCGAGAGCGATACGATAGTAAGTGGCTTTAATAGAGCGGAACGTTTCAGTATTGAAGGTTTTGCCGTGCGTCGCCAGCTTTCTAAATAAGGCTTTGGAAATATCAATCGACATTTTTGATAACCCACCCTCATCACTGTCCGGTGATAATTCTTGATGTTTATGGTCGTACACATCGGCAATATCAACTTGACATAAGCGGTTGTTGGCATAATTTCTATGCATCTCAGACAATACGCCAATCTCTAAACCCCAATCACTGGGAATACGAAGATCATTTAATACATCTTTACGAAATGAAAATTCGCCCGCCAGAGGGTAACGAAAACTGTCCATAAACTGCAGGTACTCCATTTCGCCAAATACCTTTTTCAAAGCGCGTAATAGTGGCGTCACTAATAAGCGACTGACACGGCCATTAATCTTGCCATCGGCAACACGGGCATAAAAGCCCTTACAGAATTCATAATTAAAACGCGGATTAGCCACAGGATAAATTAAGCGCGCCAACAGTTCTCTATCGTAAGTAACAATGTCGCAATCATGTAAAGCAACAGATTCAGAACGATTAGAGGCTAGGGTATACCCCATGCAATACCAAACGTTACGCCCTTTACCCAATTCTTTCGGTGCGAGATTAAGTTCTTGTAATTCAGCGTCCAACGCTTGCAATCTAGGGCCTTCATTCCACAGTACTCGATGATGCTGCGGTAACTTACCAAAGAATTTTAAGGCATGGCGATATTGATCTTCATCTGCGCGGTCTAAGCCGATGACTATTTCACTCAGATAATCTGCACCTGTTAAATGTTTAACAATGTTAGGCAGAGCCTCACCTTCTAATTCAGAAAATAGCGAAGGAAGGATCAAAGACAGTGGGCGTTTTTCACTAAACTCCCGCAGTTCATTTTCAATATCTTCAACGGGGCGATGCGCTAAATTATGTAAAGTGGTCACTATGCCATTTTGATAAAAGTCAGCCATGATATTTCCTTATTTTTTTATTAAACAGTTGTAAATCTTAATATTTATAAATTATAAAATTTTTCGTAAACCTGAGTTCCAACCTTTAGGCCCAAATTCTTCTGAGATAAAAAAACCACGCGGTCTTTTTAATTTCGGAGGTGCGTGTATAGGAGAGCGAATAATTAATGCTAAGTCCGCTTGCTCTAACATTGCAATGTCATTACCACTGTCGCCAATAGCGATGGTTTTAGTAGTAGGAAAACTTTGTTGTTTTTTATATTCTGCTGCTAACCAAACGAGGGCTTGACCTTTATTACAGGCACCACTTAAATGTAAAAAACGCCCACCTTGTAATACATGACCACCTTGTTCTTCTAACCACAAAATAAATTCTTGCTTCGCCCTATCCACCCCTAACCATGAAATCGGCTCACCAAATTCTCTTTGATTAGCCTGTTGAGCTTGCTTAATAGATAATCCGGTTATTTGGGAAATCACTTCTTCTTTCATCGCTGAAAAGTGACTAAAACTGTGTGGAAAAACTTTTTTTGCTTTATCCAGTATGGATAACCAATGGTCTCTTGCTTGGCAAAAGCTGAATGCCCAAAAGCCATCAATCTCCATGCAGCCTTCAGGCTTAATCGGGAAATACCCTTGGGGAATAAAAATAGCCGCACCATTTTCAATAATAAAGGGATGCTGGTTATTTAATTTTTTTCGAAGAGATAAAACTTCCGCCCGGGTTTTACTGGTTGTAAAAATAACGGGGATTTTATCGTGCTCTAATTCCTGTAACAGAGCATCAGCTGGTTTATGGCTGTAAGTATCGTGATCTAATAAAGAACCATCTAAATCAGTAAAAATAATCCACTCTTTCATCAGCTTGTTCACCACTTTAGTCATCGCTACAATCCTTTTAATGTCACAGTATGCTGACCAAAACGAGGATCACTCGGCAAAGGATTTGGAGCTTGGTAAACGACTACCTGACGTTTATTATTTAACTGAAATAAATGCTGACTATTCTTTGGCAGATATTTCAAACTATGGCGAGTGAGGCGCTCATAATGTTGAATAAACTGTTGGATTTCTTCTGCCTGCATAATGTGATTATTTTTCAACAGGCCTTTTTTTAACGCTTCTTCTTTTAAAGCCTCATCTGGCGTTAATATTTGACCTTGTTCGCGGGCCTGCTCTTGCGCTAACTTCTGCTCTTGCTCTAAGCGCCATTGATAAACGCAACTAAAGCTCGGCGCTTGCAACATAATTAAGCGATCAATGAGTTGCCACAACTCTGGATAGTTAGTCACTAATTGCCGATTAATATAGCTGCGCCATTTCCCCTGAGGGTCTTTCAACGATTCTAGCTCATTAACCGGTTCAAGTAAGGCTTCTTCGGCTTCTGCGGTAATGCCCACACACCAGCCTTCCAAAATAATAATATCAACGGGGGTTTCAACGTGCGGCCACTCTTCCTTAGGTAAACGGTCGTCTTGAGCCTTATTGAACTTCGGAACTTTAACGTCACCACTGTTTTGGGATAACTGCCGTAACGTTTCCAAAGCTAGTTCTAAATCATGCGTTCCTGGCACTCCGCGAGTCGATAATAAAGGATGAACATCCCTCGCAAGCTGCTGTCTCTGCTGACGCGTCAAATAGAAATCGTCAATAGAGATAGCAACTGACCTTAATCCCCTAGCTTGCAAACAAGTGCACAAGTAATCGGCCAGGGTCGTCTTACCAGACCCTTGGCAGCCATTAATACCGACCAACAATGTTCGTCCTGCACTATAATGGTGCTCAATTAAGGTTTCGACGATAGGGTCAAACCAAATTGATGCTTGCTGTAAATAATATTCGGGCAAGCTGTTCCTTGTGATAAAGCCACGTTTTGCGCCCATAAGCACCTCAAAGCCATTATTTGTTATTGTGTTGTAAGGGGTCAGAGCAGGATCCATACCCTTTTTATGATTTTGGCTGAACAATTTTTAGTTTTAATAAAATTAGACTCAATAGTTCATAATATGTAAGTCTCAAAATACGGTGTGTCATAAATATGCAATGTCTTTGCAATATTTCCACCTTGTGTCATATTTCTGTAACATTGATTCGTCATAATCATTACCAATAGATAAGAACTCAAAAAAACACCTTTCTATCTAACAAGTTCTAGGTAGAAATCACCACCAAATAGGAAGTGATTATGAAAAAATTATTAGCTTTAAGTGCTGCCCTTGCAGCTTCTGCAATCAGCATGTCAGCCAGCGCTGAGCGCGACTACATCAGTATTGTCGGTTCTTCTACGGTTTACCCTTTTTCAACAGTAGTTGCAGAGCGTTTTGGTAAGTCGACTGCGTTTGCTACGCCTAAGGTTGAATCTACCGGTTCTGGTGGTGGTTTAAAGTTATTTTGTTCAGGTGTCGGTAGTGCTACTCCAGACATTACTAATGCTTCTCGCGCTATTAAGAGTTCGGAAGTAGGACTTTGTGCTAAAAATGGTATCAAAGACATTATCGAAATAACGGTTGGCTATGACGGTATCGTAATAGCAAATACCACAGAATCTAAGCGGGTTTCTTTAAGTCTACGTGACTTATACCTAGCGCTAGGTAAGAATATCCCTAACCCTGATGGTAGCGAAACACTGGTTGATAACCCATACAAAACTTGGAATGAAATCAACCCAGAACTGCCTGAAGTTGAAATTGAAGTATTAGGTCCACCACCAACATCGGGGACTCGTGATGCATTCGCTGAATTAGCATTAGAAGGAGGCTGCAAGACTTTTCCCTTCATCAAGGCAATGAAGAAACAGGATAAAAGTAAATACAAAGCAATCTGCCACGCAGTTCGTGAAGACGGCGCTTATGTAGAAGCGGGTGAAAACGATAACCTCATCGTACAAAAACTGGTGGCCAACCCAACAGCATTTGGCGTATTTGGTTACAGCTTTTTAGAACAAAATTCAGATAAAGTTCAAGGTTCAGCGATTGATGGTAAACTGCCAACCTTCGACGCTATTGCTAGCGGTGATTATCCCGTAAGTCGCTCTTTATTCTTTTATGTTAAGAAAGCTCATATTGGTGTTATCCCAGGAATCGAAGAGTATTTAGCAGAATTTACCTCAGAGAAGGCCATGGGCGAATACGGCTACCTAGCGGAGAAAGGAATGATCCCGATGTCGGAGAAAGAACGTGCTAAAGTACTTAGCACAGTAAAGAATTTAACGACCTTGGCTGAACAATAAGCCTAGTCAACAGTAATACTAATCGCCGGGGCCTATTCTCTAACAAGAATAGCTCTCGGCTTTTTCGTATTAAAAAGAAACTTATAACTACTGGTAGACAAACAAGCACATGAACTTTAGTAGCCTGCTCATCATCGTCATTATTGTTCTCGGAGGCGCCTATTTCTTGGGCCGCAATCGTGCACGGACAATATCCAATCAAGGAGTGCGAATGCATTCCTTGCCTGCCCACTATGGCACCTTAATGGCCTTATGGACTGGGGTACCTGCACTTATTTTATTATTGTCTTGGCATCTTTTGGAAGGCCCGGTTATTGATAACTTGTTGATTTCACAGCTACCTGCAGAAATTCAAGCGGCGGGCCCTGCCCAAATTCAACTAGCAATCAGCACAGTTCATAACCTTGCTTCAGGTGCTGACCTTGCCCCAGATCCAAGTTTAATGCCCGCTGTTAATCACCTCGCGGCGTTAAACGAACGTACTTCAATATTGAATTCCGGCATTGCATTAAGCTTATGCCTAATCTTCTTTGTCATTACTTACCGTCGTATCAAGCCCAAGTTACGCGCCAGGACCGAAATGGAAGGTATTATTAACCTACTATTATTGTCCAGTTCAGGAATCGCGGTACTCACCACTGTTGGCATTCTGGCCAGCGTGGTGTTTGAAGCATGGATGTTTTTTCAGCAAGTTAACCCATTTGATTTTTTATTCGGTACCACCTGGTCTCCTCAAGTTGCCTTGCGAGCTGATCAAGCAGGTTCCTCTGGTAGCTTTGGCGCGGTGCCATTATTCGCCGGTACTTTATTGATTTCATTCATCGCAATGATCATTGCTATACCAGTAGGATTGATGGCCGCCATTTACTTGTCTGAATACGCGTCTGAAAATGTACGCAAGTATGCAAAACCTGCTTTAGAAGTTTTGGCAGGCATTCCAACCGTTGTCTACGGTTTCTTTGCCGCACTAACCGTTGCACCTTTTATTCGCATACTCGGTACGAACTTAGGCTTAGATGTTTCTTCAGAAAGTGCCTTAGCCGCGGGCTTGGTTATGGGCGTAATGATCATTCCTTTTGTATCCTCTTTATCCGATGACGTCATCAACGCGGTGCCTCAATCTCTTCGCGATGGCAGTTTTGGTTTAGGCGCAACAAAAAATGAAACTGTCCGCCAAGTCGTTATTCCAGCCGCGCTACCGGGTATCGTTGGGGCTGTGATGTTAGCAATTTCCCGTGCCATAGGTGAAACCATGATTGTCGCAATGGCCGCCGGTTTAGCCGCTAATTTAACCGCCAACCCATTAGATAGTGTAACAACGGTGACGGTTCAAATCGTAACACTGCTCGTAGGTGATCAAGAGTTTGACTCTCCTAAGACCCTAGCCGCCTTTGCCTTAGGCCTTGTATTATTTATCTCCACGCTAATATTGAACTTCGTCGCGTTGAAGATCGTACAGAAATATCGAGAGCAATATGATTGATTCTTCAGATACAACGATGACTGCAAAAACCTTAACAACCCGCGAAAAAGTTGAAAAAAGCTTAGGGCGTCGTCATGCAGCAGAAACACGTTTTCGCTTGTACGGTATGGCGTCTGTTTTCTTTGGTATGTTATGCCTGGTGCTTTTATTTACTGATATTGCCAGCAAAGGTACTTCAGCATTTAGACAAACCAGCTTAACCACAGAGATCCTATTAGACAGTAACTACCTAAACATAAATAAAGATAGCAAGGTCGAAGATATCCGCTTTGCTAACTTCTCAGGTTTAATCAAACGCCACCTTGACCAAAGTTTGCAACCTCAAGGCCGTCAAGCAAAACGCGAACTGTTTAAACTGATCAGCGCCGGTGCTGCTTGGCAATTACAAGATTTAATCTTAGCCAATCCAGCGGTGATTGATACCACGATCAGTATCGAACTATTGATGGACGATGATGTAGACCAGTGGTTCAAGCACGATCGTAGTCTAGCAAAAGATGAAATTAATGACCGTCTTTCTGAGCAGCAATTAGGGTGGTTAAATACCTGGATTGAATCAGGTCGTTTGGACAGTCACTTCAACACCTTGTTTTTCACCAATGGTGATTCTCGTGAACCAGAACTTGCCGGTATCCACGGTGCTATTAAAGGTACTTTATTAACCTTAATGGTCACTTTAATATTATCATTTCCCATTGGTGTTGCTGCGGCGATCTATTTAGAAGAATTTGCACCGCGCAATCGCATGACAGAAATTGTCGAGATCAATATTAATAACTTAGCCGCAGTACCTTCTATTATTTTTGGCTTATTAGGTATGGCGATTTTTATTAATATTTTCGGGGTCGCTCGATCAACGCCTTTATTAGGGGGACTAGTATTAACCCTAATGACATTACCGACCATTATCATTTCAGCTCGTGCTGCGATTAAAGCGGTTCCACCGTCAATTCGCGAAGCTGCTTATGGTTTAGGTGCATCGAAAAACCAAGTAGTTTTCCACCATGTTTTACCCTTAGCCATGCCTGGCATGCTGACGGGTACTATTTTGGGTATGGCACAAGCACTCGGTGAAACTGCACCACTATTAATGATTGGTATGGTGGCTTTCGTGGTCGATGTTCCTGGATTCATTAATGATCCATCAACGGTTTTACCAGTACAGATTTTCTTATGGTCTGATAGCCCAGAACGTGCTTTTTTAGAGCGTACGTCAGGTGCCATCTTAGTTTTATTGTCATTTTTAGTGCTGATGAATACCACAGCCGTCATCCTGCGTCGTCGCTTAGAACGTCGCTGGTAGCCGATTCCAATTTTATTTGATGGATAGGCTAATAAGACTGAACGTAATGATGTACTGAAAAGCACTAAAAAAGTACTGAAAAAGAATTGAAAGTGAGAATTTAAAATGAGTACTAATATGCAACTTATTGAAAACCACGAGACGACAGGCGTCCCGTTTAGCCCGAAAGCAAAACTTTCAGCGCGTAATGTGGATGTTTTTTATGGTGACAAACAAGCAATTTACGACATTAATTTAGATATTGGCGCCAACGAAGTGATTGCCTTAATTGGCCCTTCCGGTTGCGGTAAATCGACTTTTTTGCGAACACTAAATCGCATGAACGATACCATTGATATTTGTAGCATTACTGGCGAAATCTTACTCGATGATGAAAATATCTACGGCCCAGACGTTGATACCGTACCATTACGTGCCCGTGTCGGTATGGTATTTCAAAAGCCAAATCCATTCCCTAAATCGATTTACGATAACGTCGCTTATGGTCCACGTATTCACGGCTTAGCACAAAGTCGTGTTGAGCTTGATGAAATAGTAGAAAAAAGTTTAAAACGCGCAGGCTTGTGGAACGAAGTTAAAGATCGTCTGCACTTTCCAGGCACGGGTCTTTCAGGTGGCCAGCAACAGCGTCTATGTATTGCTCGTACCATTGCGGTTGACCCTGAAGTCATTTTAATGGATGAACCTTGTTCCGCATTAGACCCTATTGCTACCGCTAAAATTGAAGAGCTAATCGATGAGTTGCGAGAAAAATACACCATCGTTATCGTCACGCACTCAATGCAGCAAGCCGCACGTGTTTCTCAACGAACCGCTTACTTTCACTTGGGTCAATTGATTGAAGTGAACCCAACAAATCAAGTTTTCACAACCCCTCAGCACGAGTTGACAGAAGCTTATATTACTGGCCGTTTTGGATAGGCTGTCTTAATTAAGGCCGCTTTAAATAAGGATAAAATAATGGATATGAATTTTAACCAGCACATTTCTCAGCAATTTAATGCTGACCTAGAGACCATACGCAATCAGATGTTAGCGATGGGTGGCTTAGTACAGCGTCAAGTTTCTGATGCCATTGAAGCAATTTGTAGCGGTGATACTAGCTCAGCCGATAAGATCATTCAGCGTGAAGACGAAGTGAATGAAATGGAAATAAGCATCGACCAAGAGTGTACCCATATTCTTGTTCGACGCCAGCCTGCGGCCTCTGATTTACGCATGGTGCTTGCGGTTTCTCGCGTTGTTCGTGATTTAGAACGCATGGGAGACGAAGCTGCCAAGGTGGCGATTCACGCGCTTGAAATCGCCAGTGGTAATCAGCCAGGATCCAAAATGTGCAACCAATCCATTCGTCATATGGGATCGGCCGTAGTAAAAATGACGTCTGATGCGTTGGACGCTTTTGCACGCCACGACATAGAAGGCGCAATCGAGGTGGTGCGCAGTGATAAAATGGTCGATGATCAGTATGCCTCTGCTATTCGTGAACTCAGCACTTATATGATGGAAGATCCTCGCTCTATTAGTCAGGCAATTAACATTTTATGGATATTGCGCGCGATTGAACGTATTGGTGACCATGCTCGTAATATCAGCGAACAAGTCATCTATCTAGTGAGTGGCGCGGATGTTCGCCACAGCTCATTGTCAGAAATGGAAGAGCAAGCACAAGGCGACGTTTAGATTTCTAAACTCAGCGCTTATTTGATCACTCATTGATCATGCTCCCTCATCACTTTAAAGCCCACGTTCTCGTGGGTTTTTTCATTTATATCTGTCATAAGTTTCAATTAATCCTTCCTACAATATTGATTAATATGTTGATTAAATATTGATTTCATATAACTTTGTATAGCTTCATATAGATTTAATATAAGTTTCATAAATTTGAAATATTACTGTCATCTTGTAATATTTCTGTAACACATTTGAAACATAATCATCACGAATTTAAAAAACATATAAATAAGTTGCTTCATCCATAAGCGGCTTACTTATTTTAACCGTAGAATGGAAATAATCATGAAAAAAACTGCCCTATCATTAGCCATCGCAGCGGTATTACCCGCTTTCGCTAACGCTGAAAAAGTAGAAATTGAAGTGCCTGAGTTTTATGGCAAAATCAATGTCTCTGTACAGAATACTCAAGAAGGCAGTGCCAGCATTTCAGAGCTTGTATCCAACGCTTCTCGCTTAGGTGTTAAAGGTAACATCGATCTTAATCACGGTTTACAGGGTGTCTACAAAGCTGAGTATGAAACACAGGTTGATGATGGCGATAAGGGCGGCCAAACTTTCAGTCAGCGTAATATCTATGCGGGTATTAAAGGCGGTTTTGGTCAGGTTATCGTGGGAATGTTCGATACACCCCTGAAGAAAGCTCAGAAGAAAATCGACCTTTTCAACGACCTTGAAGGCGACATCAAAAGTGTCATCTCAAAAAGTGATAATCGCGAAGCCAATTCTGTTCAGTACAATACGCCAACAATGTCTGGTTTAGTGGCTACCATCGCTCACATAGCGTCTGAAGACGAGGCTATCAACGATGGTACGTCGAGCTCGTTAACTTTTTCTCGCAATGCATTATACGCAGCGGTTGCCTACGATACTGATGTAGAAGCTGATGGCATCAATGTAACCCGCTTAGTCGCTCAGTACTCTATTGCGGGCATCACACTGGGTGGCCTTTGGGAAACTCAACGACAAAATGGTGACAACAATGATGGCTGGGTTTATTCTGCCGCTTATAAGCTAACGTCTGATGTTAAATTAAAAGCTCAGTATGGCGAATCCGATATCGTTAAAGACAATGCTGAAACCTATAGCTTAGGCGTTGATTATAAACTAGCAGAAGGCGCTAAAGTATATGCTTTCGCCACTGACGAAGAGTTCGGTGATGATAGCAGCAACGAATACTACGGTGTTGGCTTAGAATATAAATTCTAATGCTAGCGCTTATAGATCGCTAAAGTCTGGCACTGCAAAGAGGGGCTTCTAATTAGACATAGAAGCCCTTTTTTTATTATTTATTAAGAATGCGAATGCGTTCAGCAGGAATGATAAAACTAAAACGACTGCCTTGACCTAGAGTAGATTCAATTATTAAGGTCGCATCGTGATGCTCTAGAGCATGACGAACAATCGCCAACCCTAATCCAGAACCGCCAACCGTCGACTCTCTTGATTCGTCCACCCGGTAAAAACGCTCTGTTAGGTGTGCTAGATGATTCGATGCGATGCCTTCACCTTTATCGGCTACTGCGATTTCAACACCTAGGGGTGTATTCACAAGACTAATATCAACATGTGCTGCTTGCCCCTCTTTACGCCCATACTTAATGGCATTGGTCATTAAGTTGCAGAGTATCGAACTAATCTCGTCTGCAAAACCAAGAATCTCTATCTCTAAATCGCAATCATAATGAATTTCAGCCACGGGTAACTTTTCACCGCTTAAAGAAATTGGAATATACGCTTTTAACTGATCAATACTTATCGCGCATAAAGGCTGAAACTCAAACCACTTATTGCCAATACCTGAGTTATTACTTTCTAACTTAGATAAATGTAATAAATCATTCACTAGGCTTATCATGCGATCGCCTTGCTCACTCATTTGGTCTACGGCGCGCCTGACACCAGGATTCAACTCAGCGTCCACTAACATTTCTAAATAACCACTAATAACGGTTAAAGGCGTGCGTAATTCGTGAGAAACATCCGCAATAAAGTTCTGTCTCATTTTCTCAACGCGTTGACGTTCAGTAACGTCTCGCACCATAATTATTTTTTGGTTAATGCTAATTTGTGTTATCTGCACTTGAACAATTAAACTTAAATTGTGAGGACTTTCAAGTTCAATAGCTTCGCTATAATCACTGTCGTTAAAGTACTTAACGAATCGAGGAGCTCGTATCAAGTTGGTAATATGCTGACCTTTATCGGTATCCTCTCTCAAACCTAAGAGGTGACAAGATGCATGATTAAAGCTGTTCATATAACCGGCTTTATCGACGATCAATACCCCATCATGCAAAGATTCAATGCCTTGAGTAATACGCTTAAGTTGCTTGTTCTTCTTAACAACCTTATTATTTAACTGTCGCTCACGTCGACTCAGAATATCGGCACTGTAACCGACTAATCCATTGTCTTGAGGTGCAGGTCCTTGATTATTACTCCAACGAAAAAGTTCATTTAAACTCTTCAACATCAAGAGCTGAGAAACGACTAAACCACCAAGGACACCCCAGTAAGGTTGCTCAAAAGACAGCCCTACCCCTGTTGCGAGGGCAACAATTAATACAATGCGTAAACACTCACGCTGCCAAGCTATTTGCTGCAAAATACTGCATCCTTACAACGTTTAATAAAGGCCAGAAGCTTCTTTGGCTCACAGCTACTCTAATTTAAAACTACTCGGGCTTGAAGCCTTCAGGTGAAAAACGATACCCTGCTCCTCGCACTGTTTGAATCATTGTTTCATGACTCAAGATCGAAATGCTGAGACGCAGACGACGAATATGTACATCCACCGTTCTATTTTCTACGTAAACATTGCCCCCCCAAACTCGGTCGAGCAATTGATCTCGGGAGTATACCCGATCAGGGTGCAACATAAAAAACTCTAACAAGCGATATTCGATAGGTCCTAAACTTAGAGCATTTCCGGCGATACTTGCCTTTTTAGCTGAGCGATCTAATACCAGTTGACCTGCAGTTAGACCCTTGCCATTCGAGTCGGTATGACCGCGGCGTAATACCGCTTTAATCCGTGCAAGTAACTCTCTTGGCGAGAAGGGTTTAATAACATAGTCATCCACTCCAGCGTCAAAGCCTTTAATTTTATCATCTTCATCCGCCTTAGCGGTTAATAAAATAATAGGAATTTCAGCCGTATTCTCTTCTCGCTTAAGGCGCTTCGCTAGTTCAACCCCTGTCATCATTGGCATCATCCAATCAGCCAGTATCAAATCTGGAGGCGTATCAAGCACCATTTGATAAGCAATCTCACCGTTGGCCGCACGTTTTACCTGATAGCCGGCCATCTCTAAGCTGGTCATAATCATCTCGGCAATCGCTTGCTCATCTTCTACAACTAATATATTGGGGCTAGCCATAGGGCTCCATTGTACAAAATTCAATTCAAAGGATTGTGACAGTTTTATTAATATTTCCTAGCACTTTTATGCTGTTAATTAGACACGGGGAGAGAAATATTCTTATTTATTTAAATTAGAAGTGATCATTTATGAGCAACCAAGCAGTTCAAAAGTGTCTTTTCAAGTATATCTTTATCTAATACCTGATTATGGATTATTTCAATTCGACTCTGCTGTAATTTGCGCGTAGGCATTTCTGTAAAAGCTTTATTCTTTAAGTTCATTACCCGAGTGCCTTGATCGGTAATAAGTAACCCTTTCACACGCTCTACGTTCAACGCCATCAACCATTGAGTCAAGGTCTGATGGGCAAAGATCTGGTCTGCAGACAGTAACCAGCCTAAAGAATAGTAACCCATACCTTCATTTTCAAAGGCTTGGTAATCTTGACCTACAGCTAAACTTACAGGCTTTATCACACTGTGTTCATTGCCTGATGACTGACTATGGTAATGAGTGGGATGAGGAGATTTACACTGACGGCTTTTATCGCACTCTAAATCAAGCCATGCAGGCTCTAGCTCACCCTGCTCTACCCAACCTAAAGCCGATTTAACTGGCTGAATTAATTGGGCAAATTGATAAAAATTTTCTTTATCTTGCGCATCACATATATCTGTTTTGTTGGCGACCAAAACGTCTGCTAGGTAACATTGGTCATTAAATGTCTCATGCTGTTGATAACGGGGGTCTTTTAATTGCCTTGGATCGAGCAGACAAATGCTCGCTTTAACCTCGATATGCGGCTGATATTCTTTTGAGGTCAAGGTGCGAATTAAATTTTTCGGATGCCCCAAGCCTGTTGGCTCGATTAATATTCGATGCGGTTGCTGCTGAACGATAAGACTCGATAATGCTGATTGAAAAGGAATGCCCGATACGCAACATAAGCAGCCACCTGGCACTTCACTGATCACCATGCCTGATGCAGCAGAAAGAATGGCGCCATCAATGCCGACCTCACCAAATTCATTGACTAATACCGCCCACTTTTCATCCGCGGGCTTCTGCTGCAAAATATTCAATATCGACGTTGTCTTACCCACACCTAAAAAACCCATGATAATATTGACGGTAACTTTCTTGGTCATACATTTCTCAAAAAATATTTTTATAACGTTTACAGATTTTAGTCTGCTAAAGCTTTCTTAAAATAACCAAGGGGGGTTGTTCAATAACACTTTTTAAATTGCGACTGGCCAAGGTAGCAATCAAAATAGCCGATAGTGCTGGCAACCAAAACCAATAACTCAAGTGCCAAGAGTATTCTATTTCGAACAGACGTTGGTACAGTATCCAGCAAATAATTTCAGCCCCCGCCACGGCGATAATACCCGCCAAAGCGCCCATTAATAAAAACTCATACCATTGCATTAACTGTAACTGCCGCCGCTTTGCACCCAGAGTTCTTAATACTGCTCCTTGCTGTAAACGCTCATCAAGACTCGAATGCAGGGCAGCGATTAATACTAAAGTACCCGCCAGTAATACCAATATTAATAAATATTCAACCGCCATTGTAACCTGACCTAATAAACTCTGTACCTGTATCAAAACCTGGCTCATATCTAATAAAGTAATGCCGGGATAATCTCTAATTATTTGAGTTAACTGTGTATTATATTCCTCAGGCACATAAAAACTGGTTAAATAATTCAGTGGCAGTTGCTGTACTAGATCAGCAGAAAATAAAATATAGAAGTTGGGTTTCATACTTCCCCAATCAACTTTACGCAAATTAGCAATATGAGTCGTTATTTCTTGCCCGGCAACATCAAAGATAAGCTGATCACCGACATTAAGCCCTAAGCGTTTAGCCAAACCTTCGGCAACCGAGACTTTGGCAATTGATTGGGGAGTAAACCAAGCACCTTCAGTAATAATATTACCCAACGGTAAATCAATACCTCCACTAAGCACTAAGTCACGTTGCAGTGCGGGATCTTCTGAATATTCAATATCATCTGCCACAACCACATCATTAATAGCAATCAAACGCCCAGGAACCATGGGGAATGCAGAAGAAACAGTAAAACCTGCACTTTCTAAGTCTTGCTGATAACGGTCTATTTGATAGCCTTGAATATTCATAGCGAAGAAATTAGCACTGTCTTGAGGTAAGTTTTTTTGCCAGTCCTGCAATAAATCATTACGCACAATGGCAATGATGAGCATGACCATTAAGGTTAATGAAAAGGCTAAAATTTGAATGGAGGTGCGATTTCGATCACGGTTAATCTGCTGCCAAGCAAAACGTAAGCTCATAGAAAGCTTGGCTTTGGGTATTAATTTATCCGCCGTAAAAAGCAATAGTTGCAATACCAGCAACAGGGCTAGCAGAACGAAAAAACCACCGACGATGATAATCACCGTCATAGTAAAGTTCTGACTGAACCAATAATTAAGTAAGGCCATCATGGCTAAACCTAAACCATAAATAGCCCAGCTGTTCCATGCCATAGGCTCTAGTTCACGGCGTAATACGCGCAAGGGGGATACTCGACCCAAACGTAATAGCGGCGGTAAAGCAAACCCAATTAAAGTAACCGGTGCGGTTAAGCTAGCAATGAACCACGCGGAATAACCTGCACTGGGTAAACTCGCATCAGCAGACCCTTTATTAAACGCAGATGCTAATAGCTGAGTTAAGACTTCTTGACCAAAGTAACCTAATATTAACCCCACGAGGCTCGTAAAAAAGGCGAGGAACATTAGCTGATAAAGATATAGGCGCGTCACATAACGTCGACTCGCCCCTAAGGTTCTTAATAAAGCACTGCTATCATAATGATGGCGTGCATAATCTTGAGCCGCCATGGCAATCGCAATGCCTGCTAAAATAATCGCCAACATAGCCGCTAGTGATAAATAACTACGCGCCTTCGAAAGTGACGCGGCTAATGCCTGGTTATTGTCGGTTAACGATTCAAAGCTTTGATGACTGGCCAATAACGGTGTTAGATCCTTTTGTAGATTTTCTAGTGCTAGGCTTTCACCCGCCACGAGCATGCGCCAACTTACGCGACTGCCAGGCTGCACCAGTTTAGCGGCTTCTACATCGGGCAAGCTCATCATTACCCGAGGTGATAGACTGTAAAAATTACCCGCACGATCGCTCTCATTAATAAGAATCGCGTCGATTTTTAATGTAATAGCGCCCACCTCTATCACATCCCCCAGTTTTGCATTTAGCAAGGCCAGTAAACGTGGCTCTAGCCAAACCTGACCGCTAGAAGGCCCTTGTTGCAAGTCTGGGTTTTGCTGACTGCCGAGCTGTCCCTTTAGGGGATAACCTTCATCAACCGCTTTAACTGCGGCGAGCGCCATCTCGTCCCCGAACAAAACAACACTGGGAAACTCTAATGTGGTGGTTGTTTTAAGGCCTGAAGACTGAGCCTGCTGATACCAGCTTTGAGGAATTTTCTCCCGCGAAAGTAAACGTAAATCAGCGCCCAGTAACTCACTGCTCTTATTTAACATAGCGCTATCAAGACGCTGACTAAAAACGCTGATAATAGTGGCTGAGGTAACCGCCAGCACCAATGCCAGCATAATGACGGTCATTTTTCCTGCACGAATCTCTGCAATCAATAACCGTAAACTCAAAAAATAAAGCTGAGGAGAGTTAACCTTCATGCATCAACTCCTGGCAGTTTAACAATCTTACCGTCATCAATATTAATACTGCGCTGACAGCGCTGTGCTAGGTTCTCATCATGAGTGACGAGGACTAAGCTGGTTTGATGCTGCTGGTTAAGTTCAAATAACAAATCAATAATGATTTTTCCGGTCTTGCGATCCAGATTACCCGTGGGTTCATCAGCGAATAAAACCGACGGCTGACACACAAACGCACGGGCAATGGCAACTCGTTGCTGCTCACCACCGGATAGCTGAGTCGGATAATGTAGCAAACGATGACCCAAACCGACTTTATCTAACCACTGTTGGGCTAGTGCCTGGCATTCTTTGAGCGAATACTTCTGAGTCATTTCTAGCGGTAAGCGAACATTCTCTAACGCCGTCAGCGCAGGTAATAACTGAAAGTTTTGAAAAACAAAGCCAACACCGTCGGCGCGCACAGCAGCGCGCTGATCTTCATCTAAATTGTGCAAAGCTTGACCATTCAGCCAAACCTCCCCGGATGTCGCCTGATCTAAACCAGCCATTATCCCCAATAACGTTGATTTGCCACTGCCTGAAGCGCCTACAATCGCTAAACTTTCGCCGTGCTTGATCTGAACATCTAACCCTTGCAGAATGGTCAACTCATCCGCGCCTGTTTTCACTTGTTTTACAACATTTTTAAGATCTAATAAAGGAAACTGCTGTTCATGTTCAATTTTCGTAGTCATCAATCATTTCGCCTTTTCGCTATCGCGCTGTGCTTATTGCTTAAGCTGAGCTTACCTCAAGCCCATGCAGGGGAGAATAGCCCTTTACAACAACAGACAATTCTAGTGTTGGGCGACAGCATCAGTGCTGGCTATGGTATGGATAAACAGCAAGGCTGGGTC
Source organism: Oleispira sp. (assembly GCA_047612075.1). Classification (GTDB taxonomy): domain Bacteria; phylum Pseudomonadota; class Gammaproteobacteria; order Pseudomonadales; family Oceanobacteraceae; genus Oleispira. The sequence goes on from JBLGAF010000002.1 coordinate 310,056, forward strand.
GCTTTGTTAGAAGAGACGTTAACCCAAGAATATCCTCAATACAGCTTAATAAATGCCAGTATTAGTGGTGAAACAACCAGTGGCGGCGCAAATCGTCTTAAATCGATCTTAACAAAACATCAACCCAGATTAGTGATTCTGGAATTAGGCGGGAACGATGGTTTAAGAGGTACCCCGATAAAACTAATAACTAAAAACTTAACCTATATGATTAAGCTCAGCCACGAGACAGGAGCCAAGGTATTATTACTCGGAATGCGCATCCCACCCAACTACGGGCAAGGGTACAGCGAACTGTTTGCTAATCAATATCAACAGCTGGCAACAACGCACAATGTGGCATTAGTCACTTTTTTATTAGAAGGTATTGCCGGACAAACAGGTATGATGCAGGCTGATGGCATTCATCCGACACAAAAAGCCCAACCCATAATGATGAAAAGTGTATGGCTAGCGCTAAAACCGCTGCTGTGATGATTAAAATAATAGCCATGAGCGACAATATCGACTGTATAGTGGCTATACTTTAATGGTTCACCGACCTCCCAAAGCTAGGAATGCTTACTTGTGCATTTGAAAACCAATGTCAGAACATTATTTAACCATGACCGATTGAAGATTTCACTCTTCTCTGCTTGGTTTGTATTCACCATGCTATTTATAACCTATATCGGCAACGCTTGGTTTACCAACACACAGAAGATATTTACTCAACTTGATGCTTTAAATCAATTAGTGAGTAAGGCTACACAACAGCAAGCAGACCATCTTTTTTCACAACTCAAACACTTAAATCAACAGCTACTATTGACTGATGAAGCGCCAGCAGAATTACAACGTTATTTAATGAATCAAAACAATAGTAGTTTTGATCATAGCTTTCTAGTGGACCAAAATGGAAAAGTGTTAACCTCCTCATTTCGTCATAACAATAATCTGCGCTTAGATTTAGCAAAAATCATTGCCACACCCTCAATTATAAATAAACTGCAAAAATCCGATGAGCCCCATTTTATTACCACATTGAGCCTAGGAGCAGGCAGTAGTAACCAGTATGTTGCTATTTGCATGTCCACTAAATTAATCGATACAAGTTTATTGTGCCTAGCAATGTCAGTTCAAAATGAAAAACTCAACTGGAACAATATAGGTGGCATTAATGATACCGCCATTCATATTATCGGTGCAGGTAATCACCTGTTATACGCTGACCCTTTGACTATGAATCAACGCTCATTACTGGGTATGAAAATGCCGTCAAGTACCCTTAGCCAGCTGCTCACTAAACAACAAGCAAGAACACCTGTATTGGGACATTATCAAAATAAACTAGGCATTGATGGCATTAGACGCATGAGCAGTGTGCGTTATTTAGAACCATACGACCTCTTTATATTCATCTCAACGCCGACCACTCAGGTGATCATCGCATGGCTAGAAGAAATAATACCCCCCTTTTTATTACTGCTCTTTTTTTATCTTATTAGTTCTTTCTATTATCGTTTAATTAAACGTAACTTAGATGACATAAACACTAATCATCAAGTTATTGAAAGTGCTTTACGTGAAAAAGAGAATACACTAAACCTACTCTTTTCTAATCTTCCTGGGACGATTTATCGCGTCAGAATCCCCGACTATAAAGTCTTATTTATCACAGATGGTTGCCAAGATTTACTCGGCTTTTCAGCGAGTAGTTATTTATTAGGTCAACGCACGCCTTTTGATAACATCTATGAAGACGATCAGGATATTTTAATTAAACATGCCAATAGCATTACCAGCCCAAAAAATAAATATGAACACATCTTCCGTGTTAAAACACCTAATGGAGAATTAAAGTGGCTTATGGATCGGGGCTGTGCGATTCAAGAAGCTAACAAACCCGTTTATTTAGAAGGCCTTTTACTCGACATTAGCGAGCATATGATTGCACAGCAGCAGGTCGAACATTTAGCAACTCGAGACCCACTGACTGAGCTTGCTAATCGATATTTATTTGATGATGAATTGATCAAGCACATCGATCGCTATCGTAATAAAACCAGTTTAGCTTTGCTTTTTATTGACCTAGATCGCTTTAAAACGATTAATGATTCTTTAGGGCATCAGGTCGGTGACCGCGTACTAAAGATAGTAGCTGAACGCTTAAGAAATTGTGTTGACGATACAAGCTTACTTGCGCGCTTAGGCGGTGATGAGTTCGTCGTCATGATGAGAAACCCGAAAAATATAGCCGCCATTGAGACCCTTGCTCATCAGATCAACCTAATGATCAGAAAACCCTATGAGTTGGATTATTATAAGCTTAATACAAGCTGCAGTATTGGTATTAGTATGTACCCTGTAGATTCGATTGAATCACATATATTATTACGCAATGCTGATACCGCTATGTACAGCGCAAAAGCAAAAGGGGGTAATCGTTATCAGTTTTATACAGATGAGATGAATCAACAAGTTAATTCACGCTTAGCAATTGAAACTGAATTACACCGTGCAGTAAAAGAAAATGAATTTGAAGTACTTTACCAACCCCAAGTAAATGCCGACACAGGAGAGCTAGAGGGAGCCGAAGCCCTCATTCGCTGGATTCACCCTACCGCTGGTATGATATCTCCTGTCGAATTCATTCCTATAGCGGAAGAAACGGGTCTTATTAGAGATATTGGTGATTGGATATTAGAGCAAGCCTGCATAACCTTCAAAAATTGGAACCAAGAAGCAGGACTGAACCTATCGGTTGCAGTCAACGTCTCAGTAAAACAATTAGACGACAAATTTGTATTACGCGTAGCAGAAATTTTACAGCAAACAGGGTTGGGTCAAAATCAGCTTGAGCTAGAAATTACCGAAAGCTTATTGATGGACAACGTAAAAGAAAATGTGCGCATTCTTGAAAACATCAATCGCTTGGGAGTTCGCTTCGCCGTAGATGACTTTGGTACTGGCTACTCATCTTTTAGTTACCTGCGACAATTTCCAATCGGCAAACTAAAAATAGACCGCTCTTTTGTGAATGACATTACGAATGATCCCGATGACGAAGCTATTATTCGTGCGATTATTGCGATGGGACACACACTAAAATTAAAGATCATCGCAGAAGGTATTGAAAACCGCCAGCAGCTGGTTTTATTGCAAGCGATGGGATGTGATAGTTATCAAGGCTTTTTCTTTAGTAAGCCATTGACTGCTGCTGAGTTCTATAAAAAATATATTGAGCCAGCTGGTCAGCAGCCTCAAGCAGTTGCCGCTTTTAAACGCGGTACATCCGCACCAAAATAAGCCAGCAATGAAACCTTATCCATATCGCTTCGGGTGTTTTTATAACACAGGCATGAATACCATCAAAGTTTTTCGAATAGATCGTATCTTGCTCGGTTTTTTTTAACTACGGCATCCTTCATGTTTTGATGCAGAGGGCTATCAGCGCTTGTCGTTAGGCGCGAGCCATTGCGATGCCTAATAAAACAGTAATGGCTGTTTTCCCGATAGTCTCTGATTTGAAAAACGTCATTTGACTGGCAGTGCACATTTCAAGCTAGAGATAAGCGATAAATGGCAAAGTGGATGCTATTAATTTACGGGGGGATTACAACAGTGCGTTCATTTTTTCTGAATGTAGTTAAGAAATAACTGCTGGCGTTGCTGTGGGCTCATACCACGTAACTCCTGCGCATGCTGCTGGCGCTCAATAGAGGGACGAGGAGCGGATGAATCCATGGCACGATAAAACTGCTTCAACGCTCGCTGCTGCTCTGGACGTTCATTATTCCAAATAATTTTGCTGCTACCACGATCAACTGCAAATTCTGACAAATCTGTGATAGGTGTTAAGACATTGTCCGCAAAAGAAAGGGGAATAAAACAAAACCCAATAATCAATGCTAATAAAATTCTCATGTATTACAACTTCTCAAATATTGATATCTGATTTCAGTACTATTTAGGCTAGCAATTAAAACGCCAATCTAAAATGCCTATTTTGACTGATCCCACAACAATATACTACTAACTTTGGCTTGAATGTCACGTCATTAAAAGGTAAGAAAAGAGTAAATGTCAATCAATCGTAACAATTTAAATGACAGCTAATTTCCAACCCCCCTTTGGGATGATTTCGAATATCCATATGGCCATCAAAGCTACGAATTACCCGATGCGCAATAGCCATACCCAAACCATAACCTCGCGCACCAGATTGCTGCTTCTTCATATTTTGCCCGACTCTTTCTCGAGCGTGCTCTGCTCGATAAAATGGTTGGGTGAGGTGTTCGATATGTTCTTCAGCCACTCCTGGGCCATGATCTCGAACAACAATAACAAAATCGTTACCCTCTTCTTTAATTGTGATCTCTACCTTTGTATTGTCAAAGGTGTGCAATAAGGCATTACGTATTAAGTTTTCAAATGCCGAACTTAATAGCTTTGCATCTGCCATCACCAAACAATGAGTATCAGGATGGATTAATTGAATCACTTGCGATTGTTGCTCAAAGTGCGCATCTTGAACGATTTGGTCTAGAATATTAACCAAATCGATCACTTGCCATTGCTCAGTGTGTCGTTCAACTTCTAGCTTTGCTAATAGCAATATATCGGCAATTAAATCATTAACGCGTCCCGTCTCCAGTTCGATACGATCTAAATACTCGATGACATCATCATTCGCATCAAAGCGCGCTAATTCTGTTGCGATCTGCAACCGCGCTAAAGGCGATCGCAGTTCGTGAGATATATCTCGTAACAGTCCCTTTTGATCGGAAAGTAAGGATTGCAGCCTCTCCGCCATTATATCAAATTCACGACTTAAATCACCAATCTCATCTCTACGGCGCCCTAAACGATGGCCAGAACGCGCACTCAAGTCACCCGCAGCGATGGCTTTTACTGTTTTTTGCAAACGGCGCATTGGGCGAGATAAGTATCCAGATAAGAGAAAACCAATCACTCCGAAAAATATTATGACCACCGAGAACCCCAGAGCAAGGTAGCTTTTTACATCTAACACAGCAAAAGGATGAAGAAACTCGACCACTAATAAATAAAACACACCCTCTTGGGATGTTAACGGAGCCTTGACCAAAATCTCGCTGCGATTTAACGGCTGCACCTTAACGTGAAATTCACTCGCAGAAAAAGCGTAGTCAGATACTGAAACTGGCACTTTCCCACCAGTAATACTGCTGCCTTGCTGATCAAAAACATAAGCATTTACGTTGGGATGTTGCTCAAACGCAATTAGCCATTCTATCAGTAAAGGCTCCCCCCCCCGCTGCAACATCAGCTGTGCAGATGAAATATAACCGGCTGTTGGGGCAATTAAATTATTCGTATCATTCGATAGTTGTCGGTAGAATACAGCAAACGCTAAAGTAACCAAGGTTGCTAGTACACTGGTTAATACAAACGCTAAATAGACTTTCCAGTATAAACCGCGCACTACAGACTCAACTTAAATTTCATTAAGACTGAGCCGCCACGTACATATAACCCACACCACGAATGGTTTTAATACGAAGTTGACCGTCTTCATGGCTTCCCAATTTTTTGCGTAAATTACTTAAATGCATATCTAAACTGCGATCAAACAACGTTAAGGAACGAGACATAGCTTCTTCTGCCAATTGATTTTTACCTACCACTTTACCTAGATGAGACACCAAGGTATTGAGAATATTATATTCTGTGACAGTCAGGTCTAATGGCTGGTTATTTTTCAGTACTTGGTGTTGACCATGATCAATTTCCAATTCATCAATATGAATGACGTCACTGGTATCAACTTTAATCTCTGCATGTGTACGTCGAAAGACCGCTCGTAAACGAGCAATGAGTTCGCGCGGATTGCAAGGTTTAGGCAGGTAATCATCTGCGCCAATTTCCAGGCCGACAATGCGGTCGAGTTCATCGCCCTTGGCCGTGAGCATCACTACAGGTAGTTGACTGGTTTTACGCAATTCAGTTAGTACCTCTAAACCCGTCATACCCGGCATCATGACATCCAAAACCATCGCATCGTATGGTTGAGCCAAACCTTGCTGCAGCCCTTCTGATCCGGTGTAAACCTGATCAACTTCAATACCTTCTCGCTGTAAGTAACGCGCCAATAATTCACACAACTCTTGATCATCGTCGACTAAAAGAATCTTCATCTAATATTTCCTTTTATATATTAACAACATTAAATAAGTATTCTAAATTTTTGCAAGGGTTCTAAACTTCCACAAGACTTCTTTACGTTTTCTATACACTTTGTGCTCGCCCCATTGCTTTTTAATCGGACCTAGAGTGGTATTTAACAAACGCAATCGCTTCCGCCACTACTTTAGTAACACTAGTACCAACATCAAATAACTCATTGGGAGATATATAAAATGCCATATCGACTTCGTAACGATAATATTTAGGGGGCAAACGATTGAGCGCGACGCACGCCACATCGGCCATAAAGTCTATGCCTAAATCATCAGCATGATGCCCTAACTGGCGCCGAATCTCTTCCGCTACAACCTGTTCATAATAATTATTAATATTATTGATAATAGCCATAATTCACCCCTGATAATTATTACACTTTCGTTTATCTAATCGCATCTGTATAAACCTGACACTAGAATTATAGCTTTTTTACTTCTTGTTTAAGAAACGATCATTTTTTTATTCTATATTCTATATTCTCAATCTTCTACTGAAGTCTTAATAACTCCAACTTATTATCCAGCTCCTGACGCGTTATCGCTCTAACCCTCCAGCGTATGGAAAAACATCCTGTATTTTCATTAGATGGCAGATAACTCACCAATATAACTACTGGGTTGTCTGGTAAGCATAGCAAGCTTACACTAACAGCCATAACGCCATACTATAGCCTAAAATATTTTTAAGCTTATACTATTGATATATGTCACAGTAATTTTGTCATTGTCTCTGTAAACCATAAAATAAGTATACACTGATAACTTAGCTCACTTTTTAGCAGTTTGTAGAATACGGCTATACTCAGTTAATGAAAACATTAATTTGATACGTTGGATCAGGCAGTATGGATAAGCGCAAAAACCCTAGATTTGAAAGTCACTTAGAAGCAAAATTGATTGCCACTGATGGCTCAAGTCATGCTTGTCATGTCGCTGATTTTTCACTGGAAGGCTTAAGAGTCTACTGGTCTGAAGAAGAAAAGTTCATATTAAAAAGCAAAGACATACTGCAGCTCTACCTGACCCTGGAAAATGTACCACTCAACATTAGCGTAGAGTGTCTTTACCAAGAAGGTAGTAGTGCAGGTTTCAAACTCCACCAGCCAACCAATGAATTAGTCTTGCAGCTACACAGTATTAACCAAGCCAATAGAAACCACGGAGCCCTATCAAACGAAAAACGCAGCCACTACAAAAAACTGTTCCAGCAAAGAGTTAAAGAAAGTAGCCACGGCATTATTAAGCAATGGCACTCTGAATTTTTAGATGAGCTCTTTAACCGAGCCAACAAAGCGCATAATAATAGCGAACAGCAGGTTTTATTCAATGCAAAAAAACTTGTTAAAGAACAAGGCTCTAAGATCCAAACTGTCTTTTTAACAGCGATTGCCAAACAACTAACGTGCTGGCTTGACGGCTTACCCTCGATTACTGATGAAAAAGATTTACAAAAAAATAGCTCTGGGCAATATTTATCTCTTATTCAACAGGATGACTTTGAAGACTGGCTGTTGGCGAAAGTAGCGAGCACTCACTTACAATCCCGTTTGAGTCATACCTCTTTTGAAGTGCGCCAATTATTAGACATAATCTCAGAGGCTCCAACTGAGAATTGCTTTAATCCACTGAGCACCGATGTCGTTACCGAAGCGTTTCGAGGAGCCATTGAACCCTTAAAGTTTGAAAAGAATATTCGCCAAATCGCTTTTGAAATTTTCCAACAAGTCGCTGGACAGCAATTACAATCTGTTTATCAATGGCTTATTAAGAACATCGATATTCCCTTGGCATTTCGTAATCGACGCAATTCTGCTAACTCAGCTGCCGACAATGAAGTGCGGCTGAAGCCAGAGCCAAAAACTTTGCCTGCCTCGCACAATGGCTTACAAAATAAAGAACAGAAACAACAAGATCAATCGCCAACCAGTGCTTATCAAAGCCCCAGTCATGCTCAGACAAACTTAGGTTCGATACAGTCTTTTCACCAACACCAGTTAGAAGCGCAGCAGGCTTATAATAATATCCAAAGTTTAGTGGCATTGCGTTATCAACATATTGAGAGTGGTCTCACTCGTGCTCATGAAGCAAGCGAGCTCTCGCAGCCTATTATCCCCATCGCCAGCCATGACCAAGTGCACTCAGCGCTGCAGCAGCTTTGGGGAAATGCTAATACCCAACCAGGACAAGTCCGCCAAGACTTAGAACAAGCTTTAGCTGCACAAGACTTAGGACTTCCCGTGGAAAACCGGGAAGCGATCGATACCCTTGAGCATGTCACTCGAAACCTTGTCGCCAGTGAACAAATTTCTGACTTCGTCAAACCTTTTATTGCTCAACTAGAACAGCCTTTGTCAATGATGATGCTGAGCGACCCCAGCATTATGTTTAACTCACTGCATCCGGGTCGAGTCACCTTAAATTCGATATCCAAATTAGGCCGCATGACCACAACAGGCCAAGACAGAGTGAGTGAAAAATTAGCAGCCATGCTGCGTAATATCGATACTAATAACAGTGCAGAGCCCTTAGAAAAGCAATTACAGTCTTTGCAGTTAGGTGTGGATACTATGCTGGTTGAAGCAGAGCGACGAGCAAAGATGAATGCAGACCGCGTCGCACAGGCTGCAGAGGGTGAACATAGAGTTGATCAAGCACGCGAAAAAATTGACCTTTTGATTACCCGAGATACCGCCGGCAGAACACTCCCCACTGTTGTGATGGAATGGTTAGAGCAAGGCTGGAAACCGCTATTAACCCTTATTTATTTACGTGAAACCCTTACAAGTAAACGCTTTCGAGGCGCCGTAAAGCTGTATCGCCAAGTACTCTCTTTATTTGGTCCTAAAAATTCTGGCCGAAAAGAGTTATTAGCTCGCTTTTATCCACTAATAAAACTCATGCATCATGAGCTGGACCAGCTTAACGGCGCTCGTCCAGAACATACCCGCTGGCATAACGAAATCAATTTAGCGGCTGAACAACACTTAGAGAGGGGTGAGATTGAAGAAGTGGTTGAAGTTCCGACAGAAATTAAAGATAAAAAACCCACTTTGGAAGGTAAAGGCGTACGTCGAGCGCTCAACTTACAGGTAGGCGACTGGTTATTGATGGTCGAGTCTGACCAAAATATCTCCGTCGTCTGGATGGCTGAAGATGGCTCTAAGCTTGCGTGCGTTAATCATAGCGGCATGAAGGTAATCGATTTCACCCTAGAGCGATTGGCAGCCGCTTTTGATGATGGCTCAGTGAAACGCCTTTATGAGCAAGAAGAATCTGCGGTAGAGCAAAGCCTAGATGCACTTATACAGCAAATTTATAATGATTTATCAGCGCAAGCGAATACCGATGCGTTGACCCAAATAAATACTCGCCAACACTTTATGCGCCATTTAAAAGAAGAAACCGCAAAATCCCACCGTTCCAATCTGACGCATACCTTATGTATGATTGATATTGATCAGTTTAAATTAATCAATAGTGAATACGGTGTTGGAGGCGGTGATGAATGCTTGAAAAAGATTGCCAGCGTATTACTGAAAACCAGTACCAACAAAAATGACTGTGCTCGCATGGGCAGTAATGAATTTGCGATTTTATTTCAGCATTCAGACCTTAGCCACGGTGAAGCGCAAGCTCATATTTTGAAGCAAACGCTAGAAAAACTGGATATTATCAGCGCTAAGCATAAATTTCGCATTCGCCTCAGCATGGGGGTTGCAGAATTGAACAATCAAATCTGTGATGAAATAGACCCGGTTGTGTTTGCCGAGTCTGCTTGTTTATCGGCTAAAGAAAAAGGCGGTAGCCGTGTCTACCGCTATATTGAAGATGATCACGCCCGCATTAAACGTGGTGAGTTTATGTCATGGGCGAATACGCTGAATCAAGCCTTAGAAACAGATCAGCTACAGCTTTTATGCTTGCCGGTTACCGCTATTCAAGAAAATGAAAAACAGCAGCGTCAATATGAGGTCATCATCAGTATTAAAGGTGAGAATGGCACGAAAGTTCCACCGTTAGAATACTTACAAGCAGCAGAGCATTATAGTCGGATGTATTTAATGGATCGCTGGACATTGGAACAGCTGATCAAATGGATGAGTGCACATTCAGATGAAGTGGTTAAAATTGATCGTTTCATGATCAAGCTATCGGGTTACTCTATGAACGATGATTCATTATTAGCCTATATTTTTAACCAATCACGAGAGCATGATATTCCGGTGGATAAGTTCTGCTTTGAACTCAACGAAACGTCCGCTATTCAAAATATTGAAGATGCGGTAGATTTCATGCATGAAATGCGCAGCTTAGGGTGCCAATTCACTCTATCCGATTTTGGTAATGGGCAATCATCCTTTGAGTACCTCAAACGCCTACCCGTAAATTACGTCAAAATCGATCATACTCTGGTTAAAGACCTAGTCACCAGTTCTGCCGATTATGCGATGGTGAAATCAATTCATGAAATTGCTCATTTTATGGCAAAGAAAACCATTGCAGAGCACGTTAATGACGCAGATACCTTGAATATTTTACGCAGTATCGGCATCGACCTAGCCATGGGAGGAGAGCTGATAAAAGCAATCCCATTAGATCAACTTGCTGAACTCAATTAACGCTAGTCTGCATTAATATTTAAGAAAAATGAAAATGTCTGTCGCAAAATAGATTAGTTAAAATGTAATGTTAATCAGGGTATAATTTGAACCTCATTTTTCCAAGCTTAGATGCCACATGTTCAAATTATTGATAATTATTGCTTTTCTAAGCATACAAGCCTGCTCTATCGTTAACTTACCGACCAATCTTTCGCGCTCGATGATGAACCAGGAAGACCCTGAATTAGTGCGCACCGCAGCGCCGGCTTATATGCTGATGTTGGATGCTTTAATCGAGACTTACCCTAATGATGAAACATTTTTAATTCCCGCCGCTAAACTCTATGGTGCCTATGCAGGGATTTTTTCAACGGACAAGGCGCAAAAACAACGCATGGCAAATCGCGCTCATAACTACGCACATCGCGCTCTTTGTGAAAGTGAAGAAAACCTATGCAAAGCCTTGGATAATAAGCTGGAAGATATTCAACGCGAACTAGATGACCTTGATGAAGATGAACTGCCTCTTATCTACACCTATGCCTCCTCATGGGCGAGCTGGATTCAGGTCAATAGCCGAGATTGGAACGCCATTGCACAACTTCCCAAAGTAAAAATGTTATTTACTTGGGTACTTCATTACGATGCTGATTATGACCACGGATCTGCTCAAGTCTATATGGGCGTATTAGAATCTCAGCTTCCACCCTCTCTAGGCGGTCGACCAGATCTTGCCAAAATGCACTTTGAGCAGGCTATCAAAGCGTCTAACGGGCAACACCTAATGGCCAAGGTACTTTACGCTCAACAATATGCGCGTTTATTGTTTAAACAAAAGTTACACGATCGTTTATTAACAGAAGTTATTCAAGCTGACCCCAAGGTTGAAGGCTTAACCCTGATTAATCAACTTGCCAAACAACAAGCTGAAGTATTATTGGCAGAATCTGCTGAATATTTTGAATAAGACTGAGTTCACCTTGAGACCCACCCTATGCATTTTTTAAAAACATTCCTTGTAACAAGCTTAATTGTTTTCACTAGCAGCCAAGCTATGGCTGCGACGATAAAGATCGCCACGGTTGTGCCTAACGGCAGTAGCTGGATGAATGAAATGAAAGCCGCCGCCAAAGAAGTGAAGCAAAAAACAGACGGTCGCGTCAAAATAAAATTTTACCCAGGTGGCGTAATGGGTAGCGATAAGACGGTATTACGTAAAATGCGTTCCGGCCAGCTTCATGGCGGCGCGATCTCAGCGGGGGCACTTGCTCATATTTATAATGGCGTGCAACTGTATAGCCTTCCGTTCACCTTTAATAATTTAGCTGAAGTACGCCACGTACGTAAAACCTTCGATTCTGTTATTGCCGAAGGTTTAGCCAACAATGGTTTCCAACTTTTGGGCCTTTCAGAAGGAGGTTTTGCCTACCTAATGTCTAACAAAGCCTTAACCAAAGCGGCTGATATACAAGGACAAAAAGTATGGGTGCCAGAGGGTGATTTAATTGGTAATGAAATGTTTAGTGAAGCAGGCATCAATCCGATTGCATCACCCATTTCGAACGTTTATACCGGCCTGCAAACGGGTTTATTAGATACCGTCACCATCAATCCATCGGGCGCTATTGCTTTGCAATGGCATACTAAAATCCAACATCTATCCGATGAGCCATTATTGTTAATCATGGGCATGCTAGTCGTTGATCAAAAAGCCTTTAAAAAAATTAATGCGAATGACCAGGTCATTGTAAAGCAGGTAGTCGCAGCGGCGTTTAAACGTTTGGATTTTATTAATGAAAAAAGCGATATCAGCGCCCGTGCGGCACTGCAGAAAAATGGCATTCAATTCGATAAGCCTGCCGGCTCTGAGTGGCGTGAAATTGCTAGAAGAGCGTTAATAAACCTAGAGAAAATCGACGCCTATCCAGCGGATACTTATCAACAGATAGAGGCTACCTTAGAAGAATACCGTAACAGTCAGCAATAGATTCTGAATAGATCACCATAAGCCGTTATACAATAATTTAGCCAATACACCCCTACTTTCAACTGACAAACGTGAAGACCCCATGCCTAAACTCCAAATCCAGCGCATTCAGCGCTGGTTACATTACGCCGAAGATTGTTTATTAGCGGCGGTATTGTTGGTCATGCTGTCTCTAGCCATCCTTGATATTGCGATGCGCTTAATTACCGGTGGCAGCTTAATTTGGATCCCACCAGTATTACAAGTTCTGGTTTTATGGCTAGGCTTGCTCGGCGCACTTCTTGCGAGTCGCAGCCAAGAACATATCGCCATTGATGTTCTCAGCCGCTTTGTTGGCCCTTGGGGTAAAAAAATGTGTGGCATTAGTGGCAGTTTATTTGCCGCCATTGTGTGCAGCATCGTCGCTTTTTACAGTGTGGTATTTATTCAACAATCAATCGAATATGACGACATTGCCTTTGCTCAAGTTCCCGCTTGGCCGCTGCAATTGATTATTCCCTTTACCTTTTCATTAATGGCAGTTCGCTTCTTTTTACATACTCTCGGATTTTTGCGTATTAAAGGCTATCAGCCTAACCCCGTATTAAAAGGGGAGAATGCATAATGACTATCCTAGTATCTGCTTTATTTGTATTGTTAGCTTTAATGGGCGCGCCATTGTTCGCGGTAATCGCCGCCAGCGCATTATGGGGATTTTTTCAGCAAGATATTAATCTTTCTGTGGTCGCCATTGAAATTTATCGTTTAACCGAAATGCCCGTATTAACGGCGATTCCGCTGTTTACTTTTGCCGGTTATTTACTAGGCGAAAGTAAAGCGCCACAACGCCTAGTGCGCATTACCGATGCACTTTTAGGCTGGATGCCCGGTGGTCTTGCCATCGTGGCATTAATTGCTTGCGCTTTATTTACTGCCTTTACCGGTGCATCAGGTGTGACCATAGTGGCCTTAGGAGCTTTACTCTACCCGGCATTAAAAAAAGCGGGCTATAGCAACAACTTTAATCTCGGTTTAATCACCACCTCGGGCAGCTTGGGTTTATTATTTGCACCCTCATTACCTTTAATTCTTTACGGTGTCGTCGCCCAACAACTGGCGTTAGATATTCCCGTTAGCATCGATGATTTATTTTTAGCCGGCATCATTCCAGGTACCTTGATGCTCGTTGCACTCTCTATTTATAGCGCCATTCAGCCGAGAGACCCTGCCGCTCTGGCGAACAAAACAAAGTTTGATGCCAAAGAAGCACTTGCTGCACTCAAAGATACCGCTTGGGAAGCACCTTTGCCCTTTATTGTATTAGGCGGTATTTATGGTGGTTTCATTGCTGTATCAGAAGCCGCGGCCATTACCGCTTTTTATGTGTTGCTGATAACGGTATTTGTTCGCGGAGAAATTAGCCTGCGAAAATTGCCTATCGTCATGCGCGATTCGATGAAATTAGTTGGCGCCATCATGATCATTTTAGCGGTATCGTTAGCCTCAACTAATTATATGATTGATGCCGGAGTACCAACCGCAATCTTCGATTTTATCAGTGAGCATATCGATAGTCAGCTAACCTTCTTATTCTTACTGTTCTTATTTTTACTGGTGCTGGGAATGATGCTCGACATCTTTTCGGCCATTGTAATTATGGTACCCATTATTCTGCCAATTGCGATTCAATTTGGTATTCACCCCGTTCATCTAGGTATTTTATTCTTAGCGAATATGCAGTTAGGCTATTTCACGCCGCCGGTAGGCATGAACTTATTCATTGCCAGTTTCCGCTTTCAACGCCCAGTGACTGAACTGTATCGCGCAACGCTCCCCTTCTTCTTCATCTTACTCGCGACCGTTTTATTAATTACCTATGTGCCTTGGTTAAGCTTGGTTTTTATTGACTAGTTGACATAATTTTACCCAAGGCGTACCCATCTTTGCGCTCAAACCGTTATATTAAATTAATGTGATCGCCTATGGAAAGGCCTATCTTACATCGTATTGATGTCACCATTAGCTGTATGGCTAATGGTCTTTTTTCATTTCTAACCAATATCCGCTATCATTTATCTTTAATAATTAATATCACGTCTTAAATCATGTCTAAAAGACCTATCTGCCCTGATTGTGAACGGCCAAGAAAAACCTGCTTGTGTGACGAGCTAGTTCAGCTCAGCTGTGACTTCCAGCTTATTATTTTACAAGATCCCCAAGAGGCAAAACACGCACTTTCTTCAGCGCCCATTTTAGCTAAGTCAATAGTCGGGGCTCGTTTAGAAGTTGGTGAGACCTTTGATCCCCTAGAGTTGTTTGGTGAAGACTGGAAAGAACAAGCATTACTCATATACCCTAATAACAGGAGCTTAAATCCCCAACAAGTTAAGCAGAGACGCTTTAAATATTTAGTTTTATTAGATGGAACTTGGAGAAGAGTTTCACGCTTACTTCATTTGAATACTTGGCTAAATGAAATAGCCTGTGTCTCAATAGGACCTTCGAATACCAGTGAGTATAAAATCCGGAAATCGCCAAGAAATGATGGGCTCGCCACTATCGAAGCAGCCACTTATATTTTAAATGCTTTACATGACTCTCAAAACTATGAACCTATCCTTTCTGCTTTTCACAAAATGATTGCGCTACAGATTCAATCAATGGGAAAAGATACCTTTCAAAAAAATTACACGGATAAAGAATCATAATGAAAAGTTCGGCACGCGAAATATATAAAACTTATGATGAACATGGACCGATTCAAGTTTTAGACGATGGCAATAAACGCTATTTAACCTTTGGTACTGATGATGAGCAAAGCTGCCAATTAATCAACCAACCGTATTTATTACAGCACGAATATACTCGAGCAATTCTTCTTGCACTTTTATTAGTTGAACCTAAACATATTACAGTTATCGGTATTGGTGGGGGCAGTTTATTAACTACTTTTCATCACCTAGTACCTGATTGCCAACTAGTCGGTATTGAATTACGTCGTAAAGTCGTTCAACTCGCACATAAATATTTCCAATTGCCACAACATCAAAACATCAAAGTACAGATAGAAGATGGTGCTGACTATCTAAAAAATAATGATATCAATACAGACATTATTGTTGCTGATATGTACCTAGCAGAAGGCATTGATCAGCAACAACTTTCAGCCCAATTTATTGCAACGGCCTACAGTCGACTAAGGCAAGGAGGTTGGCTGGTACTCAACTATTGGTTAGATCATAAAATGGAAGAGCATCTTACTAATGCCTTACGCGATCACTTCGATCAAATCTATATGTGTGATACTGGGGGAGGAAACTGGGTCGTCTTCGCCGGTAAAGTAAATATAAATAAATCACTCATTAATGACGATAAAATAAAACCTCTATCTAAAAGTGCAGGGTTTTCTTTAAATAAATTCCTCAAGCGACTCGTAGTCCTAACCTAGTGCCTAATGATATTTAGTAACTAATTGATATATTAACAAATAATTTAAAATATTAATTACTTATTAATAATACGCTCGATGCTAGATTTATCTCCTATAATGAAGAGTAAGTAAATAATAGGCTACTCACTGTGTATTCATTTGGCATAAATATTTTAAACACTCTTTCATTCACCCGCAAATTTCAGGTGATTTTATTAACACTACTATTACCAATACTTTATGCGTCATTCTTTATTTATCAAGAAAATAACCATAAAATACATCTTATTGAAAATAAAATTATCGGTATCGAAGCCGTTAATAATTTAAAACCTTTACGGGTATTAGCCGCAAAACATCGAGGTACTGCTGCTCAATGGTTTGCAGGAAATAAAGAAGTTGAATACGCAATTAATAACTTAGAAGTAGAGATGGTAAGAGCGATAGGGCAAGCCAAGGTCGGTTTAAAAGATGCTTTATACACTCAATCAAACAGACAGCTTTTAGAAGAGTTACAACAAAGATGGAACACACGACTACTGAAAAATATTCAAACTCTACCTGCTAGTAAGAGCTTTAAGAGCCATAGTCATTGGATCGCTGAAGTTGATAATTTGATTGCCAACATTGCCATTCAATCAGGACTTCCTCTAGATCTTAATTTAGCAACCTATCAAATGATGAATATGACAGTTTTCGGTATACCGAATTTGCAAGAAAACCTAGGCCAACTTCGTGGTATTGGCGCAGGGGTAGCAACCAATGACAGTCTTGATTCTCGCTCATTTGTCGCAGCCAGTACATTGAGTAGTAAAATACAAAATGACATGCGCATGATAGAATTAAAATTCAAAGTTCTTAGCGATTTATCTGCACACTTTGTACCTAAAGAACTTAAGCAAGTAACCAATGCAGTCGATTTTTTTCAAGAAACAACGACCCATAAATTATTGGATCCCTATGGAGAGAGTATTACAGGGAGTGACTATTTCGCTGTAGGCACCAAAGCCATTCAGCAAGTAAGTAATCTTGATAAAGCACTGAATCTTATTTACCAAACTACCCTTAAGAATACTAAGAATGAAATAGTTAATTCTATGATGCTATCGCTTAGCACGTTCGTAATACTCTTTCTAATCGCCTGTTATTTATTTATATGCCTACGAATAACCATTGATAAGAACGTAGGGATTACCCAGCGTATGGCTGATGATCTTAAAGTGGGCATACTAAATCAGGAATATCATTCTAACAGCCAAGATGAATTAGGCAGCACAATTAATGCTTTAAAAAATGCCTACGCGCAATTAAGAAATGCCGTCTCTAAAGTTCGTAGCCACTCCACCAATCTATCAAACTCATCCAATGAATTACTCGGTGTGTCCAAAGAAATTAATACCTTAGGTGAAGAACAAAAAAATCGGGTCGCTATTATCTCAACTGCAGCGACTGAACTTGCCGTCACAGCAAAAGAAGTATCCTCCCATTGTGAAAGTGCTGCGCAAAAAATGCATGAGTCACAACAACAGGCTTCTCTAAGTGCAAAGCATTCTCACTTATCGGCAGAAGTGATTCGAACGCTAGCCATTAACGTCAGAAGCACAGGAGAAGAGATTGAACAACTAGCACTGCAAGCAGCATCTATTAGCACTGTAATTGATGTTATTAAAGCGATTGCAGAACAAACAAACTTATTAGCATTAAACGCCGCTATTGAAGCTGCTCGAGCCGGTGAACAAGGCCGAGGGTTTGCAGTCGTCGCCGATGAAGTGCGTACTTTGGCAACGCGAACCCAAATATCAACCAATGAAATCGAAAAAACCATTGCCAGCCTGCAGCAGGTTGCCCAAAACGCAGTAACAGCGATGGCTAAGTCTTGTGAACGAGCTAATGAAAGTGAAGAAGAAGCGACTAAAACAGGTCAGGTTTTAAGTGACATAGAGAATTCAATTAATCAGGTAAGCAGCTTGATTGAACAAGTCGCGACGGCCGGTGTTCAACAAGCAGACGCAGCCAATGAAATTGCACAGAATATTGTATCTGTTGACGATGCTTCCACAGATTTACTCAACAAGTCCAACAACATGTCGATCATAGCCGATAAAGTGGGAGAAAATAGCACTGAACTTGATGATGAAATGCATAACTTTAAAGTCTAATACTATTTAGAACTCAAGCTTTACAACACTAAATAGTCCGAGCGCACCAAACAATTTTACCGGCGATAGGGTTAGCTTCTCTAGCAGACGCTGCTATCGTCCAGTTTTCGTACTCAGAGTTATCACTCACGACCCGCAATACTCCCTCATTATCACTTAATCGTTTTGCCATTAAGCCGTTTTCACTTTGTAATAAATACAAGCCTTCATGACTCACTATTTTTTGTGACATATCAACCAGTACACGATCACCATCATGCAACGTCGGCAACATACTGTCGCCGCTGATAGTAACAAATACGAGTTCCTCACTAGAAACGTTTAACTGACGGGATAAGAACGATTTATTGAAAGCAAAATAATCCTCAATATCTTCTGCCACCACATCACTGCCCATACCAGCAGAAGCCTGCACATCGAACATTGGGGCAAATACTAGGTCACTATTACTGGGAGTTCCAGCCACTTGAGCACTTTCACTGTGCTCACCCGTTAATAGCCAAGTTAGATCCACCTTATACTCGCCATACAGCTCTTGTAAGTACGCCATAGAAGGACGACTCATACCACGACAGATTTTATAGATATGGGAAGCAGACTTACCGGTGATCTCGGCAAAGTGTTTTTTATTACCTTGCGCTAGTTGATCAACAACTAGCTGAAAGCGACGAGCAAAAGCAGTAGACATTAAATACCAAATACAGAACAAGAAATAAATGACGCAGTATACCCAGCTATTCTCTGTGGGCAATAAAAAACAGTTATCTAAAGACGATTAGCTGCGTTTATTACGGCCACCCGAACGATTATTGGCACCTTTATTAGCACTGGATTTATTACCGGTATTAATACCGTAGGCGCGGTCTTTTTGGCGGCCTTTCTGCGCACTGCGAGAATTCTTGTTATTCTTCGCTGCCGGCTTAGTTAAATCAGGCTCGTAACCAGGATACCAAGATTGCGGTACTCGATTATCCAATACCGCTTCAATTTCTTCTAAAAGATACTCTTCTCCCATACTCATCAAAGACACTGCTAGGCCCTCTAGGCCGGCACGGCCAGTTCGACCAATACGGTGAATATAGTCTTCTGCAATATAAGGTAATTCATAATTAATGACATACTGTAGTTGCTGAATATCCAAACCACGGGCGGCGACATCGGTTGCCACCAAAGCTCGTACTTTACCTTCTTTGAACTCTTCTAATGCACGTTCACGCGCACCTTGAGATTTATCCCCATGAATAGACTGGGTTTTAATACCGTCTTTACACATCTCTTTTGCAAGCTCATCTGCGCCTTGCTTAGTACGTACAAAGATCAAAACCTGCTGCCAGTTTTTGGAACCAATCATAAACGAGGTCAGTTCACGTTTTTTATCAGCATCGACCACGTACACCATTTGCTCGACTTTCGAAGCCGTGGTATTACGCGCATCCACCTCGATTAGCTCAGGTTCTTTAAGAATATTTTTACTCAGCGTAAAAATTTCTTCATTAAACGTGGCTGAAAAAAGCAGGGTCTGACGAGCACTTGGCACGTGTTTTAAAATGCGCTGGATATCGATAATAAAACCCATATCCAGCATACGATCGGCTTCATCAAAAACCAAGAACTGAAGTTTTGATAAACTCACCGTCTTTTTATGCATCAAGTCTAATAAACGCCCAGGTGTTGCGACTAGAACATCGACGCCTTCTGCTAATGCACTTATTTGTGGATTAATACTCACGCCACCATAAGCGATGGCCGTGGTTAAGCCAGTATCATCACCGTATTTAACGAAACTTTTAAACACTTGCTGCGCCAGTTCACGGGTAGGCACTAATACCAAAGCTCGCAACGGTTGAACTTCGTCAGAAGCCAGGGGATTTTGTTCACGAATAGCTAATAAACGATGCAAAATAGGCAAAGCAAAAGCAGCGGTTTTACCGGTACCTGTTTGCGCCCCTGCCATCACATCTTTCCCTGCCAGTAGTGCAGGAATGGCCGCAAGTTGGATAGGCGTCGCAGTTTCATAACCCGCAGCCGTCAAACCCGACAACAAACGAGCATCTAATTTTAACGAGGAAAAAGACATAATAGGTTACCTTCGTGCCCACGGACACGACAAAAAAAACCAGCGCTTAGCAGCACTGGTAAAATAATATAGATTAAATCATCAATCCGAAGCTACTTCTTATAGAAATTCGAACGCCCTTCAGGCTGGCGACGGAAACGTTTATAGTTCCACTGGTATTGCTCAGGGCAACCATTGATACACTCTTCAATACTGGTATTTAACGCCGTAGCTGCCAGTACTTCATCACTGTTGCGAATATCAGCGTGCGCCGGTTTTAGTACCACGCCATAGTTCCCATCGTCCAAGCGCTTAGCATAACAACACAATAGATAGGCTGAAGTATTGTTCGCCAACTCACCAATTAACTTACCGGTAAGTGCGGTATGGCCAAAAAAAGGGGCGAACACCCCACTCTTTAATCCTGGCTCTTGATCAGGCAACACAGCCACGACGCCTTTATCATTTAATAACTTATATAAAGACTCGACACCCCCACGATCCGCCGGCACTAAACCGACATCAACACGCTTGCGGGTACTAAAAATAAAATTGTCCAAAGCAGGAATTCTGGCCGGTTTATACATCACTGTCATGAATAGATGCTGACGAAAAAAATGATTTAACACTTCCCAATTACCCAAGTGTGGTGCAATTAAAATAATGCCCTGCTTATCATTTAAAGCCTTCTCAAGGTACTCTAACCCTTCAACCTGAGTAATCAATTTTTGTACTTTAGGAATAGGCCACATCCAAGACATGCCCATTTCAGCATAGGTTTTACCTAAAGCAATCAAACTTTCACGCGCCAGCTTTTCTATTTGTGATTCACTGTAATCAGGGTAACAAAGACGTAAATTGATCTTCGCAATACGAGAGTGATCAGTGAACCACATCAGTTTACCCAACGCCGAACCTAAAGCATGAGCGCCTGATAATGGTAAAAATGAAACCAAGCGAATAAGACCCAGACCCAGATAAACAGCGAGATTTTTCACGGCTACTCCTATATTTGTTTTTTTTTAGAGGATTCAATCATTAGAATATAACGCACTAGAATAGCATTTTGCTGAATTGATCTCGATACTTTCATTGTTTGAATAAGATCTTTTAGATTAAGGACTTAATCAACGCTGACTTTACAAGATGGGATAGCCTTCCTCGCTCAAGGGGTATCAGCCAGCAGAGCAGCAGTTTTAATTCTGCTCGGCAATGGTTGGTAAAGAATAGCCGTCAGTTAACGTTTTCATAAACGCGACTAACGCATCAATTTCTTTTGCCGTTAATTTCAAATCTCCCAGCTCTTCACGGTTAATATTCTCTGCTACTTCTGCTTTGGCCCAACGCTGCTCAGCCAAAGGTTTTTTCGCATCAAGGTCTCTTTCATTATAAAATTCAACGACCTCTTTTAAGTCATTAAAAACACCGTTGTGTAAATAAGGCGCCGTTTGAGCAATATTGCGCAGTGTGGCTACTTTAAACTTCCCCTTCTCTTCATTAGCATTATCAATATGTGGATTATTCGCCAACCCCATATCCACATAATCCGTACCCTGTGGGTTATACAATTCATCCATGCGGTAAAAAGCTAACGCGCTGTTCGCAGGCTGACCAATATTATCGTAACTATAATCGGTAAATAACGGCTGCGGATTGTCATTACTGACTTGGCTAGTATGGCAAGCTGCACAATTACCTTTATCTTCGGCTTCAAACACCTCTAAACCCAGTTTTTCTTGCGCGCTTAATAGCACCTCACCCTTTAAATAATAATCATACTTAGAACTAAACGTGGCAAATTCTGGCCCTTGTTCATATACCGCAATCGCGCTTGTTATCGACCTAAATGCGGCTGCAGAATTTTGCCAAATACTGGCACCATAAGCCTGCTCAAATAACGACATATAATGTGAGGCTTTAACCTTATCCACCACGGCTGCCATGGTTTTATTGCCCATTTCTAATGGGTTCAAAAAAGGTCCACTGGCCTGTTCTTGAAGCGTTCTGGCTCGACCATCATGGAAGAATCCTCCCATCCATAATGCCTCCTCTTTATTCCAAAATAGCTCAGGATTAAATTTCACATACGCAATCGAGGGAGCATTGCGGTTTCCAAAAAGACGGGGATTCACCCCCGCACTGACGGCATTACCAGGATCAGCAAAGAACTTGTCCGCTTGATGGCAACTAGCACAGGACTGGCCAGGAGGAGACGAAAGGTCTTTATCCTCAAAAATGAGCTTACCAAGAACCCTTTCTAAGTTCGGGTCTTGCTTTACTAAATTCACAGAACCTGCAAACGCAGAACTCGTTACCACCCCTGCAATTAATAGCAGCATATAAGAAAGCAAGCCCATAGACATACAACACTCAATACCATCGTAAAAACGTCATTATATCCTGAGATAATAAAATGTAAAACTTAATAATAATGATTCTCACTATTATCTATCAATTATCAACCAATACCTCGCCGTTTCATGCGCGATATAGATACGACAACCCACTCACTTGATACGTACCTCAATGCCATACAATATCCACTTTATGAAAAGTCTATAAAACTTTATAAATAGTTTTTATCCTCAGCACTTACTCACGCTAATAATTGATGAATGTCGGTTAACAGCGACGCTGTCTGCTCCCAGCTAATGCAAGAGTCCGTAATGGATAAACCATATTCCAAGCCACAACCTTCTGGTCCTTCCATCCCCTGCTTACCCGCTTGCAGGAAGCTCTCTAGCATTAAGCCACTAATAGCTGAATTGCCTGAGCGGTATTGCATGACGACTTGTTGAGCAATATCCAACTGGCGATCATGCTGTTTCTGCGCATTATCGTGGCTGCAATCGACAATCACCTTTGCGTGTAGCTGATTACCTAGTTTTGCTTTTTCGAGCTGAGCAACCGCTTGTTGAATACTGGCATCATCGTAATTCGTCAAATTGCGTCCACCGCGTAATACCACATGAGTATCCGGGTTTCCTGGGGTATCCAACATAGCAATGTTGCCATCGACATCGGTGCCTAAACAGTGATGGCCATGACTGGCAGAAATCATTGCATTAACTGCCGTCTCTACCGAACCATCGGTGCCATTTTTGATACCCACTGGCATCGATAAATGACTGATCATTTCGCGATGAATTTGCGATTCTGCGGTTCGCGCACCAATCGCAGTCCAGCTAATCAAATCTTCTAAGTAACTCATTGTCATCGGATTAAGGGCCTCAGTCGCCAGCGGTAAACCCATATCCACCAGCTGCAATAACAAGGTACGAGAAACGTTTAAGCCTTTGTTAATATCGCCAGCACCATTACGATCAGGATCATAAGCCAGCCCCTTCCAACCAGTGGTGGTTCTTGGCTTCTCTACGTACGCCCGCATTACGATTAATAGGCGATCCGAAAGTTGCTCATTTAAGGCAACTAAACGCTGGCCGTATTCTAACACCGCTGCAGGATCGTGCAGCGAACAAGGCCCGGTAATAATCAATAAACGATCATCCTCACCTTGTAATAACTGACGTATTTGCTGACGCTGTTGATCGACTTGGCGCTGAAGAACTTCGCTCAATGGCAAAGATTGCTTTAGCTGACGTGGCGTCGGAAGAGCGCGCACGGCCACAAGTTGATTATTAACCGTGATCTGAGATTCTGTTACTAATGCTTGTACCTTGCTATTCATGACGTGCTCCTAGATTTAATTTGACCCCTTTTTCATTGCAGTTTTATCTAAAGCTTAAAACCGAGCAAAAAAAAACCCCGACCAGCTAACTGCTAATCGGGGTTCTTTAAGCAGTCGGCTGATTAGCCGGGCTGCTTATTGAATTCTATAACGTGAATATCAAGTGCGACCCGACGTGAAGTTAAAATAGCTCCAGAAACGTTCGGTAAAGCACACAGAATCACCACAGCCAGAAGCGGAGCGGTTTAGGTATGTTATGTTAGTCACAGCGTTTGATATATTCATGTATTAATAATAACCAAATAATCTCAGATTGCAAAGAGTGAATATGCAGCCAAAATATCTGTCCAAGTAGTCAGCTTCTAACCCACTAACATTTCATCTATAATTCAGCCATTATCTTTATATCTCATTTTAAAAGCATTTCAGAGAATTTTTATGACTTACCCACGCGATATGCTGGGCTACGGCCAACATAGCCCAGACCCTCAATGGCCTAACAAAGCCAAAGTAGCCCTGCAATTTGTAATCAACTACGAAGAAGGGGGTGAAAACTGCATTCTGCACGGCGACAAAGCGTCTGAAGCTTTCTTGTCTGAAATCGTCGGCGCGCCTGCTCTTGAAGGCGTGCGTAATATGAATATGGAGTCTATTTACGAATACGGTGCCCGCGCTGGCTTCTGGCGCTTACATCGCATGTTCACCGAACGAGATATGGCGGTAACTGTTTATGGCGTAGCAACCGCGTTACAACGTAATCCTGAAATCGTTGCAGCCATGAATGCTGCTGATTGGGAAATCGCCTCTCACGGTCTAAAATGGATCGATTACCAATATGTTGATAAAGACATTGAGCGTGAGCATATGGCAGAAGCCATTCGGATTCATACAGACGTCACCGGCAAGCGCCCACAAGGTTGGTATACCGGCCGCATGAGCCCAAATACTCGCGACCTAGTCGCCGAAGCAGGCGGGTTTGCTTACGATGCTGATTCTTACGCTGACGATCTTCCTTACTGGAATTACGACTACGAACAACCGCATCTCATTATTCCCTATACCTTAGATAGTAACGACATGCGTTTTGCGACCAATCAAGGTTTCAACTGTGGCGATCAGTTCTTTAGCTACCTAAAAGATTCTTTTGATGTACTTTACGCAGAAGGCACTGCGACGGAGAAGAACTCAGCGGCACCTAAGATGTTAAGCATTGGTTTACACTGTCGTTTAGTTGGCCGTCCAGGGCGAGCCGCCGCTCTTGCACGCTTTTTAGATTATGTGCAAAGCCATGAAGATGTTTGGGTAACGCGCCGTATTGATATCGCCGATCACTGGCGTGCGACTCACCCACCAAAAATATAACGTCTAAAGACCTATATTTAACGCATAAAAAAAGCCCTAAATTTCTTTAGGGCTGCTCTCTTCAAATACTATTCCATTTAGCTTATTACATCGCTGCTGCTAAACGGATTCCCTGATCAATCGCACGTTTGGCATCCAGTTCAGCGGCCACATCGGCACCACCGATTAAGTGATGAGGTTTATTCAAACCTGCCACCAACTCACGCATGGGATCTTGACCAGCGCAAACAACCACGTTGTCTACATCAAGCACTTTCTGCTCACCATTTACGGTAATGTGAAGGCCCTGATCATCAATCTTATCGTAGCTGCAACCAGGCATCATGTGCACGCCTTTATTCTTTAAGCCAGTACGATGAATCCAACCGGTTGTTTTACCTAGCTTAGCGCCAACCTTAGTTTTCTTACGTTGTAATAAGTACACTTCACGTGCCGATGGAGAAACTTCCGCCACAACACCTTCAATACCACCACGGGCTTGTAAGGTCATATCAACGCCCCACTCTTTCATAAAAGCAGGGATGTCTTGGCTCGTCGCGGCACCTGAGTGACACAAGTATTCGGAAAGATCAAAACCAATCCCCCCCGCGCCGATCACTGCCACTTTTTTACCAACCGGCTTTTTATGCCTTAAAACGTCAAGATAATTCATCACCTTGCTGTGTTCGATGCCTTCTATTTCAGGTAACCGCGGTGCGATACCCGTTGCTAAAATAACGTCATCATAATCACCGCCATTTAAATCTTCGGCGCTGACACGGGTATTTAACTGCAGTTTAACGCCCGTCAATTCGATCTGCTTACCAAAATAACGAATCGTTTCAAAAAACTCTTCTTTACCAGGAACCTGCTTCGCTATATTAAACTGACCACCAATTTCGTCGGCAGAATCAAACAAGGTAACATCATGACCACGACCAGCGGCCGTCGTAGCAAAGGCAAGCCCTGCTGGGCCTGCACCAATCACCGCTAGTTTCTTTTTGTTAGCGATATCGATAGGGGTAATGATAATTTCTGTTTCATGACAGGCGCGAGGATTGACCAAGCAGCTGGTTAACTTGCCGCTGAATACATGATCTAAGCAGGCTTGGTTACAACCGATGCAAGTATTGATTTCGTCACTTTTACCCGCCGCCGCTTTTTCAACAAACAATGGATCAGCCAAAAATGGACGCGCCATAGAAACCATATCGGCATCGCCACGCTGCAATACTTCTTCCGCAACTTCTGGGGTATTAATACGATTAGAGGTAATTAAAGGAATCGACAGTTCTTCACGAAATTTCGCTGTCACCCAAGTAAAGGCTGCACGAGGCACCTTCGTTGCAATCGTTGGGATACGCGCTTCATGCCAACCCACACCCGTATTAATAATGGTCGCACCGGCTTTTTCGATTGCTTTACCTAACTGCAAAGCTTCGTCGAAATTACTGCCGCCTTCGACCAGATCCAGCATGGATAGACGATAAATAATAATGAATTTTTCACCCACCGCCGCACGAGTACGACGAACCACTTCGACCGCTAAACGCATGCGGTTTTCATATTCGCCACCCCATTCATCTTCACGCTGGTTGGTGCGTTTGACTAGAAATTGGTTAATGAAATAACCTTCCGAGCCCATAATTTCAACACCGTCATAGCCCCCAAGTTGAGCGTATTTAGCCAGCTGAACAATATCGTTAATTTGCTTTTCAATACCTTCGTTATCCAATTCTTTTGGCATAAAGGGATTAATCGGTGCTTGCACAGCAGACGGTGCAACCAAGTTAGGGTTAAACGCATAACGACCCGTATGCAAAATCTGCATACAGATTTTTGTGCCTTCAGCATGCACTGCATCGGTAATGGTTTTATGCTTTAACGCGTCTTCATCACTACTGATAATATTGGTATGGAGATGGGTTGCCGCTTCTGAACTTGGGCCAAAACCACCCGTTACAATTAGGCCAACACCGCCGCGAGCACGCTCAGAAAAGAAGGCTGCCATGCGCTCCATACCATCTTTCATCTCTTCTAAACCGGTGTGCATTGAACCCATCAATACGCGGTTTTTTAATTGCGTGAAGCCTAAATCTAATGGCTCTAACAGCTTTGGAAAATGTTGATTTGTCATTATTAACTACTCACACGGTTGTTGGAGTTAGACATCAGACAGCTTTTAATGGCTGTTGATATCTTCTTTCTCATCATGGAATTTATTATTCGCCGATCAATACGAGCCGTCGTTAACATGTGTTAATGGCTCTCGGCTTTTTATACTTAATACTCTAAAAGAAGTCGCGATAAGAAACAACGAAGACTGTTTACTATTCATGACAAGGTGATGATGATGTCTAACAAAATATCAAATAAAGGGCTTAATTACATCGCCCCACTGCAAGATATGGCTTTTCTAATGGATGAAGTCTTCCCCTATCCAGCTCGGGCAGCCTTAATGAACAGAGTGAAATCGGCAGACTATTAACCATACTTAATAATTATTCAAAAGAATGGCACCATTATCATTCGAACCAATAACCCTGAATTTGAAAGCAGTGGCCAAGCTCGCCTTAAGGTTGGCAATTACGATACCTATGAAGCGGCCATCGCCCAAGGTGGAGCCCTAGTTGATGATGTGCTTGCCTATCGTCTTGCCCTGCAACATAAATCCAACTAGGGCTATGCGAAAAACCCTATTCTAGATAAGGACAAGTAGGACAGTTTAAAAGAACTCAATGGTCGTATGAAGCTTTTGCGGCAGCCCACAGGTCAAAAAGATACTCAACTATTATTAACACTAGCGCGCCAAGAAAAAGAGAGTCCATAAAACCAAAACGTATCCACCATTATTCCAACGAATGGTTCCGATACTCCTGCCCAAGAGGATACCTTTAAACGCCAAGCGTATATGAATACGCCTTAGAATATTAAACGCAGACCTCAGCATTGCAACGGCCTTAAAGTCGTAAATGTCCGCTAAACTATTGGCAACAATGTCACGTTTTTTTATTTAAAAAAAGGCAGTTAGGAAAGTATAAGTATCCCTTCATATTGCAATGATCTTATATTTTGCAAGGATCCCGTTTAAGGCTATTCCAGTACCGATTCTCTGTATCACTAGATCCTAATTGAGGATATAAATCTCACACTCTAACGCGTCATTTCAGACCAAAAATAATAAAAAATAATCGCCAGTAATATGTCTTTCAAGTTTAACTTTTCTGAGTTATTTTAGTATTCCAATAGGTTGATAGGATGCGACAATGCTGTTGCGCACTAGCTGTTATTTAGAGTTTGATATCGCTGTTCATACGCCCTTTATCTTCATGCTAAAGCCTCGCAGTGGTGCCCAGCAATGGATCATAAGTGAAGAATATAGACATACTCCTTTGCTGCCTGTTTTCGAATTCAGTGATCCTTATGGCAACCTTTGCCAACGTTTAACCGCCCCCCCTGGAAGCCTTATTATTAATACGGTATCTGAAGTTATGATTTCTGATACGTATGACCTTTTACCCGGTGCCCCTTTTGTAGAGATTGAAAAACTGCCCGATTCTTTACTCAACTATTTACTCCCCAGCCGCTTCTGTGAATCGGATAGATTTGTAAACTTAGCCACAGAAATCACCTTAGGATGCCTGCCAGGATACGATCAAGTATCGGCCATTGAGAACTGGGTTCGATGCAATATAACCTATGAATTTGAGGGCAGTGAGATTCAATTATCCGCCACCGAAATAAACCAAAGGGGTTCAGGGGTTTGTCGCGACCTGTCACATCTTGGCATTGCACTGTGTCGAAGTCTGAGTATTCCTACCCGGCTCGTGGTCGGTTATTTACATGGACTTATTCCAATGGATTTACATGCTTGGTTTGAAGCCTACGTCGGTGGACGCTGGTACACATTTGATGCCACCCAAACTGAATTAAGAGGAGGATATGTGGCAATTGGTTATGGTCGAGATGCGGCAGACGTTGCTATTTTCAATCAGTTTGGTCCACCTAGTAATCTTATTGTTAAGCAGATAGCCGTTGAAAAAATTTAACAAAATCAGGCATTTAAATCAAAGATAAAATAATTAACGAATTATTTTTTGGTCTAAATATTGCTAACAGTATTTTATCTATGAGCATTAGTTTACAAACATTTAATTGAATTTAACGACTTCTAACGGGTGTTTAGAATAAAAGTAGATGTATAGCTTATTTAATATTTTGTGTGATCCATTGATAAGGACTTTGAATAGAAATGACAGATATATGGAATACTTATGCTTGCGACGATTTTTATGATGAAGTCATGAGCAGTCCCGGTAATGCGCGAAAATCAGCCAAAAAACTGGTGTCTTATTTTAAAACTCTCTCAGAAGAAACTGTTGAGTCACACCGTAAAGCCGCTGAATCAACCATTAAAGAAATGGGGGTTAGTTTTACTGTTTATTCAGATGAGGGGAATATTGATCGCGCATGGCCTTTTGATATTGTGCCGAGAACCATCAGCAAATTGCAATGGGATATAACCGCCGAGGGCCTTAAACAACGTTTGCGAGCCCTTAATCTATTTATTGATGACATTTATAACGACCAGAATATTATTAAAGACGGGATTGTGCCCGCCTATGTATTAGAGCAATCAGAAAACTTTCGTAAAGAGTGCGTTGGTTTTTCGCCTCCTTTGGGGGTATGGGCGCACATATGTGGCACTGATTTGGTGCGAGATAGCGATGGTGAGTTTTATGTTTTAGAAGACAACTTACGCGTCCCCTCTGGTGTTTCTTATATGCTAGAAAACCGCTCAATCACTAAACGTATACTTCCAGAACTGTTTGAAAAAATAAATATCGCACCGATCGATGATTATTGTACTCAATTATTTGAAACGTTAATTGTATTGTCGCCCCGAACCATCCCCAATCCTGTCGTCGTCGTATTAACCCCGGGTATTTATAATTCAGCCTATTTTGAACATGCATTTCTAGCTCAGAATATGGGTTGCGAATTGGTGGAGGGCGCCGATTTAGTTGTTCAGGATGACAATTGTGTTTACATGAAAACTATTTCTGGACTTGAGCGGGTCGATGTTATTTATCGCCGTATCGATGACTTATTTATTGATCCAGAAGTCTTTAATAAAGATTCTCAACTCGGCGTTGCTGGTTTAATGCGCGCTTGGAAAGCAGGCAATGTAGGATTGGCTAATGCGCCAGGAGCAGGCGTTGCTGATGACAAGGTTATTTATGCTTTTGTACCCGACATTATTCGCTATTATCTAAAAGAAGAGCCGATCTTAAAAAATGTTAAAACCTATTTATGTTACGACAAAGAACAACGTGAATACGTTATTGATAACATCGAAAAACTAGTGATTAAACCCGCTAATGAATCCGGCGGCTATGGCATGTTGGTTGGCCCGCACTCCACTAAAAAAGAGCGCGATAAGTTCGTTAAATTGATTAATGAAAATCCTAGAAACTACATTGGGCAACCCACATTAGCATTATCAACCGCACCTGCCTTTGTCGGGAAAAATCAATTAGAGGCACGTCATCTAGACTTACGACCTTTTGTTCTGCAAGGAAAAGATTCCTACGTCACTATGGGTGGATTAACCCGTGTGGCCATGAAAAAAGGATCCTTGGTGGTTAATTCATCACAAGGTGGTGGTAGTAAAGATACTTGGATCGTTGATTAGCCGATTGTTGAATGAATAGAGGCATAGGAGAAATACATGTTATCTCGCGTAGCAGAAAGAACATATTGGGCCGCCCGCTATTTGGAACGTATTGAAAATACCGTTCGTCTTATTAGCGTTTATGACAAACTGATGTCCGACTTGCCTTACAGTGTAGGCATCGGCTGGTACAACTTAATTACTATAAACAGTGCGGATGAAGCCTTTAATGAGCGCTATAAAGTTCAAGATGAACGCAATGTTATTAAATTTTTATTAAGTGAAGAAAATAATCCTTGCTCGGTGGTTTCTAACTTAAAATTTGCCAGAGAAAACTTGAGAACTACTCGCGATGTAGTCCCTGCTCAGAGCTGGGTAATGATCAATGAATTAAATCTGTTTGTAACAGAAAATTTGCAACAGGGTATTAACCGCAGCCAACGCTTTCACTTTTTGAACGGCGTAATTAAGAGCTGCCAGCAAATTCAAGGGTTATTAATGGGCACCATGCCCCGAGATGTTGTTTGGAACTTTATGAAGCTTGGACGCAATATAGAGCGTGCTGATATGACGACGCGTTTATTAGATGCGGGGGTCAGAGCACAACTTCAAGTATCGGACGATGTAGAAGCCATTAACAGTCAACAAATGATTTGGGGCCAAGTGTTGCGATCACTTGACGCAGATCAGAGCTATCGTCGAACCGTACGTTCATCGGTTAAAAGCCGACTGGTAGCGCGTTATATTATTGAAGACAGTGCATTCCCAAGATCGATCACTTATTGCTTGTCGGCGATGAAAAACTCATTAGAGGATTTACCGCATCATAAACCGGTTTTTAATACCGTAAAAAACATCCAGCAAGAACGCCTTAGTACAATTGATTACAGTGATCTCGGCGAGCCTATGAAAGATTTTCTAAACGAAATGCAATTAGATATAGCTGCCATTCATTCCAGTATTTCCAAAAATTGGTTTACTTACCAATAAGGCAGAAAATAAATGACTATCCGTGTTTCTATCAACCATAGAACCCGTTATAAATTTGATCGCCCTGTGAGCTTATCCCCTCACACGGTAAGACTTCGTCCTGCCCCGCATAGCAGAACACCGATTCATAGCTATAGCTTAAAAATCAAACCCGATCCTCATTTTATTAACTGGCAACAGGATTCGTTTGGTAACTATTTGGCGCGCTTAGTTTTTCCTGAAAAGTGTCGCGAGTTTGAGGTCGATGTCGAAGTGATTGCTGATATGACAGTGATCAATCCGTTTGATTTCTTTGTCGAAGAATACGCTGAAAATTTTCCTTTTTCGTACCCAAAACAACTTAAAAAAGAATTACTACCTTACTTAGAAAAAGAATCCTCAGAAGGTAATAGTTGTGGCTCTTTGTTTAGAAAACGCTTGCAAGAAGTTAATACAAAGAAACAACGCATTAACGATTTTTTAGTCGAAATTAATCAACAGGTACAGCAAGATATTGCCTATTTAGTTCGTCTTGAGCCCGGTGTACAAACACCCGAAGAAACACTCGAAAGTGCCCAAGGATCTTGTCGTGATTCTGCTTGGCTATTGGTTCAATTACTGCGCCATTTAGGATTAGCGGCACGCTTCGCATCGGGTTATTTAGTGCAGCTTAAAGCCGATGAACAATCCCTAGATGGACCGTCAGGAACAGAAGAAGATTTCACCGATCTTCATGCTTGGTGTGAAGTCTTTTTACCCGGTGCTGGCTGGGTCGGTCTTGATCCTACTTCTGGTCTGTTTGCTAGTGAAGGTCACATTCCCTTGGCGTGTACTCCACATCCAGTGTCTGCGGCGCCCATCGCGGGTTTCACCGATGAGTGCGAAGTTGAATTCGATTTCAGCAATACCGTAACTAGAATTTTAGAAGATCCTCGCGTTACCAAACCCTACACCGAAGACCAGTGGCAAGACATTCTTGCGTTAGGGGAAAATGTCGACAAGGAATTTGCAGCAAACGATGTCCGACTGACCATGGGTGGTGAGCCGACGTTTGTTTCTATCGATGATATGGAATCGGGACAATGGAATACTGATGCCTTAGGTGACGATAAAATATCTCTAGCTAAAACCTTGTTATTGCGAATTCGAGATCGCTTTGCACCTAATGGCTTGGTGCACTACGGGCAAGGAAAGTGGTATCCGGGTGAAGAAGTTCCACGTTGGGCATTAGGAGTTTTTTGGCGTAAAGATGGTGAGCCTCTGTGGAACGAAGCCAGTAGCTTAGCGCGCATTGATACCGATTATGGTCATACCATTAAAGATGCCTGCCGTCTGAGTCATGCGCTTTGCACCTTACTCGACATTCCAAAAGCACACTGTCAGCCAGCCTATGAAGATGCTTTACATTACCTTCAACAGCAACAATCGCTGCCTAAAAACATTGATTTATTAGCCCAAAACGTCAAATCAGATTTAGATCGCAGACGTTTAGCCATCCTCATTGATCGTGGCATCAGTGTGCCCAGTGGTTTGGTAATTCCTATCGGGCGTGGCGACGATACAAAACAGTGGAAAAGCAGTCTTTGGCCCATGAAGCGTGGAAGAATTGTTTTGATACCCGGCGACTCACCAATGGGTTTACGCTTGCCGTTAAACAGCCTACCCTCGCTTGCTGAAAAAGACCAAGAGTTACCGATTCAACGCGATCCCTTTGCATCCCGTGATCCTTTGGTAAAACGCACTGATATTCGTTTTGCCAGCCCTATGCCAACGCCCAGTGAATTAAGCGCCGCTGAACGAGTTTTATTAGCGAACAAAGAAATCCATAAAGAGCATAAAAAAGATCCTGAATGGAAAAAAGTAGTCCGTACCGCTATGTGTATTGAAGCGCGTGAAGGCCGCTTGCACATTTTTATGCCGCCACTGGAATACTTGGAAGACTATATTGTTCTGGTTGCTGCGATTGAAGAGGCCGCTACGAAATTGTCGTTACCTGTCATTATTGAAGGTTATGAGCCACCCCGTGATCCGCGCCTATTGAAATTACTGGTCACACCCGATCCTGGTGTTATTGAAGTAAACGTCCACCCATCCAGTAACTGGGAAGAGCTGGTTCAGACCACTACTAAACTCTATGAAGAAGCCCGTTTATCACGTTTATCCACCGAGAAATTCATGCTCGATGGACGCCATACAGGCACTGGTGGCGGCAACCACATTACTCTGGGTGGCGCGTCACCAGAAGACAGCCCACTGTTGCGACGTCCTGATTTATTGCGCAGCTTTATTACTTACTGGCAGCATCACCCTAGCTTGTCTTACTTATTTTCTGGCATGTTCTTGGGTCCCACCAGCCAAGCACCTCGGGTTGATGAAGGCCGCGATGAAATGCTCTACGAGTTGGAAATTGCTTTCTCACAAATGACGGAAGAAGAAGTAACCCAGCCTTGGTTAGTTGACCGTTTATTGCGTAATTTATTAATCGATATTACCGGTAATACCCACCGCTCTGAGTTCTGTATTGATAAACTTTTTTCACCCAGCAGTGCCAGTGGCCGCTTAGGAATTCTAGAATTTCGTGGTTTTGAAATGCCACCTCACAGTCGTATGGCGCTGGTTCAATCGTTATTAATTAGAACATTGCTGGCACGATTCTGGAAAGAGCCTTACAAAAAACCCCTCGTCCGCTGGGGAACGGCTCTGCACGATCGCTTCATGATGCCGCATCACATCTGGCAAGACATGAAAGACATAATCAAAGACTTACAAGACCACGGCTACCCGTTTGAACTGGACTGGCTGGCCCCCTTTGAAGAATTTCGCTTTCCTCATTACGGTCGTGTAAAACTGGATAACATTGAACTGGAACTGCGCTGGGCAATTGAACCTTGGCATGTACTAGGCGAAGAAAGCAGTAGTTTTGGCACGGCTCGCTATGTCGACTCGTCGGTTGAGCGTTTACAAATTAAAGCAACGGGGCTGACCGATGGTCGCTATATATTAACCTGTAATGGCCGCCGAGTGCCCTTACATAATACCGACCGCCATGGAGAATATGTGGGTGCTGTTCGCTATCGAGCATGGCAGCCACCTTCGGCTCTTCATCCGCGTATCGGTCCACACGTACCGTTGATATTTGATGTCATCGATACTTGGAACGGCAAGTCAATGGGTGGTTGTAGCTATCACGTGTCTCATCCTGGAGGGCGCAGTTATGATGCTTTCCCGGTCAATTCATTTGAGGCGGAATCAAGACGTATCAATCGCTTTGAAATTTTGAGCCATACTCAAAGCCATGATAAAAAACTTGAGCCTTTACGTGAGGAGCCCACTAACGAGTATCCGTACACATTAGATTTACGTAAACCGATAGACTGCTAGTTACTTTATAGATAGCAGCTGGTTCACTCACGAAAAGTTCAGGAACCTTTCTATGAGCCTTCAAATGAAGGCCTCATGAAGGTTCCGTTTTCTGAGTGATACTCAATTTGAAATAGGTATATAATGTTGCTCGCTTAATAAAGCACTCAATCTCATTGGGTTGAGCTAATATATCATCGTCACTAGGTAGGCTATTGTGTCAGAACCCCTCTATCCCCAGAATCAGCCTTTACCGCAGCCACAGTTACAGATGCAGGCGCAAACAAAATATCAAACACAAGAGCAGTCACAAAGTACTCAAAGCTTAAATTATAATTGTCCTGCCGCCAGCATACCCGATCAGGTTTACACCCCCGAAGGTAAGATCAAACCAGAATGGGATTATTTACTCAATAGTCTAAACAACCTAGGATCAACCTCCCTTAAAGAGCGCCAAGACAAAGCACGCCGTATTCTACGCGATGATGGTGTCACCTATAATATTTACGGTAAAAACACCACATACAATAGCCAATGGGAACTCGATCTGGTGCCAGCCATTATTGGCAGCGAAGATTGGTCAGTAACTGAAGCAGGGCTACTTGAGCGCGCCGAACTGTTTAATTTAATGTTGCGAGATTTTTACGGTGATAGAACCTTACTCAAGCAGCATGCTTTACCCCCAGAAGCCTTATTTGCCCATGGCGGTTTTTTACGCGCCTGCCAAGGTATAAAAATTCCTGGTGAACACGAACTGATTCTTCACTCAGCCGATATGGTGCAGCGACCAGACGGCACCATGTGCGTATTATCCGACCGTACTCAAGCACCCAGCGGTGCAGGCTATGTACTGGAAAACCGCACCGTTATGTCACGGGTATTTCCCAGCCTATTTCGCGATAGCCACGTTCACAGATTGGCCAGTTTTTTCCAACGTCTGCGTCACAAACTGATTTCTCTATCGCCCTCTGAGGGCCAAGCAAGAGTCGTTGTGCTAACACCTGGCGCGCAGAATGAAACCTACTTTGATCATTCTTATATTTCTAATTATCTAGGCTTTCCCTTGGTTCAAAGTGGCGATTTAGTCGTTAGAAATGGCTTTGTTTGGATGAAATCTTTGGATGGGCTTGATCGCGTCGACGTTATTCTAAGACGGGTTGATGATGTCTCTTGCGACCCCGTCGAGCTGCGCAGTAATTCTCATCTGGGCGTACCAGGGCTGCTTGATGTGGTGCGTGCGGGTCGTGTCATTATGGCAAACCCTATTGGCTCAGGCGTACTCGAGAATCCTATTCTACTAAAATATTTGCCCGCAATCAGTAAAACATTACTGGGAAGAGAGCCGCGTTTGGACTCGGTTAAAACTTATTGGTGCGGCGATGCAGGCGATTTAAAATTTGTTATGGCCAATTATAAACAGCTTGTGATCAAACCCATTTATCGGGGTAACAGTTTAAAGAGTGTTTGTGGCGCTGACCTCAGCGAAGCCGAGGCTACTGACCTGTTACGTAAAATTCGTCACCAGCCGAATCAATTCGTCGCCCAAGAACGTATTGAAAAACCTCATATACCATCATTAATAAACGGCACGTTACAACCGAGGCCAGCAATTCTGCGCACTTTTTCCGTCGCCGCTGATAATTCCTATATTGTCATGCCGGGAGGATTAACCCGTGTCGGTAGTAACGTGAATAGCCCAATCATTAGCATGCAAGGGGGTTGCCCGAGTAAGGACACTTGGATCACGGCCACCGAACCCGAACGCATCAGTGATAACGATTCCCTACAAGCAGGACAAGCAGGGCTTGAAGCTTCATTGATGAGTTTGCCGAGCCGAGTCGTCGAAAATCTATTTTGGATGGGACGCTACGCCGAGCGAGCAGAAGCCTCGCTGCGCATACTCAGAACCGTCTTTATTATGATCAATGATGAGCAAGCCATCAGCAAAGAATCACAACGCATATTACTTCGCTCAATCACAGCAGTGACAGGCACTCACCCCGGATTTTTGAGTGCAACTGATGAACAGCTCGACAACCCAGATGAAGAACTATTATTAATTATTAAAGATGGTAATCGTGCGGGCAGCATCAAGTCGACGCTAAACTCATTATTATATTGTGCTGACGAATCGAAAGAGCTGCTCTCTTCAGATACCATCCGGGTGATCAATGACATTCGAGATGAGCTGGATAACTTAGAATCATCATTAGCAAATGGCTTATCTTCCGCCCCAGAAGAAGATTTGGATCCGCTAGTGATTCCTCTTATTGCCCTGTCAGGTTTAATGCAGGAAAGTATGGTCCGCGGCGTAGGCTGGCATTTTATGGACATGGGCCGCCGAGTTGAACGCGCTGCGCAAATTATGAAAACCGTCACTACGCTGGTTACTCAAACCGCCGATAACAGCGATAACGTCACACTACTAAACGCCATGTTGCGCTCGATGGAAGTATTCATTACCTATCGTCGTCACAGTAGAACTCGGAGTGGCATAGAGCTAGGGCTGCAGCTTGTCATGCTCGATGACAGCAACCCAAGGTCATTAATTTTTCAATTCGAGCGACTGCAGAATCATTTTACAGCGGTACGAAAAATAGATTCAAACCTCAAAGGACTGGATGAAGAGGATCGCGTTTTGTTAGAGGCTGTTACCAGCTTAAAACTGTCACGCATAGAAACTTTAGCGGAAAGCCAAGAAGGATCAAGGAATGAACTGTCTAGCTTGTTAATACGTTTAAATACCTTACTTTCTGACTTTAGCAATATTCTAAGCGATAAATATTTCGATCATCGTATCGACCCCCAGCAACTTGTTACTACTTCTTGGGAGGACTAGCGCTATGACATTTAAACATTTTTTAAAAAGCTTTTTTATACACCCACGCTCTTCGTCCATCCGATCGATAATAAAGGAATTCTAAGATGCGTTACCAAGTTAAGCACATAACAAAATACAAATACGCTGGCAAAGTTTCTCATTGTTACAACTTAGCCAATCTATTGCCTAGAAATACCGCAAGACAATCCTGCTTAGAAAGCCGAATTATAATATCACCACAAGAAACACATGCTAATAAGCGCACCGATTATTTTGGCAACAACAGCTACCATTTTGAAATTCAAACCCCACACAGCGAATTATCCATTACCGCTGAAAGTGTGATTGACGTTGCCGAAATTCGATCAGATTTAAATTTTGACTTTGGGATAAGCTACGCTGACGCACTGAGCTTTCTAAAAAAAGTACCCGCCATAGAGGTTATTCAAGCCCGTGAATTCTGTTTAGATTCACCTATGATTAAGACCAGCAAAGAACTTGCAGATTATGCACGCCCTTCGTTTTCACTGTCACGCCAACTTTACACGTGCGTCGAAGAATTAACGAGACGAATTTTTCAAGACTTCACTTATACCCCAGGTTTCACCAACATCGCCACGCCGCTATCAGAAGTATTAGCCCATAAAAAAGGGGTATGCCAAGACTTTGCTCACCTACAGGTAGGCTGCTTGCGGGCAATGGGCATTCCCGCAAAATATGTATCGGGATATATGGAAACCTTACCACCGCTAGGCCAAAAAAGACTGGTAGGGGCCGATGCCACCCATGCTTGGATAGCTTATTACTCGCCACAAGAGGGCTGGATTGAATTTGATCCTACCAATAATGTCCGCGCAGGTATCCAGCATATAGTGACCGCAGAAGGTCGTGACTACTATGATGTCACTCCGTTAAAAGGTGTTATTTTTGGAGGAGGCAAGAGCCCTATTTTAGAAGTATCAGTTGATGTCGCGCGAAAACCAGAGGGCTTTATTAATCGATCAATGCCGCAGTAGCATTGATCGACAGACTTTTAAATTTAACTATTATCTGTTTCTAATACTCATTCAGACATACGATTCATGCGGTCATGAATAGCATAATGAATAAACGCCAGTTTTGTTCGTACCGACGGGGTTAATACAAACGGATAGGCATCACTCATTCCCATGCTGCGATTCAATGAGTTGAGAATAATGGCAAAGTCCATCCAAGTATCTAAAATATTAGTAATCGATGTCTGCGCCGAAAAAAAGTAAGCATCCTGAGGTAATGTTAACTCCCCTAATTCTTCAGTTTGCTCTGCGTTGCTAATAGTAGAACCCGTAATGGAAAAGTTTTTCGCAGTTTCTAAGGTATCCATTATGTGCATGTAATGCGACCAAGTCTCAGCCCAGTCCTCGTAAGGATGCATAGTGGCATATTCACTAATATATTCATCCCGCCAATTTTCAGCAGCACCCTCTTTGTAATACTTGTCCATGGCCTCTGTATAGGACAACTCATCATCACCAAAGTACTGTTTACATAAAGCATGCTTTTTGGGTGAACTGGCAATTAATTTATCGAAATAATAATGGCCCAATTCATGACGAAAATGCCCTAGTAAGGTACGATATTTTTCACCCATGGCAAGTTTTGTGTGAGAGCGAGCGACTTCGTCAGCTTCGGCTAGGTTAATTGTAATATGACCACTATCATGACCCGTGAACACAGCTTCCTGATTTTTTAACGTACTCGCGAAGTGATCGTTTACATCGCGATCAGTAGTAAAGTCAAAACTTAATCCGCTATCTGG
Source organism: Oleispira sp. (assembly GCA_047612075.1). Taxonomy (GTDB): domain Bacteria; phylum Pseudomonadota; class Gammaproteobacteria; order Pseudomonadales; family Oceanobacteraceae; genus Oleispira. The sequence continues at coordinate 350,122 of JBLGAF010000002.1, forward strand.
ATTCTGAGAAATATTCTGTAATGGAAGATTGAGTGATTGCAGGGTATATAATGCACGACGTTTAGCTGCTTCCATTTTTTTCCACAATGGAATGTGCTCAACGATGCTTAAGTCTGGAATTGTTTCATTAAAACGGCAGGCGAAACACAATACTTCATATTCACCTTCAACAGATACAAACGTATTTAAATTAACCATGCCAGTACAGGTTTTATAATCGGCATGATTATCACATTTTTGATAGCGAACTTCCGGCTGCGCTACTTTGAAATATTGGCCGCTTTCTTCGTCTAAATCATAAGGCTCGACCTTATCAAGGTTGTCATCTAAGCCAACAACTCGCTTACAAGAAGCACAACTATTACTCTCAAAAAATAAAATCTGATGACCTTTACAGTCACATTTAAAAGTTTTCATACGATCACTCAGTGCACAAAAAAAGTGCGGGATAAACAATATTAAAGTGGAAATATTATTTATATTAATGGATAAACTTACATTCTATAAATTTCGGCACTATTAAAGTTTTATAACGTATTTTTCGCCGCATAACCTCTCAGCGTGCTATCGACGCTATCTTGTGCCGCTTTATCTAAGCTAATGTTGTGCATCGCCATTTTGTCCTGACCGATTACGTTATAGCTGCTACGGTCTTGCCAAAGGTATTTGCCCAGCGGGCCTCTGGGGTAAGCTCAAAAGCGTGAGCAACTAAGGTAATTAAGGAGGTGCAGAGAAATATAGAATACTTAATGACGGCTTTCAGCATGATTGGCTCCTGCCTAAAGAATGACGAATTAGAAGTATTAGTTTTTACATACTTCTAATAATAGCGCATAGCTGGAGTTTCAACAGGAATCAAAATAAGTTAAATAATAGGAGTTAGGTAGTGAAAATGGTTGTGGTTGCAGCTGACTTTTTTACTTCCAGCCTTGCAGCCAGTTATCAGTATTTTTTAACACTTCCCATTCAATCGGTTCAGAACGATTTGATATAACGGCCTCGATTAAGCAATGCATAACCTCGCCTTCTTCATCGAGCTTTAGTTCTGTGATTAAAAAGTGTTTTTCTTTATTAACAGGCTTTACTGCAGTCCACTTACTGTTAAGCAGTTTTTTAGGATTGATATTATTCATGCTGCTTGATGCTCCTAACTAAGTACTTTTTCTGAGTTCGTATATTAACCGAATTTTAGTAGATATCACACTCTGCTTATGTAGGGTAATAAAAATGAATCAGATAATTTGGCGATGCGCACAGTAAACGACTGACGAATTTTAAGCTCACCGCCGCCGCGAATTGCAACGTCGATGCCTTGCTCTACCAGACCAATGCATTGGTCACCCATTTTTAATTCAATAGTGATTTCTGGGGATGGTGATAATGGCTATGTTTATTATTCAGCATGAAGCTAAGGCTCACAGTAGAGCTGAGCCTCATTTCTATCTAAGCAGACTCATGAAAGTCTATTCAGCCAGCTCACTCACAGATAAGTCATCCACAACTAGATCAAGCAACTGCATTAGTTGCTCTACTTGCACGCTATCGATACTGGTAAATTTGCAGGCTATTTGCTTAGGGATATTAACCGCTTTTCTCTTTAGGACTTGTCCTTGCTCCGTTAAATGGACTAGGCGTTTACGCTTATCGTGTTCGTCTTTAATTATTTCAAGCAGCCCTTTGTCATTCATTTTCTTTAAAATTTGAGTCATTGCTCCACCATCAACCTTGGTTTTTTCAACCAACTCTGCAATAGTAATTCCGTCTTGCTCCCACAATGCCATCATCACGACATATTGCGGGTAGGTTATGTTGAGCTCACTCAGTGGTTCACGATAAGTACGGGCAATGCTGTTTGAAGCCATATATAGGCGATGGCACAGCTGGTTTTTGAGTTTTAATTGATCACACGGCATAAAGTGCTCCTTAGATAACTATTTTAATTTGCACACAAAGCATTTGCAATCAGTATTTAACTCCTATATTATTTTGCACACAAACTAAATAACCAAAACCTTGGAGCTTTATATGAATGTATTACAGAACGTAGCTTACACAGCAAAAGCAACGGCAACCGGCGGCCGTGAAGGCGTAGCAAAAACGGATGATGGTCGTTTAGACGTTACATTGTCTACCCCTAAAGGTTTAGGTGGTGACGACGGTCAAGGCACTAACCCTGAGCAATTATTTGCAGCGGGCTATGCAGCTTGCTTTATTGGCGCGCTTAAATTTGTTGCTGGCGAAGAAAAAACTAGCTTATCAAAAGACATCTACATCAATTCAGAAGTCTCTATTGGTGCGATCGAAGGCGGTTTTGGTATTGCGGTTAAGCTTGCAGTATCACTCGGTGATATGGATAAAGCTGAAGCACAGATAATGGTCGATAAAGCGCACAAGGTATGTCCTTATTCGAATGCCACTCGTGGCAATATTGACGTGACTCTTTCGGTAATCTAATACGCATATTAAATTAATAAAAGCACGCTTTCTGCAAAGAACGCGTGCTTTTTTTTGCTTATTCATTTCTTGCTTCTCATATAAACAGCTAAAAATGAGATAAAGTGAAAATATCGTTAACCTGAAAAGTATCTCTCGACCTGAAAAGTATTGCGCAATAAAGACCCTAAGATGCTAACCATAGTGTATGGATACTATGATAAAATCAGTTCAAATTAGACCATTAGTTTGTTGGCTTACATTCATTCGAGAGACGTAAACTGGTATGACAGACAAAGGAACAGATGTCGCAACAGGCTTTGGGCCATTACTTAAGTTTTGGCGTGGCGTACATGGCTTTTCACAAGAAAACCTCGCTCTATGCGCTGAATCCTCAACTCGTCACATTAGTTGTTTAGAAAATGGCAAGGCACATCCTAGTCGTTTAATGGTATTAAAATTATCCGAAGTATTGGAATTAGGAGACCGAGATTCTTGCTATCTATTACTAGGCGCTGGTTATCTACCCACTGCCAATTCAGTAGATTTTAATTCTCCAGACTATAAATGGTTACGCAAGGCCATGATACTCACTTTACGCGCGATGGATCCATTTCCAGCCGCCTTGATGGACAAGTATGGTGGCTTATTAATGGTGAATAAAGGCTGGGTTTCATTTCATAATAAAACCATCAGCCATGCTGAATTAGCCAACGCTACCAATCACTATGAACTACTTTTTAGACAACAGCGCAGTGATGATATTTCTGAAGTAAAAAAAAATACCCTATCGCTAATTCTTATGGCTATGCAACAAGAAGCGCTATTAAGTGGCGACGGCCATCAAGAAATGATGGACAAACTAATCAGTCAAACTCATATTCCTAAAGACTGGAAAAAACGAGCTGCCAATTTAGAACCCCAAGCTAGCTTTAGAGTACAAGTGGATGTAGAAGGAAAAGCCCAGAACTTTTTCAGCGTCAGTCAAATGGTGGGAGCCTTAGGCCCCACATCGTTTATATCTGAACCTAGACTCATCATTAATACCTTGTACCCAGAAGATACTGATATTGATTTATCAAGTAACCTAGACCTCAATTTGCGACACCCCCTACTGCCCTATTAATAAGACTTTAATCAATAAAACCCAAGACTCGACCCCTAGCCGAGCCTAATCCGCTAATAAATGGATGCTGAATATGACCCAGCTAGTCATGGCCGACGTCGTAGATCTTGGACAAAATGAGTATTGATAGCTAAATTAATAGCTAATTGATATACCCGTTGGTTTTAATCGCTCGTTTTTAACGTTAGATTTAGGGAGATAACGAATGCAACACATTAACCGTCAAGATTTACAAAGCCATGTAGGTAGCGCTTCTAAAGCCACTGATTGGTTTACCGTGACTCAAGAACAAATCAACCAGTTCGCCGATTGCACACTGGATCATCAGTTTATTCATACTGACCCTGAAGCGGCGTCCAAAACAACATTTGGCTCCACCATTGCGCATGGTTTTTTAAGCCTCTCTATGTTGTCTCACTTTGCTGAGAGCTTCGGTACCATAATCGATGGCGTTTATATGGGAGTAAATTATGGCTTTGATAAGATACGCTTTATTTCACCCGTAAAGGTAAATAGCAAAATTCGCGCTAACGCTACCCTCATAAAAGCCGTAGAAAAAAAACCGGGTCAGTTTATGTTAACCACTGACGTAACTATAGAGATAGAGGGCATCGACAAGCCTGCACTTAAAGCCCAGTGGATAACCATGCAGATGGTTAAATAACCCTATATTTTAGTAATGTTTCATCGTATTAATTTAACCGTAAAGAGAGATAACCATGTCTGTAAATTTTGAAGGTCAAGTTGCTATCGTAACGGGGGCAGGAAATGGCTTGGGTCGTTCACACGCACTAGAGCTTGCGGCCCGTGGCGCAAAAGTAGTTATTAATGATTTAGGGGGCGCCCGTGATGGTAGCGGTGCATCTTCAACTGCGGCCGACGAAGTGGTGGCATTAATTAAAACCCGTGGCGGAGAAGCATTTGCCCATGGTGCTAACGTTGCCAATTTTGAAGAAGTACAAGATATGGTGGCCCAAACCATGGAAAAATGGGGCCGTGTTGATATCCTAATTAACAACGCCGGTATTCTACGCGACAAGACATTTGCCAAAATGGAAATTGCTGATTTTCAGTTGGTCATGGATGTCCATGTAATGGGTTCCGTAAACTGCACTAAAGCCGTTTGGCAAATCATGCGTGACCAAAATTACGGTCGCATTGTGATGACCACCTCTTCAAGTGGCATGTACGGTAACTTTGGCCAAGCCAACTATGGCGCGGCTAAAATGGCCGTACTCGGTTTCATGAATACCTTAGTCATTGAAGGCGCTAAGAATAATATCCACGTCAATGCTCTAGCGCCAACTGCAGCCACCCGCATGACCGAAGATTTAATGCCAACAGCAGTATTAGATATGCTCACTCTAGAAGCGGTAACCGCAGGTGCACTAACACTTTGCCATACAGAAGCACCGAGTCGGTTTATTTTATGCGCGGGTGCCGGTGGTTATTCCAGCACTCGTTTATTTGAAACTGAAGGGACTTATCTTGCCCCCAGTGAACAAACCCCTGAAGGGGTTTTAGCGCACTTTGATGAGATTGCCGATATTTCTAAGCAATGTGAATATCAATCAGGCTCCGGCCAGGGCGAAAAATTCTTGAAAAAAGCCATGGCCTTTCTGAAAAGCCAAGCCTAACGCTTCCTATCACATCAATAGTATACACAGTGGGCCAGCCCCACTGTGTATCGTTAATTCAAAGAGAAAATCATGAAAGAAGCTGTCATTGTATCTGCCGCCAGAACCCCTATTGGTAAAGCTTACCGAGGTGCCTTCAACAACCTTGAAGCGCCGTCATTAGCCTCTTTTGCCGTAAAAGAAGCCATATCTCGTGCCGGTATTGACCCTGCTGAAATTGACGACTGTCTATTCGGTGCGTCTATTCAACAAGGTACTCAAGGCAGTAACTTAGCCCGTCAAATTGCCATAGCTTCTGGCCTACTTGCCAGCGTTTCTGGTATGACACTTGACCGTCAGTGTTCATCGGGGGTGATGACGATTGCCACCGCAGCCAAGCAAATTATTGTCGATGGCGCGCCTATTGTTTTAGCAGGGGGTGTTGAATCTGTTAGTCTGGCGCAAAACGATAAGATGAACTTGTTTCGTGCCAAAGATCCTTTGGTATTGGCTCATTCTCCTGACTTTTACATGCCTATGCTGGAAACTGCTGAATTTGTTGCCAAAAAATTCGGCATTTCTCGTGAGCGTCAAGATGAATACGCACTAGAATCTCAAATGCGGACTGCTGCCGCTCAAGCAGCTGGCTTGTTTGTTAACGAGATTGTACCTGTGACGACTATTAAAAAAATTCAAGACCGCGAAACAGGTATTATCAGCGACCAGGAAGTTACTCTAACTCAAGATGAAGGTAACCGTCCTAGTACAACTATTGAAGGTTTAAACCGTCTTAAAGTCGTACTTGAAGAAGGTTCTGTCACTGGCGGTAACGCTTCTCAACTTTCTGACGGCGCCGCCGCAGTGATCATGATGGATCGTAAACTGGCGGAGCAGCGTAACCTTGAGCCGTTAGGTATTTACCGTGGCATGGCCGTAGCCGGTTGTGAGCCAAATGAAATGGGCATCGGCCCAGTGTTTGCTATTCCTAAGCTACTAAAGCGTGCTGGTCTTAAGATGGAAGACATCGGTCTTTGGGAATTAAACGAAGCCTTTGCCGTGCAGGTTATCTACTGCCGCGATAAGCTGCATATCCCTGTTGAACGTTTAAACGTAAACGGCGGCGCAATCTCAATTGGTCACCCATACGGCATGAGTGGCGCACGGATGACCATGCACGCATTAATGGAAGGCAGACGTCGGGGTGTTAAATACGTGGTAGTCACTATGTGTGTCGGCGGCGGCATGGGCGCAGCGGCATTATTTGAAGTATGCTTATAAATCGCTTTTACTGTGAAATATAAAAATAACATCAAAGGTTCGCGTAATGCATAAGATAATGAAAAGAGTCATGGTCATCCTTGTACTGGTATTATTAGGCTACCTAGCATTTTGGCCTGTAAAGGTTGACCCTGTTGCTTGGCAGTCTCCTACTAACCTAGGTTATAGCGGTGTATTTTCTCAGAACCAATATCTTAGCCAGATCAAGCGTATTGAGTTGAATGGGGATATTGGCCCTGAAGACTTAGCCCTTGATGCCAACAATAATGTGTATTTTTCATTGTTAAGTGGTGATATTAAATTTTTAGATACTGAAGAAAAAATTCATTCTTGGGTGAATACTGGTGGTCGCCCACTGGGTATTGAGTTTGATCAGCAAGGCCATTTATTAGTCGCTGATGCTTTGAAAGGCTTGTTGAGTATTTCTCCCAATGGTGTCATTACAACGCTGGTTGATAGTGTGGAAGGCATTGCAATTAACTATGCGGATGATGTTGATATTGCCAGCAACGGCAATATTTATTTTTCTGATGCTTCTTCAAAGTTTTACGCCAAAGATTATGGCACTTACGGCGCTAGCCTGCTTGATATTAATGAACATGGTGGTCATGGTCGTATCATCGAGTACAACCCCAATACAAAAGCCTCAACGGTATTAGCCCATGATATTGAGTTTGCTAATGGCGTAGCGATCAGTCACGACCAGCAGTCTGTATTATTTGTTGAGACTGGCAGTTATCGCATATTACGTTTAGCGCTTAAGGGCGATAAACGTGGCACCTTAGACGTCGTGATTGATAATCTACCCGGTTTTCCTGATAACTTAGCTCGGGGCAGCAATGGTTTATATTGGTTTGGCTTAGTAAGCCCGCGCAGCGACATCTTAGATAAAATGTCAGACTCACCACGATTACGTAAAGTCATTCAGCGTTTGCCTGAATTTTTACGCCCTAAAGCTCAACACTATGGTTTCATTGTGGCGATTAATGATGCCGGCGACGTAGTATTTAACTTACAAGATCCTCTAGGCATATACGGTCAAACCACAGGGGCATTAGAGGTGGACGGTAAACTGTATGTGAGCAGTCTTCATGAAACGGCCTTAGGTGTAACTAAAAACATCAATATAACTAAAAAGGAACACTAGCAACATTATATAATAGTGCACCCTACCTAACGCTAAAGAATTAGTTAATTGCATTTTTTTTAGCGTTTATAGAGATATTATTTACTATAAATTTTCATTAATTTTATATACATTCTGTTTCCATTAGTGCAACTTGTAAAAACTTAAGGATCGAGCAAGTGCGTATTAATGAAGGTTTTCCTCCAATCAATTCAGTCAAGACTGGTGGCCTTGATCATCTTAGCGATATTACCCGGCTTGGGAATTTTGATTGTATATTCTATCTATGACCGTCATATTGCTATCGAAAACGCCTTGCAACAAGCGGTAATTACCGCTGATTCAATCGCCTCTGATCAAATGAAAATAATCAAAGATACAGAAGTATTTTTAAGCAAGTTGTCTAAAAGTTCCGTCGTTTTAACACCCGAGTCGCCTGCGTGTAGCGCTTTTTTAGCTAAGGTGCTTCAGCTAAGTCAAACTTATATAAATTTGGCGGTACCGTTTCCAAATGGGGATGTTCTGTGTAATGCCACGCCTTTAAGTAAGCCGGTAAATGTTTTTGATCGTCCATACTTTAAGCGAGCACTCAGTACTAAAGCATTCACTGCAGGGGAATATCAGATAGACCGCGTCATGGGTATTGCAAGTATTAACTTTGCTTATCCTGTAATTCACCCTGAAAATGAAGAGTTAGTCGGACTTGCCGTGGCGGTATTATCGTTGGATTGGTTGCAGAAACATATTTCTGAAACTCACTTACCGAAACACACAGTGGCTTATATTACTGACGACAATAAAAAATTCATTGCGAGCCTCCCAGTTAATCCGCAGGAATTTGGCAGATTTTCTGATAGTGAATTAGGGTCTATAATGGAAGGTGATTTTTCGTTATCGAAAGGCACTAAAATTATTAAAAGCTCGGATAATCATACCCGTGTTTTTGTCAGTCGTTTACTAACCAGTAGCGATTTTAACTCATCCCTCACCCTGAATATTGGTGTTCCAATTGATGCTGAATTAGCGCTAATTAATAAACGATTACTTATAATGCTTTTTCTATTACTCGCTTTTGCAATATTAATAATTACAACGGCCACTTATGGCGTGCACCGAAATATTTTAATTCCCATTGCAGCATTAATTCAATCTGCTAAAAATCTTGAATTAGGAAAGTCTGACACCTTTTATCCGCAGCCCAGCGTCGCCGAATTGAGGGTACTACAAGAGCAATTTTCTACTATGGCAAAAGCCCGTTTAAATGCAGAACAACAGCTTAAAGATCAGCACATTAAAGACCAACAATTTAAAGACAACCAGTCTTTATTATTCGAAAGTCAAAACCAGCTAACGCGCCATATTGAAAACACACCACTTGGATATATTTCTTGGGATATAAATTTCTACTGTAGGGAGTGGAATAAGTCCGCAGAGAAAATGTTTGGTTACAGTGCAGAAGAAGCTATTGGCCGTCATGTTTCAGAACTGATTTTAGCGCCCTCTGTCTATGAAGAGAGAAAGAGTGAATTTACATCATTATTTTATAAAAAAGAGGGCAGCTATTCGACCAATAGAAATATTACCAGAAGTGGTAATATTCTTGTTTGCGAATGGCATATCACGCCAACTGAATCTTTAAATGGTGATGTGACTGGTCTTTCATCTCTGGTACAGGATGTAACCAAAAGAAAAAGAATGGAAGCAAAGCTAACCACCGCGGCCAGTGTTTTTGGTCATGCTCGCGAAGGTATTATTATTACGGACAATAAAGGGGTCATTATAGATGTTAATAAAACCTTTGAGGTCATTAGTGGCTATACACGAGATGAAGTATTAGGAAGAAAACCAGAGTTTTTGGACTCTGAATTAAACAAACTAGGTGGGTACGCCAAAATTTTAGACACAGTGCAAGCTAAAGGTTATTGGGATGGAGAAAATTGGAGTAAACGCAAAAACCAAAAAAGTTACCCTCAATTATTAACCATAAGTACCGTTTATAATGAAAATAAAAATGTGAAAAACTACGTCATTTTATTCTCTGACATTACGTTATTAAAGCAGCATCAAACCCAGCTAGAGCACATAGCTCATTACGATGTATTAACAAAACTCCCCAACCGCACATTATTGGCAGACCGACTTAAGCAAGCCATTATTCAGAGCAAGCGCAACAATCATTCGGTGGCGGTGGTATTTATTGATCTAGATGGATTCAAAGCCGTTAACGATGAAAACGGGCATGCTGTTGGTGATGAACTTCTAGTGACGTTGTCACATCGTATGAAAGAGGCTCTTCGTGATGGTGATACGTTATCGCGTTTTGGTGGTGATGAATTTGTGGTGGTATTAGTCGATTTAGAAACAGAGTCCGACTGCGAGCCGATATTGGAACGTTTATTAAAATCCGTCTCTGAAAGTGTGAATATTGGCGACACAGTGCTCAAAGTTTCGGCCAGTATTGGGGTCACGCTGTACCCTCAAGACAAAGCAGATGACGGCCAGCTTATTCGACATGCCGATCAAGCCATGTATATTGCTAAACAAAGAGGAAAGAATTGTTATTACGTGTTTGACACAATTTTTGATGATGCAATCACCAAGAAACGTGAAAATGTTCAGAAAATCAGTCGTGCGTTAAAAAATCATGAACTAGTGCTTTATTACCAGCCCAAAGTTAACATGAGAACCGGCAGGGTTATTGGTGTTGAAGCGCTTATTCGCTGGCAGCACCCTGTTAGTGGTTTGCTGCAGCCAATAGATTTTTTACCCATGATAGAAGACCAAACTATTAGTATTAATATTGGTGAATGGGTTATCAACGAAGCATTAACACAGATTACACGCTGGGTGCAGCAAGGCTCTTATTTCCCGGTCAGCGTCAATATCGACGCACAGCAGCTTCAGCAACATGACTTTACCACGCGTCTAGAATCTATTTTAGCTCAACACCCAAGCATTGACCCTAGTGCTTTACAGCTAGAAATACTCGAAACCAGTGCCTTTGGTGATATAAATGGCGTGTCTGATATTATGAAACAATGTCTGGAATTGGGCGTGAAGTTTGCTATTGATGACTTTGGGACAGGCTATTCATCGTTAACCTACTTGAGACGATTACCCGCCGACTTAATTAAAATAGACAAATCTTTTGTGCGAGATATGTTGGAAGATAGCGATGATTTAGCCATTGTTGTGGGCGTGGTGGGGTTGGCTGCTTCGTTTAATCGAGAGGTTATCGCTGAAGGTGTCGAATCCATTGCTCATGGCACAGCATTATTAAATTTAGGCTGTGAACTGGCCCAAGGGTATGCCATTGCGAGACCCATGCCCGCTAATAAAATTATTAAATGGAATACCCACTGGCAACCGGCTCCAGAATGGCTGGACACAAATAACAGCAATAAAGTGAATACTGAAATTGGCAGCGATTGATTAAGTGCCTAGTGATTTAATGTGTAAATTCTTTGATTTCGCTTGCCGTTAAGTAGCGCCATTGTCCAACTTCGACATCGAGTTTAATTTTACCCACTTTTTCACGATGCAGCGTCAATACTCTATTCCCCACCGCAGCGAACATACGCTTAACCTGATGATATTTACCTTCAGTGATGGTAAGCAGTACTTCTTTGCTGTCGCGGTCCTTTAAATTATGCGTGCTTGTAGTCAGTACTTCTAATATCGCGGGTAAGGTAAGTTGCTGCTCACCTTGCAGTTGAATGCCATGTTTAAACTGAGCGACAAGTGCTTCGACGGCCTGATCAGCAATCCCATAAGATAATCCAACACGATAGACTTTATGACACTGCTTGCTAGGCAGGGTTATATTGTAAGTCCAGCGCCCATCATCGGTTATTAATACCAAGCCTGTGGTATCAACATCTAAACGACCGGCTATGTGCAGCTCAGAGATTTTCTCTATATTTGGGTCGATACTTAGGGAATTGAATAAAGAAGGGTAATCGCCATCGGTATTTGAACACAGTGTACCTGTAGGTTTGTGCATAAGGATGTAACGAAAGGGGCGTGACTTAAGACGTTGACCGTTCAAGGTAATAATATTATTTTCGTGAACTTGGGTTGATTCAGTTATATCACCCTGCACATTGGCAGTAGCGGTACCACTAGTAATGCCATTAACTATAACTTCACCCGCATAAATGTGCTGGACGGCTTCCGCTTTGGTTAGATGTGTACTTTTGCAGATGAATTTATCTAAGCGCATATATCAGGGGGATGTTTGTCTAATAATCAGAAGAATAGGGTTGTTGAAGAGTCAGGATCAGCTTCGGCTTGCATCCAAGATTAAGTCATGTGCGTATCATGATCAATAGTACTAATTTAAATCTACGAGAAAGTTATAAGATGATAGATAAAGACGCACTTCTGGTTCTGCTCAGTGCAACGGCACAGGGGGATAAACAGGCCTTTACTAACTTGTATAATACAACCAGTGGTCAATTGTTCGCCGTTAGCTTAAAAATGCTCGGGCGACGAGAGCTAGCCGAAGAAGTGCTACAGGAAGCTTATGTAAAAATCTGGCATAACGCAGCAGAATATCAGCATGGTAAAGGAGCTGTTCTTACTTGGATGATCAGTATTGTGCGTTATCGAGCTTTAGACATGTTGAGGTACCAAAAAGTACGAAAAGAAGATCAACTTCCTGAAGAATTTGACGTTCCGGAACCTGAGATTCACACTGATGATGGACCTGACGTGAATAAGACCAAACTAGATGGTTGCATGAGTGAACTAGGAGAACAACAAAAACAAGCAATACATTTAGCCTATTATAATGGGTTATCTCACCATGAAGTCGTTGGACATTTAGATATTCCACTAGGCAGTATTAAAAGCCTAATACGACGTGGCTTGCAAAAATTGCACAGGTGTTTAGCACTATGAATTATACAAATCCTCAACTCAGAGATGCCTTAGCAGCAGAGTATGTATTAGGTACATTACGCGGCGGCGCTCGCCGTAGGTTTCAACAACTGATGTTGCAATACCCTAGTCTGCGGGAAGCAACTTGGTTATGGGAACAGCAGCTGTCTGGTCTGAATGAAAAACTCACGCCCATCGAACCTGACGCTAAAGTATGGAGCTCGATTAAGCAGCAATTAATGTTTGATTCTGCAGGAAGTGTGGTCTCCATTAATGTTAGCGATCAAAAAAAGGTTAATGATAAAAAAGTTGTTAACATTAATACATCGTTCAATCGTGTTTGGAAAAGTGTAACTGCGCTGGCAACGGCGGCGACTATTCTGATGGCAATCGCCCTATTTGATACGCAAAATACGGGAGTCACTGTGCCGCAACAAATCGCGGTAATGCAAAGTGAGCAAGCAGATACTTTATGGTTGATTGAAATAAACGAAAACACCATTGATGTAGTTGCAACCAATAAACTCACCCCGGTTCCTAATAAGGACTTTGAGTTATGGATAGTCGCTAAAGGTGTTAAGAATCCAATTTCTTTAGGATTATTGCCCCAGTCAGGCAAGATATCATTGCCTAAGCATGCACAATTTAACGCTATGGACATTGTGGCGCTGGCTGTCAGTATTGAACCTTTAAATGGCTCACCTAATGGATTGCCTACTAAAGTCCTATATACCTCAAAACTAGCGATTTTATAAAGGCTACCGCCTTGGTGAAGTAACAATATAGTTTAATGGCGAGTACAGAGATGTACTCGCTTTTTTTTGCCTTTCGCTCAGTCTCATTGAAGGAATAATGAAGTTTATTTATTTATTTATTTATTTTTAAAATATGTGCATCCAGATTTTAAGCCCGGACGTTTATTACTGTGAACGTATAAATAACTATGAATAAAAGGACCATGTTATGAAAGTACTTACAGCATCGCTAATTGCAAGCATAGGCTGCATGAGTTTACTGAGTGCCAGTGTAATGGCCTCTAGCCACAGAGAAGCGCCAAATCTGACTCGATTCCCGACGTTAGATTCTACCGATTTTTATGCATTTAATAGTTATGAGGCTAATCGTGGAGACTTCGTTACATTAATCGCTAACTATATTCCTCTACAAGATGCTTACGGCGGCCCAAACTATTTCGCTATGGACCCGGCAGCGGTTTACAGCATTCATATCGATAATGACGGTGATGCTAATGAGGACTTAACCTTTCAATTCAAATTTACCAATAAGCTAGCAAACAATAACGAAGGAATTGCTTTAACTGTTGGGCCAGAAGGCAACCAACGCTCAGTCGCGGTACCCCTAAAGAATATCGGTGGTATTACTGCAGCAGATCAAGGCAATGCAAACTTTTTCGAATCTTATGAGCTAACTCTGGTAGAAGGGTCACAAAGGAATCCATCGCGAACCGAATCAGTTAGAAATAACTCAGACTCGAGCTCGACGTTTAACAAACCGTTGGATTACATCGGTAACAAATCACTGGGCGATACAGCTGCATATACAGATTATGCAAATACCTTTATTCACGAATTCAGCCTGCAAGGTTGTGAAGCGCCAGGTAAAGTATTTGTTGGTCAGCGTAAAGACGCGTTTGTGGTTAACCTAGGTAAAACCTTTGATCTAGTAAACTACGTACCTCTTGAAGGCGATAGTTCAGCCGGCGCTAACGATAGTAATGGTTTCCCAGGTGGTATCACTCAGGACACAGCAAATGACGATCTGTTAGATAAAAACGTAACGTCTATCTCTATCGAGCTGCCTAAATCATGTGTTACAGGTGAAGGAAACGGCACTATTGGTGCTTGGACAACTGCCAGCTTACCGCAAGCGCGTATCTTAAACCCACAAGCTGATTTTGGTAATACAGAAGTCAATGGTGGTGCCTTAACTCAGGTGTCTCGCTTAGGTAGCCCATTGGTCAACGAACTTGTCATCGGTCTAAAAGACAAAGATACATTTTCAACAGCTTATCCAAACGGTGATGGTCAGTTTATTGATTACGTTACCCACCCAAGCTTGCCAGAATTATTAAATATTCTGTTCAAAGATGCGGTGAACACTACGCTAGGCGCCAATATTGAAACCCTAGCACCTACGAATTTTCCTCGTGAAGATTTAATCGCTGCGTTTTTAACTGGCTTTCCGGGTGTAAACCAACTGGAGACAGTTACACCATCAGAAATGTTACGTTTGAACACCGCAATCGCGGCAACTGTGCAAGCTGATCAATCAACCTTCGGTGTAGTGGGTGATGACTTGGCGGGTTTCCCGAATGGACGTAGACCAGGTGATGACGTAGTTGATATCGCATTACGCGTAGTGATGGGCCGCTTATGCTACCCAATCCCTGTTAATGGAGTACAGACTGACTTAGGTTTATGCACGAGCGAAGATGCAAGTGTCGGTGACCAAGCATTCACAGATGGCGCGCCAATAAGTGCAATGGATACGTTAAATGTATTTCCATACTTGAACACGCCGATCTCAGGCTCTAAATAAGGAGTATTACGATGAGAATGATGCATATATCTTTAGGAATTACGCTGTTAGGCACAGTACTGCTGTCAGGCTGTAACTACAGCAGCAGTAATAGTAACAATAATAACACGGTGGCTGATCTACCTCAGGTTGATACACCGCAGATTGAAAAGTTTTCTGAATTGAGTCGTGCGGCATTTGCGCAAGCAAGTGAGTCAGAACCTTTGCGACTTAATGGCCTGACAATACAAAATGATGTCACTTCAATTAACTTTTATAACGATCTTTTATCTGATGGCGCTGAATATTCTCGATAATATAAGCCATGACTTCAGATAAATAACTAAGAAAATCACTAGCCAAGGACGGCAGTGTGGAGTTTAAATGAAAAAAGCCGTAAAAAAATTATTATTAATCTGGGTAGGTGTTTGCGCCTTTGGCTTGCATCTACCGAGTATTGCGGCCCCTTACACACCTGCCGATGGCAGTACTGTCGTGGCGACGTGGCAAGTGCTGGATAACAAGCAAGAAGTTATTAATTTAAAAAGAGTTCGTGAGTTTATCGAACAAGGTCAATATCCCGGTGAATCAGATTATCGCTATGGCCACGCCAAAACATGGTTGCAATCGCAGCTAGCTCAAAATACCCAAATATCAGCTGAGTTGTCTTATCTTTATGCTCGAGTACTGCAGCATCAGCACCAATTTGATAGTGCCCTCAAGTATTTAGACGACGCCCTAGCGCTTAACCCTGAAGATACTAATAGCTGGTTATTAAAAGCTAATATCCATATGGTGCAAGGTGATGCCAATTTAGCTAAACAAGCTTGTCTAGCGATGCTAGGCAGTGCCAATATTATGGTGCTTTCAGCTTGTGCATTAGATGTCGCAAGTCAGGATGGTCAATTAGACAAAAGCTACCAGGAACTCAACCGCCTCTATACCTCTCAAGGCCTGGCCGATAGTCCAGAACAACAATGGATTGTACAAATGCTGGCGGATATGGCACTACGAAACGATATGCCAGCAGCAGCGGATACCCATTTAAAATCCTTCAATCTTAATACCGCATCCGTGAGTGTTTTGGCCCTATGGGCAGATACTCAATTGGCTTTATTAAAGTATGACAAGATATTATTACGCCTGGCACCCATCGTAAATGCTCACCCTATTCAAGATGACGCTTTACTCCTGCGCTTGTCGATGGCAGAAAAAGAGAGTTCTAAGCTGCCTTACTGGCAAAACATATTCGCACAACGAGTAACCTTGCGTGAATTGAGAAAAGACAGCTTACACGCGGCAGAACTAGCCCGCTATTACTTGGTCGTAAATATTCAACCTAAAAAAGCGCTTTATTGGGCCGAAGTTAATTGGCAAGTAGCTAAGCAACATGACGACCGCAACCTACTCGATCAAGCAACTGATCTTTGGCAAAAAAACCAAGGCAGCTGATTGGCCGCCGCAAAAACATTAGGAATAATAGGTGAAAAATTTTATACCCCCTTTCTTTTTCCGAGGCTTATTTGTATTACTAATGTTGTGCATTAGTTATACCGGCCATGCTCACCAAATGAGTACCAGTTATTTGTCGATGACTATTAATGCAGAAGGTCAAATAGACGGTTCTTGGCAAGTCAGACTTTTTGATGTGAATCAAAAACTAGCCATTGATCTGAATCAAGATGGGCAGTTGACCTGGTCAGAATTGCAGGCAAATCAATTGGCAATCGTAGATTTTTTACGTGCATCGTTATCTATTAGCGGTGATAACGACTGTCCTTTAATGTTTGATGGTACACAGCAAATTGATAATCATTTTAATGAAGGTTATTTGGTAAGCCAGTTTTCTTCGTCCTGCCAATCATCAGGGCCGCTAACCATTAACTATCAAGCTTTTTTTGACATCGACTCAGATCATAAAGCCATCGTTAACATTGACGGCGATCAGTATCAGTATTCAAGAGTGATCAGTTATGAAAATCCGCTATTACTAGTCGACCTATCACAAAGTCAGTGGCTCGATACCTTTAATGAGTATACCTATCAAGGCATCATTCATATTTGGAAAGGCACAGACCACATTCTGTTTCTGTTGGCATTGTTGTTAACCTGCGCACTGTTTAGAAAAAATGGAACTTGGTTTGCTATCGCTAAACCGGCACAGATTTTTCGTGATACTGCTTGGATTGTCACTGCTTTCACTTTGGCGCATACCATAACCTTAACCGCGACCGCCGCTGGCCTTATCAATTTTGATAGTCGCTGGGTAGAATTAGGTATTGCTATTTCTGTTTTATTGGCTGCTCTCAATAATGTTTGGCCCATTGTGTTTAAGCTTGGCTGGATCACTTTTGCTTTTGGTTTGTTGCACGGCATGGGGTTTGCGGGGGTACTTGAGGAAGTAGGTTTACCTGCAAGCCAAAAATTATTAGCGGTTTTTGCTTTTAATTTGGGTGTTGAAATTGGCCAGCTTGTAATATTGATCGTTGTACTGCCTTTGTTATTTTTCTTTAGTCAACAGCACTGGTACCGACGCTGGGGAGTTCAATGCGCATCGCTAGCCATTGGCTTGATGGCAATTAGATGGTCTCTTGAACGTTTTTAGAATACTTATAAAAACGGGTCACAGTGGCTCTAAAGTTAAACATGAAATTCCTTAACGATAGACATGAGTAAGTACTAATAGCAGCGAAAGCAAAATTAGATGTCGCATCATACTTACAATATAAAGCGTGTTTATAGCTACCAATGAGTCGCAGCCAGTAGTTGCGTTAATGCCCGCAGGCCTTTGCCTTTATTACTAATCTTCCAAGCCATAAAGTATTCATGAGTACTGGTGTTAGCCAGCATGAGTTCTTTCAATTCTCCGTTGTCTAAATATCGTTGAATTCGTTTACGTGGCATATGACCAATGCCAATGCCAGCTAATATAGCTTCGAGTTTTTGATCGATATTTTGTACATAAAAGTTTTTTACATAAAAATTCTGCCCAGTGCTGCCTAAACCTTTGTTCGTTAATCCTTCACTGCGGGCGATTTCAAACATCGAAGTATCATGAGTAATGATGCGTCTTAGCTTAGGCAATATCGCTGCCAGCGTTGTAGGATTTTGGGCCAGCCCAGCTTGAATATGTGATGCCGCAATTACTGGGATCAAATCACTGTTTCCTATAGGTATTGCACGAAAGCCTTTTTGCGATGGCACTGGCCCAGGTACACCGACTAACAGCTCGACCCGATCATCATCAAGAGCTTCCCAACCGCCATTGAGTACGCTCTCTGACAGGTCTATTTCAACACCGTCGTGAACTTCTAAAAAATCAGCCAATACTTGAAATAACACGGGCGAGTTCAGGGTTGATTCTATGGCTACCCGTATTTTTGGTTCCCATCCCGTCGCGACTTCTTTGGCAGTATTAGCTAAGCGGGAAGTGGCTAACAGAATCTTTCGCCCTTCTTGCAGTATTAATTGCCCCGCAGGAGTTAGTACAGAGCGTCGACCTTGGCGCTGGAACAGAGCAATATCTAATTGCTCTTCTAGTTTCTGTACGGCGTAGGAAACTGCTGAGGTAGCTTTATTCAGCTCTTCAGCTGCTTTTGCATAACTTCCACGCCTATCGATAGCATCTAAGGTCTCTAAAACCTCAATAGTGATTGGGTTTCTGCTGCTCATACTCAACATCCTTTGTTCTAATATTTAGATCATTCTAAACAGATAATAGCTCTTTTTGGAATTTTTTTTGCGCTATACAATAATTGCATCAAATCAGAAACACTTCAAAACACATTAGGAAGATTATTATGAAAGCATTATTAAATACCATTAGTACTTCAAGCCCTGGTCTAGACACTCTGCCTATTCGCATTGGTGCAGGTATCATTTTCGCAGCGCACGGCAGTCAAAAACTGTTTGGTTGGTTTGGCGGCTATGGCTTAGAAGGTACGGCGGGATGGATGGATTCAATTGGATTAGCACCAGGTATTTTGATGGCAAGTCTTGCGGGCGGTGCAGAATTCGTTGCCGGTTTGATGCTTATAGTGGGACTTTTAGTTCGCCCTGCAGCTTTAATATTAGCCATTACTATGATCGTAGCCATTGTAGCTGTTCATCTAGAAAATGGTTTTTTTATGGCCACTAACGGTTTCGAATTTGCCCTTGCCTTGCTGGTAATTTGTGCAGCTTTGGCTGTCAGAGGGGCGGGCAGTTTCAGTATTGATAAAGCATTTTTATCAAGTACAAAAGTCTAACCAACAAGCATGACTCACTAAACTCGCTTAAACATGTACATTTTTAAGATATAGATATTGGAGATAAAAATTATGGGATTAATACAAAATGGTCAATGGGTTGATCAGTGGTATGACACCAAAAATAACGGCGGTGAATTCCGTCGTCAAGACAGTCGCTTCAGAAGCTGGCTCACCCCAGATGGCGGTGTTCCTCCTAATGGTGAAGCGAACTCTAACGCTGCAGTTGGATTTAAAGCCGAGAAAGATCGCTATCACCTATACGTATCCTTGGCTTGTCCGTGGGCTCATAGAACACTTATCTTTCGCCAGTTGAAAGATTTGCAAGATTACATTGGTGTCACAATAGTCGATGCGGTTATGTTAAAAAACGGGTGGGAATTCTCTGATTCCCAACCCGACACGCTATACGATTTCAAATATGCCTATCAACTTTATTTGAAGGCCGATAACCAATACGAAGGTCGAGTTACCGTTCCTATCTTGTGGGATAAGCAAACTGAAACAATTGTGAGTAATGAATCATCTGAAATTATTCGTATGTTTAATTCTGCGTTTAATCATCTAACAGGCAATACTGATGACTATTATCCAGCAGAATTGCATGACTCGATTCACACGATCAACGATCGTGTTTATGACAGTATCAATAACGGCGTTTACCGTGCAGGTTTCGCGACAAGCCAAGTCGCTTATGAAGAAGCTTTTCATCAATTGTTTGCTGCGTTGGATTGGGTAGAGAACTTACTGTCTACTCAACGGTATTTAGTCGGCCAAACATTAACCGAAGCAGACTGGCGTTTGTTTACCACCTTGATTCGTTTTGATGCAGTTTATTTTGGCCACTTTAAAACCAATAGACAGCTGCTAGCAGATTACCCAGCAATTAGTGGTTATGTGCGCGAACTGTATCAAGTGCCAGGAATTGCGGAGACGGTTAACTTTAAACACATAAAAACCCATTATTACGCTAGCCACCCTACTATTAATCCAACCGGTGTTATTCCACTAGGACCTTATCAGGATTTCAATCTGCCCCATGGCCGAGAAAATATTGTATCAACATAGGGGGTTATCTAAATAATACCTAAGCAATTTTGAGGAACGATTATGTTTTATTTTCGAGCAGCCACTGCGCGAGGCAACGCTAACTTCGGTTGGCTAAAAAGTCTGCATACTTTTTCATTTGGCAACTATTACGATCCTGATCATATGGGTATATCGGTATTAAGAGTTATCAATGATGACATAGTCGCCCCTGGGGCCGGTTTCGATAATCACGGTCATCGTGATATGGAAATCATCTCTTATATATTAGAGGGATCTATAGAGCATAAAGACAGCATGGGAAATCAGTTTATTGTGCCTGCGGGGGATGTGCAAAGAATGACCGCTGGCACAGGAATTATGCATTCAGAGTTTAATGCCTCAAAAACCGAACCGTTGAAATTTTTACAAATCTGGATAAGCCCAAATTTAAAAGGAGTAAAGCCTAGCTATGAACAAATGCCTGTTGTGCAGTCTTCGACAATGACTCCACTGGTGACTCCTAATGGCCGTGATGGCAGCCTTAGCATCAATCAAGATATCAACCTCTTCCGCTTGCAGTTAGAGCCAGGGGAAACCTATGATTTAGTAGCCCAAAAGCATATTGGTTATTTGCATGTTATGGAAGGAAGTGCGGTCGGTGACCAGCAAATATTAGATAAACAACGTGTATTAAAATCAGGGGACGGCTTAGGTTTAATAGAAGATCAGTTGTCGATTACTGCTGGGCACGCAGGTTTAGTGGCACTTTGGTTTGAATTGCCTGCAAAATAAAGTAGGCAATAAAACGAAATATCATGAATACAACTGAAAATTTGACATTAATTTGGGATAGCCCATCACTTTTGGTGAGCTCATTACTTTTAGACAATCCATTATTCTGGGGCTTAGCCATTGCTGGGGTGCTTTTAACAGGTATTTCAAAATCTGGTTTTGCAGGAGGCGCAGGGGTGATTGCCGTTCCGCTATTATCACTGGTAATTCCAGTTCCTATGGCAGCAGCATTAATGTTACCGCTGCTGATTGTCATGGATGCTAAATCAATGCAGTACTACTGGCAGACGGTTTGTTGGCAAGAATTAATAACGATTGTGCCGGCCGCATTGATTGGTATTGTCGCGGGTGCTTATTTGTTAGGGGAACTACCGAGCAATTTATTACAGCTTTTACTTGGTATTTTTTGTATTGCCTTTGCTTCATGGAAGAGATTAACACCGTTATTAGGTCGATTGCCTCACGCTGGATTAATTTGGAGCGTTATTTCCGGGTTGACCAGTACACTGCTTCATTCTGGCGGACCCCCCATCAATATTTATTTAGCCACTCGTCGACTACCGAAACGTAATTGGCTGGCTACTGCTGCTGTCTTTTTTGCTGTGATGAATATCGTTAAGGTAATACCTTACAGCTTAACCGGCCAGTGGGATTCTTTTGCATTAGACCCCACTTTATCAGCGCCTTCGCTATTACTGATCGATATTATTTTGCTACCGTTTAGCCTTATCGGTGTATGGCTAGGATACCGCTTACACACAAAAATTAGCGAAAAGAATTTTATGCTGGCCTGTAAAAGCTTGTTATTTCTTTCTGGTGCGGGCTTATTAAGCAGCGCAATGATATAACAGTCGTTTAGACTGTATAAAAGAAAATACGTATCTCGCCAATTTTTAAATAGAGAGCCAATATGTTGCCCCGCTTTTCCTTAACTGTATATTTATCAGCGTTGAAAGTAGCTCTAGTCGTGGGAACGCTATTATTGCTGATAAATCAGTATGATGCGTTATTTGCCGATACTGAGGTACGTTGGTTCTCTGCAATATTGACTTACTGTGTGCCTTTTGTGGTGTTTTTGTTAGGTCAAAAGGATGCAAGGTCAAACAACTCGACGGATCTATAGTTTCTCCCTTACTATAACGGTGGATCAATACGATCAAATACTGAGGCATTTATTCGAAACCAGCCCGCAATAGAATATCGATCTCGATTCGCCGCTAATACTTCGTGAGGAAATTCTTCGCTTAAGAACGTCACTATAGTGCCAAACAACGGCACTACTTTTACCCCTTCTTTGTCGTGATCATTTTCATAAATTACAAGTTCTCCACCATCGGTGGCTGTCCAGCCCGAATTGAAATAGGCAACAACCGATAAAACTCTGTTCGCTTCACCTTTAAAGGCATCGTAGTGACGCTTGTAATAGTCTCCTGGGCCATAGTGGGCAAAGTGACTTTCGAATGAGAATAGACCGAGAAATAAGCGACGATTTAAGAAGACTTGTAGACTTGCCGACCAGTCTAACCAATGCCTGCCTATTTCAGTTTCGCCATTGATCCAACAAATCTCATCAGTTCTCACAAACTCATTTTCTAGATACTGATCACCTCGTCCAACACCTGCTTTTTTACATTTTTCTGCGGCGAGAGATTGCTGGTGATGAAATAAATTGTTTGCTAAAGCTTCAGGTAGTGCACCATGACGTATGCTGTAACCTTGATTTTCAATATCTTGAGCGATAAGGCCAAAAAGCGTTTCGTCGTTCGTGCTATTTTCATCGATCGATGAAAGTTGGTTGAGGGCTAACAAGCTATATACCTTTTAATATAAATAATTCATGTAAAACAATTCAAGGATTGGAGCACAGCAGCATTGTTGCTAGTTAATAGATAATAACGATAAGAATATTATTGATGCGGGGGAGAAGGCAGAAAATCTGTTAAAAATATAGGAGAGATGGGATACGAACATTCAAAAAACTGGCACAAAGCAGTGGACGGCGAAAGCCGACCGACTGCTTCACGTGCTTTAGGTTGGAGCTTAAACAGCTACAACTTTATTTGCACAAGGTCCTTTCTGACCTTCGCCAACTTCAAATTCAACAGCTTGGCCGTCGTTCAAAGTTGCGTAACCGCCACCAGCTTGGATTTCTGAATGGTGTACAAAAAGATCCTTGCTGCCATCTTCAGGTGTAATAAAACCGAAACCTTTATCGGCATTAAACCACTTAACGATACCTTTACTCATGCTCTTTACTCTTCATTATTGGTGAAATATTTAAGTTATAACTGAATTCACCAGTTCAGTCACAAAGATGTGATAATTAGCTTAACAGAGCTGTAAAACAACTTCATCAAATTCATTTACCTTAATCTATATAGACAATCCCATAATCCTGTTGAAACTACAACCATTAAATGTGTTGAGGCTGTGACTAAACTTCATTTTTCACTTAACAAAACTGCTATATAGGTTCAATATCGAGTAGATATCGACCTTTGCTTTGTGTATTTTAGACTAGCCAATAAAGCGATAATACTCGCTATCCTATTAAAAAATAACGCTTTTATAAAACTTTGCCTGTGTGAGGGTCCTTAGGCTTATTAGTAGGAAAAAATCATTAAAAGAGAATCATCGTTATGATGGCAATAATCGATAATTTTATTTTTCTGTTCACCGAATCAGCCGCATATTTATTATTAGGGCTTTTGCTTGCCGGCATTATTTGTATGCTGGTTGCCGATAGCTGGATCACTAGATTTTTGGGCGCCAACAGTTCGGTAGTGACGGCAGCGATAAATGAAGAATGCCGTCATTTATGGTTACGGCAAATTATTATCTGACTTTATGGGTTGGTTACTGATCGGACTCGGTTTTGCCGCACTGATTCAAACTTTCGTGCCACCTACCTTGCTAAGCGAATATGGTAACGGTATTTTTGCCATGTGAGTTGCCGTCGTGATTTCAATTCCTATGTGTATGTCTGCAACGGCATCAACTCCAGTGGCAGCGGGTCTGGCCCTGGATTGGATAGTGGAGTCTTTTCAGTTAACCATAGCGGTAAGCCAAAGTAAGCACGGAGATATAACATCTTTAGTGTACTCAACGTCAGCCATTATTTTAACGGTCTTGATGGTTTGGCAATATGGGGGAAGTTGCATGCTAAATAATAGCGGCCAAGTTGGGCATCTTTTAAGCATCTAATTAGAAACCAAAAAGCTCATGCTTGCGTATACGTTAGATGAACATGCTCCGGCGACTCACTGATTAGTAGAAACTTGTAATGACGCTAAATATTGAAACACTACTTGATGGCGAAAAAGCATTAGATAATGCTCCCAAAGCCGCATTAGCCGATGGTCGCTTCTGTATCCCGCAGCACTATTTAAGTTACCAGCACGACTTACAGTCTGTTGAGCAGCTATTAATGGATATTGACTTTGATCCTCGGTATCCCATATTTGCTAGTCAGGATGACACTGGAATCTATGTGCAAATAGGTATCATTGGTGCGGATAATTACAAGTCTAGCACTGGCGCGCAGGAGAAAGTGGTTTATGGACGCAAGTGGCGGGTTGAGCCTCAACTTCCCTCTTCGGAAATCATACAAACGGTTTTTTTAGCTTTGAAAAAAGCCCGCGAGCACGAAATACGTGAACTGTTTCGTCTCGAGCATCAAAATAAGATGACAACGCCTTTTAATAATCATCATGACCTACCTTTGCTGACCAACAGCCGAGAACGGTTACAGCCAACATCGAATAATACGCAAACTGACTCTATATTCAGTGTTGATATAGAAAAGATTCTAAAAACTATTCGTTACGATGGTATGCAATTTGAATTATTCAGTTTTATGTTTCGCCCCACTGGCGAATATTTGGTTGAACTCAAGTTATTACCTCAAGCAGGAAGACCACTGGCGGAGCTTGCAGACACTCAATACATCAGTTTTATGTTAGCTAAGCCCAATATTAATTATTTTACCCATCAGCTTATGCAACATCTCATTCAATTAAGCGATCGTTATATTGATGAGCAATTTCATTACCGAAGTTTTAATCGTTTCAGTTGGGAAAATGATGTTAAAGCCATTGCCCAAGTATCAACGGAAGTTCGCCAGCTGCATAAATCGGATGACCTAGATGGCTTTAATCATCATTGGCAGCAGAATAATTATGAAACCGATCGTAGTCGTATTCCTGTTCTGTCTTCTGGACCGCTCTGGTATAAGTTAAAACGCCAGTTGGCACCGTTTTCTCCGGTTGAAAGCACATTACCGATTAAAAGCACCCTGCCCGTCGGTCGCAAGGCAGATGTCTACGGCACCAATGAGTAAAAAGAAAATTAATTGATGATCTGTGCTTTATTTGCCAATATAGCCCTCTTTAAATTATTAAGAGCAGGTTGCGATGCGCAAGCTAATGATCGTTTTACCCTTACTATTATTGGGCATGACAGCTTGGGGTCATGGCATTTCGGCAGAAGACCAGCTCAGAATCCTCAACGCCGGGCCCTTAGAATATATTGAGCTCGGTGCCATGCATATGGTTACGGGCTATGATCATCTGCTGTTTATTTTTGCGGTTATCTTTTTTTTAAACAGCTTCACCGACATCATCAAGTTTATTACTGCTTTTACCCTTGGTCATTCAATTACCTTATTATTTGCCACGCTCTGGGGCATTCAAGCCAATTTCTATTTAATCGATGCCGTGATCGCACTGACGGTTTGTTATAAAGCCTTCGATAACTTAGACGGCTTTAAAAAATATCTTGATATGAAACCGCCTAATTTAATGTGGATGGTCTTCATTTTTGGCTTGATTCATGGCTTTGGCTTATCCACCCGTTTGCAAGAATTACCCTTAGGCGATGATAGCTTAGTCCTCAAAATATTATCCTTCAATTTAGGAGTTGAACTGGGTCAAGTCGCGGCGTTATCCATTATGCTGGTAGTACTTGCTGGCTGGCGTAAAACAGCATCATTTGCCAAGTTTTCTAAACTGGCAAATGGATTACTCATGGCTTTAGGGGCTTTGTTATTATTGATGCAGTTGCACAGCTATCAGCATGCAGAATATGCCGATGACTTCCCCCTCAATAAAGACGACCATAGCCACGTGCATGATGATATGCGTAAGGCAGAATCTGGTTTATCTGGCTATAAAAAACAATTCAATTTCAATCAGGAATAATCATGAAACAACTCTTTGCATTAATTCTAAGTTGCGTATTATTTTCAGCAACCGCGCTTGGCCACGGTGGCAGCCATGGCCCTATCTCTGGGGAGAAAGCACAAATAGTCGCGACTGACGTTGCCAATCAATTCACCACCTTAGATCCAGGTTTAGGGTTTGGTCAGCTATCCAAAAGCTGGTTGAACTTACCCGCAGCGCAATCGTCACTGCACGTAACAGGCGTAGGCTATTACATCGTTAAGTTAGATAATAACGAAGAGAAAAAAAGCCTTTTTGTGTTGATGGCTGTTACCGGTGAAGTGTACGACGCAAACTTCAGTGGTGAATTCAAAGACTTACAATAAAGTCTCATATTTAACTGATCCCCTCACCGCGAGTTCAACGACAGCAACTTTGAAGCCACCATTTGAATCATCAGCTGGTCGTCATTCAGTTCCATATACAGGGTGTCTTTGTTCTCGGTAGTGGCGCGGAGATTGTCCCGTCCATTGCTTAAAGGCTCGGGTGAACGCAGCAGGTTCATTAAATCCGACTTCGCGAGCAATTTGATTAATTGCGAGGTCTTTATTGTTAAGCAGCTTCATCGCATGATTTTGCCGCAAAGTATCTTTTATACTTTGATAACTACTGCTTTCTTCTTTTAAACGTCGACGTAAGTTACGTGAGCTCATATTAAAATAGACCGCTACTTGTTCGATCAGTGGCATTGTCTCTGTCGTGCTCTTTATCATTGTGTTGATCATGTACTCTCCCATATAGTTCATCACTTGGGTGGTAAAGGTACTGTGGAATATGGGTTTGCTGAGTAGGTCGGCGGGAGAATTTTTAAGAAACTGTTTTAATTCTAGCGCCTGTTTTTTTATTGGCAGTGATAGCGCACTGCAATCCAATACGATGCTATTTACACTTTGGTTAAAGCGACAATGACAGGGAAAGAACAAACTATATTCTTTAACATGGTCAGGCGCGGAGTAGTTAAAGTTAGCGTACCTCAGTGGCACTTTTTGCCCCACCAGCCAGATAGAAAACCGATGCCAAGTTAATAAAAAGAATTCGACCATAAAGTGATCAGGGTCCAATGACTCGTCTTTTAAATAAAAGCTTAATACCGCTTCTTCTCCCTGTTCTTGAAAGCTAATACCGACATCATTGCGAATAAGATCGTAAAAATGCGTCCCTTGAACCAACGCTTCGCGTAATGTCTGACACTGAATCGCTTGCCGCGCCATAATCGCAAACACCCCTGGTTTACAACGTTGCTCAGTAAAACCCATGAATTCGTCATCCATCCCCTGCCATACAGAACGAATGAGGCGGGTGACTTTTTCGGGCGCCAGTCTTTCGGGCATTAGGCCTTCAGAACCGAGCTTATCTAAGCCTGCCGCATATAATAAAGCATCCGTATCATAATTTAACCGCTTAGCGCCCCGTATGGCCGCCGCTTGGTAGTAGGGTGAAATGGTATGAGTCTTTTTATTCATTCTTCATTGCTCATCGCCTGCTATTCCTCTCCGTTATTGAAAGAGCCTAAAATGTCCGTTTAAGATATTTATATTAGGATAACTAGATTCTATTTCATACAAAATGTCCGTTTATGGTAATAAGTTAGCCCTTTATGACATTGCTTGCCTCCATTATTTTCGCCATTATCTATACAAACTTACAATAATCCACATTATACAAATATAAAAATGAGATAGTTTAAATGGATATTAAAGGTGTTCCTGCTGTGATTACCGGTGGTGCTTCGGGTTTAGGTGAAGCAACCGCAAGATTTCTCGCCAGCCAAGGCGCCAAGGTAGCCTTATTTGATGTGCAAATGGATAAAGCCGAAGCGGTTGCTAAAGACATTGGCGCTATCGCTGTTTATTGCGACGTCACCCGGGGCGACAGTGCTGAACAAGCGATGCAAACAGCTAAAGATGCCCATGGCCCCTGTGGTATTGCAGTAAACTGCGCCGGTATTGGCTCTCCCGGTCGCATCATTGGTCGTGAAGGTCCAATGCCCCTCGACTTTTTTAGCAAAGTTATTCAAGTAAACCTAATTGGCTCTTTTAATATTTTGCGCTTGGCCGCTGACCAAATGAAAGACCGTGAAGCCAATGTCGATGGTGAACGTGGCGTGATTATTTCTACTGCATCGGTTGCAGCGTTTGAAGGGCAGATCGGCCAAGCCGCTTATTCTGCCTCAAAAGGCGGCATTGTCGCGATGACCTTACCTGCGGCTCGTGAATTGGCCAAATTTGGTATTCGTGTATTGGCCATTGCACCGGGGCTGTTTAAGACGCCTATGATGGAGTCTTTCTCACAAGAAATTCAAGATAGCTTAGCGTCTACTCTGCCTTTCCCATCTCGCTTAGGTAAGCCTGCTGAGTTTGGCCGTTTGGTGAGAGATATTGTGGAAAACCCAATCCTTAATGGCGAAGTTATTCGAATCGATTCTGCTTTAAGAATGGCGCCGAAATAAACGTGTCTAATTTTTACGAGATATTTCTATGACAACTGAAGCTCTAATATTTGATGCAATTCGAACTCCCCGCGGTCGCGGTAAAACGAGTGGAGCCCTTCATGAAGTTAAGCCGATTACACTGCTTAGTGACTTGTTGGTAAGCCTGCAAGCACGTAATCAATTTAATACCGCCGACGTCGATGACATTGTAATCGGTTGTGTGACCGCGGTCGGTGACCAAGGCGCGGTAATTGCAAAAACCGCGGCATTAGCAGCGGGTTGGCACGATGATGTCGCGGCAGTAGTACTCAATCGCTTTTGCGCCTCAGGATTAGAAGCGGTTAATACCGCAGCGATGAAAGTTCGTTCTGGCTGGGAACATTTAATAGTCGCGGGTGGTGTTGAATCTATGTCACGGGTGCCAATGGGCAGTGATGGTGGTGCGTGGGCAATGGACCCCGAAACAAATGTTGCCACGAAATTTATGCCACAAGGGATTGGCGCTGATTTGATTGCAACGCTTGGTGGTTATTCCCGTGAAGACGTTGATGCCTTTGCCATGCGCTCCCATCATAAAGCCGCAGCCGCTTGGAAAAGAGACGCCTTTAAAAAATCGATTATTCCAGTTAAAGATCGTAACGGTCTTATCTTGCTTGAACAGGATGAATTGATTCGTGCTGACAGCTCGATTGCATCATTGGGCAAGCTTAAACCTTCTTTTAAAATGATGGGTGACATGGGTTTTGATAACGTGGCAAAAGAACGTTATCCACAAGTTGAATTTATTAATCATATTCATAGCCCAGGCAACTCCTCTGGCATTGTCGATGGCGCAGCAGCGGTTTTGATTGGCAGCGCAGCGGCTGGCAATCAATTTGGTATGAAGCCACGGGCTCGCATAGTCGCGACAGCCGTGGTTGGATCGGAACCGACCATTATGCTAACCGGCCCTGCTCCCGCAGCGCGTAAAGCGTTAAAAGTAGCGGACATGGATATTTCGGATATTGATTTATTTGAGGTAAACGAAGCGTTTGCTTCGGTGGTCATGCGCTTTATCGATGAAATGGGCATCAGTGAAGAGATTGTTAACGTCAATGGCGGATCGATTGCCATGGGTCATCCTTTAGGGGCAACCGGTGCCATGATTTTAGGCACCTTGTTAGATGAACTCGAAGCCAGAGATTTAAAAGTAGGCCTAGTGACCTTATGCGTCGGTGGCGGTATGGGCATCGCCACGATTATTGAACGGGTTTAGGAGATAATATAATGACAACTAATTCTGTAATTTACGAAAAAGATCAGCACAACATAGTGCACCTGATTCTTGATAAGCCGAATGCCAGTACTAACTTGATGGATAATGAATTTACCGATTCATTATCCAATGCTGTAGAAAAGCTTCGCCAAGACGATTACGCTGGAGTGATTTTTCGTTCGGCTAAATCGACGTTTTTTGCGGGAGGAAATCTCAACGATTTATATACGACGAAAAAAGAAGACGCCCATGTTTTATACGACATGGTGAATCGTTTAAAACTGGCCCTACGCGAATTAGAAACACAAGAAAAACCAGTAGTCGCCTGTATTAATGGTGCGGCTTTAGGTGGCGGCTGGGAGCTTGCCTTAGCGTGTCATTACCGCATTGCTTTAAATAAAAGAAACATCCTGTTAGGTTTGCCGGAAGTCACTCTGGGATTATTACCGGGCGGTGGTGGCGTAATTAGAATGACGCGTTTATTAGGTGTGCAAGCGGCAATGCCTTATTTACTAGAAGGTAAACAATTTTCACCAGAAAAAGGCTTGGAACTTGGTTTAATTAATGAGGTGGTTGATTCACCGGTCGCTATGCTCGAATCTGCGATTAATTGGATTAAAAGCCATTCAAATCCTGTGGAAAAAGCCCAGCAGCCTTATGATGTTAAGGGCTATAAGGTTCCTGGCGGCCTACCCAGCCAGCTAGCTTTAGCAAAAATATTACCGATTGCTCCGACTATGATTCGAGCAAAAACGAAAGGCACCTTACCTGCACCAGAATCAATTATTGCGGTGATGATTGAAGGCCTGCAAGTTGATATTGATACCGCAATGCGTATTGAATCACGCTATTTTGTTGAGTTGGTGTGCAGTCAAATCGCCAAAAATATGATGGGGACTTTTTGGTTTCAATTGAATGAGATTAAAGCCGGTGCCGCTCGCCCCGATAATATTCCTCGCAAAAAGATTACTAAGCTGGGTGTACTCGGTGCAGGAATGATGGGTGCAGGTATTGCGTATTCATCGGCATTGAAAGGCATTGAAGTTGTTTTAAAAGATGTAAGTTTTGAAGGTGCAGAGAAAGGCAAAGCGTATTCTGAAAACATTGTTAATAAAAAAGTAAAACAAGGGCGTTTAACCGAAGACAAGCGCGACGCACTGCTCAATGCCATATTATCTTCAGACAATGCGCAACATTTGGCGGGTTGCGATCTGGTGATTGAGGCGGTTTTTGAAAATCGTGAATTAAAAGCCAAGGTAACTCAAGAAGCCGAAGTTCATTTATCGACTCAAGCTGTTTTTGCATCAAATACCTCCACCCTACCGATCACTGGTTTAGCTGAAGCCTCAAAGCGTGCAGAAAACTTTATTGGTCTGCATTTTTTTTCTCCTGTAGACAAGATGCCTTTGGTAGAAATCATCTGTGGTGAGAAAACCTCACAAGAAACATTAGCCTTAGCTTATGACTATGTTCAACAGATTGGTAAAGTTCCGATTGTAGTCAACGACAGTCGCGGTTTTTATACATCGCGAGTATTTGGCACCTTCGCGAATGAAGGTATTGCCATGTTGGGTGAAGGTATACCAGCAGCGGCGATCGAAAATGCCGCTTTTTTAGCAGGCTTTCCTGTCGGCCCACTCGCAGTGACCGATGAAGTTAGTTTAACGCTGGTCACAAAAATTCGTAAACAGACCATGCTAGATATGGCAGCAGAGAGTAAAGACTTCATTCACCACCCTGCCGAAAAAACGATTGATGAAATGGTTGCATTGGGACGTACTGGAAAGTTAGCCGGCGGAGGATTTTATAACTATCCAACTAAAGAGAGTTCAGAAAACGCAAAGAAGCATCTTTGGACAGGCTTAAAAGAAACGTTTGAAGACAAAAACATAACCTTAGACTTGGCAGAAATTAAAGATCGCTTACTCTACATTCAAGCAATAGAAGCCGTGCGTTGCTTTGAAGAAAACGTATTAACCAGCGTTCGTGATGCCAACATCGGTTCCATCATGGGAATTGGTTTTCCCGTTTGGACTGGGGGTATTTTACAGTTTATAAATCAAACGGGACTCGATACTTTTATCGAACGCGCAGAGTACTTATTCGAAACCTGTGGTGAACGCTTCCGAGTTCCGACCTTGTTAAAAAAAATGGCGACAGACAATTTAATATTTGAAGATAAGTCAGTATTTAAAGATAAGTAATAGTCACTAATTATTAACTTAAATTTGTTACAAATAATTATTAAAAATAAAAAGGGCATACCATGATTAAACGTACTGTATTTGATTCTGAACAAGAAATGTTTCGCGATAGCTTCCGTAAGTTCTTATTAGAGGAAGCGGTCCCACATCACGAGCAGTGGGAAAAAGACGGCCAAGTCTCCCGTGATTTTTGGCTAAAAGCAGGGCAGATGGGTTATTTAAGCCCTACCGTACCGGAAGCTTATGGCGGCGTAGAAGTCGATTTTCGCTATAACGCAATCGTTGCTGAAGAAGTCGCTAATTTTGGTTTAACCGGCATCGGTTTTGGCTTGCACTCTGACATCGCCGTACCTTATCTCATGGCGTATGGCACTGAAGAACAAAAACAAAAATACTTACCAGGTTGTGTGAACGGTGAAATAATTACTGCGATTGCCATGACAGAACCTGGCACGGGTTCTGATTTACAAGGTGTTAAAACCAACGCTGTTTTGAGCAACGATGGTGAACACTATATTCTTAATGGTTCAAAAACTTTTATTACCAATGGCCAGCTTGCAGATCTTGTTATTGTGGTTGCTAAAACTGACCCTAGCGCAGGTGCAAAAGGCACTAGCTTATTGTTGCTCGAAGCGGGTACTGAAGGTTTTGTTAAGGGCCAGAACCTGAATAAAATTGGTATGAAAGCTCAGGACACCTCTGAATTGTTTTTCCAAGACGTGAAGGTTCCAAAAGAAAATTTATTAGGTACAGAAGGCATGGGATTTATCTACCTAATGCAAGAGCTTCCTCAAGAGCGCTTGTCTGTTTCTTTATCCGCGATCGCCTGTGCTGAATCTATTCTTGAGCAAACGGTAACGTATGTGAAAGATCGTAAAGCCTTTGATAAACCCATCGCATCTTTTCAAAATACTCAGTTTAAACTGGCTGAAATGTCTTCCACGGTAACCATGGCCCGAGTCTTTATTGATAAATGCTTAGAACTGCATTTAGACAAGGAATTAGATCCTGTTACGGCCGCTAAGTTGAAGTTACTCACTACCGACATTCAATGTGATGTAGTGGATGAGTGCTTACAGTTGCACGGGGGCTATGGCTACATGTGGGAATACCCAGTTGCTCGTGCTTTCGCCGATGCCCGGGTGCAAAAGATCTATGCAGGTACTAATGAAATAATGAAACTGATTATTGGTCGTTCTATGGTTTAACGCTGGCGCTCAATTAAAGCTGGTTAGGATCCCCCTCACCAGCGCTTTCACGTTCTGGATACTGCATTATGTCTTTGCCTTTAGCGGGTTTAAAAGTTCTTGATTTTACCACCTTATTACCTGGGCCTTATGCGACTCAGCTACTAGCGGATATGGGGGCAGAAGTCCTCAGAATCGAATCACCCACTCGCCCTGACTTGGTTAAGTTGATGCCTCCTTTTGTTGGAGGAACTGCTGATGGTCAAGAGAGTGATAAAATTTCTGCGGCTCACGCAACGCTGAATCGTAACAAACAAAGTATGGCGATCGATTTAAAGCAGGAAGGTGCCCAAGAGATCATCCATAAGTTACTGCCAGAATACGATATTGTCATTGAGCAATTCAGACCCGGCGTAATGCAGCGTTTAGGTTTAGATTTTGCCACATTAAAAGAGATTCAACCCAGACTGATTTACTGCTCGATTTCGGGCTACGGCCAAACGGGTCCACTGAAAGATCGTGCGGGCCATGATATTAATTATTTAGCCCTATCAGGCTTAGCCAGTTTTTCTGGTCGTGAAGATACTGGACCAGTGTTATCGGGAACTCAGATCGCCGATATTGCCGGCGGTTCTCATCATGCGGCGATGGCAATTATGGCTGCGGTCATCCAACGAGGGACAACCCATGAAGGTCAATACCTCGATATCAGCATGAGCGATGCCGCCATGGCACTAACAACAATGTTTGGCTCCAATGCCCTGGCTGATGATGAAGATCCGAGCTATGGCCAGGAGATGCTTAATGGTGGTTTGTTTTATGGCTATTACCAGACCTCAGACCAGCGCCATATCGCTATTGGTAGCTTGGAGCCTAATTTTGCTTTGTCTTTATTAACAATATTAGAGTTAAACGAGTGGAAAAGTAACATAAGTGATCAAGGTCATCAGAATCAACATAAGCTTAAAGCGGCGATCAGCGACAAGGTTGCAGCGCAAACGCTGGCCTATTGGCAAGCTGAGTTTGCCAGAGTCGATGCATGTGTCGAACCGGTATTAACCATGAACGAGGCGTTTAAACATCCACACTTTATTGCACGTGGCATGGTCACTCAAGCGCTGGATAGCAATAATAATGAGATTGAACAAATCGATTCTGCTCTGCCTTTTAAACGTCAGCACCCCCATCAAGCGGGGAAAAGACTCGGTGCCGATACCCTCAGTATTATGCAGAATCTAGGTTATAGCGAAAGACAAATATCTGATTTGCAACAGAGAAAAGTAATCTGAAATTTATTCATTTTTTCTCCGATTTATCATTTCAATGCCTATTCAGTGTCTATAATACTGAACAACAATATTGCTCTATCTAACAAAACAGTACAGCAAGATACTCACTTCGCACTACACTTAATAACAACGTCATATTATTAGGTCCTTAGTAATGAAATTTGTTCATAAGATTGTTGCTGCTGCTAGCAGCATATTACTCCTGTCTCTAGGCTTGTTATCGGGTTATCAGTACTTTCAGGTTAAAACTGAAATTGATAATCAAGTAAAAGACAGTACTGAAGAATTAGTCGCTTCTCTCAGCAACAATATTGAAGCTGTAATGACAACAAAATCTGATCTCACGGCTTACGCAGCATCCCTTATTGGTGAAAATCTTTCAGAAGAACATATTGCCAAGGTACTCCAGCAGCCCGTGATAAAGAAGCATTTCTTGTTAGCCGGGATTGGTATTGAAGCAACGGGGCAAACGATCAGTAATGACCCAAGTTGGAGCCCTCCTGCCGATTACGATCCACGAAAACGCTCTTGGTACACTGGGGCAAAGCAACAAAACCGTATTTTATTTACCGCTCCTTATAGTGATGCAGATAGTGGTGAAATTTTAATATCCACTGCCGCTCCACTAAACGTTAATGGCCAATTTGCTGGCGCTTTATTTACCGATGTCAGCCTTAAGAGCCTCGCAGACATTAGCAATAGTGCAGAATTATTTGGTGCTGGCTTTGCCTTTATAGTAGGAAAAGATGGCAATTTTATTGCCCATCCAAACAGCAAATTCAATGGTAAACCTATGTCGAGTGCTTTTGGCTCTAGCTTACAATTGAAATCTGGCACCCAGAAATCAATGATTGCGGGAGCTAAGAACCTAATTATTTTCTCTCCATTAGAGGATTTAGAATGGTATATCGGCATAGCACTCAATGAGGATATTATTTTTGCACCTGTCCACAAATTGCGCAGTGATGCCATTATGTATTCATTATTAGCACTCATCATCGCCGTTCTGGCTTTAAGTGCCATTATTAAGCAACTTATGCTGCCTCTTAAAGTACTTAATGATGCTATGCGCGACGTTGCCACAGGAGAAAGTGACCTCACTCGACGACTTGATACTAATACCGACGTTGAGTTTTCCAATTTAGCCAAAAACTTTAATGATTTTGCCGCCAAGCTACAAACCATGATTACAGAAGTGAAAGTCATTGGCAGCAGTATGATGCTGAGTACCGAGCAAACAGCTCAAGGGGCTAGCATTGCAACAGCGGCCATGGAACAACAAAATGGAGAAGTGGAACAGCTCGCTACCGCAATGAATGAGATGGCCAGTACCGCCTTGGAAGTCGCTAATAATGCCCAAACTGCTGCAAGTGCAGTGCAGCAAGCCGATGATGCTGTCCTGCAAGGCGTCAGTGCTATTAATGAAACGACTCAAGCTATTTCCCAATTATCAGGCCAGATTGATCAGGCCGTTTTGGCCGTACAGGAACTTGAAAGTGATACCGCCAGTATTGAATCTATTTTGGGTGTAATTACCGGTATTGCCGAGCAAACCAACCTATTGGCTTTAAATGCGGCGATCGAAGCCGCTAGAGCCGGAGAAATGGGCCGCGGCTTTGCAGTGGTTGCTGATGAAGTAAGAAACTTAGCCGCAAGAACTCAACAATCGACGTCTGAAATTCGTGAAAAAATAGAAACACTCCAAGCAGGGGTTGTTGCCGTCGTTAAAGTGATGGATAGCAGTAAGCAAACCACTACGGTTACGGTTAAGAAATCAGAACAAGCCAACGCGACCAATGAATTAATTAGCGCCAGTATTCGTCAAATTACGGATATGAATTTACAAATTGCGAGCGCGGCTGAAGAGCAAAGTCAGGTGGCTGAAGAAATGAATCGCAATACCTCTAATATTCGCGATCTTTCTCAACGAGTAATGGATAATGCGAGTCAAACCAATAAGGCAATGCAAACCCAAGTTAAACAGGTAGGCGATCAGGAAAAATTATTGAGTCAGTTTATTGTTTAAATTCCTCTCCCAGTGGAGCTATTTATTGGCTTAAAAGATGAGCTATCTATCGATCCAACAGATAAGTTATCATTACAGCTTATTTTAAACTGTTAACAATTAGTCTATGGATTTTAGTTTTGAGTTATTAGCAATTTTATCTTTAGTCGCTATAGTCGCAGGTTTTATTGATGCCATCGCCGGTGGGGGTGGCCTACTCACGATACCGGCCCTTCTGTTCACCGGAATGCCTCCCGTACAAGCGATTGCGACGAATAAACTGCAAGCCTGCTTTGGTAGCTTTACCGCCACTCGTTTTTTCGTTAAGCAAAAGTTAGTGTTCCCCAAACAGCAAATAGCCGGAATAGTCGCAGCATCCATCGGTGCTATTTTAGGGGCTATAGCGATTCAACTATTTGATTCAAGTTTACTAATCACACTATTGCCTTTCGCTTTAATTCTAATTGCAGTGTATTTAGTTTTGGCAAAAAACTTTGGCCAATCTACCGATAAACCTAAAATCAGTAATAAAAAATTTAATGCATCTGTTATTACAGGGATTAGTTTTTATGATGGTTTCTTTGGCCCAGGCACTGGTACGTTTTTCACCTTAAGTTATTGTAAACTGCGGGCCTTGAATTTAATTCAAGCAACGGCTCACGCCAAGCTGATGAATTTTACAACGAACATCGTGTCACTCTTGATCTTCATTCTAGCAGATCAAGTCTTATGGCAGGTTGGCCTTGCTATGGCATTAGGACAGATCATTGGAGCGCGTTTAGGCGCTGCCACCGCTATTAAACAAGGCACTGATTTTATTCGTTATATGACCGTAGCGGTATGCATTATTATGAGCATCCGCTTACTAATAAAATAAATATATTCTAAGAATCAATATAAAGTAATAATCACAATTATTTTTAAGCCAATCATTGTTTGCTGCTAGTGTTTTCAAAAAAAGGTACCGGCTTGAAGCCATCAACGTGTAGCTATTCAATACTTTTATCGCAACTGTGCTAATCCTCCCTCGATACCCGTATAAAAGATCCTTGTTTAAATCCTTGCTTGTCAGTCGTTAGTAACCCAATTTAATCCTATAAGAAGTACCTGTATTGGTGCATCCCATAAAGTCTAATACTTTAGACTTAGACTTAGATTTTATTTATTCGTTTTATTGCCGGTATTGATACAGGTTGTTCTTTAACTTTCAACCCAACTAATACTTTGTCGTAAAGTAACACCTTTATTATTCTTTTATGTCTTATACTCAAGCAGTAAATTATAAGGTGTAATTTACAACTAATGAATAACAAAAAAAATAATAAAGGATTAATAATGACTAAACTCATGCAAGTTATGTTGCTCGTATTATCAGGATTATTAACCGCTTGTGGCGGTAGCTCATACACCAGTGAAGCTGATAATAATCAAGTAGTAACTTTAGGAGATTCTATTTTTGATTTGTCAGATAAACTGCAAGGAAATTTAGAACGTTATGCGGGCCAAACCTTTAGAAAATATACTTTAAATGGCGCCCAGCTTTCTAATGATGGCATTGGTGTAACCCCCGTTGTTGGGCAATATGCGCAAGCAAAATCTGACAATGCTGATATTCAAACCATTGTTATGAATGGTGGCGGCAATGACATTTTAATTCCGGTTGTTGCTCAGTTCGATCCTTACCGCTGCAAAACCCGCTGGTATCAGTTTGGTCAGCTCAGCTCTAAGTGTCAGAACTTCATCGATGATTTATATGTGGAAAGTGTTGATATCTTAAATGACATGGATAATGATGGTGTCGAAAACGTCATTTATCTGGGTTATTATTATACCAAAAATGCTCTACTGCCGTTAAAGAGTCTGAAACAAGCAGTTGATTATGGCAATAATATATTAGCCAGAGCCTGTGTAAATTCGACCGTCGATTGTACTTTTATAAACCCTAGTTCTTCCATTGTTAACAGAGATATCATCCTCGATGGCATTCATCCTGCCAGTTCAGGGTCACGTAAGTTAGCCGATTTAATCTGGCCACATTTAGAACCTCTACTGTAAGTATTCTTGGTATTCACTGAGCTTAAGGTTTGGTGAATACTTTGATATTAATTTAGGAATATTTATTCATGCTTATAAAAATAATAATATCTATGGGAATTTTACTGATATTAGCACTATCAGGCTACCAGTATTATTCACCGACCTCTTCTATAAACGATGAGTACATTACTTTAAATTTTCAAAATAAAAATAGCGATGATGCTAAACACAGTACACGGCCTGAACGTTGGTCAATTGAGATTCAAGAAATAATACGAAATCTAAAAAATCAATATTCAAGTCAAATTCATCACATCCACATTCAGGCAAAAATTATTACTATTAGAGAGCCTTTAATAAATCAATTAACAGTGCCTATTAAAGAAAACATGAAGGCTGTCTTAGCAACCGCATTCCCTAGCCATGAGAACAGCATATTAAGCGTATGGTCTCGTATGGATGAATACCTAGAATGGCTAACAACTCAAAATCGTACGCTCATGGAATTACATGCTTTAAGTCGCAATGGCATGCTATGGCAAAAACGCAATGAACTCTTTCCTATTTCTGCTCGCCATATATGGAGTGAAGAACAGGATAATTACGAAACCGCTCAGCTTAATTTCCATAGCACAATTGACCAGCTCGATAAGTCTACCGATGTACCAATGAGTGAAAAAATTCAACGTTTACAGATCTCATTTCAAAAAGCAAACAATGCATTCACTCGCTCACTAGGACAGCAAGATGGCATTCATAAAAATACCATCGCATCGGTTTTATTCGGTTTGACCAGTGTGCAAAATGAATTAAAAATTTTAGGCCCTGAACATCGTCAACTTGAAATTGATGCCGTTCGCCGAGAGCTAGGGTATGACGAAGAAAGTATCATTAAAATGTCTACAGCTGATAACAAACGAGAACAACGCTGGAGTAATGGTTATGCCTACATGGAATCTAGAGAGCAGTTGATGGCAAATAATAACCAACCATCTGATAGCCAATTCAATGCACTACGTAATCAGTTCTTTGACAGTAGTGCCAAAACAATTGAGCGCGAAGAAACAAGTGGATTTTATCGATTTCAACGACCTCGCTATTACGGTAGAAATTAATACAATGATTAATCCCTGCTATTCACTATAAGACTATACCGTCTTGTAGTTTTATCCTTGAACAATCCACACTTGCAACAATTTATGATTATCATGATTCCAAGGGTGAAAGCGTGGGCGAGAATAGTTAATGCAGCCTTCCCATAAGAGAATAATGTAAACAGTGCTTGCTCGAAGATAAAACATTATAGTGACAGTCAACATCGCCATGATTCGACGAACATATTAAAACTCCATTTTATGACTTGAAGTGTTGTTATTGCTATTTGTCCAATCCACAGTAATACCTTTAACATAAGGACCAGTTCATAAGAGAAGCAGCGGGTTAAACAAGTTGTTTTAACACAAACTAGGCAAATCAAAAACTTTTTGCTTGGCTCATCTAAACTTTAAAAAAAAGCCCCTTTTCGGCTAGAACCAAAAAAGGTTTCTCTTTAAGTGCTAACTTAACGAATTCACTTAGACAA
This sequence comes from Oleispira sp., assembly GCA_047612075.1. Taxonomy (GTDB): domain Bacteria; phylum Pseudomonadota; class Gammaproteobacteria; order Pseudomonadales; family Oceanobacteraceae; genus Oleispira. The sequence goes on from JBLGAF010000002.1 coordinate 390,397, forward strand.
CCAAACCATGAGTTGCAAACGCTCTTGGTCTGTCATTTTCGTGAGGTTACCCAGTGGCATGTATCCTGTTTGCAGTGCAGGAATCATTTTATCTTTCATCGCTAAAGCTTGTTCAGCAGATTCCAGCACAATACCTGCTGGAGCTGATGCAAAACCTGCATTAGTTGGGCTAACGGCGTGACAAGACGTACAACGTTGGCCAACAATTACCATAGCTTGGGTATCAGTTAATACCGCTTCACCTTTTTTTACTTCGATCTTAGCTGGCACCATAGCCGCTGCTAAAGCCGCCAACATAAGCGCTGAAATCACCAAAATGCTCGGTTTGCTAATTCCTTGATTTTTCAAGTTAAAAAAGTGACGCGCATAAGCAGAGATAACACCAATAGCAACCAATACCAACCAACCCTGCTCATGACCATAGGTCATTGGGTAATGGTTGCTGATCATGATAAAAATAAGTGGCAGAGTGAAATAGTTATTATGGGTAGAACGCAGTTTGGCGAACGCTCCATACTTAGGATCGGGGGATTCCCCACGCTGTACGGCTTCTACTAAGGCGCGCTGCGCGGGCATTATGCCTAAAAATACATTGCCTGCCATAATCGTACCTAATACTGCACCTACGTGGATATAGGCACCACGAGCAGAAAATAGTTGGAACGAAAGCCAAGACATAAAGATCAAAAAGCCAAATAAAATCAAACTAAATGCTGTACCGTTGCGACGTAAAGGAGAACGCACCATCGCTTCGTAGACTGCCACACCCGCAATAATGAAACCCATACCTGCGGCAATTGCTTGACCTTGAGTAAAGTCCATTCGTGTACTATCAATTAAGTAACTTTCAGCGCCAATGTAATACACAATCCATAGCATCACCATACCGGTTAACCAAGTGGTATAAGCTTCCCACTTAAACCAGTGAAGATTTTCAGGCATTTTTTCAGGCCCTAATTTGTATTTCGCGACTTCGTAAAAACCACCGCCGTGAATCGCCCACAAGTCGCCGCCGATACCTTTGTCTTTTTTCCACTGGGGTGGATTTTCTAAACTGTTATCCAACCAGACAAAATAGAAGGATGCGCCAATCCAAGCCACGCCCGCTATTACGTGGAACCAGCGGAAGAACATGTTCAACCATTCTAGAAAATACGCTTCCATTATTTCTCTCCGCCTGAGCTAGCGTTTGCATCGCGATCGTGAGCACAATGCCCGGCAACGTAGGTTGCTTGCACAGCGCGGTCGTCACCTAAAATAATCATGGCAAATAATTTTTCAGCCAACGTTTTACACTTGCTTTGCTTTAAAGCCATTAAAGGAGTGCTATTGAAATCTAATACTGCAAAATCTGCTTCGTTGCCGATTTTGAATGAACCGATTTTATCTTCTAGCTGCAGTGTCTTTGCGTTACCTAATGTTGCTAAATACAAGCTCTTCAACGCTGACAACTTGTTGCCGTTTAATTGAGTTACCTTGTAAGCTTCGCTTAGTGTTTGCAACATAGAAAAACTAGTACCACCGCCAACGTCTGTGGCAACGCTGTAGGCAACTTGCTGTTGTTCTAATTCTTTAATATTCAACAAACCACTGCCTAAGAATAGATTAGAAGTTGGACAAAAAGAAACGCTTGAACCTGTTTCGCGAAAGCGTTGGTGTTCGCGTTCGTTTAGGTAAATACCGTGAGCAAATACGCTGCGCTTACCGAGCAAGTTATACTGATCGTATACATCGAGATAATCTTTGGCGTCTGGAAATAATTCAGCGACGAAAGCCATTTCATCTTTGTCTTCTGAGATGTGCGTTTGCAAGTACACATCAGGATATTCTTGCATCAGCTGTCCAGCTTTTTCTAACTGTTCATGCGTCGAGGTAATCGCAAAGCGTGGGGTTACCGCATAAAGCTGACGACCATTATTGTGCCAGGTATCGATCAACGACTTACTGTCTTGGTAGCTACTTTCGGGGGTATCACATAAGAATTCTGGGGCGTTACGGTCCATCATAACTTTACCGCAAATCATCCGCGTATTGCGCTGTTCAGACGCTTCAAAGAAAGCTTCTACTGACTGTTTGTGCACCGTACCGAATACCATTGCGGTGGTTGTTCCGCATTTTAATAATTCATCGAGAAAGAAATTCGCGATGTTGCTGGCGTATTCTTTATCTTCAAACTGGCGCTCAGCTGGGAAGGTGTAATTATTCAACCAATCCAATAGTTGTACACCATAAGAGGCGATTACTTCTACTTGTGGGTAGTGGATATGTGTATCGATCATACCTGGAATAATGAGATGATCTTTGTATTGAACAACGTTCACGTCTGCCCCAAGTGTTGGCAATACTTCTCTGGCATCACCTAGATTTACAACCTTGCCATTTTCAATAACGAGAGCACCATCTTGATAAAACTGATATGCGCCTTCATCAAGAACATCCCCTGCTTCTGAAGGATAAGGATCAGATAGGAAGTTAAGTATGGAAGCTCGATAGACGGTCGTGCTCAATGTATTGGTCATAAATTTATATTCTCGTTCAAACTTTAAAGAAACGTTATTGGTTTTACAACTCAGTAGCGCTTCTTTATTTTAATTTTTTAATAGTTACTGTTAACAAGTGATCTGTATTTTCACGTCATCGCCGAAGAAAAACTCTTCACAATTAATACCACCGCCTTTGCGATCAACAACGAGGAAGTCACAGACTTTATTCAAACCTAATATGGGATGATGCCAAGTATTCTTGTGATAGTTAATGCCTTGATCTGGGCGCGCGATAAACAAGTGAAGATTTTCTGCTGTTAATTCTTCAACGGCGTCAGCCACCAGCACCAAGTATTCTTCACCGGAAAGTGGGTGAAAAGACTGACTTCCAAATGGATGACGTTCCATCATTTTAATATCCATCGCCAAACTTTTAGACACGGGACGAGGCTGCGCGCGGAAAATGTTTATGACCGCATGAGTTTCTGCTTGGCCTCCCGCCGCTTCCAGTTCAATATTCACTAAGGAATCATGACGCTCGGTATTGCCACCATTAATCATAATAGGGCCCTTCTCTACAGAAGAGTCAGCGCATACTTCAACGACATCACCAAAGGCAGCAAACGCTTCTTGGGTGAGTGGCTGGGGAGTTAATTTATAGTTTTTCACTATTAGCTACCGCGATAAGAAGAGATACCGTAAGCGGAAACCAATAATGGCACATGGTAGTGCTCATCTGGATTTTCGATGCGGAAATCAAAAGTAACCGTTGGGAAGAAACAAGATTTACCCTGCTTTTCAAAGTACGGATCCGTCGCAAATTCAATGCGGTAAATACCCGCTTCGCGTTGCTGGCCTTCTAACCAATCAGCGATGCGGCCATCTTTATTAGTTTCGCCCGCCGCGATTTTTTGATACTGCTTCTGTGCATCCAGTTTGTAAAGTACTACAGCTACACCCACCGCAGGTTTGCCAAGGTTGGTATCTAAAACGTGAGTCGTAATTGGACTAGCCATTATGTTTTCCTTATTGACTATGCGAAATTAATTTATTAATTCGAATAGTGGTAATTTTTGCTTGCTCTGCAGCCGCATTGTTCAGTTCTTCTGCACGTTCATTCGGTAGACGTTGGTTTAATAACTCCAACATTTCTAACGCGCTTTTGCCTGTGGCACAAACGATAAAAATGAAGCCATTTTTCTGTTGGTATGCAGTATTTCCAGCTGCTAACGCTTGAATAACTTCTTCACTGGCGTCATCAACAGAAGACTGTTCGCCGGCGGCGAGTTTTTTAGTGTGCGCATATTTTTCACGTAAGCTGGTTACATCTCCGATTTTGGGATGACCTTCAAACGCTTGTAAAAAATCTTGCTCACCTAAACCTGTCCACACTGACAACGCCACCTCGTGGCATTGTTCTAACGAGATGAAAGGGCGCGCTGCAACCATGCCATCAATCCACCCATGGGAGGTACAGCAGTTAGAAAATGCGACACTCGCACCTTCTGCGGGTAAGACATTTAATTCACTTAACGAATACTTTAATTCTGTCATATTCTGTTCCTTTTCCTAACAGCTTCTTACTAATAAGACGCTGGAAATCCCCATAAACGGATACGACTGATACCCCCATCTGGGTACATTTTTAAACGTACGTGCGTGAAGCTTTGCTCTTTTGCTATCACTTCATCTTTAAACGTATGCTCCCGGTCGGCAAACAAAGCGCTACGCTCGATAATGGGCGTCCATTCGATGCTTAGCTGCTCAGTCACCTCGCCTTTATCAAAACGTGCATCTAAGTGTGAATCAGCGGTTAGTGCGGCTGTATTAGCCGCTTGCTCTGATGTTAATACCGTACCCTCTAAAGCAAAAGCGTTCGGGTAGTTGCCTTTAAAATGACAGGTATCGATTAATATTTTTTCGATATTACCGCGAACTGCCAATTGTAAAATCAACCAGTCGTGACCACGATCCACTTCTACATCACCCATCGTACGACGACGTTTCGTTTCCCAGCCATCACCCATATTAGCCCCACGTTCTGGCATCAATAGGTTTTCCATATGGCTAAAGAACATGTCAGAACAGGTTAAGGGGCGAGCACCGTTTTTAATAAATGCTAAATCCAATGGTTCACCTTTTAAGAACCAATTTTGGTCCGCGACGATTTCCCCATAAATGTTTAACCGTGCAATACCTCCATCTGGGTACATGTTAAAACGCACGTGAGTCCATACGTTGTCAGAAACGATTTGACCGTCTTTTTCTATAGCAGGAACATCGATTAGATTATCACTGCCTGAGTTAACAGAGGTAATGTCAATTAATGGCGTCCACTCAGTCGCGTCCGTTGGTTCACCTTGAATATTACAGGCTTCTAAAGAAACGTATTGTGGTGCGTTACCGAGGAAGTGTGCCGTATTCGCATTGATGCCACGGATGATACCTCGTGAACCCAGCTTGATAATGCACCAGTCATACTGCAAACCATCATCAGAATTCCCATCCGGTAAGAAACGACGACGACGACTTTCCCAGCCATCCATTAACTGGCCACGTTCAGTAAAAACACCCGGCTGGAAAATAGGCGCTTCGGCTTTTAATAAATTTTCCATTTCAGCAAAAAAATCATTACTGCATGACAGTGCCTGTCCTCCTAAACGGCGCGCTGCTAAATCTGTATACAACGCGGACAAACGATTACCTTTAGCAACTAAGCTCATGTCTTCTTTATTTCCTGTTTCAATTCTTTGGTTGTGCCAAGGTGTAATACGGTTCCTTGGCCTTTGCTATTCAATTCGCCATTAAGCTGCTGCTTGATTTCTTTCCAAGCCAAACCTCGGCTTTTCTTCGAGGCAGAAACATGATGATCAATAGCAGCGCCTGCAGTCATTTTTTGACTGGCATAATCGATGGCAATGAGTTCACCGACAATGGATACCGCAACTTCCATAGGAAGCTTGCCCGGTACTGAACTCAAACCGACAGGACAGCGAATCGCTTCGATTTGCTCTGCTATTGCCGTCCTTTCTAGAGATTCGCCATCTTGTTCAAAAAGGCGATCGGTTAACCGCTTCTGGAAACGTAAAGCCTTGGTTTGTGAACCAATAAGGCCAATCGAACGCAATTGCTGCAGCGGATTGCGATTGCGCTTTAACGCGGTAAGGCACAGTTCAAAATCTAACTGATGATTGTGAGTTAATATTAATATATCACTGCCATTAGGCAGATCTTCTAATTCGTCACACGGTTCCGTCGCAATTATTTTTTTAACATTGGCTGGAATTTCCAGTGGAAATTCATCCGCTCGTGAATCGATCCAGCTCACTTTACAATCAAGTCCGGCTAAAATTGTCACGATCGACCTAGCAACATGGCCTGCACCAAAGATACCGATATGGAACTGGCAAGCGGCGAAGGTTTCAATTAATACCGTGGCACTGCCGCCACAACACTGACCCAAAGAAGCGCCTAATGGAAAGTGGTGAATTTCTTGTTCGACTTTTGATGACCCTGCATTGGTCGAGATGATGGCGCGTGCTTTTTGCATTACCAGATGCTCTAGATGACCACCGCCAATGGTATCAAACGTTTCTTTTGTCGTAATCACCATTTTACTGCTGTGATCACGCGGTGTAGAACCCGTGCATCCTAATACGGTAACCAAAGCGTATGCAGCGCCGCTGTGCTGCTGGGATTGCACAGCATCAAACCACTTACTGCTATTATTAGAAGAGCCCGCCTTAGGTGCTGACATAATTAAACCTTTTGCTCTTTTGCGACTTCATTTTTAGTGCGCATAAAGTCTTTGGTAATTTGTACCGATTTTAAAATTTGCTCCGGCGTTGCCGGGGTATCCATCGGTGCACCGAAGGTATAATCGCTGAGGCTTGCGACCGCATCACGGATTGCACACCAGACTGAAATACCTAACATCAAGGGCGGCTCACCGACGGCTTTCGAACGGTAGATAGTTTCTTCACGATTTGGACGATCCGCAAGTAAGTTCACATTAAACTCAAATGGCGTATCACCCACTGCAGGGATTTTGTAAGTTGCAGGCCCGTTAGATAATAAACGACCTTGATCATTCCATTTTAATTCTTCCGTGGTTAACCAACCCATACCTTGAATAAAGGCGCCTTCAATCTGACCTTTATCAATAGCTGGATTTAATGAGCGACCCACATCATGCAAGATATCGGTTCGCACTAAACGACTTTCGCCGGTTAGAGTATCAACTAATACCTCACTAACGGATGCACCATTGGCGTAATAATAAAATGGACGGCCTTTACCCGTATTGCGATCGTAGTGAATTTTAGGGGTTTTGTAGAAGCCTGTAGAAGAAAGCGGTACGCGACCCATATACGCTTGCTGCACAAAATCAGCAAAAGGAATGCGCTGCTCTTCTTCAGAGTTACTTTCTTCCTCAGAGCCGTTGATTACTAAATGGTTATCATCAAAGTAAATATTTTCTTCTTTCGCACCATAATATTCAGCGGCAAAGGTCACCATACCGGCTTTAATGCGCAGGCACGCATCGCGCGCCGCCATACCATTCAAGTCGGTGCCTGAAGAAGCGGCTGTTGGAGATGTATTTGGTACTTTTTCGGTATTCGTTGATGAAACTTGAATCGTCTCTAAATCAACTTGAAATTCTTCCGCAACGATTTGAGCTACTTTTACGAACAAACCTTGGCCCATTTCTGTGCCACCGTGGTTCAAGTGAATACTGCCATCGGTATACACATGGACTAGAGCACCCGCTTGATTCAAGTGCTGCACGGTAAAAGAAATACCAAATTTGACAGGGGTTAATGACAAGCCTTTTTTCAAGAACGGACTATTGGCATTGAACTGTTTGATCTCTTCGCGGCGCTGCCAATAATCAGAAGTATTTTCTAACTCTTCGATCAACTCAGGTAGCACTTTTTGCTCAACGGTTTGACCGTAGTGAGTTTGATTACGGGGGTCGACTTCGCCATTGGCGGTAAGGATATGGTCATGTTTGATGCCATATAAATTGCGCTTACGAATAGTTAAAGGATCTTCACCAAGATGGCGCGCAATATCGTCCATCATCAATTCTGCTAGGATCACTCCCTGAGGACCACCAAAACCACGATAAGCAGTATTCGAGGTTGTATGAGTTTTACAACGATGGCCAGTCACCGTGGCGTTATTTAAGTAATAACCGTTGTCGCAGTGGAACATAGCGCGGTCGACGATGGCATCGGATAAATCCGGTGAGTTACCACAATTGCCTGCCACCATGATTTCACTGCCCAGCATGATACCTTGCGCATCAAAAGCAACATCATAGGTATTAAAGAATGGGTGACGCTTACCGGTCATGACCATGTCATCGCTGCGAGACATGCGGTATTTAACCGGACGACCGGTTTTATTAGCAACAATGGCGGCGAGACAGGCGAGTGGAGCGGCTTGAGTTTCTTTGCCGCCAAAACCACCGCCCATGCGACGGACTTCGACCTGTACTTTGTTAATCGAAATAGCCAGCACTTCGGCCACCAGCTTTTGTACTTCAGTAGGGTGCTGAGTAGAACTGTATACCTTCATGCCGCCGTCTTCGGTAGGTAATACCGAACACACTTGGCCTTCTAGATAGAAGTGTTCTTGGCCATTCACATGCTGCTGACCTTGGATTCTGTGGGTTGCTCCGGCTAAAGCTTTAGCAGAGTCTCCACGGATATGCTGGTGCGTTGGGCGCACAAAGAATTGGTCTGCTAGAGCTTTTTCTACGCTAAGGGTGGGTTCTAATACGTCGTATTCGATGTTTGCTTTGGCGACGGCGGCTTTTGCAATTTCCATTGTGCTGGCGGCGACGGCGAAAATTGGCTGACCAACATATTCGCACAGCTCTTCAACAAGAACGGGGTCTCCAGAAAAAACGGGGCCAATGTCAACATGTCCAGGTACATCATGTACCGTGATCACATCGACGACCCCCAAGGTTTCTCTAACTGAAGTGAGATCGATAGACTTAATTTTCGCGTGGGCGTAAGCACTACCTCCCACTGCGATGTGCAACTGATTTGGCAAGTCTGGCATGTCATCCACATACACAGCTTTACCGGTAACATGTTTTTCTGCACTTTCGTGCGCCATGCTTCGTCCCGTCTGGCCTGTTGAAGTCTTTTTCACTTTGTCAGGTCGGGCGCGTTGTTCGTTTTTTAATGCTTGCGCTGAGTTTGGAACACAATGAGTATCGATTAATTTACGCATGATGTGCTACCTCTGCGTTAACTTCGATCAGAGATAGCTCACTCTTCGCAAGCGCTTCTACTCTTGTGACTGCGTTAGGACTAGAAAGTTCAAAAGCACATTTCTGCATCAGGTTTTTGGCGACTTGCAGCCGATAAACAGACGTTGCACGGACATCGCTCATCGGGGCAAAGTCTTGATCCAGTACTTGTGCTGCTTGCTCGAAGGCTGCCATCGAGACTTCTTGATTCAGTAGCGCTTTCTCAAGGTGAGTCGCGGCTTTAGGAATACCAGCCATACCCCCAAACCCCGAACTAACGGCGACGACCGTTTGCTTCGACAATTTATTATTTACCTCTCCTGCTAGAGTAAATTTGAACGCGGCTAATACGGCCGAAATATCATCTTCTAGACGTTTGGAAATTTTATAAACTTTTAATCTTTGATTTGCTTGTAAGCGCGGGATACGAATCATCCGTACATACTCACCCTGCTTTTGTTGCGTTTTTTTATAATCTAAAAAGAACTCATTTAATGGCAGCCAACGATTGCCTTCCATACTGGCCAACTCAATACAGGCACCTAAGGCTAATAGAACCGGTGGCGTATCGCCAATCGGCGAAGCGTTAGCAACATTGCCACCCATCGTGGCGGTATTACGCACTTGGCGAGAAGCGAAGCGATGCAATAATTGGCCAAATTCTGGAAAATGTTCATTCAATGTGGCTTCCATCTGACTGTACGTCACGCCCGCACCGATTAAGATAGCGTCGTCTTCTATCGCAATAGACTTTAAGCTAGCAATATCATTAATCGCAATTAATTGAGGTATACGACGATTCATCTGCGTCACTTCAAGCGCGATGTCTGAAGCACCCGCGACCATTCGTGCTTCAGGGTACTGAGCTAATAAGGTTTTCAATTCGTCTTCAGTCTTCGGTAACCAACTTTGACTTACCGTGTCGGCATTTGAAACGGCATGAGCATGGCCGGTCTCAACCTCTGCGGCCACATGATCCATCGCGACTGGCTGCCAGATACCAACCTGTCCGATATCAGCACTATTATTGTGATAGTTGTTCATGTTTTCAGCGGCTTCGATGATCGGACGATAACCCGTACAACGACATAAGTTGCCCGACAGTGCATCAATGATTTGGTGATGGTTTGCTGGTTCGCTGTTGTTATTGATACGCTGATTTTCGTGTAACGCCGCCAAAGACATCACGAAACCTGGGGTGCAGAAGCCACATTGGGAACCATGGTAATCCACCATCGCCTGCTGCGCTGGATGCAATTGATCAGGGGTTTTTTCTTTTGCTGAGCCTTTAGTTGCTAATGCATCTACCGTAATAAGACTTTTGCCATCGAGCTGAGCGATAAAAGTAATACAACCGTTAATGGCTTGATAGTGCCACTGACCCGCCTTACCTTCATCCATAGACTGTTCGCCTAAAAGCACAGAACAAGCACCGCAGTCACCCGAGCCGCAGCCTTCTTTAGTGCCAGGCAATACTTGCTGAGTGCGCAAATAGCGCAATACTGTCATGTCACTTGAGACAGAGGTTTCTTCAATCCAGTTACCATTCAAACAAAATCTAATCACGGGCATACTCATATTCATCACACATAATGGCGCTTATTATTACGCGAAAGATACCACTAATCAATTATCCTGACCAAATAGACAAGTTTTATCATAAATGGATAGACATACAAGAATAGTACCAATATTGCTACATCTCAGCTTTCACCGAGCACTAGGCCACTAAATTGTTGCGTTAAGCGCTTACTTTTACCCATTATTTTCAAAAAGAGAATATAAGTAGCACACCCACATTCTCAAACTGGCTTTATATGACCATTTACATGACCAAGTGGTCATGTATTTGCACCAAACTAACTCAGCTAATTAATGAGACGCACTTATTTTGCACACTTCTAGACCCTTGTTTAAGTATAGCTAGGTTAATTAATAACCTTTTATAGATTTAATTTCTGATAAATTCGGGTTATACCTAACTATAAGCTGACCCCCTGAACAATTTTTTGAGAAATTATTATTTTTATCGCATTATGGTCGTAGTTTTGGCAAACATATTGCTTGATAATACTGGCTAAATGGTCAAGAATTTATATATGAATCAGATTGAACTAAATAATATAACCAAACGTTATCCAGGTTGTATCGCCAACGAAGCGGTCGAATTAAAGGTTGGCGCTGGTGAGATACATGCTTTGCTTGGAGAAAATGGCGCAGGTAAAAGCACCTTAATGAAGATCATTTATGGTGTGGTAAAGCCTGACGAAGGCATAATGCACTGGCAAGGTGAGCAGATCTCCGTCAAAGGTCCCGCTCACGCCCGTGAGTTAGGCATCGGGATGGTTTTTCAACACTTCTCGCTATTTGAAACCTTATCGGTCGCTGAGAACATCGCCTTAAGTCTACCTAAAGCAGAATCCGCGTCGATGGATTTGCTGAAGCAGCGCATTATAGAAGTATCTGAACACTATGGGATGAAGCTTGATCCTAATCGCTATGTACACTCGCTTTCGATCGGGGAACAGCAACGCGTCGAAATCGTACGCTGTCTTTTACAAGATGTTAAATTGTTGATTCTTGATGAGCCGACGTCTGTTTTAACGCCACAGGAAGTGGAAACACTGTTTAAAACCCTGCGTTTGCTCTCAGGCGAAGGTTGCAGCATCTTATTTATATCTCATAAGCTCGATGAAGTGCGAGCATTGTGTGATCACGCAACGATTTTAAAAGCTGGCCAAGTCAGCGGCCACTGCATCCCAAAAGACACAACCATCGAAGAACTTGCTCGCTTAATGGTTGGTGATGATACCCCCCTTAACGAAGACTATAAAAAGGCAGAAGGGGCTGAAACTTTTTTATCGATTGTCGATTTAAGCCACCGATCTAAAGATCCTTTTGCTTGCGCACTAAAAAATATTTCATTAGATGTAAAAGCGGGTGAAATTTTGGGTATTGCAGGAGTGGCGGGTAACGGTCAGGAAGAATTATTGAATCTGATCAGTGGTGAAGATACCAGCTCAAAGAAAACGGTTCTTTTTGGCAACATGGCAGTAGGGAATTTAACCCCGGATAAGCGCCGTCTATTAGGTTTAGGATTTGTGCCAGAAGAACGCCTCGGTCGTGGTGCTGTTCCAGATATGTCATTACAAGAGAATGGTTTATTAACAGGCTATCAGGGTGATCTAACAAAAAATGGCATCATTAATACCCATAAAGTAAGAGCATTCGCGCAAAACATTATTGAAAAATTTAATGTCAAAGCCGCAGGTGTTCACGCTCAAGCGAAATCGTTATCTGGCGGTAATTTACAGAAGTATATTATCGGTCGCGAAATTATGCAGAATCCAAAACTTCTTGTTTGCTCGCATCCGACCTGGGGGGTTGATATTGGCGCAGCTATATTAATACGTCATGAATTAATTAAGTTACGTGATGAAGGCTGTGCGGTTTTGGTTGTTTCAGAAGATATTGATGAGTTGTATTCCATTAGCGATCGCATTTGTGCGATTTGTGATGGTGAGCTCTCCCCTACTAAGCCCACACATGATGTTTCGATTAACCAGCTGGGCATGTGGATGGCAGGAGATTTTAACGCCGTGAATAATGATAGTGAAGGTGTAATTAAATAATGCTCAACATTACTTTAGAAAAAAGACCGTCTGATTCGAAGGTCATGTCCTATTTATCGCCTCTGTTTGCTATTATTTTAACCCTAGTGAGTGGTGGCTTATTGTTTTCAGCGTTAGGCCAAGATCCTTTTCACGCGCTGTATACTTTTTTTATCGCACCCTTGACCAGTGTTTATGGCTGGACAGAATTGGGCGTGAAAGTGGCTCCTCTAACGTTATGTGCTATCGGTCTAATGCTGTGTTTTAAAGCAAGAATATGGAACATTGGCGCCGAAGGTCAGTTTATTCTTGGCGGCCTAGGCGGAGGTTATATAGCGTTAGAATTAATGGATGCGGAAGGCTTCTGGGTTTTACCACTGGTTTTATTGTGTGGCGCTTTGTCTGGTTTATTTTGGGGCGCTCTTACTGCGTTATTGAAAACTCGCTTTGGAGCTAACGAGATTCTGACCACGATCATGCTTAATTACATCGCTCTTAATTGGCTGCTTTACGGCGTACACGGGCCATTAAAAGATCCTGATGGCTTTAACTTTCCTGAATCGGCATTGTTTTCAGATTTTGCGACCTTGCCCGTGTTATCCGATGATTATCGCTTAAATATTAGTATTTTCTTCGCGCTATTTGCGGTGGCCGTCGTCTGGGCTTTAATGTCGAAAACCTTATTAGGTTTTCAAATTGCGGTATTAGGTGAAGATAAATCTGCTGCCCGTTTTGCTGGTTTTAAAGAAGAACGTTTAATCTGGTTTGTTTTATTAGCCTGTGGCGCCCTCGCCGGTTTAGCAGGTGTGAGTGAAGTCACAGGAACTGTCGGCCAGCTCAATCCCTATATTTCCCCGGGTTATGGTTACGCTGCAATTATTGTGGTCTTTCTTGGGCGTATGCATCCCATCGGTATCGTCTTTGCCAGTATGTTATTAGCACTAACCTATATGGGCGGAGAAATGGCACAGATGGATTTAGCGCTACCAAAATCGTTAACCGGTTTATTCCAAGGCATGTTGTTATTTTATTTACTAGCCTGTGACTTATTAATTAGCTATCGCATTGTGCGTAAACCTGCTGCCAACACTATCGGCCGCGCTTCCAATTCTGCACAAGCATAAGAGACCAGCATTATGGATTTTGAATTATTCACCAATATTTTATTTGCAACATTACGCACCGGTACGCCACTTATTTTAATCGCATTGGGTGAGATGGTATGTGAAAAATCTGGGGTATTAAACCTTGGCCAAGAAGGCATGGTGCTAATGGGCGCAGCCCTGGGTTTTATTGCGGCGGTGGTAACAGGTCATGCTGGCCTAGGCATTATTGCTGCGATTCTCGCAGGTATGATGATGGCGGTTTTATTCGCTTTTTTAGCCGTGACCTTAGTTTCTAACCAAGTCGCAACAGGGCTCGCGTTAACTATTTTTGGTACAGGACTCAGCGGCTTCTTAGGCGCGAATTATGTCGGTATGGCGATTGACGGCATTGCCCCACTTCCCATTCCTTTTTTAAGTGACATTCCCGTCATAGGTAAAGTTTTATTCTCCCACGATCCTTTGGTTTATCTGTCTTGGATAATGTTTGCATTAATTTTCTGGTGCTTCCGTAGCACGCGCTTAGGTTTAATTATTCGTGCTGTCGGCGAAAACCCGGAAGCGGCTAACGCGATTGGTATTCCAGTAATGAAGGTCCGTTATGGCGCCATTCTATTCGGCGGTGCCATGGCCGGTTTAGCCGGTGCTTACCTTTCCCTTGTTTATACTCCTATGTGGAGTGAGGGAATGTCCGCAGGACGCGGTTGGATTGCTTTGGCCCTAGTGGTATTTGCCAGTTGGAAAGCTGAACGCATCTTATTAGGTGCTTATTTATTTGGTGCTGCAAGCATCATGCATTTGGTGCTGCAAGGACTTGGTTTTGAAGCGTCTCCGAACCTTCTGGCTATGCTGCCTTATGGCGCCACCATTATTGTTTTAGTTATCATCGCTAGCGATGCGGCTAAAGCAAAATTGAGTACACCCTTGGCCTTAGGTCGACCTTATAGACCGCAGGTGTAATTTTACACTAAGAATAATTAGGTATCGCTGCAAAATAGTGGCGAACCTTAATATTTTTATATAACTGATATCTAACTGAAGTGAATAAAAAGGAAATAATTATGCGTTCAAATAAACTGACTAAGCTAGCCATGTCGGCAGCGCTAGTATTCGGGGCAAATGCCGCGATGGCGGAAGATCCATTAAAAGTGGGCTTTGTTTATGTTGGTCCAACCGGCGATGCCGGCTGGACTTACGGTCACGATGAAGGTCGTAAGTACGTCGTTGAAAAATTTGGCGATAAAGTCGAAACCAACTATGTTGAAAGTGTTGCTGAAGGTGCTGACTCTGAACGTGTCATTCGTCAATTAGCCGCCAAAGGCCATGACTTAATTTTTACTACGTCGTTTGGTTATATGAACCCAACGCTGAAAGTCGCTAAGAGATTTAAGAACGTTAAATTCGAACACGCAACGGGTTATAAGCGCAGTGAGAATGTCGGTACTTATTTTGCTCGTGCTTACCAAGGTCGTTACCTTACCGGTATTATTGCAGGTAAAATGACTAAAACAAATGTTATTGGTTATGTTGCTTCGTTCCCTATTCCTGAAGTGATTCGTGGTATTAATGCGTTCACCAAAGGTGCTCTAGAAGTTAATCCTGACGTTCAGGTTAAAGTAGTTTGGGCGTCTACTTGGTATGATCCAGCCAAAGAACGTGAAGCCGCAGAGACATTAATGTTACAAGGTGCGGACATTTTAACTCAGCATACTGACTCTGCTGCCGTTATTCAGGCCGCTGAATCTAAAGACAAATATGCTATTGGTTATCACTCAGATATGAGTGCTTATGGTGAAAAAGCTCATCTAACATCGACTATTCATAACTGGGGTCCGTTGTACGCACAAAAAGTCCAAGACGTTATGGATGGCACTTGGAAGTCTGAAGATTTATGGCCAGGTATCGCTGAAGGCGTAACCGATCTTGCTCCATTAAACGATGCAATTCCTGCTGATGTAAAAGCACTTGTGGCAATGAAGAAGCAAGCCATTAAAGAGGGTAAAATGCGAGTATTTGATGGCCCTGTTTTTAACCAGTCTGGCAAAGAAGTTATCAGCGCAGGCAACACGATGGATGACGCTGCTCTGAAAGGCTTTAACTGGTACGTTAAAGGCGTTGAAGGTACGCTGCCTAACAGCTAAACCTCTTTTAGGTAGCTAAAGTTGCTTTAGATGCTGCTGGTGAATTAACTCATCTAAAGCAACTGCTGTATCGATCAAGGACAGATTGTTAACATTAGCTGGGTAGGAATACTTTCCAGCTGATGAATTTCTCGTTCCCTATGACATTCTGTTACAATGGCCATCCGTGAGTTTTAAGCGGATGTTTTCACCTCATACTGTTATTAACGAGGCCTTTGGTGAGCGAAACTAAGAAATACAAACCGGGTAAGATCCGTGAACAGAACAGCCTAAAGATTCTTCAAGCGGCTGAAGTCGAATTTGTTAAACATGGATACAAGGGCACTAGTATGCAGTCTATTTCTGACGCTGCTGGATTGCCAAAAGCAAACCTTCATTATTATTTTACTAATAAAGCAAAACTGTATAACGCAGTATTGGAAGATATTGTTCAGCGCTGGAACGAAGTACTCGCTGACATTACCGAAGACGATGATCCGACGGAAACCTTGGAATTTTATATTCGTACTAAGGTTGAGCTTGCCATTCACTACCCTAATGCCTCCAAAATATTCGCCACCGAAATTATTCAAGGTGCGCCGAATGTTAATGAGTACCTGCGCACAGATTTACGCACTTGGTTAAGAGCAAAAACCAAAATCATCGAAACTTGGATTGAGCAAGGCAAGATGGGGAAAGTAGATCCTCAACACTTATTCTTTATGATTTGGTCAACGACTCAACATTATGCCGACTTCGAAACTCAAATTTTAACCATTACCAATAAGCTTGAATATGAAGCTGACGATATTGAACGTATCAGTCGTTTCTTGTGCCATATGATTCTGACGGGTTGCGGTTTAACGCCAACTCATAAGCTTTAGACAGCACTTAATACTGTAAAATTTATTTCTTGGCAGATTAACACGCAAGTCACTGCTATTACTCTACTGCTCGCAGAACAGGGTGACTTGACGTGATTATTCTCAATAGTCTTATTCTCTTTGTTACTGTTGGCACTTTTGAAAGGTGACAACATGTCCCACTCTCCCTATATCAAAAAATCTTTGTGGATCAAAAAACCACTATCTGTATTTACTGCTAACCAAAGCAATGCCGATAACGGTATTGTTATTCGTGATGGTATCATCGTTGAGTTGGTTGCTAAGGGCGATGAACCCAACAGTGATATTGACCAAGTATTCGATGCTAGCCGCCATGTGGTTATTCCTGGATTAGTAAATACGCATCATCATCTTTATCAAACACTGACTCGTGCTTTCCCTCCTGCGCTTAATAAACGTCTATTCCCATGGTTACAAACGCTCTACCCTGTTTGGGCTAAATTACAGCCCGATATGCTGCATGCTGCCACGGAACTTGGTTTGGCTGAGCTGATGTTATCGGGATGCACGACAGTGGCTGATCATCACTATCTATTTCCACAAGCATTAACCGAAGCGATTGATATTCAAGTATCTGCGGCAAGGAAAATTGGCAATCGTGTGATGTTGACTCGTGGCTCTATGAGTTTAGGCCAAGATAATGGCGGTCTACCACCTCAATCAACAGTACAAACCGATGAGGCCATTTTAGATGATTGCCAAAGGGTAATTACTCAATTTCACCAAGCAGGTCCTGGCGCTATGTTACAGCTGGCTCTAGCACCTTGCTCTCCCTTTTCGGTAACGACGGACTTGATGAAAGAAACAGCCAAACTCGCTCGAAAGAATAATGTGCGCTTGCATACTCATTTAGCTGAAACCGGGGACGAAAATAACTTCTGCCTAAAAACCTTTGGTTTGCGCCCCGTAGATTATCTGGAATCGGTTAATTGGTTAGCTGACGATGTTTGGCTTGCCCACGGAATCCATTTCAATGATGAAGAAATTAAACGCCTAGGTAAGGCCAAAGTCGGCATCGCTCACTGCCCATCCTCTAACATGATACTGGCTTCGGGTATTTGCCGTACTAAAGAACTGCAAGCTGCTGGGGCTCATGTTGGCTTAGGTGTGGATGGTTCAGCTTCTAATGATGGCTCGAATATGATCCAGGAGGTACGCCAAGCTTTGTTGATTAACCGCCTACGTTATCAAGCAGATGAAGTCACTCATCACGACGCACTATATTGGGCCACAAAAGGTTCAGCTCAAGTATTAGGCCGCGATGATATTGGTGAACTGGCAGTGGGTAAACAAGCGGATATCGCTTTATTTAATCTCGATGAACCACGCTTCTCGGGATCTCATGATCCATTAGCCGCTCTTATACTGTGTGGTGCTCATCGCGCCGATTATGTCATGGTCGCAGGACAATGGAAGGTAGAGCAAGGTAGATTGGTATGCACTGATATTGATGAGATTCAAATGCGTCATAGAGATTTAGCTTTATCTTTGGTCAAATAATGAGGATGCAAATACCTGACCATTCTGTTATTATTTGGCGTTAATGATTTTCTGATTAACTGAGGTGGCATACTCAAAAATGTCGCCGATAGGATAAAACCATGAGCAAGTACGAATTAGACTTTTTTGTTTCCTGGGAAGAGTTGCATAAAACTGGCCGCATGCTAGCTAACGCTCTTCATAATCTGGAAGAATGGAAAGGTATTCTTGCGGTAGCGCGTGGCGGAATGGTCCCTGCAGCAATTATTGCTCGTGAATTGAACATCCGATTGATCGATACTATTTGTATTTCTAGCTACCACGGCCAAGAACGTGGTGGACTCTCTTTGACAAAGTCACCAGAGTTGCCTGATGGTGGTAGAGGTTGGTTGATCATTGATGACTTGGTTGATACCGGTAAGACGGCTGCTGAAGTTCGCGCCCTTTTTCCTAATGCACACTTTGCTACCTTGTACGCTAAACCAGCGGGAATTGAATACATTGATAGCTATGTGGAAGAAGTAAAACAAAATACTTGGATTCGCTTCCCTTGGGATATGAAGCTAAGTTATGCAGACCCTATTGTAAAAGGTGGCTAATAAGCCAGCTTAATAAAAGAATCGCACCCTAACAGGCTTTTTTATTAGCCTTGCGACTGATGAAGCAATACAGGATGTATTGCTTCATCAAACTATCTACTTCCTTTTTACTTCTTCAGCAACTTCTTCATCAAGTTCACGGAACACAAATACCCGAGCGACCATAAAATTAAAGCCCATACCCATTACAACACCTAAAATAAAGGCCAAGAACGGGTTTTCGATAAAGAAAGGAACATACTTCGTTAATAAGGTATAGCTCCCAAAATTGATCGCAAAGCCTCCTAAGGAAGTCATGACAAACGATAGCCACTGCGTGAGTTTCTTCGATTTATCCCTATCAGTAAAGGTAACAGTACGGTTCCAGAACCAGTTCCAAGTGACTGCAGGCCAAAACGAGATTGCACGTGCAGTAACATGGTTAAGGCCTAAGAATAACTGCAAACTGAAGTAAATGAGGCTGTCGATAATAAAGCCAGTACTACCAACAAAACCAAATTGCAGGAACTCTGAAGCTGTTGGGAATTTGAATTTGTAAAGTCGACGCAAGTGCCTCAAATAGAGCAGCTGTTCTTTAAAGTCCAACTTACTCTCACCAAATTCACGGTCTTTGAAATGAATAGGTTGCTCAGCTGGTGAAGCGAATTGACCTTTCACCATTATCTCTAAACCAATTTTATAGCCAGTAGGCGCAAGATCTTTGGTACTGTCCAAGCGCTCACGCTCATAAGAAAAGAAACCAGACATTGGATCTTTAACATGGCACAAGGGCAATGCTAACCAGGTCGCGACTTTAGAATTCAATAATCTAAAGAAACCCCAGTCTTCATCAAAAGAACCTCCTTCGACATAACGAGAGCCAACCACAAAGTCTGCTTCATTCGTCTTGAGCTTTTCAACCATGTGAGGAATAGCGGTCGCTGGATGAGATAAGTCACAATCCATCACGACGATGTATTTACCAACAGCTTCTTCGATGCCACGAATCACAGCGGTTGATAAACCACGTTCTTCTGTACGTACAATAATACGTGCTGGAATGTTATGGGACAGCTTAGCAACTGCATCAAAAGAACCATCTTGAGAATTATCATCAACGTAGATGATTTCAAAGCTCTCACCCGCCAGCGCAGTATTAATTTCTGCGGCAATCAGAGGGATATTCTCTACTTCTTGATAAGTAGGAATAACGATTGAAATATTTATATCCGACATTTTTTAAACCACTTTTTACTAGCACTGTCATTAACAGCGACTTACTGACTATTTTTTAATGACCGCTTTCTAATTGTCTGAGCCCATATAATGGTCACATCGATAAAGCTTAAAATAATTAACATAGGAAGAATCTATCTTCACTTTTAATTCATCTTTTAATTCACAACGCAAAAACTGCTTGAGTAATTTTTCTTTAAATCCTTTACGGTCGGCATGGAGTAATAATATTCCAGAATCACCCACCGCAGCAGATCCAAACCAAAGATCAAATTGATCAAATCTTGAATCCAGTACTTTAACAGGCATTGGACGCGCATACCATGCAACTCGAGAAGCATGTGACCAGTTGGGAATAAATACCTTATCACCCGTCTGCGCCAAGGTTATGATACGAGATGAAGCCTCTTTCCAACCCATCAAATCCGCTAACGGGTGACGATAGTCATCAAAAGCAATTTTGGGGTAAGTAATAAGAATTTGAACAACCAAGGTTAATAATAAACTGAGACTGGCTAAGCCTATAAAAATCCGTTTTTGTATTTTATTACCTGCCGATAAAATAATTACTTGCGCAATTAAAGGCAGCATAAAAATAACGCCTAGCTCCGTCCAGTGAGGTAATGAGCGACCTTTTGCTGAGAGGATAGAAAATAAAATCAAGATAGGTAAAGCAAAAAACAACCAAGTTTTGGCTTCATTGCTAGCGCGTAATTTCCAGATAGCGATTATGCCCAAAATATAAATTAAAGGACCAAAAGCTGCGAGCTGAGTCACCTGCATACGTAACGCCGCAACTAAGCTAAATTCTGATTTCCCTGCACTATGATCTAGCTGATATAAAAATGAAATCCAATCATTCTGCATGTTCCAATACAGAACCGGTAAAATACAAATAGCCGCAATCATACCCGCAAGATAAAACCCTATTTGTGAAAATAATCGTGTCTTAAATTGTAAATAAAGTACGAGAAAAGTAGATACCGCTAGAGTCACACCAGTGTATTTACTTAGCCCTGCAACACCTAATATTATCCCGAGTAATAACCAATATTTAACTTGATGACCGTTATTTGTTTGGATCTTTTTTAATACCCAAATATTTAATAAACCAGTCAAAATTAATGGTGTCTCCGGAATCATGCCAAACGGAAGAATTTGTAAAATAGGCGCACTGATAAACAGTAAAATAGTTAACAGAGCGGTGTTTTCGCCAAAGTCTTTTTTCGCCAAATGAAATAATACATACAACGAGAGCCCACTCAGAATAATGGGTATTACTCGTAAAGAAAATTCAGATTCTGAAAACGATAACGCAATCGACTGGAGCCAACCGACCATGGGGGGATGATCAAAGTACGACCAGTCTAAAAAACTACCGTATAACGCATAATGCGCTTCATCTGCTGAAAAAGGTAAAGACCAGGCGTGTAATATTGCCAATAAACTATAAAGGCCTAGAAAACCGAAGGTGATAATTCTTAGGGACATGAGACTTAGACTGCTTAATTAATAATTATTATGAAGCGCCATTGTAATCTAATGCAGCTTCTTTCGTCATACAAATAGGTAAACTTTGCCTGAACAGCGGTATATGATCGGACAATTTACTTTTCTCTAGACGAAAAAAAACCCCAACAGAATAATCTATTGGGGTTTTTAGAATAAGAGCTTGACGATGACCTACTCTCACATGGGGAAACCCCACACTACCATCGGCGCGACTGCGTTTCACTTCTGAGTTCGGGATG
>JBLGAF010000003.1:0-276363 GCA_047612075.1 Oleispira sp.
TTCAATTAACATTTAAAAAAACGTTTAAAAACAACACCTTATCTCAACTCAATCACAAATACCAAAAGGTCTTTCTGTCTGAGCAGGCGGCGAATAATACGCTTATCCTCAGCCCCGTCAACCGATTACTGTAAATATATTACGAAAGCATGAAATGAATACAAGAAACACTCGATTTGCTACTTAAACCCCATACGCGCTAATCGTTGCGCACGATATTCACGAGGTGTGACATCCATCCACTGTTTATAAGCACGAGTAAAAGCACGCGGTTCACTGAATCCTAATTGCTTAGCAATCTTTGCAATAGTAATACTGCGATCACGTAACAATTTATTGGCCATATCACTGCGCAGGTTATCTTTAATCTGCTGGTAGCTAGTACCCTCAGCCGTCAACTTACGCCGCAGAGTTTGCTCACTCATTGAAAGCTCTTTCGATAGTTCAACCGAACCAGGCACGACAATACCTCGATTAAGTTTAGGCTCAAGTAACTGATAGATACGTGCACTCAAACTGCTGTCTTCACCTGGAATGGTTAACAGATCAATCGGCGCTCGACGTAAAAACACCTGCAACTCACGATGACTTTTTATAAGAGGTTCGTGCAGATAATTACGATGAAAAACTAATCGGTTGTATTTGCTCTTTAGATAGGTGGGACAACGAAAGAGTAGATCGTACTCAGACTTGTCCAACGGCGTGTAATTGATATACGAACCGAGAAGCTTGATTGGCTTACCAATGAACCAGCTAGCGAAGCGATGCCAGATAACATGCCAATATTCTATATAGAAATGGTCCAAATCTAATTCTGGACGACGAAATACTGTGGTGAAATAAACATGATCCCCTTCAGACTTCAGTGAGATCTGCACTTCATCGGTTATTTGATTATAAAAACGAATACCTTTTTGCAATAACTCTTCCAGATTAGAGGAATAACTCACCCAATCGGCCATCAACGCAAAAGTCCCCACTTTTAACGACTTCTCTGTGAAGCCCATAAATTCGTCGTTAAGCTCTTCTGCAATGGAGGAATATAACTTGGCCACCAGATCCACATGCACTCGCGCACTCGGATCATTCATTTGTTTGTCGGAGATACGCGCCTTCCTTAACAAAGCCCTTGTATCAATGCCTTTTGACTTTGCACCGCCGAGTGCCGTTTTAATGTAGTGGGAACCAACCGTTGCCATGCTTTAATACTCAACCATTAATAGACGTCTAAATCGTGCTGTAGTAAAAGCTTAGGCATCACATCATCTAATTGATCAAGATCGCTTTCATTTAATTCAATTAACTTCAAATTTGCCGCATGATAAATTTCTTTGCGTGCAAGCTTACGCTGAAGATCTGCAGGACTTTTCTCTTGACCCCAGTACTCAATATAAACGTGACCGCTAGGAAGATAGAAATCGCAGCAGATACTTTCTTTAATTCTCTCAGTGCCCTGATCTAATTCTGTCGGTATTTCTCGACGATAACCATGACTGATACCCGCAATGTATAACCAATTATCGATTTCAGCCAAGGCTGCAGACTCAACTTGATGACCATCTAAACAGCCACACATGCGATCGCTAGCTATAAAGAAATCGGCTTCTTTTGATAAATGCTTATTATGCTGAGACAACTTTTCTAATGTCGTTTTAAGTTGTAGATTATAGCGCACTCGTTCTGGCCATTGCGCATAAGGTACACCGGTGCTTTCATGCTCAACTTGCTGGCCACCGACCGCTTGACCTAACGCCGTTAACTTCCAGCCATGATGAAAACGCTCTATCCAGCCTAATTCAGACAGAATCAAGTTCATACGTTTTGCGGCTATTTTATGTGACTTACCTAATTGCGAAGCCGTGAGGAAGGTAAATTTTTCACTACTAAAAAGACGATGCTCTTTTATCTCTTCAGGCCATACTATGTATTCACCGAATTTTTCATGCTGATTATAGCGCCCACCTTCAAACTCTCCCTTAGCAGATAAGCGCCACAATTTTCCTTCACGTCTGATCCAACCACGGTCGGATAGCAAAGCGAAAACATCTTTAACATCTCGATCTAGTTTTTTTGCTATTTGAGTCGTTGAGAAAAAAATTGCTGGTTGCTCAGCCATAATTGAGTGTGTGCCTATGTATTATGCAGTGAATGACATGACTAAGTACGGTATTAACGGTTGATAAGATCAGTCGCTATTATGCCGCGCAGTTAAGTCCCTGTATATTTACAATAGCAGCTTCTCCTATTTTCTCCTCAGCTCCATTGACGATTTCATAATGAATCTTATTGAAATTAAAAATCAAATGAAAATAATTCTCATTTAACTATTGCAAATAGAAATGATTATCATTACCTTTAGCTAACCATTAATTAAAGATTAAGCCCTTCTTATCTTAAGGTGAGTATAAGGCGAGCCGAATAGGAGTTTTCATGTCACAAAGAAATAGTCAATTGAGCCAAACTGAACAACTGGATCGTTTTCATCAACTAGAAAGCACTATCCGACATTATCCAAGGGGAATACAGCAACTAGCCTTACAAGAAGCCCATTTAAATGAGTACATCGATCTTGGTTTAGACATGGCAAGCAAAGCAGGTCTATTCAACCATACTCAATTACAAGAAAGCTGGCTTAAGCGGGTGTATAAAACTTTATTTGAAACGACTCTGGATTTGGTAGAACCGGAACATTGGCGCGAGCTCTGCAGAGAGTACCTGTACCAACCTTTATTTGCTTTGAAGTATCTGTATCGAAATCACCCTCAGGGTCAGCATAGGGTTCAAAAGCTATACCAAGAACTTTCGGTAACAAGTCGCTACCTATACTGATACCGAGTTGATTATTAGTTTTAACTATCAATTTAAAAATATGATAGTTAAAGACTAATAGAGTAATTAAATCAATTTATTTTACCAAAGCGTTATTATTGTCCATACTGGGTCCAGTTAAACAAAACGAAGATTTAATAACCCCCGCGAGAGGCAAGAAAATGACGACATTAACAGATTGCACAGGTTCCAACGTTCCACAAGTTACTTGGCCAACTCGCCAAGGGGATGAATGGGTAAACGTTACAACTGATGACGTTTTTAAGGGCAAAACTGTCGCAGTATTTTCACTACCCGGTGCTTTCACTCCCACCTGCTCTTCTACACACCTACCACGTTATAACGAGCTGGCTAGCGTATTTAAAGCAAATGGCGTTGATGAAGTCGTTTGTATTAGTGTCAACGATACCTTTGTTATGAATGCTTGGTTAGCCGATCAAGAAGCTAGTAATATTCGCGTAATTCCTGATGGTACCGGTACATTCACCGATGGAATGGGTATGTTAGTTGATAAATCTGCGATAGGTTTTGGCAAACGCAGCTGGCGTTACAGCATGCTGGTGAAAGATGGCGTCATCGACAAAATGTTTATTGAGCCACAAAAGCCAGGCGACCCCTTTGAAGTATCCGATGCCGACACTATGCTGGGCTACATTAACTCCGATGCGAAGGCACCTGCATCTGTCTGCATTATTAGCAAGCCAGGTTGCTCTTTCTGCGCTAAGGCGAAAGAAGACTTAAACGCTGCGGGAATGGCATACGAAGAGATTTTATTAGGCAAAGATGCCAGCCTTACTTCTTTACGTGCTTTGTCTGGCAAAGAGACAACACCACAAATCTTTATTGGCGGCCAGTATATTGGTGGTAGTGAAGAACTAACCGTCTATTTAGAAAAATAACGACAAAAACCGCTATAGAATATTCTATAGCGGTTTCTTACTATGGGCTTTGCTTAAATTAACGCGAAGCTAAATCTTTTTTAGCCTCACCTAACTGATAACGTGTATCGGCCAAGTCCTGTTGAAGTTCTTTATTGTGTTGCTGTTCTTGTTGATGTTTATCCGCTAATTCGCTTAAAGCCTCTTTAACTTCCTCTACCTGCTGATTCCAACGGTTTGAAAGTACCCATGCGGCAAGGCCACCCCCCAAAACAATACCGCCTAATGTTGCTAGTATAAATACCATATCCAAACCTTTAACCTTGTAATAAATCATCAAGTTGACGAATCAAGACGATAATAGTCTGATCAGCCGCTGTGTTTTTATAAAATTCCCTCGCCATCGGTTCAATTCCTTGGCCTTTCACTAAACGAGGCAGTACCTGTTCAGCATCAATCAATGCATGCATATTAGGAATAAATACAAATTGTAGCCACTGACTAAAATTCATTGTATCTAAACAAAATGGCTGCTGGCTGGCTAAGGCCTCTGAACTTATACCAAGCTCAGACCAATGCCCTATACTCTTCATTGCTTGCTGCAAAGACCGCAAAACTAACGTTAGCTTTTCATGATTTGCCATCATCTCTCTCTACAGTATTTCTTTAATGGGCAAGCCTGTAGGGATTGTACGATATCTCACAGTATATAAACATTCAGCTCTCGATACCCCAGAGCCAATAAGCTAGAATAGTGCTTATTATATAACTATTAACGATTAATACTTAACGATTAATATTAACTATCTATTGCTAGTATCTATAACCATCTGCATTTAACTATTTTGAGGTTCGCTTGTGAGTATCAGTAAATTTGTTGAAGAAACAGGCGCGCAAATGCGTATTTTTGATCTTGGTCGCCGCATTCAAAAGATCTCGAAAACCGATTTTGCTGACATAGAGAACCTTAATAAGCCTTACCCCTCGCCTTATTTACAACATGCTTGGATCGGTATTTTAACGTGGAATCCCAAAAAAGCGGGTAACCATAATATCTGGTTTTTAAAATTACCGTTGGATGAACAGAATTTTATTCTGCCAGGTGATCGCGATGCATTCTTAAATCACTGGTTAAGATGCTTACAGTATCCCGATAAAGAGCACGGCGAAGCGCCTTGTTATTATAAGCCTGATCAAAACCGCATGGCTTACTTCCATTCTTTGGCCCTAGCGACGCTGGGCCAATCTCATACCGATTTTTACAATACCACTCGTGCTTACCTGAGCGGCGATATGGGTTGGGATAATTGGCAGCAGTTGGGTCTGCAAGGTATCGCAGAAGTTGTCGTGAGTATCGATAAGGACCAAAATGCTAAGCTTGTGGCGCAAGGTATCGCCAATATGCCAGCGACTCCGCTGAATACACTGCTGGGTTTCTTAGAAAATGTTGAACCTGATTTCCCGCTGTCCGTTGCTATCAATGATCGCTTAGCAACAGTCATCAAAGAAGGGGCTGAGCCTGTAGATTTAGCAGCCTTTGTTCGTGCCTTGTCTTATAGCCAAAATATTGAACAGCGTAAAATGCTGATTGAAGTCATTCTACTGCACCCTAAATCCACTAGTATTGAAGTATTAGCCTCAATCGCAAGCCGCTGCTGGCAAGACTTACAAGGTGAGTTATTACTCGCTTTTTTAAATGTTCTTGCCGACAATGACAAGGGCCAACCCGCCTTTAATGCACTGGTGGCGGATTTAATGCCCCTACCCAATAAACGTGAACATATTTTACAAGCTTTCCGCAGTGAAAAGCGCAGTGAAACATTGATGGTCGCAATTGGTAATTTAATGAAAAGCGTACAACAAGCCAGTTAAGTAACATGAACTCTAAAAATCTTTCTAATGACTTCTCTAAAAATCAGTGCCCTTGTGGCTCAAAGAATACCTACAGTCGTTGCTGTGAGCTTTTACACAAGGGAGCAGAAGCTCCCAGCGCAGAAGCATTGATGCGTTCTCGCTTCAGCGGCTTTGTTCTTCGACTAAATGATTATTTGCTGACTAGTTGGCATCCCAATACTCGACCTAAGCAAATTGAACTTGAAGAAGAGACGCAATGGAAACGACTAGAAATACTTAGTGCTAGCAATGATACACATCACGGCAGTGTTCATTTTAAAGCCTACTATCAAGAACAACAGCAATGGTACCTGCTAGAAGAGACCTCTAAGTTTGTATTTGAAAAAGGTCACTGGCTTTACCACAGCGGCGATTATCAACCACACCGATTAAATCCAAACCGTAATGATGGATGTCCTTGCGGAAGTGGCAAGAAATTCAAAAAGTGCTGCCTTTAATCAAAAAATAAATGAACTATAACTGAACTGTAACTGAACTATAAATACACTATCAATTGAACTTTCTGTCTTACTGCTTTCTAATTGCTTTTCTAGCGAATAAAGATTATAGGCATAGGCAATGAAAACTCAGCAAGAAGTTCAAGATTATTATGGCAAGCAATTACAAACCAGCAGTGACTTAAAAACTAACGCCTGCTGTGACCCAGCTTTAATGCCTGAGTACCTAAAACCCATTTTAGCTAAAATCCACCCTGAAGTGGATAGTCGTTATTATGGCTGTGGCCTCGTTATTCCCCCCTTATTAAAAGGCCTAAAGATTCTGGATCTAGGTTCTGGAGCAGGACGGGATGTCTATCTGTTATCGGCGTTAGTCGGAGAAACTGGACAAGTAGTCGGTATTGATATGACCCCAGAACAGCTTGCCATTGCCAACGAATATAAAAAATTTCATGCGGAACAATTTCAACTGCCAAAAACTAACGTCCAATTCATCCAAGGTTATTTAGAAACACTGGACGAATTAGGTTTAGAAGAAGCCAGCTTCGATATTATCGTTTCAAACTGCGTACTCAATTTATCGACGGACAAACTAGCCGTTCTCCGGAGCGCTTATAAATTATTGAAACCAGGTGGCGAATTCTACTTTTCTGACGTTTATGCTGACAGGCGTATCCCTCAACATTTGCAAAATGATCCGGTTCTTTACGGAGAATGCTTAAGTGGTGCGCTGTATTGGAATGATTTTATCAATTTAAGCAAACAAGCAGGTTTCTTAGATCCTCGTCTCAGCAGTGATCGCCCCCTCACCATTGAAAATAGCAAATTAGAAAAGAAAGTGAGCCCTATCAAATTTTATTCTGCGACGTATCGCTTATTTAAAATTAATGAACTGGAAGCAGATTGTGAAGATTATGGCCAAGCGGTGAAATACTTGGGAGGCATTCCAGAACATGATGCCTATTTCGATCTAGATGGACACCACCGATTCGAGCAAGGAAAAATAGAGGCTGTCTGCGGCAATACCCTTCGAATGTTGCAAAATACGCGCTTCAAGCCTTATTTTGAGTTTTACGGCGACTGGCAACAGCACTTTGGCTTGTTTACCGGTTGTGGCAAAGAAATACCGTTTCAACAGAATTTAGGTGAGCAAGACTGCTGCTAATCAATACAGTAAAGAGATACAGAGAGACTAGTCTCTCTGTATGCCACGCTTAATCATCCCTAACGTCATCATAAGAGAACCCAATACTGATAAAAGCAGCATCATGTTCACCAATAAAGTATGGCGAGAATAATAAGGCGTCTGAATATTTTGTGCACCTGTCACACATTCTTCTATACTAAAGTCATAACTCAACCCTTGGTCAATACATTCTGTTACTATCGACAGTTCCCAAGCATAAAGACTTAACAATAGAATTACCGGCAATGAAAAAATTATGGAACCCCAACGCATCATACTTTTTACCTCGTTTCTATACTTTAACTTGACATTGAGCGCTAAACTTTTCATCTTAGGTAATCTAAAACTTCCGCATTACAATAACAAATAGGCATTCATAGCCATATGATGAAGCAAATATTTATCGCAGCAGCACTCGTTCTTGGCATGAATGCACATGCCGCTACAGAAGATCTAGATGAACTGTTAAGTAAAATCGAAGCAGACATTAATGCTCAACGTTTGGCAGAGCCTGCTGGCAACAACGCACTTGAAGGTATTGATACCTTTAGGTCTCAAGCCCCCTTCGATTTCAGAATCACACCATTGATCTTCAAGTTTGGCGAATCCTACGTGGCTTTAGCCAATAAAGCCATGGCTAAGAAAAAATACAGCCAAGCTCAAGACTACCTTGATATCGCGTGGCGAGTGTCGGCACTGGCCCCTGGGTTGGGAGCAGCACAAGAAAAGAACGATAAACTGAGTGACGGTAGAGCTAGGTCTAAAAAGCTAGCGTCCCAAGGACCATCAGCATCTGAATTGAAAGCGCAAAAAGCTTTAGCCGCTGCTGCGATCGCGGAAAAGAAACGCATAGATAAAGAGCGCAAAAACAAACTAAAAGCCAACAAGCAAGCCATAGCCGATAAGGCTGAAAAAGCGGCCGCTAATAAAAAAGCGAAGCAGGACGCTGAGCGAAAACGTCGCTTGGCGGATGCAAAGCTGCAAGAGCTAAAACAGCAACAAGCTCAGGCGACAAAAGATAAAAACCAAAAAAATAACTTACAGAAGCAGCTAGCCGCAGCTGAAGCTCAAGCTGAACAAGCTCGTTTACAATCATTGGCTCAGAACAAGGCCGCACCTATTAGACTTGCGCAAGAGACGCCAATTGGTAACGGTGTTGAGACCTCTTCACCCATCGCCAGCTACCCATTGTCTCAAGATAAAATTTCAGATCGAGACCGTGGCATTAGCCAAGATCTAGTGGACATCTGTAAGGCGATTATCAATGAAGATGCATCGATCGTGCTACACGCAGACAACAAAGGTGATTATCGCTGGCTAACAGTGCGCTTAACACTCTGTACGCGACGTTTAGACCCAAGCTTCCGTCTACGCCATAGTTTCGACAATAAGACGACCAACAAGCCATTCATAGCATTACACCCATCTCGTAGCAGAGCACTACTCGGTGATATGTAACTCAATACTCCTTGCTAAATAATTTTAGTGAGGAGGCTAATCTTGATAATTTGAAAACATTCCCATTAAAGCTTCTTTCTCATCGCCACTGACAGTGGCCGCTTCTTTGAGTTCGACACGGGTAAAAAATACCCGATTCCTACCCAACGATTTTGCTTTGTACAAGCAATCATCGGCCGCTTTAATTAAATCTAACGCCGCTCCGCCCCCATGTACTAGCCGAACTGACAAGCCGATACTTGCAGTGACCTTAAAAGATTTATCGCCGATGACAATATCACTTTCTGCTATTTTCTGACGCAAGCGTTCAGCGACTTGGCCAGCAAATAACAAACTTGTCGAAGGTAAAATAACCACAAATTCTTCCCCACCATAGCGACATGGGATATCAAGCTGACGCGTAACTTGCTGGATTAAACGTGCTGTGAGCTTAAGCACCTCATTACCCACTTCATGCCCCCAAACGTCGTTCACTTGCTTAAAATTATCGAGGTCTATCATCATTAAGGAAGTGGGCATTGCCAAACGTAGAGTGCGTTCTAACTCTATATCAAGTGCACTGCGAAAATACCTGAAATTGAACAACCCTGTTAACGAATCTGTTATTACCTGTTCTCGAAGCGACAGTAATTCGATAGCCAAAGGACTGAGCAGACCACATTCTGGACAATCAAACGTCTGCAAGCTAGACGTCTCATCGAAATTTTTGGGACTGGATGGAGTAATGTTTTGCGATCTCAAAGCCATATTTTAAAGCTCAAATTGTGTTTTCCAATTACTCACATAAGCTTAGTGGACTTTACAGAAAACACAGGTCTTTTTGATCGCTTTTTCAAATCTGTTTTATCTAATGGTTGAACATTAAACCCTACGACTTAAAATTTAGTACTTGGAGAGTCCGTGATTCTTAATCGCTTGCTGCCATACTGAGTCAGTCTTCAGGAGGCTGAATACTTGATAATCAATCCACGTACCTTCAAATTCAAAATAGCTTTTTAACTGTCCATCATGATGAAAGCCGCACGTTTTTGCCACATCCATAAAACGCTGATCTTGACTTAATAAAAACCACTCTAAACGGTGCATGGATAAATCTTCATAAGCCAAGGTGGCCACAGCATAAATCAATTCGGCCAGTATCAATTGCGTTTTAAAATCACTAAAGATATCAATTTTTAACTGAGCACTGGCATTAACCCAATTGAATTTTTGCAGGCTAATACGAGCAATCACCTTGCCCGTTGCTTTCTCTTCGACCAACCAAAAAGCAGCTTCTTTCGCTTCAAACTGCATTACCATGCGGCGCGCTTCATCCATAGCCTGCGCTTCAACCACCATAGGGTTTTTAGGATGATGCTTTACCACACCTTTAGAGCCTAATAAGGCATAAATGTTTGGAGTATCTTCTTCGTTAGCAAAGCGAACGTAATAATGTTCCGTATTTAAATTCCAATTCATACTGGCTCTCCTGCTTGCGACGTCGTTTCAGCCGACTCTATAATTTTATTGAACACAACGATGTCAGAAAACTCCGTTTGACTAATACGACGAAAATCACGTAATAGCGCCTGCTGTTCAAAGCCTGCCAGCTTAATCACCTCAATAACTGCCTCTTCGCCTTGGGGTAAACATTGAAAAGAAAAGTTACGCAGGTGGTATTTTTGCACCAGATGATCAATGCCGCCGAGTAACGCATCAACCTGCAACGGCTGTAATAATGCGGGGAATACATCGAGTCTCATTAACGTTTTTAATAGCGTTGGCTGCCAGTCATACAAGCTCAGCATGCCTAACAGTTGGCCATCAACCTCAATCGCCCACATTAGGCCACGCTGGGTTGCGGCCATCTGGACCGATAGTGAGATCATTCGCTCGGCATGCTCTTTAATAGCCACTTCGCTCTGACCCGCTAAGGTCTGTTTTTGATATAATTTAACAATGGCATCGACGTCAGACTTGTCTAAAGGGCGTAGTTGGCCACCGTTAAAATCAACATTAGCAACAAATTTCATGGGGGGTAATACCTAGAATATGCATTTTAAGGATGACATTCTAGCATTGAGCTTTCTTTTCAGGAAGTTTATACGTACTGTGCAGCCGCCCAACCGCTGGCCCATGCCCATTGAAAATTAAATCCACCTAGATGCCCCGTCACATCTAAAACTTCGCCAATAAAATACAAACCTTGCTGATTCTTGGCCATCATAGTTTTAGAACTCACCTCATCGGTATCGATACCCCCAAGAGTAACTTCTGCAGTGCGATAACCTTCTGTTCCTGAAGGCACTAGTTGCCAAGCATTAAATTGAGCAGCAATAATATCCATCTGTTCGGCATTCAGTTCAGCCAAGGTTTGCGGTATCCCCGTTTTGAATAATTCCGTTGTTTTAAATAAGTCCTTTAAAAATAACTCGACTAATTGCTCTGACATTTTTTGCGTGAGCCACTGAGCGATAAATTTACTCAGAGAAAGCTTGGGTCTTTTATGCTGAGTTTTTCGCAATACTTCAGCAAGATCTATGTCCGGTAACAAGTTTATTGTTAAGGCGTCCCCTGCTTGCCAATAAGACGATATTTGCAAGACTGCGGGACCACTTAAACCTCTGTGGGTAAATAACATATTGCCGCGAAAGCTTTGACCATGACACTCTAGAGTCACTTCACACGAACTACCGGACAGTGCTATACATGCATCTTTCAGTTGGTTGGTGATGGTAAAAGGCACTAAACCTGCTCGAGTTTCATACCTCTTTAAATTGAATTGTTCCGCGACTTGAAAACCAAAGCCACTGGCACCCAAGGTAGGAATTGATAAGCCACCCGTCGCGATCACCAGCGACTCACAATGATACTGACCTTGATCCGTGGCTAGTTTATAACGACAGGGCTCTGTTGTTAAAACCTCGATGGTCTCAACGGAAGTTTTGAGCTGAACCTTAGCGCCAGCGTGCTCACATTCTGTTAATAACATGCCCAAGATATCACTGGCTTTGTTATCGCAAAATAATTCACCCAACTGCTTTTCGTGATAAGGAATATTATACTTATCCACAAGACCAATAAAATCCCACTGGGTATAGCGGCTTAACGCGCTTTTGCAGAAATGGGGGTTATGACCAAGATAGCGATCGGGCTCAACATAGTAGTTGGTAAAATTACAACGACCGCCACCGGACATAAGAATTTTCTTGCCCGCTTTATTGGCATGATCCAGCACTAACACAGAACGGCCGCGCTGGCCTGCAACTGCAGCGCACATGAGGCCTGCAGCACCAGCACCAATTATAATTACATCGTATTGCACAGGGTTCACCCTTTGAAGTTAAGGCAGAGCTATTAGATTGGGCGATTAGGTTATGTTTTAAAAAGTGAGCTATTGGAACGTACCTAGGGTAAGGACTCGTTATCCACTAACAGCCTTTTCACCGGGCCAAAGGTTTTGCGGTAGATTTCGCAAGGCCCTAATTGAGCCAGCGCAGCAATGTGAGCTTTCGTTGGATAACCTTTATGTTTGGCCAACCCGTAACCAGGGTATTGTTCATCCAAAGCCACCATTTCATGATCACGCTGCACTTTAGCCAGGATAGATGCAGCGCTAATCGCCGCAACCAAAGCATCGCCTTTAACGATCGCCGTGCCCGGCATATCCAGTTCAGGTAAACGATTGCCATCGATAAGTGCGTATTCAGGCAGCTCTTTTAAGCCATGAAGTTTCAAACCACGAACAGCCCTAGTCATCGCCAACATTCGCGCTTGAAGAATATTAATATTATCAATTTCTTCTGCACTGGCGCGCGCAATGCAATAGCTCAAGGCTTTCTCTTTGATTTCAGGAAATAACGCTTCGCGCTTTTTCTCACTCAGCTTTTTCGAATCATTTAGAGCAGCAATCGGATTATTAGGATCCAAAATAACAGCAGCAGCAACCACATCACCACACAAAGGACCTGCACCCGCTTCGTCAACGCCGCAATACACAATACGTTGCTCAATGAGCTGGGCTTCAACTTCCGTTAAGACGTTAAACTTTTCCGCCAAACCAGCGGCTAAATCATCTGCAGACATTATGCGTCGTCCGAACGGTTGACTGTGTCAGCTGAATTACTGGCCTGACTGGCGTTAGGGCTAGTATCAGGACCAGATTCTAATAAATTAACAATCGCCAGTGCCGCTTGTTCATCTGCACCGCGCTTAAGCTGCTTATGAATAAAAAGAAACGTTTCTTGTAATTGATGAATCAAACTTTCATCTTCTAGCCGTTCATTTACAGCATTGGCTAAACTTTCAGCCGTTGCCTGCTCTTGCAATATCTCAGGTACTACTTCACGACCCGCTAATAAATTGGGCAGTGAAATAAAGTCCTGTTTTAATAATCGGCGCATAATCATATAAGTAATCGGCGATACAATGTAGCTAACGATCATGGGCTTTTTAAGTAGCATTCCTTCAAGAGTGGCTGTACCAGAGGCGAGTAGTATAACATCCGCCGCTTGCATACAGACTTTCGAGTTACCGTCGATGACATCGATTTTAACGACAGGTTTCACTTCATCTATTAATTTTTCAATTTGCTGCTTACGCGCATCATTTACTGCGGGTAAAATAAAACGAACATTTGAGTTATGTTTAAAAATCAACTCAGCCGTTTGAATAAAGATAGGACACAACTTTTGTACTTCGCTGCCTCGGCTTCCTGGCATCAAACAGACAACTTTTTCATTTTTTTCAAAATTAAAAACCTGACGCGCATCTTCCCCGTGATTTTCAAAAGGAATGCTATCTGCTAAGTTGTGGCCAACAAAACTCACAGGCACATCGTGCTGCTGATAAAACTTAGCTTCAAAAGGAAGCAAAGTAAGCATTAGATCAACCGATTTTTTAATTTTGTGAATGCGCTTAGAACGCCATGCCCATACGGAAGGACTGACATAGTGAACCGTTTTTATACCAAACTGCTTTAATTTGTATTCAAGCTGAGTATTAAATTCAGGGGCGTCAATACCAATAAAGACATCAGGGGGATTTTTCTGCCAATGTTGAACCAGATTTTTACGCACTTTTAGTAATTCAAATAGTCGACCTAATATTTCAACTAGGCCCATTACCGCAAGGCGTTCCATCGCAACAAAAGACTGAAAGCCTTCTGCTTCCATTAATGGGCCACCAATACCTTCGAAGGTCGCATCGGGGTAGTGTTTTTTCAAGGCTTTCATCAAGCCGATGCCCAACATATCACCAGAGGTTTCACCGACAACAATTGCAATACGCATTAGCGAATAATACCACGCGTCGCTTGTTCAAGTGATGCGAGTAAAACTTTAACCGCATCGTCTTGCTCAGCTAGAACTCTAATTTCGACCAAGGCTTCCTCTAGTGTCAACGCTTGGCGGTACAGTGCTTTATATGCTTTACGTAATAGCTGAATCGATGCTTTTTCAAAACCACGACGTTTTAAGCCTTCAATATTAATGCCGTGGGGCTCAACCGGATAACCATTACAAATGACATAAGCAGGAATATCTTTTAAAACAACCGAGCCTGCCCCCGTCATTGAATGACTGCCAATTTTACAGAACTGATGTACTTGGGTTGCACCGCCTAAAATAACGTAATCACCGATATGTACGTGACCAGCAACATTAGTATCGTTGGCCATAATACAGTTATCACCCACAACAACGTCATGAGCAATATGAGTATTTACCATAAATAGATTATTGCTACCGACTTTTGTTAAGCCTTTATCTTGGGTAGTGCCGCGGTGGAAGGTGCAGGCTTCACGAATAATATTATTATCGCCAATAATTAACTCGGTAGGTTCGTTGGCAAATTTTTTATCTTGGCATTCTTCACCAATCGACGAAAATTGAAAAATTTTATTATTCTTACCAATTTTAGTCGGCCCTTTAACAATAACATGAGGGCCAATAACTGTTCCTTCACCGATTTCTACTCCTGGTCCAACCATGGACCAGGGACCAATCTCTACGCCTTCCGCAATTATTGCGCTAGGGTCGATTACGGCTCTAGGATCAATCATTTTTAAATATCCTTCTCTGCACAGGTAATTTCAGCGCAACACACAACATCACCATCAACGCGGGCACGGCATGAAAATTTCCAAATTCCGCGTTTATTATTAACGTATTCAGCCTCAAGATGAAGCTGATCACCCGGTATCACCGGTTTTTTAAAGCGAACATGATCAGCTCCAGCAAAATAATAACTGGTTTTTGCCGTACGCTTATCGCCCAACATGTGTAAACCTAAAATTCCCGCAACTTGAGCCATTGACTCAACAATTAACACGCCTGGCATAATGGGGTGTTGGGGGAAATGACCATTAAAAAACTCTTCATTAATAGTAACGTTTTTAATGGCTTTTATACTGCCGACCTGAGGTCCTTCAATGTCGATAGAGTTCACACGATCTACCATCAAAAATGGATAGCGGTGAGGGAGTAATTCTTTAATACCTTGTACATCCAAAGCGGGCATCACAGTAACCTTATAGATTTTTTTCTAATTTTATTAAACGTCGAGCTATATTATCTAGCTGACGGAAACGAGTCGCACTTTTTCGCCATTCATTAGCCGGCATCATGGCCGTTCCCGATGAATAAACACCCGCTTCTTTAATCGATTTTGAAACAAGCGTCATGCCCGTAATATGAACACCATCGGTTATGTCTATATGCCCAACGATGCCTACACCACCGGCAATAATACAATTTTTACCCAGTGTCGTACTGCCTGCAATGCCCGACGTGGCGGCAATGGCACAGTTATCCCCAATCACCACGTTATGTGCAATCATAACTTGGTTATCAAGTTTCACTCCGTTACCAATTTGAGTCTCACCCAGTGCACCCCGATCGATCGTCGTATTCGCACCAATCTCAACCTGGTTACCAATGCGTACTCCGCCCAGCTGAGCTATTTTCACCCACTGGCCTGCATCAGGAGCAAAACCAAAGCCATCAGCCCCTAAGACACAGCCCGAATGCAAAATACAATCACTGCCTATAACCACGTTGTGATACATCACAACATTGGCGTGCAAGATACATTGCTCACCAATAATTGAATGATCACTAATCACGCTATTAGGACCAATACGGGTCCCAGAACCCACTTGCACATATTCACCAACCACAACATTAGCGGCAATCGACACATTCTCTGCAATGTTTGCAGAGCGAGCAATCGTCGCAGAAGGATGAATAAGCGCCGCTTGCGCAGGCAAGTTATTAAATAACTGTGACAGCTTGGCAAATCCCATGTAGGGATTATTCATCACCAATGCTGATACTGGACATTCTGCTTGCATATCTGGGTGCAAAATTACCGCAGCAGCCTTCGTTGTAGCCAACTGTTTGCGATAACTAGGGTTTGCTAAAAAAGTGATCTGCTCAGCATTGGCTAGCTCTAAGGTCGAAATACCTGACACAGATACCTGATCATTATTGACTACTACTTTAGTGACGAGAGTAGCGCCAATTTTTTCAGCAATTTCTGCTAAAGAAAAAATTTGTTGTGTCATGAAATTTGCTAGCCTTCTATTTTACACTGGAGCACACGAGTCAAATGCTCTAATCAGTGCTCTAAATAATTATTTTGATTCTTTCGTGTTTAATTTATCAAGTAATAATTTAGTAATATCCGTGCTTGGGTCGTTGTAGATAACCATTTCAGGGCGCACAACTAAGTCATATTTTTTCTCATCAATGATCGCTCTTAAAGCATTCTGCATTTTTGGTTGCATCGCTTTTGCAAGTTGCTCTAACTCTTGCTGATCAGCCTTTTGAAAATTTTGACGATGGAATTTATACGTTTTCGCTTTTTCTTCAAAACTATTTTTAAGTTTACGAAGTTCATCTTCACTCATAATATCGCCATTTTGGGCGATTTTATCTTGAATACCTTTCAGTTCAGTTTCTAACTGAGTAATGGTATCAATATCACTTTGTTTGGTAGCACGGAATTTTTCCATTGCCGCCTTAGCTTCATCCGATCCCAGTACCGCACGTTGCATATCGACAACGGCAATATTCATTTCTGCATGAGCAAAGCTTGCGGTCATGACCAATAGAGCTATTTGAAAAAAACGCATAATATTATTTTCCTAGTTGTTATTAAAGTGGTTAATTTGCAAACTCCTTGTATTAAAGAGTCTGCATTAAAGAGTTTGTATTAAAAAGTTTTAATTAAAATACTTGCCCAAGAGAAAACTCAAACCCTTCAGTACGATCATCTTCTTCATCGTTTAATGGGAAAGAGTAAGTGAAGGTCAAAGGACCGATAGCGGTAACCCAGGTTACACCCACGCCAGTACTTAAACGCAGTTTTGAAAGATCGACACCTTCTTGGCAAAACGGATGACTGTCAAGATCAGGCACGTCACGATCTGTCGGTGTATAACATTGATCGGTAAACACATTACCCGCATCTAAGAAAAATACGCTGCGCAATGAGCTTTGATCTTCAACAAATGGGAATGGAAAAATCAGTTCAGTACTGCCCTCTACCAGTATATTACCACCCAAAGCGGACGCACTTTCTGCATACAGAGGGGCTTGTACAATCGAACCACTCGCCATTACATATTCAGGATCTAAATTCTCAGGTTTAAATTCACGAACAAGGTCGCCATCGGCATTTTTATAATAAATATTCGCAGGGCCATCTGTACCCGCATTGAGTATCGGATCGCCATTACTATCAGTTTCTACCAGATTAACCAGATCATAGTCAGGTAAAGCTTTTGGGCCTAAAGAACTTGAACGATAACCACGTACCGAACCCACTCCTCCAGCGCGGAAATTCTTAAAGAACGGTAGCTGAGTTAAATCACCAAAACCATCACCGTAGCCTAACTCTGTGCGAAAGCGCAGCGACCAATCAAAATCTAAAGGTATGTAATAATCTGCTTTATAGCCAATTTTATAGTAGGTCAAATCACTACCAGGAATCGCCAGATCAAAAGATAAACTTTGCTGAGCCCCTGCGGTAGGAAATAAACCGCGGTTTAAATTAGACCACTTCCAACTTGAACCTAATGAATACTCGCGAAAGAGATCACCATTTTCATCAATAAAATCGTTGATCTCTCTCGGCACTAAAGAACCTTTAAACATTTCTGTTTCAGCTACGCCCAAAGTAAAAGACAAGCGTTCTTGATTACTGATTGGATAGCCAAAAGAAACATTGCCGCCTAAAGTATTGGTTTGGTAATCACTGGTAAACGACTGATTTGAAAAATCAGTTTTACGATAAAACAGATTAAAGCCGCGGCTCACACCATCGATCGTATAATAAGGATCTTGGAAAGAAAAATTATACGATTGCACCGTACTATTTTTTTGCAACGCTAAAGACATACGATTACCGGTGCCTAAAAAGTTATTTTGGCTAATACTGGTGCCTATGATGAAACCACTACCACCGGCATAACCCACATTGAAATTTAAACTACCACTAAGTTGTTCTTCAACACTGTAGTTCACGTCAATTAAATCATCAGTGCCAGCAACGGCTGGAGTTTCAACATTGACACCTTTAAAGAAACCTAATTGGTTTAAGCGTTTTTTACCGGCTTCAATTTTTTGTGTTGAGGCCCAACCCCCTTCCATCTGAAGCATTTCGCGGCGTAATACATCATCTAATGTACTTTCATTTCCGGCAAAGTTTATACGTCGAACATACGTTCTCTTACCCGGTTCTATAAAGAAAGTAATATCAACTTCTTTTGTTTCGTCATCAATTTTTGGAATACCGTCTACTTTAGCAAAGGTGTAGCCGTCATTACCCAAACGTTTGATCATCAAGTCACTACTGAGAGTAACTTTCTGTCGAGAAAAAACATCGCCTTCTTTAATGATATAAAATCGTCCAAGTTCTTCTTCTGGCAGTACTAGATCACCCGCTAACTGAAGCTCTCGCACCTTATAAATATCGCCTTCACTAACGTTAATTGTGATGTAGACGCCTTTTTTATTCGGCGAAACCGATACTTGAGTCGATTCAATGTTGAAGCGAATGTAACCGCGGTTAAGATAATAAGATCTTAATGTTTCTAAATCCCCAGACAGTTTTTCACGCGCATACTTATCATCGCTGGCATACCAAGACCAAAAATTACTGGTTTTTAGTTCAAACGTTTTAAGCAGTTCTTCATCACTAAATTCTGAATTACCAATAATATTAACGTGTTGGATAGAGGCTACGGTCCCTTCATCAACCTGAATAACTAAACCGACTCGATTTCTCGGTAACGCAGTTACTTCGGTTTTAATGCTGGCATCGTAACGCCCTTGAGCAACATACTGGCGCTCTAATTCAAGGGATATTCGCTCTAATGTCGAGCGTTTAAAAACCAAGCCTTCCGCGAGACCCGATTGTTTTAAACCATCGGTTAACGCTTCACTGGTGATCGCTTGGTTACCCTTAATTTCTAATTGGGTAATGGTGGGTAATTCAACCACTTGCACAATCAATACATCGCCGTCACGCTGCAATGAAATGTCATTAAACAATGCCGTTTTAAATAAACGCTTTGATGCCGTGCTCAAACGCTGACTGTCAACGTTATCTCCAACATCAATGGAGAAGGCTTCAAATACCGTTCCCGCAGAAATACGCTGCAAACCTTCGACGCGAATATCACTTACGACAAACGATTCTGCCGCGGCGAAATGACTAAATACTGCAAAAATACATGTTAAAAATAAAACTCGCATATGCGATTCAATTCCAAAAATTAGGCCAAAATTATTAATAGTCTGTGTAACACAAAACTATAAGCGGCTGATGTCATTATAAAAAGCGATAACCATGAGACTCATCAACAGTAACATGCCAACCTGTACAGCCACTATCTGAGTACGTTCAGATAATGCTCTACCTCGAATTGCCTCTATGGCATAAAACATAATATGGCCACCGTCTAATACTGGAATGGGTAATAAATTTAACACACCAAGCGAGACACTCAATAATGCTAAAAATCCAATAAAAGCCTGCAAGCCATTGCTCGCTGAAGAATCCGCTACTTTAGCAATGGTGATCGGTCCACTCAAGTTCTTGACCGAAAGATCACCTAAAATCATCTTCCAAAGTGATTCTAAAGTAAAAACAATGAGTTGTTGTGTCTTAACCGTCGCTTGAACCAATGAATCGATAGGCCCTAGCTTGGTTTCCGTAATCCAATCACTCGGCACTTCAGGAATAGCAGAAGGATCTATGCCAGCACCGACATAACCAATGGTTGTACCCTCATCGATAATTTTTGCCACAGGAACCAATTGAATCGCAATCTCTTGGCCATCGCGTTCAACTAAAAGATCCAACAGTCGCTCTGGATTATCTCGCACGACGCCAACCCAGTCACGCCAATCCGTTACCTCAATAAACGTTTCTGCGCTAATAATACTAACAATTTTATCCCCCGCGATAAGTCCAGCCTTCGCAGCAGCGCCGCCTTCGATCACCTGTCCTACTATCGCATCAATCGGTAACTGCCGTGGTTGAATACCTAACGCTTTCATCGGGTCCGGAGCTTCTTGATCGGTTAACCAACGCTCCAGAGGAATGCGAATACTGCGCTGAACTTGCTGGCTATCTTCAACCGTTAAAGGCAATTCAACCGTTTCACCAATGTACGAAATTAACTGCCATGATAATTCCTGAAAACTGCCTACTGCCACATCATCAACCGCGACTATTCGATCGCCTTCCTGCAAACCTTGCTCATAAGCTGGGCTATCGGCTTCAATTTGGCCTACTACCGGCACTAAACCTGAAGTACCCATCATGAAAATAGACCAATACGCAAATACAGCAAAAATGAAATTAGCGATGGGGCCTGCACTGGCAATCGCAATGCGCTGCCACACTGTTTTTTGATTAAACGCCTTATGTAATTCTTCCGGTGTTACTTCCCCTTCACGTTCAT
The DNA here is from genome assembly GCA_047612075.1 of Oleispira sp. Taxonomy (GTDB): domain Bacteria; phylum Pseudomonadota; class Gammaproteobacteria; order Pseudomonadales; family Oceanobacteraceae; genus Oleispira. The sequence goes on from JBLGAF010000003.1 coordinate 20,656, forward strand.
CCAGCATCTTAACATAGCCGCCCAGCGGAATTGGAGCGATTGAAAATTCTGTGCCTAGCTTATCGGTATACGACCATAACGGCTTGCCGAAGCCAACGGAAAAACGGAGAACTTTAACTCCACAACGGCGAGCAACCCAAAAATGCCCGAATTCATGAATCACCACTAAAATGCTAATGGCTAAAATAAAAGATAATAAGGTGCTCATATCTGACCTACTCTCTGTTTAATATGTTTAAACTCCGCCAAAACATTATTCGCTTGCGCTCTTGCCCATTGGTCGGCGGCCAAAACATCATCTAAAGATTGCACGACTCTATCAGGGCAAATAGTCATAACTTTTTCAATCAATTCTGAGATGGCCAAAAAGCTGATTTGTTCCGCTAGAAATGCCGCAACGGCGACTTCATTCGCTGCATTCAAGACCGCAGGGCAAATTCCTCCTCGCTCAAAAGCCACTTTGGCTAAATTTAAACAAGGGAAAGTTTCATGATCAGGGGCGACAAAATCAAGCTGAGAAATTTCAAATAAATCAAGATGTTTAACCCCAGCGTCAATACGCTCAGGCCACGCCATGCCATAAGCAATAGGCGTGCGCATATCAGGCTGCCCTAACTCAGCGATCACAGAACCATCATTATACTGCACCATCGAATGGATAACACTTTGCGGGTGAACAACCACCTGTATTTGATCAGCTTGACAATTAAATAAGAAACACGCCTCTATCAATTCCAAACCTTTGTTCATCAAAGTCGCTGAATCAACGGAAATTTTTGCCCCCATTGACCAATTTGGATGAGCCACCGCTTGGGCTGGAGTAACATTGATTAATTCTGCTTTCGTTTTATTACGAAAAGGGCCACCAGAAGCGGTTAATAAGATTTTTTCAATGCCATGTTGTGAAAAATCACCCTTATAATTGGCCGGTAAGCTTTGAAAAATAGCATTGTGTTCACTGTCGATTGGTAATAACTCTGCGCCATTATCACGAATCGCCTGCATAAATAATGGGCCTGCCATCACTAAGGCTTCTTTATTAGCCAACAATACGCGCTTACCCGCTTTTGCCGCCGCAAGCGTTGGCAATAAACCGGCCGCACCGACGATCGACGCCATGACCATATCGACATCTGGGTCTGAAGCAACTCTCGCAAGAGCCTCATTCCCAACTAATACCTGACACGCTACAACGTCACCTTCTAAAATCTTTCCATCGCGCTGTGCTTGAATTAATAGTTCACGAACTTGCTTAGCTGCATCGTCAGAGGGTACAACAATAAAACGAGGAGAGAACTCAATCGTCGCCACAACAAGTTCTTGAATACGCGAAAAACCCGTTAACGCATAAACGCGATAACGGGCCGGATGACGACGAATAACATCTAGGGTACTGCTACCGATAGAGCCTGTTGCTCCTAATACGGTAATCCACTGGCTCATTATTGCTCGCTCATAATTTAATATTCAACACATCAACGATCAGCAACTATGTTGCCAACTGCCAACCGAATAACAGCATAAAAAAAGCAAACACAGGTACAGCAGATGCCATACTATCAATGCGATCTAAAACGCCACCATGTCCAGGTAATAACTGAGAGCTATCTTTAATCCCGCGGTGGCGCTTCATCATGCTTTCAACCAAGTCGCCCATTACAGATATAATGGCAGTAATAAAGGTCATTACGGCTAACAAAGAGAAATCAGCCAAGGTCATGGGACGTAACCACTGGTTTATACATAAAGAAAAAATAACCGCAATCAAACCTGTCGTCGCCAAGCCTCCCCAAAAACCCGCCCAAGATTTACCTGGACTGACATTAGGTGCTAACTTTTTATTGCCCCATGTTTTACCCGAAAAATAAGCACCTGTATCGGCACCCCAAATAAGTAACATGACATAGACAATAATTAATGAACTGTGCTCTTGACTCTTAAGAGTCATGAAACCAACCCACATAGGAATCAATACCAATAAACCTAATACCGCGCGAACCGGCCGAGCCTGCCAAAGAACCACTTTATCGGGATATTGTATAACCAATAAACACGCAACAAACCACCAAAAAACGCCAACTGCTAAGATCAAGGAAGCTAACTCAGCATTCTTGTCGATGAAATAGGCTGCAACAAAAGTAGCCACGGCCACAAAACCTGCGTAACCAATACGCACAATAGGGGAACTATAACCGGATAAATTAGCCCATTCCCACGCGGCAACGGTGACAATAAAACCAATAAAATAGGCAAACTGCTCAATGGGTAAAAAGAAAATTCCGCCAACCATAAGTGGCGCTAAAATTAATGCTGTAATAAGACGTTGCTTAAACACACTACGACCCTTCTATTAGCTGATCATCGGTCCGTCCAAATCGCCTAGTTCGATTAGCGAAAGCGGCCAATGCTTTTTTATATTCTTGTTGTTTGAAATCAGGCCAAAGCGCATCGGAAAAATAATATTCAGAATACGCGGTTTGCCATAACATGAAGTTACTGATGCGTTGTTCACCACCGGTACGAATCATCAAATCCGGCGCAGGAAATTTATTCAGCCAAGTATATTGGTGAAATACTTGCTCATCAATATCTTCGATACTCAGCTTACCAGCTTCCACATCTTGAGCAATGCGTTTTGCCGCTTGAGCAATATCCCACTGACCACCGTAATTAGCCGCAATGACAAGAGTCATGCGATCATTATTCGCGGTAAGCTGCTCGGCGTCAAAAATAAGTTTTTGGATTTTTTGCTGAAAAGCAGAAGTATCGCCCATCACCACTAGACGGATATTATTTTTGTGCAGTTTCTTCACTTCTCGCTCTAGCGCGACAATAAAGAGCTGCATCAAAGCATTCACTTCTTTTTCTGGACGGCGCCAATTTTCACTACTGAAAGCAAATAACGTTAAAACTTCAACACCTTGCTCTACTGAAGTTTCCACCACCGCACGCACGGCATCAACACCGGCTTTATGTCCAGCAACACCAGGTATTAATCGCTTCTTTGCCCAGCGATTATTACCATCCATAATAACAGCAACATGGCGAGGAATCCCCGCCGTTGCATTATCCTTAATACTTGTCGACATCACTTTGTCCTAAAGCCTCAACACAGGTTAAACCTGCATCAAATCTTTCTCTTTACCCGCTAATACACTTTCAATTTCAGCAACGTATTGATTGGTCAACTTTTGGACCTGGTCTTGGCCAGCGCGCTCTTCATCTTCAGAAACTTCTTTCTCTTTGAGAAGATCTTTAATCATACCATTAGCATCACGACGAATATTACGAATCGATACTCGGCCTTTTTCCGCTTCAGCGCGCGCTTTCTTAATGAACTGCTTACGCGTTTCTTCCGTCAAAGCCGGCATTGGTACACGAATTTTATCACCAGTCGTTGATGGATTAAGACCCAGGTCTGACTTCATAATAGCTTTTTCAATCGCGGGTATTAATGGCTTTTCCCAAGGTACGATCGCTAAGCAGCGGCCGTCCTCAACATTAATATTAGCAAGCTGTGAAAGCTGTGTCGGTGAGCCATAATAATCAACCATGACACCGTCTAAAATTGAAGGATGCGCTCGACCTGTGCGAATTTTCTTAAATGCATCAACCATAGCGCCAAGGCTTTTTACCATGCGCTCTTGCGCATCATCTCTAATATCATTAATCATTATTAGTTTTCCTCATTGACAATTAGGGTGCCTAGATCGCCACCCATGATGATTTTTGCTAGATTGCCAGCCTCATGCATATTATAAACACGCAAAGGCATGTTGTGATCTTGCGCTAAACAAATAGCGGTCAAATCCATTACACCCAATTGCTTATCCAGCACTTCGGTATACGTTAATGTATCGTATTTGGCGGCTTCAGGGTCTTTTTTAGGATCGGCCGTGTAGACACCATCGACGTTGGTTCCCTTAAGAACCACCTCGGCATTGATTTCAATACCCCGTAAACACGCTGCTGAGTCAGTCGTGAAGAATGGGTTACCAGTACCCGCTGAAAAGATAATAACCTGGCCATTGTTCAAGCCACGCATCGCCTTGCGGCGATCGTAGTGCTCCACAATACCACTCATCGGAATGGCCGACATAACACGCGTCGCAATATTTGAACGCTCCATAGCATCGCGCAGAGCTAAAGCATTCATAACCGTCGCCAGCATACCCATGTGATCACCGGTCACTCGATCTAGACCAGCTTCGCTCAATGCTTTACCGCGGAATAAATTACCACCGCCAATCACTATCCCTACTTGCACACCGATACCGACAAGCTGACCAATTTCAAGCGCAATACGGTCTAAAACTTTTGGATCAATACCAAAACCCAACTCTCCCATTAGCGCTTCGCCGCTCAACTTCAGAAGAATGCGTTTGTATCTAGGGGTGCGTTGTTCAGCCATAGCCAACTCCAGTGGATGTCATCAATATAATTTGGGGTGACAAAAACCATTTCAGGCTTTCAAAAAAATGCCGGGTTACCCCGGCACTCTAGAATTCTCTCACATTAGAGAAAAGAATTCTCAGTCAATTCAATCAGAATTAACCCTTAAGTTGAGCGGCAACTTCAGCTGCGAAATCAACTTCTGCAACTTCAACGCCTTCACCGACAGCAATACGCTGAAAAGATACAATTTCAGCACCGGCTTCTTTAGCAAGTTGACCAACCGTAATATCAGGATTCTTAACGAAAGGCTGTTCAGTCAAGCTGGACTCTTTCAAGAACTTTTTAATACGACCACCCATCATTTTTTCAACGATAGCATCTGGCTTACCCGCCATATCTGGCTGCGCTTTAATAATTTCTTCTTCTTTGGCAACAAGTTCTGCAGGCATATCCGCAGCATTAACCACGACTGGGCTCAATGCAGTGATGTGCATGGCGATGTCTCTAGCAACTTCTGCGTTACCGCCCTTAAGGCCAACAATTGCAGCCAGCTTACCGTTAGAGTGAACATAGTGACCTACTACGTCAGATTCTAAAGTGAAAATGCGACGAACTTCAATTTTTTCGCCAATTTTCTGAACCAAAGATTCACGAGCTGATTCAAGTTCGCCTTCCATAACAGCAGGAATATCAGTTACTTTAGTTTCAGCAATTTTAGCAATAACTTTGTCAGAGAAGCCTAAGAAGTTAGCATCGCCCGCTGCGAAATCTGTTTCTGAGTTAACTTCAACAGCAAAGATAGAATTGCCATTGATAGCAACAAATACTTTACCTTCAGCGGCGGTACGATCAGCTTTTTTAGCCGCTTTAAGACCAGAGTTCTTCCGTAAGTCTTCGATTGCTAGATCGATGTCACCTTCGTTAGCCGCCAAAGCTTTTTTACATTCCATCATACCCAAGCCAGTGCGCTCGCGTAATTCTTTAACCAATTGTGCAGGTATACGTGCCATAGAAAGAGTCCTCAATGTCCAGTATTTAATAAAGTACAAAGCCCCGTCTCTCAACAAAGCTTTAAAATAATGATCAAAAAAAAAGGGGCAAGCCCCTTTTTTTATGATGTAGCGTAGAAATTACTCAGCCGCTGGCTCAGCTTTTTCTTCAGCAACTTCGCCTTTATCAGCAGCAGTTACTTGCTTGCCTTCAAGAACCGCGTCAGCTACTGCTGTTGCGTAGATCTCAATTGCACGGATCGCATCATCGTTACCAGGAATAACGTAATCGATACCATCTGGGTTAGAGTTAGTATCAACGATACCAACAACTGGGATACCCAACTTGTTTGCTTCTTGAATCGCGATGCGCTCATGATCAACGTCGATTACGAAAACAACATCAGGCAAACCGCCCATATCTTTGATACCACCGATTGAACGTTCTAGCTTGTCCATTTCGCGGGCGCGCATCAAAGCTTCTTTCTTGGTTAACTGCTCAAAAGTACCGTCAGCTTTCTGAGATTCTAAATCGCGATACCGCTTAATAGATTGACGAATAGTTTTGTAGTTAGTCAACATACCACCCAACCAGCGATGAGCTACGTATGGCTGACCAGCGCGCTCTGCTTGTTGTTGGATAATTTTACTAGCGGCACGCTTAGTACCAACAAACAACACCTTGTTGTTGCCAGAAGTGCGGCTTTCGATCAACTTTAGTGCATTGTTCAATGCAGGAACAGTGTGTTCCAAGTTGATGATATGGATCTTGTTGCGAGCACCAAAAATGTACTTACCCATTTTAGGGTTCCAGTAACGAGTTTGGTGTCCAAAGTGAACGCCTGCTTTAAGCAGGTCACGCATACTAACTTGCGCCATAATATAACTACCTTAATTTAGTTTGGGTTGAGCCTCCACACATCCAATACCGCGACCTTTCGGCACCCCGCAACATTGTTATGATGTGTGTGTGTATTATTTACTGATCAAGTATCATGCAAAGCATTTAAGAACGTATTCATAAATCCTGAGTCAAGATAGGCCCAATCAGCCGCGCTTTATACCATTACCACCGATAAAAATAAAGCAACATTTTTCTCAAAACTCACTTTCAATGTCATACCTGCCCCATTTATAAAAACTTGAGATGAGCGTACAATGATCCGATTAACGGGTATCACACGTAAGTAAGTGGATAGAACCAATCGTATATACGACAGTACAAGCGAAAAAATATGTCTAAATTTGTAAAAACAGCCGAAGAAATTGTGAAAATGCGCATTGCCGGAAGATTGGCAGCGGAAGTTTTGGAAATGATTGAAGAGCATGTCGTTGCGGGTATTTCCACCGACGAACTCAACACTCTTTGCCATAATTATATAGTAGACGTGCAAGACGCCATTCCAGCACCTTTAAACTATCATGGCTTTCCCAAGTCGGTCTGTACCTCAGTAAATCACGTAATTTGTCACGGCATTCCGAATGACAAAGTATTAAAGAAAGGCGACATCATCAACATTGATGTCACTGTCATTAAAGATGGCTATCACGGCGATACCAGTAAGATGTTTTTTATAGGCGAACCAACTGCTCCATTACAGCGTTTGGTCGATATCACCCAAGAAAGTATGTATAAAGCCATTGCTTTGGTTAAACCAGGCTGTCGTTTAGGGGACATTGGCGCCATTATCCAGCAATATGCAGAGAGCAATCATTTCTCTATCGTGCGGGAATACTGTGGCCACGGCATTGGCACTGAATTCCACGAAGATGGCTTCCAAGTTCTTCATTACGGTAGGGCTGGTACAGGTATGGAATTATTACCTGGCATGACATTCACTATTGAACCTATGGTGAATCAAGGAAAACGCTTCAATAAGCAATTACCTGACGGCTGGACAGTCGTTACGAAAGACCGCAAACCCAGTGCACAATTTGAACATACCTGTTTGGTCACTGAAGATGGCGTTGATGTATTAACTCGCCGCAAAGAAGAGACGCAGTTTTGGTAAACGGATCTTGACCTCACAGGCTTAAAGAGCAGATTTAGTAATCGGTTTAACAATTAACTTAATTACAGTAACAAGTTAGGGTATAGATTTTGACAACGATGGCCGTAAATAAGACAACGTTAGAGCTTCCTCGCATTAATAACGAGGTATTACTCAAACAACTGAAGACGGCCATTTCACCCCTGCCCATCATTAAGCCCTTACTCACAAATATAAAACAGCAGTGCCATGATTACTTTCGTGAAACACTCGACGCCACCACGCTCGTTGCACATCGCTCTCAGCTGATTGATCAAATTTTATTCTGCCTGTGGCACAATGCAGGCTTTAATGACAATCCAGAGGGTAGTAACAATATATCCTTACTCGCCGTTGGTGGTTATGGTCGCGGTGAACTGCAACCCCATTCCGATATTGATCTGTTAATCGTATTAGAAAACGAAGCTGCATTCGATCAACACAAAAATGCTCTACAAAGTTTTATAACTCTATTATGGGACTTAAAGCTGGATATTGGTCATAGTGTTCGTACACTGGACGAATGTGTGAGTGAAGCAAAAAAAGACCTCACCATTATTACTAATATGATGGAAGCTAGAACGATTGCAGGGGAGGAGTCATTATTACAACGACTGCAAGAAAAAACAGACCCTCGCATTATCTGGTCTGGGCCTGATTTTTTTGCTGCCAAGTGGGAAGAACTAAAAAAACGTCATGCAAAGCACGAAGATACAGAATATAACTTAGAACCCAACGTAAAAAACTCCCCTGGCACTTTACGCGATATTCAAACCATTAACTGGATGGCAATGCGCCACTTCCGGCATGAAGAATTGGCAGAATTAAAGCAATATAAATTTTTAACACAATTTGAATTAAATCAATATCAGCGCAGTACTGAGTTTTTGTGGAAGCTACGCTATGCCCTTCATATGGTGACCAATAGAGAAGAAGACCGTTTACTGTTTGATTTACAATTAGATATTGCCGAAATTTTAGGTTTTAGTGACGATGATGAGATGCTCGGCGTAGAACACATGATGCTGCAGTTTTATCGACATCAACTGGCACTCACCGAATTAACCGATATGCTGTTACACCATATCAAAGACGATATTTTTGGTGATTCCAGTCAAGATCGTATCGAACCTATTGATGATGACCTTTATATCTGCAATGGCCACATTCGCTTAACTGAACCCAAGAGAATCGCTCAGAAACCTGAACTCATACTGCGCATATTTGTTGAGTTTGCCAAACGCAATAACATTGAAGGCATGCACTCCAGCACCATTCGAGCACTGCATGATCATCGAGAACTAATCGATCACAACTTTCGTGAAAACCCATTGCATAACGATCTCTTTATGCAATTTCTTAGAAACGATTTAAAAATTTCCATCACCTTAAAACGTATGATGCGCTACGGTATTTTAGGCCGTTACATTCCTGACTTTGGTAGCATCATTGGTCATATGCAATATGATTTATTTCATATCTATACCGTCGACGAACACAGTCTTCGAATGATACAAATGCTGCGCCGATTCCGACATCCCGATGAAAAAGAACACTTCCCCGTTGCCAACAATTTAATCCATAAAATTAAGCACAAAGAAGTATTGTATATAACCGCTATTCTTCATGATGTCGGAAAAATGTATCGTGTAGAGCATGAAATTGCCGGGGCTGAAATTGCCAAAGCATTCTGTCACCTACATAAGCTCAGCCAGTACAACGCTGACATGGTTGAATGGCTGGTTCGCAATCATTTATTAATGTCGCAAGCGTCTCAGCGTATTGATATAAATAACCCAGAGGATATTCATCAATTCGCTCTCGAAGTAGGCGATGTCTATCACCTGCAGCATCTGTTTTTAATTTCTGTTGCCGATATTGTCAGTACTAATCCTAAGCTCTGGACAGGCTGGCGCGCAGAGCAAATGCGCACTTTATATTACAATACAAAGCAAGCTTTTCGCCGTGGCTTAAATAATACAATGGGAAAAGATCAGTTTATTAGTGCAATCCAATACGAAGCTATTTATGAACTAAAAAAACTCGGCATAGATGAAGCCCATGCTCTGGCTATTTGGGATGAGCCTGGTGATGATTACTTCTTACGTGAAGGAGCCGAAAATATTATATGGCATACCCAAATCATTACCGACCACGGCTTTAGCGAATCACCTTTGGTGGCTATTAGAGAAACCAGTGACATAAATTTTGAAGGCGCGACTCAAATATTTATTTTCATGAAAAACCACCCCAATCTCTTTGCCGTGACGACAGCGACTCTGGATCAGCTGAATCTTAGTATTCAAGACGCACGTATTATGACGTCAAATAACCGCAATGCCGTTGATACTTATATTGTCTTAGATGAAAATGGTGACTCTATTGGTAATGACCCTGAGCGTATCAATCAGATAAAAAAAACACTGACTCATGCACTCGCCACACCCGAAGAATACAACTCAGTCATCCAACGCCGCACCCCACGCCAACTTAAGCATTTTCAAGTTCCCACCCAAGTAACGCTCAGTAATGACCCCGTCATGATGCGCACAGTACTAGAAGTAATTGCAGCCGATCGCCCTGGTTTATTGGCCCGCATGGGAGAATTTTTTATGACCCACAACCTGCTTATGCACAGTGCTAAAATTATGACGGAAGGTGAACGTATTTCAGATATTTTCTTTATCTCAGACTGCCATGATGACCCCATTAGTGACCTGGAGTTATGCCTTCACATTCAAAACGAAATTTGTAGAATATTAGACCAACAAGTTGAAGCGCAACAGCAAGTCTAAGGTATAAATAACCTTTCATGGATCTGCTTAGCAAACTTAACTGATGTCAAAGTCCTTAAGTTAAAATAAAATGGATTCTGCTAGAAAAGAATTAAAAGACCCAACAAACCAACTTATTCACTAAGACTCACAAAAATTTCATAAGAAAAAGAGGTGATTAGAAAGAGCATTACCACCTCACTAAAACATAGTCGGGTCTTTTCACACAACCCTGTCCTCAATGGTCATTAAAATCTATCCTCTAAAAAGGCGCTTGTCTTGATTTCCACATTCTTAAAGCCAAGTAATTATGACCTTGGCTTGCTCTAAATCATTCTCGAAATAAGCTACGTTTATTCAAGATTCGCACACATTAAAATTTTATTTCCATCTGTTTAAATATTTTTAACGTTGCTTTAACTTAAATTCAACGCGACGGTTGATCGCTCGTCCAGCTTTTGTATTATTATCTGCAATGGGCTTTTCTTCACCAAAACCAAATAATTTGAAGCGAAATTCTGCAATGCTCTTTTCAGTCAAATATTTCACAACCGACTTTGCCCGGCTCTGCGAGAGTGACTTATTATGAACAGCCGAACCCATATTATCAGTGTGTGCCTGCACCTCTACGTCAATAGTAGTGTGGCTCAACAATAAATCAGCAACGTTGTTCAAGACCACCTTACTAGGCTCTGTTATTATTGATGAGTCAGTTTCGAACTGCACGTTGGAAATCAAATTACTTACGTCACCTATAAAAGTCGCACACCCTACATTATCAACCTTCATGCCTTTTGGTGTATTAGGACATTCATCATCATCGTCTAACAGACCGTCTAGATCTGAATCAATCACAACAGCCGCCAACATAACGACGCCGGGACCTGAGGCCGTTTCAGGCAATGAGTCAACCATGGTAACAAATTCTTTTTGTGCTACTTGTTCTGATTCAAGCCTATATCGATTAGCTAAATTTAAAGAAACCATTGAGTCGACCATGTCAATTAATTCTTTTTGTTCTACTTTTTTTGATTTAAACCCAAATCGTTTAACCAAATTTAAAGAAATCAATGAAGCATCAGTGTCGTAAGATTCAATTTCAAGACGCACACTGAATTTATTTTTAAAGTAAGCCTCAACCCCAATGCCACCCATTAATTGAGTAGTATTGATTTTATCATAACCTACGTCACTGCTATCGTTTGTCATATGGTTAACGCCTGCCTTAGCATAAAGAGCGATACTGCCTTTTTCCCTTTCATCTCCGTAAGCCCAAATATGTAGTAACCCATTGGCACCAAACATTTGATATCTTATTTCGCCATCAGGATCTAGCTTCACATTGCCTAAATCACTGTAAAAACCCTCGATAGATATGTAATCATTTAGATCCAGACCCCCCGTTAGTTTCCAAGCCAATTGCGAATTTTCATCAATGGTATAGCTACTATTTTCAATATCAGGATTTAGACGACTTTGACCGATACCCGCACCCACGTAAATGTTCGCTTCATCGGTCCACTCAGCATTGGCTGACCCTGAAGCCAACACCATAGAAGCAACAATTAATGCGGCTGATTTTCGGCGAAGCATCACAAGCAGTGCCAGTATCAAGGCGAAACCCCAATGAATACTACCCGCTCCATCAAGACCCGTCTTAATTTCACCGAGGTCTTCTTCGAGAGCAACATCAGGCGCGCCGGGAAGTCCATTAGTGCCATTAGTGCCATTAGTACCATTAGTACCATCAATACCATTAGTACCATCACCACCATTGGTACCGGCGCCACCATTAGTACCATCATTACCATTAGCGCCATCATTACCATTGGTACCGTTAGCGCCATCATTACCATCATTACCATTAGCGCCATCATTACCATTGGTACCATCATTACCATTAGCGCCATCATTACCATCAGTACCATCATCACCATTGGTACCATTAGCGCCATCATTACCATCAGTACCATTGGTACCATTAGCGCCATCATTACCATTAGCGCCATCAGTACCGTCGTCACCATTAGTACCATCAGTGCCATTAGCACCATCATTACCATTAGTACCATCAGTGCCATTAGTACCATCAGTACCATCAGTACCATCAGTACCATCTTTACCATCTTTACCATCAGTACTTGGATAACAAGGATTGCTCAAAACTTCAAAAACACATACATACACTGTTGCAGTACTGGCATCTCCTGAAGAATATTTTATTGTGTATTCAAAACTAGCTAAACCATCAAACCCTGTGGTTGGCGGCGTATAAGTGATTACTTTGTTATCAATATCAAAAGAAACTGTTCCAGTTCCAGGAGCAGGAGAGGATGATATTTCAAAAGTATGAGTATTGATCACAATATCATTTTTTAAAAGGCCTAAAACGTCTAAATCTAGTACAGTATTGGAAACCACAAGCTCACTATAATCATCAACGGCCAACACAACACCAGCATCAGGCACACCTCTTAGACTAGAGATAATGATTGATTCTGTTATTTTAGTTTCAGGATCGGCATCGGCAATAATCCAAGCCATTGAAGTACGGATATCCGATGGTCCTTTTACTTCTTTAGCGTCAGGATGATCTTTATCAAGTAATCCCAATGCAGGGCAAACTCCACCTGAATGAGTAAAAATTGCCAGACTATCTTCTACAGGATTACCGCCATTACTAAGAAATATACAAGCTGACCAACCTACAAAATTTGCATTTACCAAGCCTTGATCATTATTTTGAGCGCCACTTTGACCAACACCCATGGCTATCGGATCGTCATTATCTAAAGTGAATAATTCTATGTTTTCATCATCTATTTCATCTCCTCGGGTGAAGAAAACATCATCATAACTTCCATTAACTTCTTGTTGTCCATTAACATCTTGATCCAAATTTTGAATAACTTTTATACCCTTCAGGTTTCCATCGATTGTTGTAAAAGTAATAACATTGCGCATGCCTACGGCGCCTTTTTGAATAGAACTCTCAACCACCCATACAATGTCATTATTGTCAGCATCCACAAAAGATCCTGAACTGCTTACCTTGTTTTCTGAAACCAATTCAGGCTCGCTTCCATTATCGCTGAGTTTTATATACTTATCGGTACCACCAACATCACCGCCATCAATGACAACATAAAGTTCGTACGCATGAATTATGTCAACGCCCACTCGGGTAAAACTCGGATCAGTAATTCTGGCTGTTTCAGTATCTCCAGCTGATAATACATCGACGCTGAAGTAATTTTCTGCATTGCTTGATAAGCCATTATCAATTACCAGGGCGCTAGCAAGATGCGATATAATTAAAAATGTTATTCCTATGACTAATCGAATTGCTGAAACGACGTTTATCATATGTTTATTCCCTTAGAGGTAAGTTTCAGTAGTGCGCAATGCTAAAGTATTAGAAGTATGCAATCTCGAAAGTACTATAATTGCGATTATTAATTTTAAATTTGTGATTAATTATGAAATTTATCAAATAAGAGCTTTGAAAATTCAATCAAATTACTAATTGACTTTACGATATTAGACATTAACAAAAAGTAATTATAGAGTCATTAATATGTAAACTTAACGCATTGTAACAATATTATTTAAATGCTGGAGTGAGTGTACATGGTCAAAACATGTGTTTATGTTAGTAAATACACATTAAAAAGTATAAATAACTGAGTTCAAAACTGACTGTTTCACAGAACGGAACCTTCTGCTGAATATAAAAAACATAAGTTTATTGAATGATCGGTGGAGGGGAAATTAGTAACCAAGAAAAGGATTAATAAAACATTAATAAAAAATTAATATAATTACTGTAGGTCTAGGTAGGTAATGTGCATTGTTTCAACTCACGGATTGGAGTTCAAACATATTACAACTACAATTTTTCAATGATTAACTCAAAGTTGCTTGAGTACAAATTCGACACGACGATTTTTTGCTCGACCTAATTGCGTATCGTTATCTGCAATAGGGTTTGCTTCACCGAATCCTAAAGGAACGAAACGAGATTGCTTGATGTTCTGTTTCACTAAATAGTTCACAACAGAATCAGCGCGCTGCTGTGACAATATTTCATTATAAGCAACCGCACCCGAACTATCGGTGAATGCCTTTACTTCAATGTAAAAAGCACTATAACTCAGCAAAATGTCAGCGATTTCATTTAACTTTATTTTACTAGCGGCCGTTAATGTAGACGAGTCACTTTCAAATTGAACGGCAGCAATCAAATCACTCACTTCTGCAATAAAAATAGAACAACCTGATTTATTAATCGTCATTCCCTTAGGGGTATCAGGACATTCATCTTCATTATCCAATAATCCATCTGAATCTGAATCCAACACAACAGGAACTAATTTGCCCGCGGCTGTCTCAGGTAACGCTATAACCATGGCAGAAAATTCTTTTTGTACTGATTTCTTTGAGTTGAAACCAAAGCGTTTAATTAAATTCAATGAAAGCAAAGCCGCATCGGTATCATAGGATTCAATTTCGATACGCACACTGAATTTACTGGGTAAATAAACCTCAGCCCCAATACCGCCAAATAATTGAATAGTATTGGCCTTATCGTAACTAACACCACGTCCATTATTCGTCATATGGTTAAGTCCTGCCTTTGCATACAAAGCAACACTCCCCTCCTCTCTTTCATCTCCATAAGCCCAATAATGAAGCGTAGCGTCAGCTCCTATCATTCGGTAATCTATTTTGCCATCAGGATTAAGCTCTACATTGCCTAGATCACTATAATAGCCTTCTACAGATAGATAATCATTCAAATCCCAACCGGCGGTTAACTTCCAGGCATTTTGCGTACCATCATCAACGCTACTGTTGCCTCTTCCAACGCTAGGATCTAAATAACTTTGGCCAATACCGCCGCCCACATACAAATTCATTTCATCTGACCATTCAGCACTGGCAGCCCATGATACGAACAACATTGGCACAACCATTAATACTGTAAATGCACGGCGAAACATAGCGAAGACTGAAAGCAATAATGCAAAAACCCAATGAATACTGCCCGCGCCTTGGACACCCGTTTTAATGTTACTACCTTGTTCTGCAACATTCGATGTGATGTCTGCAGGTGATGAATCACCATCAATATAATCTACTAAGCCATCGTTATCGCTATCTGAACAATTAGGCCAGCTATTGCATTCATCAGCGTCTGCTACACGATCACCGTCACTATCACCGCCGTTCTCACCTGGCACGCCATTTACCGGATCAGCAATATCAGGTATGCCATCGCTATCAGTATCTTTGGGATTCTGAGGGTCATTACCCACTTCATTTTCGTCTAACATACCGTCATTATCAGAATCTGTATCAGTATAATCAGGCATTCCATCACCATCAGTATCACGACAAGGCCGGCTGCTGCATTCAACATCATCAGCAATACCATCTTGATCAGAATCACCTACACCAGAACCTTCGTTATTAGAACCTAAGGTACCGTCATCAAAATCGATCACATCTGGAATGCCATCACCATCGGTATCACGAGGGCTATTTGCATCGAAGGGTTCATCACGTTCATCTGAATCGTTCTTGCCATCATTATCAGAATCTTCATCTAAATAATTGGCAACTCCGTCACCATCCGTATCAAGAGGGCTTGTGGCTGGATTATTATCCTTATCTGAGTTCGAATCTTCCTGTGCATCAACAATACCATCACCATCTGAATCGCTGTTATTATCAAAATAGTCTAGCTGACCATCGTTATCTGAATCAGGACAGTTAGAAGGATAACTAGGACACTCTTGTTCATCCGTTAGACCATCATTATCACTATCGCCACCACCCGTTACTCCACCATCATCATCAGGATCAACAACATCTGGAATGCCGTCGTTATCTGAATCTTTTGGATTGGCAGGGTCGTAGGGGGAATCGATTTCATTAGCATCACTAATACCGTCATTATCTGAATCTTCGTCACGATAATCAGGAATATCATCGCCATCGGTATCTCTAGGAACCACCGTACCACTCGCACCATTACTCGCAATGCCATCCGCTTCTTCGTCATCAGCTAGTCCATCATTGTCCGCATCATTATCTAAAAAATCATAGATACCATCTTCATCAGTATCGCGACAAGGTAATGAAGCACCACATTCTTGTTGATCATCGATGCCATCATTATCACTGTCACCATATAATGGAGCAGGACCCGCATCATCAGGATCAAGGTAATCAGGAATTAAATCACCGTCACTGTCGCCATTAAGCTCATCACCATCTAGGATTCCATCGTTGTCGGTATCAGCATCTGGATCAGGATTGGAATTAGGCATACAGCCGTTAAAAGAATCAGTAGGAAGGAAAACAACAATACTAAGACAAATACCATTTTTATCAGGGTCAGGATTAAGAAGTAATAAATCAGAATCAACATTTAGAGCGCTAACGAATTGTGACATAGTTAAGAGCGCTATTGCGCTTAACGATCTGACTGCTGGAACGACACTTATCATATATTTATTTCCTGAAAAAATAAGCAACACCAAGCACAGTATTACAGTATCAAAATATGTAATTGCGATGATTTTACATTTCCACTATTAGTTTTACGATTGAGCTAAAGGATCTATCCTGCTGAAGGAAGATTCAAAAATTTAAAAATATTGATCAACAATCCTACATTAACTGTCAGTATTTACCATTAGATGTAACGTAATGTAAATGTAAATTTATCGTATATTGAAGAAATTTCAAGCTGATTAACGTTAAAGATAAAGCTTTAGATAGAGATAATACTGGTTCTGTAGACGCAAGAATTTTAAGAAACGAGATCAAAAATCATGTCCACTGCAATTCGCTTGGGAGGGTAATTTAAAAAGGCAGTAAGTACATTTACTCACTGCCGCATTAGATTAGATTGCATTTGTAACATGAAAGCCCGAATGCGTATCCAAGCTTCCGTTAAAGTAAAGTCTTTTTATTTCTATTTAGTATTATTCAATACAAATTCAACACGACGATTCTTCGCTCGTCCTATTTTCGTATTGTTATCTGCAATAGGCTTTTCTTCGCCAAATCCTTCAGACTCTAAGCGAGATTGCATGATGTCCTTTGCAATTAGGTATTGCACGACAGAATTAGCACGCTGCTGAGATAATGTTTTATTATATCTAGCCGAACCGTTGCTATCACTATGAGCTTGCACTTCAATTTTAACATCAGGGTAACGCGCTAACAGATCAGCGATTTCATCCAGGGCAATTTTACTCGGCACAGTTAATAAAGCCGAATTATTTTCGAACTGCAGCTTGGTAATTAAATCACTCATTTTTTCATCAATTTTAGCGCAGCCTACTTCATCCACAGGGGTTCCCTTAGGAGTATTCGGACATTGATCTTGGTCGTCTAATAAACCATCTAAATCTGAATCGATCACAATTGGAGCTAATACAATTGCTTTTGGTGGTATTGCTTTTGGTACTGTTTTTTCAGACTCAAACCCAAAGCGTTTCACTAGGTTCAATGACAATAAAGAAGCATCTGTATCATAAGATTCAAATTCAAAACGAACACTGAATTGACGTGGTAGATAGTATTCAGCCCCAACACCACCCATTAGCTGAATAGTATTGTCTTGATCATAATTAACACCGCGGCCGTTATTCGTCATATGGTTAACACCTGCTTTTGCATATAAAGCAATACTGCCCTTTTCTCTTTCATCTCCATAAGCCCAAAAATGTAGTATGGCATTACCACCCATCATTCTATAATCGATTTCACCGTCAGGATTAAGCTCTGCACTGCCTAAATCACTATAATAGCCTTCGACAGATATATGATCATTCAAGTCCCAACCAGCTGTTAGCTTCCAAGCATTTTGCGTATCATCATCAATGCTAAAACTACTGCCGCTAAGACTGGGATCGAGATAACTTTGGCCAATGCCGGCGCCTAAATAGAGAGCCATCTCATCGGACCACTGCGCAGTTGCATTTAATGATCCAAACAATATAGGCAAAACCATTAATAATGCAGATTTACGACGCAACATAACCAGTAATGAAAGCACTAAGGCAAAACCTAAATGAAGACTACCTGCGCCTTGAACACCCGTTGTGATACTACCAGCATCTCCTGCATCAGTAACAACAGCTTCAAATGGTGAATCCACATCAAGGTAATCTACGATGCCATCGCCATCGGTATCCGAACAATTAGGCCAGCTGTTACATTCATCAGCATCTGATACGCCATCGCCATCAGAGTCTTTATCTTTAAAGTCAGGAATACCATCACCATCGGTATCGACACAAGGCAAAGTACCGCATTCGGCACTGTCCGGAATACCATCGTTATCTGTGTCTTTATTATCGTCATCGTTATTATTGCCATTATTATCAAGATAATCTCTCTGGCCATCGCCATCAGAATCAGGACAATTAGTAGGATAATTAGGACATTCTTCTTCATCAGAAATGCCATCACCATCACTGTCACCACCGCCAGTAACATCGCCCCTATCATCAACATCAACATAATCAGGAATGCCGTCGTTATCTGAATCTTTTGGGTTGGCAGAATTATGTGGCGAGTCGCGTTCATCAGCATCCTTCATACCATCATTATCTGAATCTAGGTCGCGATAATCGGGTAAACCATCGCCATCAGTATCTTGTGGCACTACAGTGGCATCGGCGCCATTATTGGCGATACCATCGGCTTCTTCGTCATCAGTTAGACCGTCATTATCCGAATCAAGATCTAAGAAGTCATAAATAACGTTGTTATCAGTATCTCGACAAGGTAATTCAGGACCGCATTCCTCTTGGTCATTGATGCCATCAGTGTCCACATCACCAAAAATTGAGGTAACAGCGCCATCGTCAAAATCAAGGTAATCAGGAATTTTATCGCCGTCACTGTCGCGAAGAAGCTCTTGAATATCAACCAGTAGATCACCGTCTGAATCAGCCTCTGGATCAGAATTCATATTAGGCATACACCCCTTGAAAGAATCATTTGCAGGGACCGCAACAGTACCATCACAAATGCCATTACCATCAGAATCAGGATTTTGCTGTGATGCGTCATCATCAAATACTAGGGCGCTGACTGAACAGGACAAACTAAAGAGCGCTATACCGATGGTTAATCGGACTTTCGAAAGGACATTCATACTATTTTTTCCTTGAGAAGATAAAGAAACCAATCGAACAACATAACAATATTAAAAGTATGTAATAACGATGATTTTACATTCCATTTATTTACATAACCTAAATTTGCTAAATTCAGACTCACATAAGGGAAATTTATCGTCCGCATATTACATCAATTGTTATTATTTACTTCGATTTGTAATGTAATGTAATTGTAAATTTAATTTTTTAAAGGAACATTCACGAAGTGATTAAATAACCATGAAATTTTGACGAAAGAATACCTTTAAGAGGAAATGAAATTATAAAAAAACAGGACCGAAAAGGTTATCATCATGTAACAAGAAGAGAAAATGGATAATAGTTAATAGGGAATGCATAATAGTAATAGGGAGTTTTCTGAGCATATAATTATATCGAAAAGATTTGGGTCAATACCTATTGACTCTCACCAGTGTATCTAACAGATCGTCTAAATCTGAATCAAACATGACCGCTAGTCGCTTAATACAGTAAATTTATAGCGAAGCATAACAAGTAATGAAAGCATCAAGGCGAAACCCCACTGAATACTGCCGACACCATTCAACCCCGTCTTAATTTTGCCAAGCTCTTTTTGGTAAAGCGGTATCAGGATCACCCGCTGAGCTATCGCTATCAAGATAGTTAACTAAACCATTGTTATTGCTATCCTTACAATTAGGCCAACTATTGCATTCATCCGCATCGGCTACCCCATCGCCGTCACTATCACCTGCGCCACCGTCCGCATCGATTACGTCTGGAATGCCGTCATCGTCAGAATCATTATTATTATTATTATTTCAGCCCAAGCTCCCAATACTCTGTTCATTTTAAAACCACCTTATAATCAACCAACCAACCCAGCTGACCTGAGTCTACACAGTAACCCTGACAAATAAATAACCCAGGAACAGCGGCTATTTCGTGAGTTTCTTTATTGACGATAATTGGCCAATGTTCTCGAGCCCAGCTTGGCACAGAATAATCTTGCCACCACTTTTTCATCTTCCGTGTCGAACGACCAGCAGGTTTGGCGACATCCCCTGCTTGCCAGTTTTTTACCAGGTATTGTCCGGGCTTTAAGGCAAAGTCAGCAATTGCCTTTTCGCAAGTCAATAAGCCGTTAAAGCACTTAAGGTCTTGGCCTTGCCAATCAAGTGCCATATTTTTGAGAGGAGCAACGGCTCCATTAAAGGTTGCTGCATTCACTAAACACAAACGCTTCTGATAACGATATAAAATAGAGGATGACCAGGTAAATTTAGGCTCAGCATCAGGCTGAGCTTGGATCATATCAACATAGAGAGTCTGCATTTGTAGGGCAGATGGTAAAATATCCACATGCTGAGCAAGCCAAGCTCGCACATAACTCAAACCTGTTGCTTGATCCATTTTCTGTATTAATAATAAATCGAAATTAGGAATGTTTTTTAAAGCCAGGTGTATTTTGTAAGCAGATGATTGCAACGTACCCTTTGCAATTAGTTCATGAGTAATCAGTTGCTGCAATAAACTCTGCTCATGCTGAATAGTACTGATAGTTCGGGATAGAGATTGTTTTTGCTTAGGATAACGTTGCCAGATTTTTGGCAACAATTCATTACGCCACCAGTTTCTGTCTAATGAAGAATCTTGATTCGATTCATCCTCAACCCAATTAAGTTGCTGGTCCTTAGCGTATTCAATAAGCTGAGATTTTTCGACGCTTAATAACGGCCGTAATATTTGGCAGGTATTCGTTCTGGATAAATTTCTTTGTTTAGGAATACTCGCTAAACCGGTTAAACCACTGCCTCGAATGGCGCGCATAAAAAAAGTTTCAATTTGGTCATCCAAATGGTGCCCTTGCAATAACACATCATTAGGTCCGCAGTGTTTTGAAAAAGCTTGGTAACGAGCAGAGCGAGCAACCTGTTCTAAACCATCACCGCGATCATCTAGTTTTACTTTCTCAATAATGCAGTCGATGGTAATAGAATATTTTAGTGCAAGCTGATCACACAAGACTTGAGCTTGCTTAGCCCAAGCATCGGCATTTTCAGATAAGCCATGATGCACGTGAATGGCTTTGAGCCTTCTGCCCAAAGTCGCTGTTCCTTGAGCACTGTTATTAGAACCGTTTTGAGTAGAGCTATATTTAATAGAACAATAATGAGCCACCGCATGCAATAAAACCGTAGAGTCGATACCACAACTCAAACCCAACCAAATATTTGATTGTTCTTCCACAGAGTTTGATCGCTCATCGACAAAGATTAAATTTAGTGTTTCAGCAACGACTCGCTCAATCAGCATTTAACAGTGATCCATCTAGGAGTAATCCATCGCCACTGATTTTTCACCAAAGGCATATTTTAAAACTTGCAATTGCTCATCAGTCGGACGAATGCGCCATCGGTCTCCCAATTGAATATCCGCTTTGGCACTGTCATTAGAGTACTGCAAAATCACCGGGCAGCCCTGTTCACCCTGCTGTGCATTTACTGGATCCAACATACCTTTTAAGTTGGCGACAAACTTACTATCTAGCTGTTCACGTTTCACTTTTACTTTTAGCGATTTGGCATAGTTCAATCGTGCCTGGCTAATTTCCATCGCGTTAATGGCATTCGCTTTTAAACCACCGGAATAATCGTCGTGACGCACATTAGCTTCAATGATAATCACTTTATCTTTATCAATCACTTCGCGGACCTTCTCGAAGGCTTCGGAGAAAAGTGATACTTCAACACGGCCCGTTCGATCGTCTAAAGTAATAAAGCACATATTTTCGCCACGTTTATTTTTCATAATACGAAGATTAACGATTAAACCTGCAAGCTTTTGCACTTTTTTGTCATCGCGCAAATTCGATAACTTAGTCGGTGCGAGCTGACGCACCTCATCTTCGTATTCATCAAACGGGTGACCTGTAACAAACAGACCGAGGGTATCTTTTTCACCCTGCAGGCGTTCTTTTAGAGTCCAGCCGCGCAGGTGACGATACTTTTCATAAACATCGTGCTGATCACACTTTGCCGCCTCTGCTTCAACATCGCCAAATAAATCAAACACACCTGAAGCTTCATTAGCCGCACTTTGATTCGCTGCTTTTACTGCATCTTCAATACTGGCCATCAATACTGCCCGGTCTTCACCAAAACAGTCAAAACCACCACTACGAACAAGCGCTTCAAGCACACGTTTATTGATTTTTTTCGCATCACAGCGATCACAAAAATCGAATAAATCTTTAAAATCCCCACCAGCATTGCGGGCTTCAACAATGGCTTCAACCGGGCCTTCACCAGCTCCTTTGACCGCACCTAAGCCATAAACAACGTCGCCATCATCATTGACGATGAAACCAAATTCCGACTGGTTGACGTTTGGCAGTATTAAATTCAGCCCCATCTCTCGACACTCTTCAACAAAGCCAACCACCTTGTCGGTATTTTGCATATCGGATGTGAGTACTGCCGCCATAAAGGGCGCAGGATAATGACATTTCAACCAAAGTGTTTGATATGATACGACGGCATACGCTGCGGAGTGAGATTTGTTAAAACCATAACCTGCAAATTTTTCTACCAGATCGAAAATCTTCATCGCCAGGTCAGGATCAACTCCAACCGAGATAGCACCTTCGCGGAATGTACCACGCTGCTTTTCCATCTCTTCGGGTTTTTTCTTACCCATCGCACGACGCAACATGTCAGCGCCACCTAAGGTATAGCCTGCCAAGACTTGGGCGATCTGCATCACCTGTTCTTGATAAACGATGACGCCGTAGGTCGGTTCTAAAATTTCTTTTAAACTTGCGTGCTGGAAGTCTGGATGCGGATAAGCCACTTCTGCGCGGCCGTGCTTACGGTTAATAAAGTCATCAACCATGCCTGATTCTAGTGGCCCAGGACGAAACAAGGCTACTAGGGCGATCATATCTTCTAGGTTATCGGGCTTAAGACGACGAACCAAGTCTTTCATACCACGAGATTCTAGCTGAAATATCGCAGTCGTTTGCGCTGTTTGTAAATACTCAATCGACTTTTTATCATCAAGGTCAATTTCCTCAATACGAATATGAGGCTCACCTGTTTTATCCTTAAAGCGATTAATGGTTTTAATCGCCCAGTCGATAATCGTTAACGTGCGCAGACCCAAAAAATCGAATTTAACCAAACCGGCTTCTTCAACATCACTTTTATCAAACTGAGTTACTAGACCAGTATAATCCTCATCACACGCGGTCGGTGCAAAGTCGGTCAGTTTTGTGGGTGCGATAACCACACCACCAGCATGTTTACCGGTTTGACGAGCGATGCCTTCAAGACGCTCCGCCATTTCCCAAATTTCTTGCGCTTCATCATCTTCTTCGATGAATTCTTTTAGTATGGGTTCCATTTCAAGAGCTTTGGCCAAACTCATACCTGGGTCACCAGGAATGAGTTTGGATATTTTATCGGCTAAACCAAACGACTTACTTTGCGCGCGGGCGACATCTCGGACGACCGCCTTTGCTGCCATCGTACCGAAGGTAACAATCTGAGATACCGCTTCACGACCATAATGATCAGCTACGTAATTGATTACTTCCCCACGGCGCTCCATACAAAAATCGATATCGAAATCGGGCATGGATACACGTTCGGGGTTCAAAAATCGTTCGAACAGCAAATCGTATAAAATAGGGTCAATGTCAGTAAT
The DNA here is from genome assembly GCA_047612075.1 of Oleispira sp. Classification (GTDB taxonomy): domain Bacteria; phylum Pseudomonadota; class Gammaproteobacteria; order Pseudomonadales; family Oceanobacteraceae; genus Oleispira. Next base: position 44,718 of record JBLGAF010000003.1, read on the forward strand.
ATTTTGCGCGTAGGCAACCAAAGAACCGGCGCCGGACCCTCGACCTGGGCCTACTGGAATATCGTTATCTTTCGACCACTGAATGAAGTCCATCACGATCAAAAAATAGCCAGGAAAACCCATATCAATAATAATATCGAGTTCGAACTTTAAACGATCGTAATATTCTTTTTTACGCGCGTCGTAATCGGGTTGCTCAGGTTTGAGAATCTTCTCAAGACGTTTGTCTAAACCTTCATAAGATATTTTACGGAAGAACTCAGCTTCGGTCAGACCCTCAGGTATTGGAAAATCAGGTAAGTAGTAGGTGCCAAGCTCAACCTCAACATTACAACGTTTGGCTATTTCTAAGGTATTTTCTATCGCAGAAGGAATATCTTGAAACAGCTCAATCATCTCGCTAGGGCTTCGGAAATACTGCTGGTTGCTATAGCGCTTCTTACGACGTTTATCTGCTAGAGCATAACTTTCACCGATACAAACTCGCGTTTCGTGAGCTTCATAATCATCTTGCTTAATAAAGCGAACATCATTGGTCGCGACCACTGGCACTGAGTACTTGCCGGCCAAAGCAAGGGACGCATTAAGCACTAGGTCTTCATCTTGTCGCCCCGTGCGCTGAATTTCCAGATAAAATCGGTCACCAAACTGTTGTACATATTCTATCAGCAGCCCATCGGCTGTCTCAATATTTCCTTTGATTACCTGGTGACCAATATCACCATCACGAAAACCGGATAATACGATGAGGCCAGTACTTTTCTCAAACAACCATTCTTTACGCACAATGGCTTTATCATCAAATTGATTATGACTGTAGGCTTGAGAAATAAGCTCGGTGATATGACGATAACCCTGTTTGGTTTGAGCCAGCAGGGTTAGGCGGTAAGGATTATCGCGCTCATCATCATTTTCTAACCAGATATCGGCGCCAATAACCGGTTTGATACCTGCACCTTGGGCGGCTTTATAGAATTTGATCAGGGCGTACATATTACTTTGATCGGTTAAACCCACGGCAGGCATATGGTGTCCTGCCGACGTGTTGATCAAGTCTTTGATACGCACAATACCATCGATCATCGAAAATTCTGAGTGCACCCGTAAATGAACAAAATGCGCAGGTGCAGGCAGCTTTTCAACAATTTCTGGCGTATCAACAGGACTGGTCATGGATCAAGATCGACTATGCAATAAAGTGACTTATGATTGTACCTACTCAACCACTAATAATCATCTACTGTTATTAACCAATCTGGGAGGAATTAAGCGTGACTTAGTCCCTCTATTGCATAAAAAGTTGGTCTTCTAACGACTGACCATGAGTAATTTGACGATAGAGGATTTTATGCTTTGCCAACAGTTGCAATAGCTGTTGATCGAGTAGGGCATTTTCAGTGTAATTATAACGAATAATCAACTCATCACCCTGCTTTGAATCTACCTGAGAGACCCCTTTCAGCTGTTTTATTTCTGACTTAAGCGCTTTATTTTCAACCTCTAAGCGTAGGGTTAAATAAGCCATCGTTTGCTGCTTGGCTGACTGGCCTATGATTTGATGGGTTTTTAACTCACCCTGATCTAAGTGCAGTACTTGCTCACACAAACGTTCAAGTTCCGCTAGATTATGTGAACTGATCACAAACGTAGTTTCACCAGACAAAGCCATCACCTGCTGGCGAATATTACGGGCATTTTCTGGATCTAAGCCTGCGGTGGGCTCATCTAATAAGACCAACTCTGGCTTTCCCATTAATGCTTGGGCAATGGCGACTCGCTTTTTCATACCATGACTTAAAGCTATTATCTTCTCTTTTGCCGTATCAGACAGCTGCATTAACTCTAAAACTCGAGTAGCTTCTTTGATACTGGTAAGGCGTTCAAATCCTTGCAATCGAGCGAGAAAACTCAGTTGCTGCAAAATAGTAAGATTCGGGTCAAACATTGCATCTTGTGGCAAGGCACCGATGCGGCCTATTAACTCTGGACTGCCTACTTTATGTCCTAAAATCTTCGCCTCACCCGAGCTTGCTGACATATAGCCCGCTAGAATACCGAACAAGGTACTTTTGCCAGCGCCATTAGGGCCGACCAAAGCAATAGGCTGACCTGCTTGAACTTCAAAGCTAATAGTATTTAACGCTTTTTTATTGCCATAAGTCATAGTCAAATCATGGCATTCGATTAAAGCTCTCATATCGCTTGCCTCTTAAATAAGCCATAACCGACGACTAAAAACCCCAAGGTCTGCATAGCAGGATTCCACAGCGTAAGCAGTGCTGCAGTCGGACTTAACTGCGCCATTTCTGCAACTTGAGCACCGGGTATCCAATCATTTAACAACGTTAAAAAAGGCAAGTATGACGCAGCAAGATTAACCATCAACCCTCCCATTAACAAAATAATAACCGCCATAAAAGAAGCCATACGAACAGAGTTCATCAGCACCGACAGCAAGCTCATCAAAGCAATAAAGGGACAAACCACAAGGACTAAATTCAACAGTAATAAAGGCATAATCATTAAGCCTTCTAACCAACGTTGGGTATCATTAAACAAGAGTAATAAATACGTAATGACCAGTGTCATTACGATTAAACAGGTTTGAATAAGTAAGTGGCCTATAAAGCGACCAAAGAAAATTTGTCCTCGACCACAGCGTAATGTTAAGAACCTAAGCCCCCCCCGATTACGCTCAGTGATCAGCTGATCCGTTGCCATTAAAAGACTCGAAGCCGGAAATAGAAACAACGCGACAATCCAATAAATGGCGAACTCTGCTAGTTTCCAGTCTTTCAGAGGGTCTAAACCTATCATCGCTAATGCACTCAACATCAGTGAATTAGTCTCTGGGCTGTGCAGAGCTTCTGCGGCATAGCGAATGGGATAAAAAAGCAGCAGTGTCCATATTAGAATGAAAATAATACTGACAAACAAGCCTCGTTTACTGGCGAAGGAGGCCTGTAATTCTTGCTGAGCCATCAACCAGGTTGACCTAAGAATAGATTTTGATAAAAACTGCATGGTTAACCTAGTGCTCATTATTTAAAACCTTACTCTAGCTTGGGGTTGAGCGCTTGTAAATTTCTGTCTTATAAATAGCGTAATAAAAAAGGACTCAACAGGTCACGTACTTCATCACTGTGTACATTAGCTTGCTTAAATTTATTAAGCCGACTTTGCTTAATTTTGATTTCACTTTGGGCCTTGTTTCTATGAAACTGCATGATTGAAACTTTGACCAAATGCTCTGCACTTTCTGCAATATCAGTACGTGCGATAAGTTTCAGACCCACCATATTAGCTTCATCACAGAATTCAGTGATAGCCATTGTCGGTAATAACAAATAGGCACTACCACGCTTTGTTAATAAACGATCGATACTCTGACAAAGGTCTGAAAATGACAGAGTATCGCTATGGCGCGCAGTATATCGCAAAGGGTTCTCTGCCGATGTCTTGGTTTGATTAACAAAGAAAGGCGGGTTGCAAACAATCACATCATAACCAGCACTCATTTGCGCTCCTTTCTGCCGGGACAATTGATGCCGAGAAAATTGTTGGATATCTTGTTGAATAATCTCTAGCTGGTTAGTCCAAGGGCTGTTATTAAAGTTTTCTTGCGCTTCTTCTGCCGCCTCTCGAGTTAATTCAATCGCAGTAATTATTGTTAAAGTGGAATCCTTTGATGCAAGCGACTTCTGCGCCAGCATTAACGATAAAATTCCCGTACCGGTACCAATATCTAAAACACGTTTGGCACCCTCAACAGAAATTGAAGCACCAAATAATAAACTATCAGAGCAGATTTTCATGCCAGAAATACTTTGCTTAACCGAGAATTTTTGTAACTTAAACATGGACACTGTGTAATCGCCTTACTCTTATATTGCTATGATAACTACTCACATCGCGTATTTAAGGGCATGGAAGACCCAATGCTGCTCAAGGGTTCCAGAAAATAGCTGCGATTGTGGGCCAACTGCATAAAGTGCCACATCTTCGCCACCGTGAGTTTCATAATCCATGGGCACTAACGCGATTTGTCGATAATTAGGATCTGTGTTTTCCAAATCCTGCTTACCACCCGCGCCAGGACCATCGCGATAGCCTAATGAAGTATAGGGATTTCCTGCAAGATCTAAGCTCGCACTGCGCATCGGATATCCGTTACCATCATTAGTCACTACGTCCCCGAGTATAGGGTTACCACGCGTTGCATAACCCGCCAGTGTTAAGGTATGGCTGTGGTCTGCGGTCACCACTATTAATGTTTCGCTGATATCGACCTGAGTTAATAACCAAGCCACAGTTTCATGCAACTCTTGGGTCTCAGTTAAGGCTTTATAGGCAGTGCCATCATGATGACCATGGTCAATGCGCCCCGCTTCAATGACTAGGGCATAACCTTGTGCATTTTTTTCCAGTCTCTTTAACGCAACGGCCGTCATTTGTTGCAACGAAGGCTGCTCCACTGGTCGTTGATAGGCGTAACCCATATGCGAACTAGCAAATAAACCTAACCAAGGTTTCATTTTAGTCGTAGCCAAACCCTCAATATTGTCTAATATCTTTAACTCTTTTAGGCTGGAAACGTACTCGCCCTGCTGCTGCCACTCTTTGATCAAATTCCTATGATCACTGCGCTTACCACCGTCTTCTTGGGGTAAGAAATGGCGGCGGCCACCGCCGAATAAAATATCCAATGGGCGCTTTTCATCATCAATAAATTGACTCGCAATATCGGTGCAGCCAAGTGCTTTTTCAGTCACAGGAATCGCCTCATCACTTTCCCAGTTTCTATCCACACTGTGAGCATAAGTAACCGCAGGCGTTGCATGGGTCACTCTTGCCGTCGTCACCATAGCGGTACTTTTACCTTTCGCTTTAGCAAGATCGATAAAGGTTGGTAACGTTTTTCTGGGCATAGAAGCGCAAGCAGCTCGCTGCACGGAAGCGGGTAAGCTGATAATACCTTCATTGGTTTTCACCCCCGTCATCAGCGCCGACATAGTGCCTGCTGAATCTGGGGTTTGCAGATCAACATTATAGGTTTTTATCAAGGCAGAATAAGGGAATTCCTCAAAGCTGAGTGCAAATTCCTCACCCAAAAAATCCTGTTTCTGACCCACAAAAATTCTCGCCGCGGTGAGCGTACTAACCCCCATACCATCGCCTAAAACAAAAATAATATTTTTTGCTTTAGCTTCACTAATGATGGTGTTGCTTTCGCCATATTGTCGAGTTTTTGACAGTTCTGCTTTTCTCTTTTGAACACGCTCTTTGCCCTGTTGATACCACTGTTCAGCAGTTTTTGAATCTTTGATGACTGTTTTAACCCCACTACTAAAAAACAACTCATTAGAGCAAGAAGATAAAAAGATAGTGATACCGACTATAAAAATTATTTTCATTATTGAGATTCCTGCACATTTTCAATCAAAAGAGCCTGCAGCATAGTATGGAAAATCTCATTCTGCTCCATCAAACCTGAGAATAAATAAGCCCCTGGGCCTTTCGCATGCAAGGCCACATCATCACTGCCATGGGTCTCTAGCCTTAATGGCACAGCTACTTCCTGATGGAAATCTTTGTCTTCACTATTAACAAAGTACTGAAGATCATTTGCTCGCCCTTGGTTTTTGCCATTGGCATAACCCAAGGTGGTATAAGGCAAGCCATCATTGGCGAGCACGATTTCGTTTTGTTGATTTTTTGAAACGCCCAAAATAGGATTGCCCCGCTTAGGGTATCCTGCCATCACAAAGGTATGACTATGATCTGCAGTAACAATAATTAAAGTATCCTCATCATCGGTCATTTCATCAGCAAGCTGAACACTGTCGGCTAACATAGCGGTTTCGGATAAAGCACGCGCGGCATTTCCTTTATGATGAGCATGATCAATTCGCGCACCTTCTATTATCAATAGATACTGTTCACTCCGGCCCTGTAAATATTGGACCGCCATCTTAGTCATTTGCTTTAGCGAAGGTTGTTCATCGGTTCGATCTATTTCAAAAGCCATATGCCCCGCTGAAAATACACCTAGAACTGGACCTGTTTGAGAAATTTTTTCATTAATAGAGGCCCATGCAAGTAAGTCTTTTTGAGTCTTTAATAAATACCCAGTAGGAAATTGTTGCTGAAAATAATCATAATAGCTTTTAAGCTGAGTGCTGCCTCCTCCCAAAGCCAAGTCTAGACCTGCGGGATAAGCGCCCTCTATTAATTGCTTGGCAATAGAGTCACAGCCATACCAATATGCATTCGGATAACGATCATAATCACCTTCCCAATAACGCTCAGGACTGTGGGCATAAGTGGCCGCAGGTGTCGCGTGAGTGAGTCGCGCCGTAGTAACAATACCAGTATCAAAACCATGTTTATGGCCCCATTCTAGAAGTGTCTGCTGATGATGTTGAGCACTGCCATCACACTCCGCTCTATCTTGCTCTGGGCCGATACTGATAACCCCTGCACGAGTTTTAACCCCAGTCATAATCGCACTCATAGTGCCCGCAGAATCTGGAGTTTGTTGATTGGTGTTATAAGTTTTTATTAGCGCGGTATGGGGAAAGGTTTCGAAATGTAAAAAATGCTCTTCTCCAAGTAAACCTTGCTGCTGACCTTGCCAAATTCTGGCCGCAGTTAATGTGGTAATACTCATACCATCACCGACAAACAATATGATATTTTTTGCCTTATTGCCTTCGGGAGATTGCAGTTGAGACTGAACTTGAAGCACGTTAACTTTATCTTTCAGCCATTGATCACCTTGCTGATACCAGGGATTTTGTTCTAAAGTTTTAGCGATCGTTTTAGTTGTAAGGTCATCTTGTATTAAAGAATCAGCGCTGACAACACTCGCAAGAAAGACAAATATAAAAATAATGTGCTGCATGAGAAGTCCCCAAAGAATTACGCAACCATTATGAAGGATTTATAATAATTTAAATATAAAAAAGCCCTCAACATATTTTGAAGGCTAGATAATATTCAACACAGAAACAGGTACTCTATTTAGAAGGTTTAGAATCTGGAGCGCCAGTTCCTTTCTTTGCGATGTCTCGCTTAATTACCACGTAGAAACCAACGAAGAAAGCACATGTTAGGAATACAATTAATAAACCTGATAATACGACTTCATCCATATACATAAACAGCACCTCTAATATCCAATTCTAATATTCATTTTTTGCACGTCACAATAACCTTATAATTTAAAGATTATTACTCAATGATTTTATGGTATTAGACTAGCAAGTAGATGGCGAAAGTATTTGATGTGGATCAGTTTTATAATACTATATTGACAGATTTAATAGGAAAGTTGACTTGAATCAAAAAAGCCTAGATAAGATCTAAGCTTTTAAAGGAGGCGGAATAGATATTCATTAATCTTTGCTTAAGACAACTTCGATAGACGGTAACGTAATTGGCGGGGTGTTAAACCAAGTATTTTAGACGCCATCGTTTTATTGCCACCGCACTTTTCAACGGTTTGCTGGATTTCACCCAGCTCACTTTCATCAACACGCTGATAAGGACGTGAATATAATGTTTGGAAGTTAGGAACAATTTGAGTTGCCATAGTATGTGCAAGCTGAGAACAGACAAACCACAATTCTTGCAGGGGTAAACTACCAGCGATAGCATTGCGCAGATCTAATACTAATACTGCAACCGTTGTTTGACGCAAGCGTAAAGGCACTAATAAACAATGATCACGGTGACTAAAATCCATTGGCGATAACGCTTCACGATTAAATGCTTCGGGGCGTTCAGATCCTTCACGGATAACCAATACAGAGCCGGAATCAAAGGCGCGGCACAGTGAATGCTGCACAGCGAAACTGTAAACGCCGTTTTCAACTTGGCGAGAACAATGTTTCGCCTGAAATCGGTTCGACGAATCGGGGATGGCAACGCTGATATTATCAATGGTCGTCATACTAACCATCAGCTTTAATAATTTTTGAATCGTTTGATCATCATTTTGACGGGTTTCTAGTACGGTGCTTAACTGCGTCATCCAATCAGTGGGTACATTGATTTTATTAACAACATGTCGGTAGTTTTGAATTTTAGCTGCATCATACATAGATTCACCTCCAGTTAGTGATAAAGCTTGTATCGCAACTTTCATACCAATAATCAAATACCCATGAAATAGACAAACTTAAGGTACTTTTGAATAAAACTATCAATAATCGCCTCTTTTTAAGCCGCTCGGTAATCATCAAGCTCTATTTAGGTGCGGGTAAATGCGAGTATTTAATTTACCCCATCCAAACGACACTCTATCAGAGAGGCTTAAGCAACCTCCGGATCATCGTCGGGTAAATACTCTTTCTGCAGCCAACGAGAAAACATACGACAGGCATCATGGCTGGTAAAAATCCCAGCCAAGCGTCCCTCGCGTAAAACGATTGCGGCATCCCAAGATTCTGCGGCCATTTGGTCGAGTACTTCGTCTAAGCGTAAATGCAAATCAACTAAATAAATTCGACGTCTACAAATATCCCCTACAGTTAGCTCTGTAAATTGTGTTGTTCGGTGACCAGGCATCTGTGCCAGTTTAATATCAGCGCTGGATAACAACCCAACAACTTGATGGTCGACCACCACAGGCAAGTGATTAAATTTCCTTTCAGCCATTATTTGCATGGCTTCACTAATCGCAGTAGATTCATCAACCAATTGAGGAAATGGCGTCATTACCTCAGTTAATGTAGGCATGTGGCGCATAGCAGCGTGCTCCTTACTTATACTCCGATTCGACCCAGAGTATCCATAATCTGACGAAGGACTCCTGAGAGCGTTGGATGAGCCTGTTCAAATTCAACCGCTTGCTGCTCAATACGATCGGATAAGTCCTGCGGTATATCATCAGTACTGTCTGAACCTGAAGCGGCTTTAATATCAGTAAGAACTTGCTGGAGTAAAGCTTGGCTCTTGCCATCGATACTGTCCTGCTGTTGCAACTGCTCATGCACTTGATTTAATAACTTGTGAAGCTTTTCATCAGACATAAATGTCTCCTTTTTAATCAGTATAGAGCGCTAAAAATATAAAGCGTTAATTCAAGTCAAGTTTGACAGTTTAAAACCCAATAAGTCAGGCTTTAAAATGAAAATTCGTGCTATTCCATAACAGACTTTAGAAAAAGTTTTATTAACAAGCCGGCCATGCCTAAGCACCTTAATACAAGAAAATCACCGTAATCGAATATTATCAACTAATTTACTTACTTAATGTCACGAACGTGGTATTACTGCGTGCGCTAGCGCACATAATACAAAGAGTGATATTTGCTCGATGTCTTAAATAGATTTTTAAATCAACACATGATCTCCTAAAGAACACAATATGACGTCTATTAAGGTCGGTACTGCGACTTTGCCACATTTGAACAACCATTTATTAGCAGCCTTGCTCATTGAGGTTCAAGACCGCTTGCTTCCTTCTGTTGAGCTGGTGAAATTAGAGCTGGGCCAAGTAATCTATGAAGCCGGTACCAAGCTTGATTATGTGTATTTTCCTACCGATTCGATTGTGTCACTCTTGTATGTCATGGAAAACGGTGCGTCAGCGGAAATATCCGTGGTGGGCAATGAAGGACTTGTAGGAATTTCATTGTTTTTGGGGGGTGATAGCACTTCAAGCCGAGCCGTTGTGCAAAACGCGGGGCACGCTTACAGACTTAAAAGTGCATTGCTCAAGGGAGAATTTGATCGCCATGGCAACTTGTTGGTCCTATTGCTTCGTTATACGCAATCGCTGATCACTCAAATGGCTCAAACTGCTGTCTGTAACCGTCACCATTCAATTGATCAGCAGTTGTGCCGTTTGCTTTTACTATCGTTAGACCGCTTACCTGACAATCACTTGGCAATGACTCAGGAGCTCATCGCAAGCATGCTGGGCGTCCGCCGTGAAGGCGTAACCGCAGCGGCTGGCAAATTACAGCAACTTGGTGTTATTAATTATCATCGCGGTCATATTACCGTGCTCGATAGAGATAAACTCGAACAGTTAAGCTGTGAATGTTACGCCGTTGTAAAACGCGAAACGGATCGCCTGCTTCCCTATCAAGCATCAGCAAAAATGCGGTCTAGCACATAACTCAGCACGCCACCGGCAAGATAATATTTGACCTCTACTGCCGTATCCAGTCGTGATTGCAGTTTTATCTGACGCTCTTCACCTGAAGGATAATAAATCGTTGCCAACAATTGCTGCTTAGCAAGAAGCGGTGAATCCAACCCAACAATATCAAATTGTTCATCACCTGTAAGCGATAACGTTTTTCGAGTATCCCCTGGCATAAACTGCAAGGGCAATACACCCATACCCACTAAATTAGAGCGATGAATACGCTCAAAACTTTCTACAATAACCGCTCTAACACCCAACAATAAAGTGCCTTTGGCCGCCCAATCACGACTTGAACCAGTGCCGTATTCCTTACCTGCAACGACCACAGTATCGATACCTTGAGACTGATATTGCATGGCGGCATCATAAATAAAGCGCAACTTACTTTCACCACGCAGACGGGTATATCCACCTTCGATTTCTGGCGTCATTTCATTGCGCAGACGAATATTACCGAAAGTGCCTCGCATCATAACTTGGTGATTACCCCGACGCGATCCATAAGAATTAAAGTGTTCCGCGGTTACCCCTTGATTACGCAAATACTGCGCTGCGGGACTATCAGTTGGAATAGCTCCGGCTGGCGATATATGATCTGTGGTGACCGAATCACCCAGTAAAGCTAACATAGGTGCCTTAATAATGTTTTTAGCTTTACCCCGATACTGCTCTTCAAAAAACGGAGGCAGTTGAATATAAGTTGAATCTTCCGTAAATGTATAAGTGGCACCACTGCCACTATCAATAGCACGCCAACTGTCATCGCCGTCGAAGACCGCACTGTATTCCTTATTAAACATGGTACTGGTGATGGTCTGTACCAGTTCAGCAATTTCAGCATTACTTGGCCATATATCCCGAAGATAAACAGCTTGGCCATTGTCATCGTTGCCCAGAGAATCACGACTCAAGTCTATCCGCGTTGTGCCAGCCAAAGCATAAGCGACGACCAAAGGAGGCGACGCGAGCCAGTTGGCCTGAACTAATGGATGTATACGTCCTTCGAAATTACGGTTACCTGACAGTACCGCACTGGTGATTAAGTCATTAGCAGCAATAGTATTTTCTACTGCTTGTGGCAGTGGCCCAGAATTACCAATACAAGTAGTGCATCCGTAGCCGACCAAGTTAAAACCGAGTTGATCAAGAGGTTGCTGCAACTCCGCCTGTTGCAGATATTCTGTCACCACTTTAGAGCCTGGGGCCAACGAGGACTTAACCCAAGGTTTTCGCTGCAGGCCTTTAGCCAATGCGTTGCGGGCGACCAGACCCGCCGCAATCATCACGGCTGGATTTGAGGTATTAGTACAGGAAGTAATCGCGGCAATAACCACATCACCATGGTGCATTGGGAGTTTACTACCTTCCAGAGGATATTCAGTATTGAGTTGCTCAGCCTTGCCGGCTAATTCAATAGAATTGTCAGCAGCGGTTTTTAGACCTGTGACTGGTACGCGATCTTGTGGCCGCTTTGGCCCAGCCACACTGGCTTCGATTGTTGTTAAATCCAAGTGCAAGGTAGCCGAAAAATCAGGGACTTGAAAATGCTCGTCGCGCCACATACCTTGCGCTTTGCAGTAAGCCTCAACCAATGCAATCTGCTCTTCGTCACGGCCGCTTAAACGTAAATAGTTAATGGTATGTTTATCGACAGGGAAAAAACCACAAGTAGCACCATATTCAGGTGCCATATTGGCGATAGTCGCACGATCAGCTAAGGGTAAGTGATCCAGACCCGCGCCATAAAACTCAACAAATTTACCGACCACACCATGCTCACGAAGCATCTGTACGACTTTTAAAACCAAATCAGTCGCAGTAATACCTTCCTGCAACTTCCCTGTCAGATCAACGCCGACCACGTCAGGAATTAACATCGAGATCGGCTGATCCAGCATGGCAGCCTCAGCTTCAATACCGCCCACGCCCCAACCCAATACGCCCAAGCCGTTAATCATAGTAGTGTGACTGTCAGTTCCTACCAGCGTATCTGGATAAGCTAAACGCTCGCCGTCTTTATCCTCGGTCCATACCACTTTGGCCAAGTACTCCAGATTCACTTGGTGACAAATGCCGGTCCCTGGTGGCACCACACTAAAGTTATCGAACGCGCCCTTTCCCCATTTTAAAAACTGATAACGCTCATGATTGCGTTGCATTTCAATCGCAACGTTTTCTTCGAAAGCACTATCGCTGGCAAATTTATCGATACTAATCGAGTGATCGATAACCAGATCAACTTTTGTTAAAGGATTAATTTTCTGTGGATCAATGCCTCGCTTTACCAAAGCATCACGCATCGCGGCCAAATCGACGACCGCGGGTACACCGGTAAAATCTTGCATCAATACGCGTGCAGGATGATAAGCGATCTCCTGCTCACTCGCCTTGCCGCCACTAGCAATCAGCGCTTCAATGTCATCCCGACTGCAACTAAGGCCGTCTTCATTACGCAACATATTTTCGAGCAGAATTTTTATCGTCACCGGCAGACGGGCAATTTCTTTATGTGATGCTAGTTCACCACCATTGATCGAAAAGTAACGAATTTGCTTGTCGTTAACAGTCAGTGTACTCAGCGTATTGAAAGAATTATCGGAGTGCTTCATCGGTCTACCTTTTCAAATAATCAGCTAATTTATCAGTACTGCCGTCAATATTACTTGCTTAATCCATTGAGCAACGCGTACTAACTAATCATACATCTCTAAGAGCACTGGCTCTGTGCGATATCGTACCAACAAACTTTACCTGTTCGCGGGCCTCTGACTGAGAACGCCAAAGCAATAGTTTTGTGACTTTACTTTATTTAAACTATTATCTTTAACCTACTCAATTTTCTTTAAGTTACTCTATTTTTTTACTTTAGATTTCGCAGAAACTGGAACTCAACATGGCTTCAAAGCTTCCTGATAAAAAGTCGAACACTCAAGATATTCAAGCATTCATCAGCAAGGTCAACAATGCTCCGATGGTCACTGGTGCAAGCAAGGGCAGATTGATATTTGCCATGGATGCCACCGCAAGTCGTGAACATTGTTGGGATATGGCAAGTCATCAGCATGCCGCTATGTTTACAGAAGCAGATAAAATAAGTGCTCTCAGTGTGCAGCTTTGTTACTACCGAGGCTTTGGAGAATTTAAAGCGCTTCCCTGGATGCGCGGTGCTAATGAAATCAAACAAGCCTTACTTTCAGTAAATTGCCTGGGTGGGAAGACTCAGATTGCCAAAGTGTTATCACATGCATTAAGTGAAACGCGTGCAGACAAGGTAGACGCACTGGTATTTATCGGTGATTGTGTCGAAGAAAACCCGGATTCACTGGCAGCTTTAGCAGGCCAATTAGGAATACTCAATCTGCCTTTATTTATTTTTCAAGAAGGAGACAATCCAGGAGTTGGAACTATTTTCTCACAGCTGGCAACATTGAGCGGAGGCGCACATTGCCAGTTTGATCAAGGCAGTGCCAAACAGTTAGGTCAATTATTAGCCGCAGTTGCGGTGTATGCAGCGGGCGGTAAATCTGCTTTGAAAAGTAATTTATTGAGCCAAGATGTGAGCGTGCGACGATTATTACAGCAATTAAAGTAGTCGTCGTTAGATAGGTGTCAATATTGCAATGACTGCTGTGGAAATACCAGCACAGTAAAATAAAGAGTGGTAGGCTTTAAGACTTAATTCATACTTCAAACGAGTAAATACACTATGTTCAGACTTGCCGTTTTAGTAGCGGTTATCATCATCGGCTATATGGCAGCACGATATATTAGAACCCTAAAACCAGAACAGAGAAAGAAAGTCACTGCGATAACGGTTGCAGTCGTGTTGATTACTCTACTGCTCTTGCTATTGATAACAGGAAAGCTTCATTTTTTGGCAGCGCTAGGCACAGGTTTAGTAATATTTGCCAAACGCTTGTTTCCATTGCTACGTTATGTGCCGTTTTTAAAAGGGCTCTACCAAAAGGCCAAAGCGACGCAGAGCTCAGATTCATCGCAGCGCTCTACCGTTGAAACTAGCTTGCTGAAAATGACCCTTGATCACGAAAGTGGTAATTTAGAGGGTGAATTACTGGCGACTGATAGCAAAGGCAGATACCTGTCTGAATTCAATCTGTCAGAATTAATCTCTCTATATGGCCTAGCAGAAAAGCAATATCCAGATTCGACCGAAGTCTTGGCGGCCTATCTTGATCGCCAGCATGGCAATGAATGGCGCGAAGCTGCTAATGCCGGAAGTTATTCTGAAGAGAATGGACAAGACTCTCGACCAAGCGATAGCAGTGAGATGACAGCCAATGAAGCTTATGCCGTGCTGGGCCTTGATCAGAACGCCACGGAGGAAGAAGTCATCGCTGCGCACCGTAAACTGATGCAAAAACTTCATCCAGATCGAGGTGGCAGCAACTACCTAGCCGCAAAAATAAATCAAGCGAAGGATTTACTGGTAAGCCGCAAGGGCAAGTAGTGACTGGGATGAGACAGCCACTGAAAGAACAGCGAGTTGCTTGTAAAAGGCTCTTTAGTAATCAACGCGCTGGCCAACAAAGTTTACAATATGAGATTAATTGATCAATTAGGTGATCTTCAACGCAGGGCTCACCGTATACTTTAAAATATTTTTTTAAAGCCCTCGCTGTTAAGGTTAATAACCACAATGAAAATAACGTTGATGGATTTTTCTCATTGCAAGATTCTACCATCGGCCATTATTCTTTTTGTTGAAATGGTCGCATGCCAAGTTAGAGTGATGATGGGTAGAGAAGAACATCAATTAACCTTTGGGGAAAGTAAACTCTTGCATCCTCAATTTGCCTGCGATGAAATGATTAACCAACCCATACAACAACTCAGTAGTTCGTTAGAACTTCCCCTCCCCTCGACATACTCCCTGATGTAAATAGATCTTCGACATTAACTGGTTTGTATTGGTAAAGTAACGTACCGGCTTTAATACCCCGAAAAATACCATAACGGCGAGTATTGATTATGTTTAGAAAATTTCTTGTTGTATCCGCGTTACTTTTCATTTGCATCGGGTCGTCAGCCGATAGTTTAAGCGATTCGCCCTATTACCAGCAGGAGGCAGCAGGTCGTGACGGTATTGGTAAATATTATATGGGAAGAGAAATATCTTATGTTATGGGTCATTTGGGCTCAAGTTGGTTAGAGCGAACTACTCGGGAGCAGGAAGAACGGACAGATCTGTTATTGGAGAATATGGAATTGCGGCCTACTGATATCGTGATCGATTTAGGCGCGGGAACCGGCTATTTTAGTTTCCCTATAGCCCGTAAAGTTCCTGACGGGGGAGTAATAGCCGTTGACATTCAACCTGAAATGCTTGGTATCATCAAGCAAAGGATAGCCAGAGAAAATATTGCGAATATTGAGACCCTACTGGCAACAGTCTCTAACCCGAATATTCCTGAATCAATCGCTGATGTGGTATTAATCGTTGACGCATATCATGAATTTTCGCACCCAAGAGAAGTTATGGAAGGTGTTGTGAAAGGTTTGAAGCCTAACGGTCGTGTGGTGCTGGTTGAGTATCGTGGTGAAGACTCTAGAGTACTTATCAAACGGCTCCACAAAATGACACAGCAGCAGGCTAAAAAAGAAATGCAAGCCGTGGGTTTAAAATGGTTGCAAACAGACACTTACTTACCGCAACAACATGTCATGATCTTTATTAAGCCCCCTCATACATCGGACTAATGAGATGGCAAGTTAACTGCTAACCAAAATGGATACAACCTGAATGATAGAAGTAGCCCTTTTCCCAATCCCTAATTCGGTCACTTTTCCTGGGGTGCCCTGCCCACTGCACGTTTTTGAACCTCGCTATCGGCAAATGGTTAAATATTGCCTAGACAATCAATTACTCATGGGGATTTGTCATACTGAAAAAGTTATACACGCCCCCGATAATGAGCAAAGCATCGAAAAGGTATTGAATTCTAACCGAGCTACCCACAAACCCTGTAATATTTTCTCCGCTGGCCCAGTCACTTTATTGGAAGAGTTTGAGGACGGCAGAATGGCGATTGAGGTGGACACTAATATTCGGCTAAAGCTTCACAATGAAGTACAGACTCTGCCATTCAATATATGGTCTTGTGAAGAGTGGCCCGATCAGCCAGTGACTGACGACAATAAGATCATGCTGGAACAGGCTCAAGAGAAAATCTTGCAGCGTCTGCTTATGTTGACTTACGGCAACTCCGAATACCAAGAAGCGCTGAAGAATGATTACTGGCAAAAAATGCCTGCTGAAAAGTTCAGTTTTTCGGTGATGGGTCTGCTGGGGATAGAGTCTGAATTTAAACAGGAAATACTGGAAATGACTCGACCCATAGAAAGACTTGAGCAAACTTTAAAGATACTAAACAGCCGCTAGATAGTGAATGTGTATCGCAATAACTGTAAGGTAAAGTTCGCTGAACTTGGAAGTCCAGCATTTAAATCCGTAAGGAAAGTCAGTACTGAGCATCACCAACAAATCACAATTTTTTATTGTATTAAGAGTGAGCCGAATACCAATAAAGTCGGTAACTGTTGACGCGCCGGAATAGCAACAATACCCGCTAGAACAACAATTATTTCGACTTGCTGAATTAAGCTAAGCGCATTGTTTAGTGCGGATATTAAAGGTCTAGTATTTTCCGTTTCAGTGTCCGCTATTGAATGACCTGTACTGTCTGCTTCTACGTTCTCGGTTAATGACTAACGATTTCTGATTTTATGCGACTAAATTTCTGGTGATCAATATCACCTCGCACATAGCGTTCGTTAAGTATCTCAATGGCTGTTTTATCTGGCTGTGAAAAATAGCGTCTATTTTACGATAGCTATAACTCCAGCGGCCCAAGCTTGAAAATAACAAAAACCAGATACCAATCCATAGCAACCAATCCCAGTATTCATGTCCCATATTAATCACTTGTTATAATCGCCGAATTCATATATTAACCGCAACAACTTTTAAAATAATTGTTATCTATTTTGTTATAGGAATATCTTCAAGTAAATTTATGATCAGAAGATTATTGTTTAGTTTCGCTAAATCAATAAGATAGCTTCTTTCAATTTCTTGCATCGATAGGTCTGCCAATAATTTTTTAACCAACGCCCCTTCACCATTTGCGATGGCTGTTTTTAAGGCTGCAAAATTAGCAATACCCAGTTTATTTTGGTCAGTATTGTTCTCTTCCATTAGTGCGCTCCGATCATTATGAATTGGGTTCTTTGTTCATTACTTCACTTTTTTTCATCCCAGTTGTCATCAATGCGTAGATATTAAATTTTATTTATTTTATCCTTTTTTAATAGTTTCCTTACTAATAACACAATGACCCATCACAGAGAATAGGTCGTCGCAATGAATGAGGATGGCGCCTCCATGCAGTGCTGGGGTGCTTCAATTGAAGTTGCATTCGGAAACATATTTAGGAATGGGATGCGCAAGCTATAGCCATGCACGGTCACCTGCATTTCCCAAGAATAAAGCCCCCATCGAAGCCAAAGTGGTACGATTTCAATGACGGAGCCGATCGTGAATATTTTATTCATAGGTAGGCCCTAATATTACTTGAGGATGACGTCTATGCTCGCAAGGACACTAAGATTTTAGTGTCCTACCTTTAGCGTTCTACCTTTAGCGTTCTACCTTTAATGTCCTGAAGCTATTGGCGACGTTTGTGACCACTCTTGCATTGCCTGGTCCCCTGGACGATCAACTTTAACCTTGTCGCCTTCTGTTGAAGTTACCCAGCTTAACGGAATGTAATGGTGTTCGCCGTCCTTGTCTTTCTTCAGTTTTAGGGTATCCGTACCTTCCATATGATCAACAGTCGCAAATTGACCATCATCGGAACAGACAACAGGCATATCAGGTTTAATTTGGTCAGTATTCATCATAGGTTTCCCTTTTTAAATTGAACAATCAGACTTTGAAAAACTTTCTTTAATAACTTTAGAAAGCTGTTGAATCGGTTGACTCTAACTGAAGTTACTGGTTGTGTGTTGTCTCCATGACACGGTATAAACTATACCCATAAAACCAAGCACAGTCTGTTCGACAGCGAACAGATATCTTCATAACCTAATGATATTTTGCCATTTAATTTTATAACCAATCGTATAACGGTTCGCCTAATTTTTAGTTTATCGATTAGACAAATTTAATTTTTTATCTTTAATTTTTTATAGAAAACCAAGAAATATAGGATTGAAAACCCAAATGAAAATTCTCAAATATGAGAAGAGAAAAGGGCTGTTTATAATGGACGTTATTTATTGGGGGGTTAATAGCTTTTGGCGTGGGTTTCTATTTAGCGGGGATGGAACTTAATACCATTGTCGCAAAACAATCTGGAATAATCATGGCGATTATAGGTGTTATTGGCCTAGCGATTTATTACTGGGGTAGGAAGCATCCCCCTGCATAACATTGCCACACTGTCTGTGCGACCTAACTTAGGCGACGATCCCATAATCGTCGCCTCAGTCGTTTAATCCCTAGCAATACCTTGCGCCTCGGGATTTAAAGTTTCAATATTTTTCGCCAGTAAGATATAGAAGGCAGGTAGTACATACACTGTTAAAAAAGTCCCTATACCGAGTCCAGTCGCAATAGTGATGCCAATTGCGAAGCGCGACTCTGCTCCTGGGCCAGCGGCGATCAACAGCGGAATCATGGCGACGATAAGTGCCAACGAAGTCATGATAATGGGGCGTAGCCGGATCGTCGCGGCTTCGATTACAGCATCGCGTTTGTTGCGTCCCCTCTCCTGCAATGTGTTGGCGAATTCCACAATAAGAATACCGTTCTTAGCGGCCACACCAATCAATGTAATCAGACCGACCTGCGTATAGATGTTCATCGTCGCAAAACCAAGCATGATAAAAGCCATTGCCCCAGCAATCGACATCGGCACCGACACCAAAATGATAAGTGGATCACGCCAGCTCTCAAATTGCGCAGCCAGCACTAGATAGATAACCAGTAGCGATAAAAAGAAAGTCACGATTAGCGCACTGCCAGAATTTTCAAACTGCCTGGACTCGCCCTTAAAATCATAGCTAAAACCTCTTGGCAAGATACCGGCCGCCTTAGTTTTCATGAAACCGATAGCTTCTCCCATCGGCACTGATGCTGCAGGAATGCCTTCGATAGTGATTGAATTCAGCTGATTAAATTGTGTCCTCGATGAGGGTTCAACATCATGTTCAAAGCTGACGACCGAGCCCATAGGAACCAGTTCTCCAGAGTCAGCGCGGAGGAAATAATCGTTGAGCGCCGTTTCTGTTTGTCGTGCATAACGTTCAACTTGGGGGATAACTTCGTACGAACGCCCTTCCATATTAAAACGGCTAATAAACCCACCGCCCAACATACTGCCAAGTTCCTGACCGATGTCCTGCATCGACAAACCGAGATCAGCGACGCGTTCGCGGTCAACCTTTACTCGGGTGACCGGCTTGTTGATATTGATCGACTTCTGCACAAACGTGAAATTGCCACTCGCCATTGCGACCCCAACGAGGTCATCTGCTATCTGATCGAGCTGAGCAAAATCACTGCCCGAGGTCAGCACGAATTGAAAAGGCAAGCCACCACTTGAACCAGGCAAGGATGGAATGGGGAATAATGCTGTTTTCAAACCCGTTATATCTGCCACAGAGGCTTGCAGCTCAGGCATGATGTCAAATTGTGAAATATCACGTTCGCTCCAAGGCTTCATTTTAAAACCACCAAACACCGCATTTGGACTCGTCATGCCAACCAGCATGAATGTCTCGTCGTAGCCTGGCACCTGCTCGAAAGCGGTCTGCATTTCAGTGCCATACTTCTGCAGATATTCGAATGTAGATGTCTGCGGCCCTTTGCCCTGAAACAAGAGAATGCCGCGATCTTCAATGGGGGCCAACTCTTTCTGACTGAACGTAAACATAAAAAAGATCGACACGATGACCACTAGCGCAAACATAATCACCGGGGAGACGGCTTTGACAACAATAGCCAGAGAGCGCTGGTAAGCGTTGGAGAGTCGATCGAATAAGCTTTCAACAGTATTTTCAAAGCGGGACGATTGCCCATGCGGTTTGAGTACTTTACTGGCCAGCATTGGCGACAACGTCAAGGCGACAATCCCTGAAATGACGACCGCGCCCGCAAGCGTAAAGGCAAACTCGGTGAACAGAGAACCCACCAGTCCACCCATGAAGCCAATCGGCGCGTATACGGCCACCAGTGTGATGGTCATTGCGATGACTGGATTTGCCATTTCTCGTGCACCAATCAGCGCCGCGTCCTTCTTTGATTTACCATCAACGATATGCCGGTGTATATTCTCGACAATGATAATAGCATCGTCGACGACCAAACCAATCGCCAGTACGAGCGAGAGCAGTGTCAGTAAATTGAGCGAAAAACCGAATAACAGCATGACGAAAGCACCACCGATGAGAGAGAGCGGTACCGCTATTGAGGGAATGATGGCAGCCCGCAACGAGCCCAAACATAGAAACACGATGACAAGAACGATACCGATCGCCTCGATCAGCGTCTTGATCACCTCATTGATTGAATCATCGATAAATTCGGAAGCATCATAGGGCAGCTCCACCTGCAGACTAGACGGCAGCTGCGTCTCAATGTCCGGCAGGAGTTCTTTGACTCGCTTTGCCACAGATAGCGGGTTGGAACCTGGAGAAATATTGATGGCGACGTAAGTTGAAGGTCTGCCCTTGTAGAGTGCAATGTTTTCGTAAGTCTGCGATCCCAGCTCTACTCTGGCGATATCTTTGAGACGAACGATACTATCTGCGGTTGATTTGATCACTAGGTTCTCGAACTGTTCAGTGCTCGCGACGTCTGTATTACTAGTGAGGTTGATCTTGATGAATTCATCTTTGGTTTGCCCGACCGCAGAAATGTAATTATTCTCGCGTAGAGTTTGAGCAATATCGGTAGAGGTGAGATTAACCGCCGCGAGTCTTTGGGGATCGAGCCAGACTCTCAGTGCAAAGCGCCGCCCTAGTAGTTCAGCCTTGCCGACACCGGACAAGGCCTGCAGTTTTGGCTGCACTTCCCGAGCAAGATAATCAGTAATTTGTGGGACTTGCATAGTATCGCTGAAGAAGGCGATGTACATAAGCGCTCGCCCCTCTCCCGTCGTCGAGTTGATGACAGGGTCCTGAGCTTCAGCGGGTAATACGTTACGTTGACTGGCAACCTTCGATTGGATCTCCGCTAGCGCGTCATTGGCATCGTAGTTAAGTTCCATCTGTGCTTCGATGGTCGAAGAGCCCTGCATGCTCGACGAGCTCAGGAAGTCGATACCTTTAGCTTCAGCAATGGCCTGCTGCAAAGGCTGGGTAATAAAACCCTGAATCAGTTCACTGCTGGCACCTGGATAGGACGTAGTAACCGTAACTTTAGTGCTTTCCAATACCGGATATTGGCGAATTTCCATCTCCATTATGGAGCGCACCCCCACCAGCAGTATCAGTAGGCTAACAACCGTGGACAGAACGGGCCGTTTTATAAAAAGGTCTGTAAAGCGCATGGTTATTCAACTCCCATGCTGGCAGCAGCAGGCTCGATCGACACGTTTTTCTGCTTGATCTTTACTGTTTGACCAGCCCTTAAGCGCAACAAACCGGTCGCTATAATGCGTTCACCGAGTTTAAGACCTCGTTTAACTTCCGTCATGCCATTCCGCGTGGCGCCAGTCTCTACTGTCCGCCGCTCCGTCACCAGTTGACCTTTTTCATTTTCATTTAATATATAGACGAAGTTGCCGTACGTATTGAACGACAGAGCGGTGTTTGGAATCGCAACCACCTTTTGCACGCTTTCTGCCAATGTTCTGATAGTGGCGAACATCCCAGGCTTGAGGACTTGCTGCAGATTAAGAAGCTCGGCGCGCAGCTGAACTGTTCGTGTTTCGGTATTAACTGAGCTGTTGATGGCGGTAACGCGGCCCTTAAACACATCTGAACCTGTTGCCGTCACCGTAACTTCGATGGGATCGCCAATACCAACGCCCGCCAGCTCTTTTTCAGACAGCGTATATTGAACCAGAATCGGATTAAGCATATTGATTTCAACGATCGGTGTACCTACAAATAAATATTCACCAACATCCACTAGACGAAGTCCGAGTACACCATCAAAAGGAGCCCGGAGTACTTTTTTGCCAAGCCTAGCCTCAGCCTCTTGCACCCGTGCTATCGCTGTATCTTTTGCAGCCTTTGTTTTATCGAAGGCGATTTGTGATACCGCCTGCTTGGAAATCAAGTCCGCATTATGCTGAAATTCTTTCAACGCAAACTGTGCCTCAGCCTGGCGTGTCGCCAGAGCAGCTTGTTCAATATCACTGTTGAGGCGGATCAGTATTTCACCTTTTTTGACGCGCTTACCCGATTCGAATAATACCGCCGTAACCACTCCTGGCAGTTCATTGGCGACCCTGACGCCATTAATAGCTCTTATGTCACCGATTGATTGAATGCTCGGCTGCCAATAGACGGTAGAGACTTTAGTGGCATCAACGACGGTAGCAGGTCGTGGCTGCGAGAATTTAGCCTGCATTTGATCAATTTGATAGAATTTGTAACCGAAGATACCGCCGATGACGACGAGCAGTAAAACAATAGCAATTGCGAAGCGTGAGAATGTGCCCATATAAGTTGGCATCCTTCTAGTTGTCATGAGTGATTAACGTTAAAAGTCAGCCCATGCATAGCGAATTTTATGTCAAAACCTAACGAGCGGTCTTTAAATTTTTTTGATCAGTTGGCGAGCATTAAAATGTTCAAAAGCAAGGCATTGATCGAGAGTAATGATTTTTCATTGTTAAAAGCATCTTAGAGAGAGAAACCCAAGCTGTCTGTGCGATATCGAACTGACAATTTAGCCTGTAAGATTATGATAGAGGAATGGCTATTAAAATACGTATCTAAGATAGTGTTATTCAACAATAGCTTTGCCCCTAAAAAGTGGGTGAAAGATCCAACAAAAAATAGTAAGGACTGTTAAATGAGCGAACGTCAAAAGTACGTAGACACTATAAAAGCAAAAATTAATGAATGGAGTAATGATATTAATGACGTGGAAAAAAAAGCTGACAAAGCCAGTTCCGACCTAAACGAAGAATATAAAGATCAAATCGTTGCGCTTAAAAAACAGCGAGATGAGGCACTTATCAAACTTAAAGAAGTGCAAAATACAACGGATAGCGCATGGCGAGAAGTAAAGAAGGGAAGCGAAGCCGCATGGGGTAACATCAGCCATGCATTTAGCTCAGCCAAAGATAAATTATTTGATAAGACTGGATCAAAATAAACGCTTTTTAAAACCGTATGGAGCGCTAAATATTAGCGCTATTCCATAAAATACTGCAGAAAGAGCTTGATCAAAAAACCAGCCATGCCTAACCCTAATGCAAGAAATAGAATAAAATTACCGAATTTTCCTGCATTTGACTTTTTACCTAAGTCATAAATAATAAAAAACATGAAAACAATCAATACTCCAATACCGATATAAAGTGACCACGTTTCAAATTGCTCTGTTGTCATAATTTCACCTTTAACGATACCTTAAAAAGTCGCCGCCATAATAACCATTCAAACCCACTAATGATAGCCAGTATCCTTACTATGAACACGGCTAAAGTTCTAAACAGCAAAATAATGCTATAACTTTTTTTGTTATGACGGAGACCAATAATAATGACCCTAAGCGGCTGATACAAATAATGGTATTTACAACTTTCACATGCTAATAATCCATGTCCATTATTCAGTTCAAATCCCCTAAACTCACCAGAATTTACGTCTGTTGCATAGATGAAGTATCGCGTTTATCCTTATAATATTTAATCAGTAACTCATCACAAACAAGGACCCGTCGCATGGAAGAGATTCCTGGCATGAACATAGATGCTTCGCAATTAATAGACCAAGCCATATCGCTGGTTATGACCTACGCGCCCAAGTTAGTGCTCGCAATTATTACATTAGTGGTGGGTCTGTGGCTGATAAACCGCTTTGTTAGGCTCCTAGATAAAAAACTTGGCGCCAAAGACCCCACACTCAACAAGTTCCTGTGTGGGCTAATCGGCGCAATTACGAAAGTCATGCTGCTAATTTCTGTCGCCTCGATGATCGGTATTGAAACGACCTCCTTTATTGCTGTGATCGGGGCGGCTGGCCTTGCCATTGGACTGGCGCTGCAAGGAAGCTTGGCCAATTTTGCGGGCGGTGTGCTGATCCTGATGTTCAAACCTTTCAAAGTGGGGGATACAATTGAAGCTCAAGGCTTTCTCGGTGCTGTCACCGAGATTCAGATCCTCTACACGGTTGTGGATACCTTCGATAACCGGCGCATTGTCATTCCAAACGGCAGCCTATCTAATACCACCTTGGTTAACGTTAGTATTTACGACAAGCGTCGCTGCGACATGACCTTTGGGATCCACTATAACGACGACATCGACCAAGCAAAGGCCATTCTTCAACGCCTGTTTGATGAAGATGAACGCTCCCTAAAAGATCCAGAGCCGATGATCTGTGTTGGCAGCCTCGGCGATAACTCAGTCAATCTAATGTTTCGCGCCTGGGTTGCAACCGATGATCTGTGGCCTTATTACTGGGGTATGCAAGAAAAAGTAAAAAAGGCCTTTGACAAAAAAGGCATTACTATTCCCTACCCCCAACAAGACGTTCATTTTTATAAATCGGAGTGATCGGTATCTGATTAAGCCGAACACATAAGTGCGCGGTTTACATTCACTCTACTGGCTCATAAAAGATCGCCCACTTTATGGAAAACTTTGATTATTGCATCATCGGGGCAGGCGTCGTTGGCCTTGCCATTGCGTTTAAACTGAGTAAGCGCTTGCCTCGAGCGAACATACTTCTCATTGAATCTCATCACCAATTTGGCACTGAAACCAGCAGTCGCAATAGCGAAGTGATTCATGCGGGAATTTACTATTCTGAAAATAGTTTAAAAGCAGAACTTTGTCTTAACGGTGCTAAGCAGCTGTATCAATTTTGCCAAGATTACGCGGTACCCTATCAACGCATTGGAAAATTAATCGTTGCTAGTGACCGTAACGACATTAATAAATTAGAAATCTTGCAAAAAAATGCTGAATTAAATGGTGTCTTTCTTGATGTATTAGATCAAAAAGAGTGCCGTAGACTAGAGCCAAACGTTGCCGCAAAAGCCGCTTTAATGTCTCCTAATTCAGGGATCATTGATAGCCACCAATATATGCAAACCCTGCTCAAACTTGCTGAGCAACAAGGTG
This sequence comes from Oleispira sp., assembly GCA_047612075.1. Lineage (GTDB taxonomy): Bacteria > Pseudomonadota > Gammaproteobacteria > Pseudomonadales > Oceanobacteraceae > Oleispira. The sequence continues at coordinate 70,208 of JBLGAF010000003.1, forward strand.
TTTTATACAGCCCAGATACGCAGTTTTTGAACGCCGAAGAAAACACTCAAGGCTTCAATGTTCGGGTTAAAACCGCCGATGGGCCTTTCGAATTCACCTGCCAGCAATTGATTAATAGCGCCGGACTTCATGCTCCAAGTGTAGCAAATAATATTACTGAAAAAGAGACTGCGCCGATAGCAAGCGCATCTAGTCTGCACTCTTTAATTCCTCAATATCACCTTTGCCGTGGCCACTATTTTAGCTACCAAACCAAAGCTCCTTTTTCTCACCTAATTTACCCTATGCCGAATCAGAATACCGCGGGCTTGGGAATACATGCAACCCTAGATTTATCAGGGCAAGTCCGCTTTGGACCTGATGTTGAATTTATTAAAACATTAAATTATTCATCGAATAAACCACGTAAAGAAGAGTTCATTCGTGCGATACGGCCCTATTTCCCTAACCTTGATTCTAACAAGCTTGTACCCAGTTACTGCGGCATACGCCCTAAATTAACCGGGCCGGATGTAACGGCCGCAGACTTTATAATTCAAACTCATGAAGAACATAGTGTCATTGGTTTAATCAACTTATTCGGTATTGAAAGCCCGGGCCTGACAGCCAGTTTAGCCATTGCCGATAGGGTCTGTGACAGTACCCTTTAACTGCCTAATTTGGCGAGCCAAATACTGCTGAAATAACCAAATGGGTTGCTCGAGCGCATTGAGCGGCCCCGGACGGTAAGTCATTGACGCCAAACCAGACTGTATTGCACCACACATTTCCATATCTTCGAGATGGAACTTACGCATCATTTCAGTTTCATCAGCCAGAGCCTGCGTATAGTTTTCAGCGTTAAGTGAGTTAGGGTGAATCAACATGGTTGTCCGAATTTGCATACGACCCGCAGACTCAGGCTGTATGCGATACCAATAAACGCGATCTGCAGCGACAAACAATAGTGTGGCTGGTGCGGCCAAGTATACTGTCCACTCGAGAAAATCCGATTCCTCTAATCCGGGCACTGGCGTAAAACTTATTAGCTGCGGTTCGCCCGCTTTAATTTTTTGCTGAAGTTGTTTCGATAGTGGTAAGTGACACACCTGAAAATGGTCTCCGCCCTCGTCAGTCCAGCATCCTTGGGCCGGCATTATCGGTTGGAATAATGTGTGGTGAGCGCCGACATGATGATAGGGCTCCATAAAATTTTCTACCAGCACCTTCCAGTTGTAAGGACAATCCCAAGCAATATCAGCAACCATCTCAAGTTCTGCCATTTGCCAGCGCCCTAAGTATTTCTCAAGCCCACCAAATTGTTCATCGATTGGCTGCGCATCACCACTGAAATTCACAAAGACAAAGCCTTGCCATACAACGCTATTAAATTCGTGCAGTCCTAGGCTTTTACTCGCGACTTCTGGATGATCCTTCATGAAAGGTGCACCCTTTAGTTTTCCATCTAGCCCGTAAACCCAATGATGATAAGGGCAGCGATACTGATCACAATTACCCTCTTGTTGATGACCAAACTCTGGAGCCATGACATCCACACCCCGGTGTGCGCATACACGTGAAAGCACTTTAATAACACCACCACTGTTAACCACGCTGATGCGCTCACCCAATAATGCTAAATTGACATAATCACCAGTGCTTTTGAGCTGTGAAATATGAGCAACACTTAGCCATTGGCGCATAAGAATATTTTCACTTTCCCAAGCAAAATGATGCTGATCAGTGAAGGCTGCAGCAGGAAGTGCACGCGCTTGGGAAAGTGGTTTTTCTGCAGTGCGACAGATCGCGGCTTGCAAGGAGTCGGGATTTGCTTGGGCCGTATTAAAATTAAGTATGGGAATCATATTGGTATTCATTCCTTGTGTTCAGCCGTGCTAAAAAAGGATTGTAGTGCTTTTCGCTGGTTGAATTAGCAATTAACATGCCGAAATGTATGTATATTGACATGGTGTTGATTTATAACATTTTGATGCTAAATATAAAGTCTATGTGACTGACGATTGCAAGCGATCACGCACCACTATTGACAATAGTGGGCGCTTTTTTGATGCGTTTATACGCCTGGTTACTTCTTGGGTAAAAGTAGTAAAAAGTTGTGGGGGGAACCTAGGTTGATTGCTCAATCGCAGTCAAATCGACTATGGCACTATTTTTAATTAAGCAGCCAATAAAAATAAACACGGTTAACAGTTATGAATTGAGGGCAATATTTAAGAATAGCCCATAGTTGTCATACTTAAGTACCACATCAGTGATTAGTGTTATAGAATCTTACTTATTTGAGTATTCAAGGCATAAACCATCATTTCAAATACTGAGCAGTACTTGATCACATTCAGTAATTTTCTATAATCTGGTTGTCGCTATAGACAAGAAGTCTTTGCAACAAGGACAAGCAATATAAAGAATACTAGAATAATGAGAATTTAATGATAATAAAAAAATTACTTGTTTCACAAATACTTATTTTAGCTTTCAGTGTTAGTGCTCTAGCTAAGACAGGCGATTTGGCCATAGATATTACCGGCACCAGTCTATCTCAACTATTCAACCTTAAAATCACTTCCTTATCTAAAAAAACTCAGGGTTTGCACAAAGCAGCCGCCGCCGTGTATGTGCTAACTAATGATGAGATAGACCGTCTGGGAGTTACCACCATAGCGGATGCCTTAAGATATGTGCCGGGGGTCGAAGTAGCCAAGATTGATGCAAGTCGATGGGCGATCAGCATTCGTGGATTTAACAATCGCGCGGCCAATAAATTGTTAGTAATGATCGATGGTAAAAGTATCTATAGCCCTTTATTTTCTGGGGTATTGTGGGAAGAAAAAGACGTCCTGCTGGCTGATGTTGATCGTATCGAAGTAATAAGAGGCCCAGGCGGTGCTATTTGGGGAGCCAATGCCGTCAATGGTGTTATTAATATTATTACTCGTAAAGCACAAGCTAGCCAAGGTCTTTTACTTGAGGCTGGATTGAGTTTTGAACAAAGTGAAGTAGTAAACGCACGCTATGGTTGGCAGTTAGCCGAAGGTTCTTATATTCGCATTTATGCGAAACACCGTCAGGATGACAGTACTAACGAACAATTCAACAACGATAGTAACCAACAAAATCAAGTCGGTTTTCGACTTGATTATGATATTGCCACCGACAATACGCTAACGCTTCAAGGTGACCTTTATTCTGGAGAGATTGGCAGCTTGTCCAGTCAAGACATGCCTGATGGTCAAGAGCAGTCAGGTGGCAATTTTCTACTTAACTGGCAATTTTCCGATGACGCTAATCGACAACATAAGCTACTAAGTTATTATGATAGAACTCAACTGAGCTTACCAACCTTGAATGATAAGCGGGAGATATGGAATATTGATTATCAATTAGAGCAGCAATGGCAGCAACATGCCTTGGTAATCGGGTTAGGTTATCGCTTATTACACGATCAAGTTCAAACCAAGCCAATTGATCAAATTCAGCCCCAATCTCGAAATAGTGAGGTATTTAATGCCTTCATTCAAGACGATATCGCTTTACTTGACGACGACTTACATCTGATCGCTGGCATTAAATACGAAGGTAACGATTATTCGGGTAATGAATGGCTACCGAATGTGCGTTTATCTTATCAATTGGCTCACTCTTTGGTGTGGGGTGCATGGTCAAAAGCAGTGCGAGTACCTACTCGATTAGAACGCGATTTGCGCTTAGGCAGTTTTAGTGGTGAAAATTTTAAATCTGAACGCGCCAATGTTTATGAATTAGGTTGGCGTAAAAAATTATTTGATGTTTGGCAATTAGATGCCACCGCGTATCACTCACAATATGAGAATTTACGTTCTTTTGAAGCGGATGGTTTAGATAATAAAATATTGGGAAAGGTTCAGGGAGTTGAGTTAAGTAACAGTATTCAATTACAACCTTCTTGGCTATTACGAGTAAACTTTTCTCATGCCACGATGGAGCTTTCAAAGGCAAATGATAGTTTGCCAGCGAATAAAGAACAAATAACAGAAGGACAAATGCCTCGAAATACAGCACAAGTTATTTCTATGTGGGATATCAACAATCAATGGCAGTTTAATGGCTATTTACGCTATGTTGATGAGCTCACGAGTAATAATATTGATAGTTATTGGAGTATGGATACAACACTCCAATGGCAAGCTTCCACGCGCTTTTCAGTTAAATTAGCGGCGCGTAATATCGGCAACGGCTCGCACCAAGAGTGGGATACTCAGGTACCGATAGAACCAGATATTATGGTTAACGTTAAGTGGGAAATATAAAGTGCGCCCAATCTTACTTTTATTACTATTATCAATGATGCCCACGGCTTCCGCTCAGGAGGTCGTCTATCACATTAAAGCCTCCTATATTTATAATTTTCTTCAGTTTGTGCAACTTCCCAACAGTACATCGTCTGGAAAAGTTAACGTCTGCATTGTCGGTGAAAATAAATTCGGTCAAGCCTTAGATGCGCTAGAAGGTGCCGAAACCCCTCAAGGTAAAATAGCGATAAAAATGTTCGATAAAGTGACCGAGCCTATGCAAATCAATTTATGTCAGGTGTTGTATGTCGTTGGTTCAGACGTCATATTTAGCCAAAAATTACTCGACAAAATTAATACAAAAAATATATTAAGCATTGGAGAATTTCCCGATTTTATCGATATGGGTGGCTACATCGAATTGTTCCTGGAAAATGATTCTATTCGCTTTCGAGTTAATCAAAAATTGGTAGGTCATACCCAATTTAAGGTAGCAGCACAATTGCTATCGTTAGGAGTATCGGGTAGATGACTACAAAAATCTCTCGTAATTTTTCCTTGTGGAATACTCTTTCCATTCGTAAAAAGATTCAGTACAGCATTTTCAGTTTTGCATTCATGATACTGCTAGTTACCACTATTACTTTGTCTTTGTCGACTAATACCCACTTTCATAGCAGTAGCCAACGAGAGATAACGGTATTAGCAGAAGTGCTAGCCGATAATAGTGGCGCAGCACTCACCTTTAATGATTCAAACGCAGGGCTAAATATTTTATCCGCGCTAAATAAGAATCCGAATATAGTATCGGCGATTCTATATAAAGATAAACAAATCTTTGCCAAGTTTCCTGCTAGTGCGAAAACCCCACTTTTTAGCGATGCTATTTTTAATGAAAAAATTCGTTTTGAACAGGGTTTTTATTACGCAGTAGCCCCTATAATCGTTAATGGCAGCCGGTTAGGTTGGTTGCGCTTGCAATCAAAGTTTGATGCATGGCAACTAATTTGGAAACAATTTATTGTCACCTTTGCAGGTCTGTTAGGTGCCATTATTGTGTTAACACTTTTTATGTCTTATTGGTCAAAAAGGCACATCACACTGCCCCTTTTAGAACTGTCAAAATGGGCGACACGTGTTTATCAACATAAGGAATTTTCTGCCCGCGCAACAAAACAACGTGACGATGAAATTGGCCAATTAACCGATAGTTTAAACGCCATGTTAAGCGAATTATCGAAACAGGAATCCATAATATTTTTAAATAAAAGCTTAGAAGAGGAGATATCTGAACGCAAAAAAACCGAGCAAGCGCTTATCTCTATGCGCGATAAAGCTGAACAAGCCAATCATTCCAAGAGTAGTTTTTTAGCGAACATGAGCCATGAAATTCGTACGCCGATGAATGCAATAATAGGATTTATTGACATTGTATTGGAAGGGAAATTGGATGAAGAACAGCGTAAGCATTTAAGTACGGTCAGAAATTCAGCCAAAGATTTGCATAATTTATTGAATGATATTCTTGACGTGGCCAAACTTGAAGAGGGAAAAGTTAAATTAGAGCAAGCTCCTTTTTCAGTGCAAAACGTGGTTGATCATGTTGTTAAAACCTTAGAAATAAGTGCCCAAAATAAAGGTATACAATTTATTCAGTGCATCACCCCTGTTTTGTCGCAACATTTTTTAGGCGATTCATTGCGCTTAAAACAAGTGTTAATGAATATTATAGGTAATGCGGTGAAGTTTACTGATTCAGGTTCAATCACTATTGCCGTTGAGAAACTTGAAACTAATAAGTTGCAGTTTGCCATCAAAGATACAGGCATTGGCATAGCGAAGAATAAGTTAGCCACTATTTTTGATAATTTTAGTCAAGCAGATACTTCCATTAGCCGTAAATATGGCGGTACCGGACTGGGAACTACTATTTCAAAAAGTTTAGTCGAATTAATGGGGGGAGAAATTTGGCTAGAGAGCACCGAAGGGGCTGGCAGTATTTTTTATTTTACAATAAGTGTTACACCCACAGATAAAATGGTATTAAAGGAACATTTTTTCATAAACAGCACCTTGCTAAACACAAAGAAATCATTACAGATATTGGTTGCAGAAGACATTGCACAAAATGCTGAACTATTACGAATTCGGCTTGAAGCACTCGGTCATAGCATTACTTGGGTGTCTAATGGATTAGAGGCAGTTGAAACATTCCCTAGCAAGAAATTTGATATCATATTGATGGATATGCAAATGCCGATTATGGATGGATTACAAGCGTCAAACGAAATCCGCAAACTACCGAACGGCAATAACACTCCAATCATAGCACTGACCGCGAGTGTGCTTAATGGAGATCGTCAGGCTTGTTTTGACGCGGGCATGGACGGTTTTATTAGTAAGCCTTTAGATTTTAATGAATTATTTACTGAAATGGCAAAATTATTAAACACAAAATTGCCACTTGATGATAACGAAAAGAATAATATTTCTGTGTTGATTGGCCAGGATGAGATTTCTTATATTGATATGCAGCGCGGCATTAATACTTGGGGTAGTGACGATGTCTATATCGCAAACTTAAAACAGTTTGCGCGAAGACACCAAGAAAGCATGTCACACATTAAAGTCGCACTTAACCAAATGAATTTTGAACAAGGGCTGAGTTTATTGCATGCGTTAAAAGGTACCGTTGGGAATTTAGCGCTGACCGAGTTGTACCGTGAACTGGAAATTATGAATAATTATTTTAAATCTGAAGATTTTTTAGCTGCACAAGAACATATTGCTATTTTGACACAGACTTTTGATCGCAGCTTAATGCTAATTGAAGGCTTGATTCAGCCACCCAATAATAGCAATTTTTATCCAATCATAACCAAGCAAAAAGCCATTGAGCATATTAAAAATTTGCAGGCATTATTTGACGATTGTCAGCTAGATGATGCTCTATTTAAGAAGTTACTTAATCAATTACCCAGTTTAAATGTCACAGATGAAATGACCACCAAGTTACGTTGTGCGGTTGAAGACTTTGATTTTAAAATGGCAACGATAGCCCTAACCGATATTGAAATATTATTAACGGAAAATCCAACAAATGAAGTTAGCTGATAATATTAAGCCTAAAATTTTGGCGGTGGATGATGAACCCAATAATTTACAGGTAATAAATCAAGTTTTAGGTGAGAATTATCAATTGCTGTTTGCCAAGAATGGTAAGGATGCTATTGAGATTGCAACACGACAGCAACCTGATTTGATCCTGCTTGATATCATGATGCCAGACATGGATGGATTTGAAGTCTGCAGGCAGTTAAAAATTTGTAAAGGCACGGCTCATATCCCCATTATATTTGTTACGGCGATGTCCGAAATGGAAGACGAATGTAAAGGATTTGAGCTAGGGGGGGTCGACTATATTATTAAACCGATATCACCAGAAATTGTTCGTGCCAGAGTAAAAACGCATTTAACCTTGGTGAGTGCTAACGAACTGAAAGAAACTAGAATGCATATCATCCAGCGGCTAGGACGAGCAGCGGAATATAAAGACAATGAAACTGGATTTCATGTGCTGCGCATGAGTCATTATTCAAAGTTAATTGCTATGGCCGCGGGTTTAGATGAGAGCAGCCAAGAAACGCTACTTAATGCTGCACCAATGCATGATATCGGAAAAATTGGCACACCCGATTATATCTTATTGAAACCGATCAAATTAGATGATGATGAATGGGAGATAATGAAAAAGCATGCCAACGTTGGGGCGGATATTATAGGTGAGCATGACTCTGCATTGCTAAAGATGGCTCGTAGCATTGCCCTGACCCATCATGAGAAATGGGATGGTTCAGGCTATCCTCAGGGTCTAAAAGGGGAAGAAATACCCTTGGCAGGGCGTATCGTTGCTATTGCTGATGTGTTTGATGCTCTAACGTCTGAGCGGCCCTATAAAAAGGCTTGGCCGATAGGAGAAGCCGTTGCTTATATGAATTCAGCGGCAGGTAGTCATTTTGATCCTGAACTCATTGAATGTTTCAACAATGTTTTACCCGATATTTTAGTCATAAAAGATCATTGGGAAGAGTCCAAATATTGATAAGAAAGCTACACTCGCGAGCCAAGGATTAAATCTAAAGGCCGTAAAATAGTTGCACGAATAGCTTCTTTATCCAACTCTTCAGGGGCCACCAACAGCCCTTCGTGTTCAATGTACTGTAAGACAGAAATCATGATAGTCGCATCTTCGGCAGGATGTGGCGACTGTATCATGATCAATAAGTCGGTAATTATTTGTACTAATGCTAATTTATGCACCTGACCTAACTTACATAAATGAGGACTTAAAATAGACTCATAACGAAATGCCTGCTCAGCAATTACAGTATCTCTGTTGTGCGTTATTTGCTCTATGACATATTTCGTCATATTGTCAGCGATAACCTCTGACCTATTTTCATCACTGCTCATGGTTTCAATAAACGATTTTCCATCGTAATTGATTAACGGTTCATAGAGACTTTTAGAAAACTGCTGAACAACTTCTAGTGATTGCTCAGCATATAGGGTGAAGGTGTCATTAATCAGTTCTTGAATGTCTTTGAAATAATACGTAGTGGCCGCCAAAGGTACATTAGCCTCTTTTGCAACGGCACGATGGCGCACTCCACGAACGCCTTCGCGAATAACAATCCGAAGTGCAGCTTCTAAAATCAAACGCCGGCGCTGCTCACTGCCTACTCTACTGGTCTTGCGCCCTTTATATTGAACAGCGTTACTTTCTTTTGAATTCAACAATGATTCTGATAATTGCAACATCCAGCCTCTCAAAAACAATAAATACTTTAATCAATGTTTACATTATGAGCCATGACTGGTCATAAAACAAACGACTATCGCCAAAACGATCGTACCAATAATAAATTTCATACTTTAAGCTGACTTGGTCATTGATTCATTATTAATATGCTCAGGGCGCCGCTGATATAAAAAGGCATAACCAGGCTTAGTAAAATGGCAAATCTTGGTTCAAGCGGCAAAAACAGCTCAACAACGTTTATTTGTTGCCGCTGCAATCCCTAATTTAAGGGTGATTTAGAAGTTTTAACGCAAAGAATATCGTAAATATCTTACATGGCACGGCTCATGCATTTGTTCGATGACCTGAACATAATTACGACATAACTGACTTATTAGGAGCTGCGATATGATTCTTGACCGTCTTAGCAGTTACATGCAAAACCAGCCTTTTAGTGCTCAAAGCAAGGCTCAAGATGCCGCAAAGACTGAGGCAGCAAGCATCAAGTCAGTTTTACCAGAACAAAACAAAGAGCCGCAGCCAAAAGAATTGCATCTTTCGGATCGCGCCAGCTATTTAGAATATTTATCACAAGAATTTGACGTTACCGCACTGAATGGCGATCAATTGAATCAGTTACAAACAAAACTGAACGATTATGGTTTTATTGCCGCTGGAGATATTAATGGCATGCGATCACTCTCACTCGCGCGCCATTTAACTGAACCTGAAGGTACAATTAACGCCGTTGACTTGCTAAACAACTTCAAAGCCAAGTTTGATGAGTTAGCAATCCCTTACAGCATCCGTCAACAAGTGGATAAAATGAGTGTCGTTATTCAAAATATGGCTTCCGCACGCCAACCCTCTCAAGTCAGTGAATAACTGCTTTCGGATGAGTCTCTAGTACTCGTCTTATTATAACAGCCACCATTAGTCTTAATGGATAAGCCTGCAATAAAACACTTTCGCGTTAATATTTTTTTAATCATCATAATAAAGCTTTTGTCTCGCCAAAGCTTTGCTTTAGCCAATTTTGAAAAGGAAGGTATCGCAAAGTTGAAGGACTGCTAAAACGAATCTATTCGCTTATCGCTATTCATGTGGTGCCGTTAAACCTGCAGCCGTTAAAGTTGGATCCAATTCGGCCGCTATAATAAATACCGATGTAAAGTTTAAGGATGCTCTATTGACAAATGCCTTAAACTACTTTAATTAAAACGAGAATAGTCAAAAATCAAGGAAGACTACGTGAGGAACGATAAGGAAGTAGATTCAGGGTTTGATCTAGAACAATTCATTAATTTAATCGCTCAACAGCTATTTCCTCGCTGGTATGCTCGCCATGCGGTTAAAGAAATTGAACTACCAAAGATCGAAAACATTAATCCAAAAAGTTATCTTTGCCATCGCTGGTTAAGTCTAAGCAATGTGCATAAAGCCGCCGCGGATAGCTTAATCTGTAGCCACCAACAATGGCACTCACTGGCTGATCTATTAAAAAAACTCAGCAGCGAAAACGAGTACCCACGCTCACTGTCTATTCGCGCGATCGACGGTGTTAACGTTAGCCAGTGCGACGAAGACTTTTCTGACTTACTCAGCTATGGCTTAAACCAAGCCGATCAAATTCCGCAAGAGACCGATAATGAATTTAATCGCAACATTACCCTTGCCTTTCCTGAAAAAAAACAGCCCTTTAATGTGTGCTATCGAGAGTGGGATGGTCGCTACTATTATCTTAATGAAGATGAACCACGACACCTAGCCGCGTTATTAATGCAATGTGACAAACAGCAAAGAGATTATAATCTTGCCTGCACGATTCATGTAGAGTCTATCCAAGGACGCATGCTAAACCGACTCAAATCAGGGTTTTGGATGTTATTAATGAAACGAGAATATGCTTATCAATTATTTCAACTGCTCAAACAGGCTAAGTTTGAATGTGAAATAGCTGAATTTGAATGGCGACGTTCTGACCTGGTATTTTTTATTGCTCGTAAGAACGACCAAGCTCTGAATAACATTGTGTTTAATCTATTAAGTACCCACAATTCAACACAAGTCATTGATTGGGCTAGATTTTTAAGCCGCTCTTACTTTCCTTTTCAAAATAAATAAAGCACTGGCAGCATCAAAGCACACTCATTACCTTCTTGTTTAAATTCCTAAAATCGGTCACTCTGTAATTAATTGTATCAAAGCTATTGCAACTAAAACACAATAATAAAAAGGATTGCCTAGGTGATTAGAGGAACCTGGAGTCTAAACGAGCCTTTAGTACCTGCCAACATTTCTGCCATCATGGTAAAAATAGGGCAAGAAAAGGGAATTCCCCAAGACGCCTTGCTTGAAAATACAGCAATTGACCCTGCAGCCTTCTCTGACCCAAAGGCTCTACTGACTTATCAGCAAGTTATTATTTTAACCAATAACATACTCAAGCTTTGTAATGAACCAACACTCGGTCTTGAACTGGGTAATGCCATTAATATTAACCAATTTGGTATGTTGGGTTATGCAATTTTAAGCTGTGCAAATGTCCGTCAAGCACTTAACTTGGGTCTGAAGTATCATATTTTAGTCGACCCAGCTTTCAACTTTGAGGTCGTTGAACAAGAAATTGTTACCTCGATTCGCTTAACTTCTCACATTCCCGTGGACAATATTCACCATTTATTATGCGATATTTTTCTAGCGAACTTTATCAGTTTAGGCCGATTTTTAACCGGGCTAGATATTATACCTAAAGCCATTAACATTAATCGTCCTAAGCCTAAATTTCACCAGCCGTATCAAGATTTTTTCCCCGGCTGCCCTATTAATTGGGATCAACCGCGCACTGAAATTTTGATCTTTACTCAGTTCATGGACGCACCGACGATACTAGCAGACGAATCCACAGCAAAAATGGCAGAATCTCAATGTGCCGACATATTAATGCGCATGGGTCCAAAAGAAGGTATCGTAATTAAAGTACGTCGGATTCTATTGAGGAACCCGGGTCAGTTCCCACCGATTGAAACCGTTGCCAGTCACTTAGCAACCAGTACCCGTACGTTAAGTCGTAGCCTGCAAGAAATAAGTACGTCTTATCAAAAAATCTTAGATGAAGTCCGTAAAGAGATGGCGATTGAATACTTAAGTACTTCTAACCTACCAATTGAAGAGATTGCTGCACTTATTGGCTATAACGACCCTTCTAACTTCCGCAAAGCGTTTAAACGTTGGACAGGTAACCCACCCAGTTACTATCGCACTTCTCGCAAAAGCCGCTGAACACAGCGTTAAAACAACGCCAGTTGCTGCTCGTTAATATCGGGACAGCGACCGCCAATGCCAATTAAGCGCACCCCTTGAATTTCGCGTTCGTCATTCCGTAAGCGAGCCTGCTGTAATAATTGACGAAATGATTCCAAGCTGGGTGCAAGCAGCTGATCAGCCAACGTGGTTTGGCTAAAATCGTTAAACTTAACTTTTACAAAAGGCGCTAAACTGCGGCTATCGATATTCGCCTTATCAGTACGTTGTAAGAACTTATCCCATAAAACGCTAACTTCTTCGTCCAGCTCTTGCGCTAAATAAAGGTCCTTAGAGAAAGTATGCTCAACACTAATGGATTTTCGTATTCTATCGGTACTTAAAGCCGTGTCATCTTGCCCACGGCAGCGTTTAAATAAAGAGACCCCTGTACGGCCAAATAAATTGACCAATTCAATCAAGCTATATTGCTGGGCATCTAAACATAAAAGGATACCTTTGGCTGCTAAACGCTCTGCGGTTTTTGGCCCTATGCCTGGAATTTTTCGTACTTCTAGCTGCGCAACAAACGCATCTACTTGATGCGGTTTTACCGCAAATAACCCATTCGGTTTATACCAGTCACTGGCCACCTTCGCTAAAAACTTGTTGGGTGCCGCGCCGACTGAAACGGTAATACCGACCTTAGCTTCTACCTCAGCCCGAATTTTCTCACCGACTTCAATCGCTGATTCATTGGGTTCGAGTTCGACATACGCTTCATCCACCGAGACCTGCTCAAAGGCAATACCATGACGACGAATAACCGCCATTACTTGCCGAGAGACTTCACGGTATAGCGCCATATTACTGGGTAAAAGAATAAGGTCAGGGCATTTTTTCAGTGCTTGAGCCGTCGCCATCGCAGAGTGGACACCCCATTTTCGAGCAGGATAATTACAGGTCGAGATGACGCCTCGACGATCAGAGTGACCACCGATAGCAATAGGAACATGGCAAAGCTGAGGGTTTTCCCTCATTTCGACAGCGGCGAAAAAACAATCGCAATCGATGTGTAACACTTTTCTCATGCTCAAATAATACTGGATATAATAACAGTATCAAGTATTTATTCAGATAGTTAAACCTACCGCCTTGTAGCGGAACTTGTTAAGCTGCTTTTTCATGGTCAGCACCTTATAACGACCAGATATGTATGAGGTTATTATGTTCAGCTGGGAAGGTGTATGTGAGTTTGTTGCGGTAGCAGAAACAGAAAGCTTCACCGCAGCTGCTAAGCAACTTGGTATATCAACGGCACAAGTAAGCCGACAAGTCAGTGCTTTAGAAGCGAGGCTGATGACAAAGTTATTCTACCGTACTACCCGTAAAGTCTCTGTTACAGAGGTAGGTAATACCTATTATCAACATTGCCGACAATTACTCGATGGCCTTGATGCCGCTGAGCGCATGGTAACTAACTTACAAAGCAGGCCGACAGGTAAATTAAAAATTACTGCACCGGTGACCTATGGCGAAAGATCCATCGCCCCTTTGGTTAATAACTTCATCGTAAAATACCCCGATCTCAATGTGCAGCTGCACTTAACCAACTTAAAAGTCGATCTTATTGATGAAGGATATGATCTTGCGATTCGCCTAGGAAAGCTCAATGATTCAACGATGATGTCCAAGCGTTTAGCCTCTCGCACGCTCTATGTCTGCGCATCCCCGGCTTATCTTTCAACATTCGGCGTGCCACACTCAATATCTGAATTAGATCGCCACAACTGCTTACAGGGCACTCTTGACTATTGGCATTTTCAAGAACAAGGAAAGGTCCGTAACGTACGCATAAAAGGCAATCTGAATTGTAATAGTGGACGCGGTTTAGTCGATGCTGCGCTAAAAGGTATCGGCATTGTGCAACTGCCTGATTATTATGTCGTGCCTTTTATCGAAAGTGGCAAGTTAATATCATTATTAGAACAAAATAGTGAAGCCGATGAAGGCATCTGGGCACTCTACCCGCACAATAGACACCTCTCGCCAAAAGTACGTTTATTCCTCGACTATTTAGCAGAGGAACTGGGCTAAGTAATAGAACGTAAAAAAATAGTGATTCCAAGATCAATAAAATTATTTATTCAAATAGTTCGCATGAAAGCGTAAGTGATCTTCAATAAAACTGGCGATGAAATAATAGCTGTGGTCATAACCTTCATGACTGCGTAATTCCAAAGGATAGTTGTTTGAGATTGCTGCCGCTGTTAATGTTTCAGGCTTTAATTGCTCAGCCAAAAAACCATCCGCTTCCCCTTGATCCACCAACGCAGGAACCTGTTGCTTAGCAGCTCGCATTAGCAAACTCGCATCGTACTCATTCCAGGTGCTGGTATCTTTGCCAAGATAGGCGGTAAAGACTTTCTCACCCCAAGGACAATTCACCGGATTGTTAATCGGACTAAAGGCAGAAACCGACTGATAACGTTCAGGGTTACGCAACGCAATCGTTAGCGCGCCATGCCCGCCCATAGAATGACCCGCAATAGCGCGCTTATCCGAAACAGGAAACATCGATTCTATTAGCTCAGGAAGCTCTTTCACCACATAATCATACATTTGATAATGTCGATTCCACGGGGCCTGAGTCGCATTAACATAAAAACCTGCACCCTGACCAAGATCATAACTTTCATCATCGGCCACACTTTCCCCACGGGGACTGGTATCCGGCGCCACAATCGCCATACCCAACTCAGCCGCTAGACGCTGGGCACCCGCTTTTTGCATGAAGTTTTCATCACTACAGGTTAGGCCAGATAGCCAATACAACACAGGAACTTTCGCCCCTGTTGAAGCCTGTGGCGGTAAGAAGATAGCAAAACGCATAGTGCAGTTTAGGGTGTTTGATACATGGCTATATTGCTTATGCCAGCCACCAAAACTTTTATTGCTACTGAGGTTTTCAATGCTCATCATCAGACTCTCTACATTTATTTATTGGCAACTGGTTATTGAAGTACAACTACTTATCGAAGTGAATAACCGTACGAATACTTTTGCCTTCGTGCATCAAGTCAAAGGCTTCGTTTACCTTGTCTAAGCTCATAGTATGAGTAATAAAGTCATCCAACTTAAACTCACCCGCCATATAACGATTTACATATTCAGGCAGTTCAGTACGACCTTTAACACCACCAAATGCAGAACCTTTCCAGACTCGTCCAGTCACTAATTGGAACGGACGGGTAGCGATCTCTTTGCCAGCACCGGCAACACCAATAATAATGGATTCACCCCAACCTTTATGGCAACACTCAAGTGCACTGCGCATTAGATCAACATTACCAACACACTCGAACGAATAATCAACGCCACCATCGGTGAGATCAACAATCACATTGTGAATCGGTTTATCGCCATAATCTTTTGGATTGATACAGTCCGTTGCACCTAATTTACGCGCTAGGTCGAATTTGTTTTCGTTAATATCAATCGCAATAATACGACTCGCTTTCGCCATGGTTGCGCCAATAACCGCCGACAGACCGATGCCACCAAGACCAAAGATAGCCACGGTTGCACCTTCTTCAACTTTAGCGGTATTCATTACTGCGCCCATGCCAGTAGTTACACCGCAACCCAGTAAACAAACTTCTTCTAACGGCGCATCTTTTCTGACTTTCGCTAGAGATATTTCAGGTAGAACAGTATATTCACTAAAGGTCGAAGTGCCCATGTAATGATAAATTGGCTGACCCTTGATAGAAAACCGTGTGGTGCCGTCTGGCATTAAACCCTTACCTTGAGTTTCACGAATTTTCTGGCACAAGTTAGTTTTACCCGACGTACAAAACTTACATTCGCCACACTCAGGAGTATACAAAGGGATAACGTGATCACCGATTTGAACGCTAGTAACACCTTCACCAATCGATTCAACGATACCGCCACCTTCATGACCTAAAATAGCAGGAAAAATACCTTCAGGATCTTCCCCAGACAAAGTGAATGCATCAGTATGACAAACCCCTGTTGCTACCATTTTTACCCGAACCTCGCCTTTTTGCGGCGGCATTACATCAACCACTTCCATCGTTAACGGCTCACCTGCTGCCCAAGCTACGGCGGCTTTCGATTTAATTACTTGTGCTGTCATGGGTATTTCCTAGATTAATAAGGACAAAACGTTATCGTCTTACCCGTGTTTCTATGACTTACATTCTATACTGATACTAAAAAGAGATAATCCCCTTGTTTTGAAAATCACTTTTACTGTGTGGTAATAACCTCTAAAATTATTAGATGCTCGATTTTAACTACACTCTCTTTATTATTTCAGTATTAACAATACGAACATCGCGATTTTTCTGATATTGAGAGTGACACTCTATAAGAGCAGGTGGTAGCCTTACCGCCATTTAAAAGGATTTGTAATCATGTCACCGTTTGAAACAGCTAAAATCGATTTTTTACAACAGCTAACGCACAACGAATTTCAATTTGAGACGACTCTAACTTTTATAGAGTTGTATTATAACGTTACTCCAAGCGCCTTTAATAATGGCGGCATTGAAAACAGCGCAGAACAAAACCAAGGTTCTTGTAAGATCTTTGCCCTAGCCGAATTATTAAACTTATCTCAACCACAAGTACTTGCTTGTTTTGGTCAGCATTACCGCGATGTATTAGCGACTCCAACAATTGATAATCACCACAATCTTCGCCGAATTTTAAAAGAAGGCATCGCTGATATACGCTTTGACCACTTTCCACTAACACTGAAAACACAGAACTAATGACAGCTTTCAATTTAAAAGCAGGGTTAAATCCAATAACAACGCTGTTTATTCAAAATAATGACCTCGCCCAGATCCAGCAAGAACTGAGAGCAAAAGTCGAGCAAGCACCTAAAATGTTTGTCCGCCTGCCTTGTATTTTTGATTTTATTGAACTGACTGAAAAAGTTGATTTGCCATCGCTTTATTTAATCTGTCATGAGTTTGGCATGCTACCCATTGGTGTTAGAAATGCTCAAGATGAACATCACGAACTATTAGAGCCGCTTGAACTTGCCGATTTTGGCAAAAGTAATAGCACACCCTCTCGAGTTAAACCAATAGCAGAAGAGCAACCTACTGCCCCTAAAATAAGTACTAAAACGACCGTACATAAGTTTCCTGTTCGATCAGGCCAACAGCTTACTGCTGAAGGCGATCTGGTTATTTTTGGACTTGTTAGTACTGGGGCTGAAGTATTAGCAGGCGGCAGTATACATATTTACGGGCCGTTAAGAGGCCGAGCTCTAGCGGGCATTAAAGGCGATACGGAAGCAACCATTAGCTGCTTATCTCTTGAAGCTGAATTAGTCGCCATTGCGGGAGTGTACAAGTTGTTTGAAAATAGCGAACAGCACTCTAGTCAGGCAAGTTTTATCCAACTTGATGATGGGCGCTTGAACATAGACTCGCTTTAATGAATACTGCGTTTTGCAACTTTTTTGTAAGGGAATTTTTACTTTGGCCAAGATCATTGTCATAACCTCTGGTAAAGGAGGCGTGGGTAAAACCACCACCAGTGCTGCAATTGCAACTGGTTTAGCTTTAAAAGGACATAAAACAGTCGTCATCGACTTCGATGTAGGTCTGCGTAATCTAGATCTCGTCATGGGGTGTGAACGTCGTGTTGTTTACGATTTCGTCAACGTTATCCATAAAGAAGCCAGTTTAAGACAGGCCCTGATCAAAGATAAGCGTTTGGATAATCTCTATATCTTGCCAGCGTCTCAAACTCGCGATAAAGATGCGCTCAATAAAGAGGCGGTTGAAGCTGTGTTGAATGAACTGGCTGAAGATTTCGACTATATCATCTGTGATTCTCCAGCAGGCATTGAAACAGGTGCTCAAATGGCACTCTATTTCGCTGAAGAAGCCATTATTGTGACCAACCCAGAAGTATCATCAGTACGTGACAGTGATCGAATTTTAGGTATTTTGCAAAGCAAATCTCGCTTAGCAGAACAAGGTAAACGCGTTAAAGAACACTTATTGCTCACCCGTTACAATCCTACCCGTGTTGCCAATGGTGAAATGCTCTCGGTTGAGGACGTCGTGGATATTCTCGCAGTACCTTTACTGGGTGTTATACCAGAGTCACAAGCCGTATTAAAAGCCTCCAATCAGGGGGTTCCTGTTATTCATGATGACGACAGTGATGCAGGCCAAGCTTATGAAGACGCCGTCGCTCGTTATCTGGGTGAAGAACGCCCGCATCGTTTCTTGGAGGCCGAGAGAAAAGGCTTCCTTAAACGTGTATTTGGAGGTTGATCATGAGTTTAATGGATTATTTCAAGAAAGAGCAGATAAGTACTGCCAGCATTGCTAAAGAGCGCCTACAAATACTGGTTGCCCACGACCGTATTAATAGCCGTGGTCCTGATTATTTACCTAAAATGCAACAAGAACTGTTAGCGGTTATTCGTAAATACATCGCCATTTCTGATGATCAAGTCCAAGTTAATCTTGAGCAGCAAGGGACAGTGTCGGTACTAGAGCTCAATGTTATGTTGCCAGAAGACTAAATGCCAAACATCCTATTGAAACCATGGCAGCTCGCGACTGCCTCGTGGCAGCAAGCAAACTGGCTGCCACGCTCAGGGTTGATGTTAACCGCACTCAGTTTCTTTTTTCTTTACCCAGGTGTAACAGAACCCATCATGACGATCAAAGCAACGATCAACATGTTTGGACTTAAAAGCACGATATTTGAAGAAACTCGCAGTATTTGGCAAACCGTACTCAGTCTAAAAGAAGCAGGTTATGCGGAAGTCGGTTTTATGGTGGTGACCTTTAGTATCATCATTCCGGTGACAAAAGGGTTATTAATCCTATGGACTTGGTTAAGCCCGACTCGCTGGCGCTGGCAACTAATTTCGATGATGAGCAAATGGTCCATGGCCGATGTATTTGTCGTCGCCATTTTTGTTGCCTTCTTTACGTCACAAGCAACCGCAGAATTACAAGCAGAATTACATGATGGCTTCTACTGGTTCACCGCTTATTGCTTTATATCCATAATATCCGGTCAGTGCTTAGCCAGTCATGCAGATCAACAACTGAATAACTGCGAAAAGAAACTAGAGGGTGAGCCAATAGCGGAAAGTTGATCAATATCAGGTATAATAGTGTGTTTTTAATCATACTTCGCACTGAGTTAGGGTCGCCCGATGAATCCAGATCTACAAAAGCTACAGCCTTACCCTTTTGAGAAGCTGACAGCATTAAAAGCGCAGGTTAGCCCTAATAACAATTTATCGCCTATAGCACTATCGATTGGTGAACCTAAACACCCAGCGCCACCATTTGTTACCCAATGCTTAAAAGATAATATATCCAAAGTCGAAAACTACCCGACGACAAAGGGCTTACCGGTATTACGTGAAACAATTGCACACTGGCTGAAGCAACGCTTTGGTTTAACCCATATAAGTAGCGAACATCAAATATTGCCTGTAAACGGTACCCGAGAAGCTCTTTTTGCGTTTACCCAAGCTGTGATTGATCGCAGTAAAAATGGCCTAGTCGTTAGCCCTAATCCGTTTTATCAGATTTATGAAGGCGCCGTGTATCTTGCAGGTGCGCAGCCTCACTTTTTACCTTGCTTAGAAGAAAAAGGCTTTAATCCTGATTTTGATGCGGTGAGCGATGATATTTGGCAACAATGCCAGCTGTTATTTCTATGCTCCCCTGGCAACCCAACAGGTGCCGTTCTTGACCTAGCAACGCTAACAAAGCTCATCGCGTTAGCGGATAAACATGATTTTATTATCGCTTCCGATGAATGCTATTCAGAAATTTTTGTCGAAGATAAGTCTGCACCTATTGG
This sequence comes from Oleispira sp., assembly GCA_047612075.1. Classification (GTDB taxonomy): domain Bacteria; phylum Pseudomonadota; class Gammaproteobacteria; order Pseudomonadales; family Oceanobacteraceae; genus Oleispira. The sequence continues at coordinate 90,407 of JBLGAF010000003.1, forward strand.
CTTGCTTGAAGCGTGTGAGAGTATTGAACGACATGATTATGCTCGTTGTATGGTTTTCCATTCGCTTTCTAAGCGTTCTAACCTACCCGGCTTACGCTCTGGCTTTGTTGCCGGAGATGCTGATCTCCTAAAACCCTTTTTGCTGTATCGCACCTACCATGGCTGCGCAATGCCGATTCAGACGCAACTGGCCAGCGTTGCGGCATGGAATGACGAAAAGCACGTAGAAGAGAACCGTCGTCAATACAGCTTAAAATTTAAAGCAGTTATAGGGATTTTAAATGATCCCAGCTTGGCAGGAAAAATAGAAGTTAAGCAAACCGATGCTAGCTTCTATCTTTGGGTCAAAACTGAAATTGATGAAGAGCATTTTGCTAGACAGTTGTATGCTCAACAACATGTTACCGTGTTGCCAGGCTCTTATTTATCGCGCACTGTCGATGGTATAAATCCTGGCAAAAACCGTGTGCGGTTAGCTTTAGTCGCAAGTGTTGAAGAATGCATCGAAGCCGCCGAACGAATTAAACACTTTGTACAAAACCTGTAATTTAATTACAGGAAATTTGGAAATATAATGACTGATATGACACTAAGCCCATTTGGCACAAAAATCACCTCTGAAGAAATTGTAGATACATTAGGATTTTTTGACGACTGGGAAGAGCGCTATAAATACATCATTGATCTAGGCAAACAATTACCTGCCATTGATGATAATAAAAAAACGGAAGAATTTTTGCTGCGTGGTTGCCAAAGCCAAGTTTGGATTGACTCTGCGGTGATTGATGGCAAGCTGTTCTTTGAAGTTGATTCCGATGCCCACATTGTTCGTGGTTTGTTAGCCATGGTATTAAGCGCTTACAACAGCAAAACCCCAGCAGAAATTTTGACTTTCGATATTGATAACTTTTTCGCCCAAGTTGATCTGGTAAAGCACCTAAGCCCTACTCGTGGCAATGGTTTAACCTCGATGGTGAAAAAGATTCAACACACCGCAAAGCTACTTAGCCAATAAATAGCACAAAAAATAACGCAAAAAAAAGGAGACGTAATGTCCCCTTTTTTTTGACTGAAAATTCAATATTAATGGTTCAGTCTGTAGCTCTGTAAGCTAGTGGGCAAGCCTTAGGTCATTAGTAAACTGCTGAAACTTAATCACTTTGCCGTCACAAAAACTGTAAATATGAGAGGCGGCTAATTTAAAATTTTCATCATTTTCTCGCTTACTACCACTGAAATAACCAAGTACAACAACATCATTACCTGCATCTAAAACATGCTCAATGTCGAACGACCAATCTTTCCATGCGTGATTAAAGGCCTTGTTCACTTTGCTAAAAACGGCCCTAGGGCTTTGATAAGTGCCCTCACCGGGGAAACCGCTATTTTGCTGCCAAATAATAGAGGGAGCACATAATTGATCCAGACGCTCAACATCCTGTTGGCGAAAAAAACGGTACAACTCTTCAACAACGTAATGGGGTTTCATCATCAAATATTAATCCTAGACATGAAGTACATAAGCTTTTAATCGTTATGTTACTTACTTCAATAGCGCTTGCCATATTATGACTGTATGGATAGTATGAAATAGAACAGTAATATTTTATAGTCATAAACCATTAATTATCAGTAAAGAAAAAGTAAAAAAAGAGTAATTGGGTAGTAAATAAAAATAATTAATTAAAAAACCCACTATTTCTTCGCAGCTTTTCCATTTCACATCTAAGATGAAAGAAGAGCTAACTAAATATAATAAATCAAACAGCTGCTAGTCCGTTACAAGCAGTCCAATAACGCCTAGATCAACTAAGGTGCAGGACATGGAATCAATATTTCGTCACTTCATAGCGAAAAGCTTTGCTCTTCGACTATTTGTCTTAATGACAATAGCGTCTTTTAGTCATGGTGAATGGGGACTCAATATGACCGAAAGCGCCACCGCGATAGGTCGAGAAATTCACGGCTTACACATGACCATCTTCTATATCTGTGTTGCTATTGCCGTCGTAGTATTTGGCATTATGCTTTATTCCATTATTCGTCACCGCAAATCCTTAGGGGCCGAAGCCAAGCCCTTTCATGAAAGCACGGTTGTCGAAATAATCTGGACCACAATCCCTCTAATAATACTCGTCGCTATGGCTATTCCTGCCACCAATACCTTAATCGCCATGTACGATACTGAAACCTCAGATATCGACATCAAGGTTACGGGCTATCAATGGAAATGGCGGTATGAATATTTAAATACCGACGTCGATTTTTTCTCTACCCTCACCACCACCCAAGATCAAATGCATGGATTAGAGCCTAAGTCTGAAAACTACCTATTAGAGGTCGATAAACACCTCGTCATTCCTATCAACAAAAAAATACGTTTTCTATTTACTTCACAAGACGTTATTCACTCTTGGTGGGTACCGGAACTTGCGGTTAAAAAAGATGCGATCCCAGGCTTTATTAACGAATCTTGGGCTAAGGTAGAAACACCCGGCATTTACCGTGGCCAGTGCGCTGAACTCTGTGGCCAAGGCCATGGCTATATGCCGATTGTTGTGGAAGCGGTCAGCGAAGAAGATTACCAAGCTTGGGTCGTCACACAAGAGCAAGCTCAGAAAAAGGCCAACCAAGTATCCGAACTCAGTTTCGATGAATTAATGGCACAAGGTAAGACAAGCTACGACAAGAACTGCGCCGCTTGCCATCAAGTAGAAGGTCAAGGTATTCCGCCCGTTTTCCCCGCACTCAAAGGCAGTGCCATTGCCTTAGGAGACATGATAAACCATGTCGACATTGTGGTTAACGGTAAAACTGGATCCGCTATGGCGGCTTTTGGTGAGCAACTTACCCCTACCGAAATTGCAGCCATTGTTACTTACGAGCGCAACGCTTGGGGTAATGATAAAGGCGATAGCATTCAACCTGCTGAAATTGTCAGCTTCAAACAAGCACAAGGACAGTAACCATGAGTGAACATTCTTCTGCACCCGCAACGGGCATCACGCGCTGGCTTTTCACCACCAATCATAAAGATATTGGTAGTATGTACCTTATTTTTAGCTTGGTAATGTTATTAATCGGCGGCGCTATGGCCCTGTTAATTCGCAGCGAACTATTTCAGCCAGGGCTGCAATTAATACAACCTGAATTCTTCAATCAGATGACCACATTGCACGGAATTATCATGGTCTTTGGGGCCATAATGCCAGCGTTTGTCGGTATGGCCAACTGGCTTATTCCGATGATGGTTGGTGCCCCTGATATGGCATTACCAAGGATTAACAACTGGAGTTTTTGGTTATTACCTTTTGCTTTCGGCATGGTGTTATCAACCCTCTTCATGGAAGGTGGCGCGCCTAACTTTGGCTGGACGTTCTATGCACCACTCTCAACTACTTATGCCCCACCTTCCGTCACCTTCTTTATATTTTCTGTACACATTATGGGTATTTCTTCGGTTATGGGTGCCGTTAACGTCATCGCCACCATTATGAACATGCGCGCTCCTGGTATGAATTATATGAAGATGCCAATGTTTGTATGGACTTGGTTAATTACTGCGTTTTTGTTACTCGCCGTGATGCCTGTGCTTGCAGGCGTGGTGACTATGATGCTGATGGACATTCATTTTGCCACCTCGTTTTTTGATGCCGCTGGCGGCGGTGATCCAGTATTGTTCCAACATATTTTCTGGTTCTTTGGTCACCCTGAAGTGTACATCATGATCTTGCCCGCTTTTGGTATCGTCTCGCATATCATCCCAACCTTTGCGCGAAAGCCCTTGTTTGGTTATCACTCTATGGTGATCGCCACCAGTTCCATTGCTTTTTTATCCTTTATCGTTTGGGCGCATCATATGTTCACGGTGGGAATGCCATTAGTGGGTGAGTTATTCTTTATGTATTCCACCATGCTAATTGCGGTGCCTACAGGTGTAAAAGTTTTCAACTGGGTCGCAACCATGTTCCGTGGCAGTATGACGTTTGAAACCCCGATGCTGTTTTCCATCGCTTTCGTCGTTTTATTCACCATCGGTGGTTTATCAGGACTGATGCTTGCCATCGCTCCCGCTGATTTTCAATATCACGATACCTACTTTGTCGTTGCTCACTTCCATTACGTGCTGGTCCCTGGGGCTTTATTTTCAATCCTGGCGGGGGTTTATTTTTGGATTCCAAAATGGACGGGGGTTATGTATAACGAATCCATGGGTAAATTACACTTCTGGTTGTCCTTTGTCGGTGTCAACCTGACCTTCTTCCCTATGCACTTTATTGGCTTAGCAGGCATGCCTCGCCGTATACCTGATTACGCCTTACAGTTTGCTGATTTTAATATGGTAGCGTCTATAGGTGCGTTCTTGTTTGGTTTAAGCCAACTGATATTTGTTTATAACGTTGTTCAATGCATGCGCAAACGTGGACTACCCGCTTCTCCACAAGTTTGGGAAGGTGCTGAAGGATTAGAATGGACGGTGGACTCACCCGCGCCTTACCATACTTTTCAGACACCCCCCAATTTAGACAACCTGCGGTCGCCAACGGGCCACGCTTAAAATAGGTTAGATGAATATGAAAACCGAAACGCAAAGACAAAGAAAGAGTCCTGAGACCCGCTTATTAATTAAGCTGGTCATTTTCCCTTGCTTGATGTTTGGTTTTGGTTTTTTATTAATTCCACTCTACGATGTTTTTTGTGATATTACTGGGCTCAATGGAAAGTTTGATCTTTCACCCTCCGTTATTGATACCCAAAATCTAATAGAGTCAGACTCATTATTGTCATCTACGAACGAGATTGTATCCCATAAAGTTATTTTACAATTTACGGCTGCCAGCGATCAGCAAAAAATATGGGAATTCCAACCCGCTCAGTCGCAACTTGAAATCACTACAGGGCAACAATATAAGACTTACTTTACCCTACACAATCCCACTAATGCTGTTATGGAATTCAGCGCTATCCCCAGTATTAGCCCTGGACTTGCGGCTGAATATTTAATTAAAACGGAATGCTTTTGTTTTGAAAAGCAAGTGCTTCAAGCTGGAGAAAAAGTTGAAATGCCACTGATATTTCAACTGAGAAATGACACCCCTAAAGACTATAAAAAACTCACCTTAGCCTATCGAATTTACGCGACCCCTTACAGGAGTACGGCCAATGTCCGTTGATAATTATTACGTCCCTGCCCAAAGTAAATGGCCCATTATTGGGGCCGTTGCCGTTTTCTTAATGATGCTATCAACGGCCTTGATGATTACCGGTAACGATGCTTCAGCTGTTCTCTTTATTGTGTCATCTTGCCTAATGGCTTACATGATGTTTGGCTGGTTTCAAACAGTAGTGGAAGAGAGCCAGCAAGGCTTATACAGCGACCAACTTAATCGCAGTTTCCGCATTGGTATGCTGTGGTTTATTTTCTCTGAATTTATGTTTTTTGCCGCATTCTTTGGTGCGCTCTTTTATGTCAGAACATTGGCTGTGCCCTGGTTAGACGGTGACGGTGCTAAGGGCAGTTCTGCTTTATTATGGCCAGAATTTACTGCCTCTTGGCCATTATTGAATAATCCAGATCCAGAAAAATACCCAGCACCCAGTGGCGTTATCGATGCTTGGAAACTGCCTTTTATGAATACTGTGATACTTGTAATTTCCAGTATATTCATCACCATCAGTCACCATAAACTGAAAGCCCAAGAAATGGCAGCTGCTAAATTTTGGCTAGCGTTAACGTTAGTTTTTGGTGTGGGCTTTTTGTGTGTTCAGGTTTACGAATATGTTCATGCTTATAACGAACTGGGATTGACCTTGAATGCAGGTATTTATGGCTCTACGTTCTTTATGCTCACTGGCTTTCATGGTGCACACGTCACCATAGGCAGCATCATGATATTAGTCATGCTAGTGCGTATGATGAAAGGCCACTTTGATAAAACCGATGCCACCAGCCATATCGACAACCCAGATTCAGATCACCTATTTGCTTTTGAAGCTGCCGCTTGGTATTGGCACTTTGTTGATGTTATTTGGTTGTTCTTGTTCCTATTTGTCTATGTTTTATAATGGCCCTATAAAGCAGTTCTTTAAACAGAACTAAGCGGTTTTACAAACCGCTTTTTAACCATTTAATGACGACAAATAAAAATAACAAAAGATTAATAATATGGCTGAAAAAATAATACGCAGGGTTAAAAAACTAACTACTTTTTTTTCCGTCGTAAATATACCCAATTTCTCAGCAAGATCAGGAGATTTAAAAATCAGGTATTTTAATGCCAGTCCTAAGCTGATACAAATTATCAATATCAACATAACTACCAGCCAAGCCATTAATGTATTCATCCGGTTACTCCATGAAAACTAAATGTTTCTCTCTCTACGGTAGACGTTATTACCTAAAATTGGAATTAGTTCAATGCTTAACTTTTGTCAGTATGTTCATATTGTGTAGTTTATTAGCCCTATGGCAGTGGCAAAGAGCAGAGGCGAGTCATGAGCAAGAACTGCAAGCTAACGCCCAGCAATTAAAAAAGGATAATGAAATTACTTTAACTGGACACTGGGGGAACCAAAATTTCTTACTGGACAACCGTACGCACAAAGGAAAAGTAGGGTATTACCACCTAGCACTTTTCAAAGCTGAAGACACTTCACATCATCTTTTGGTCAACCTTGGCTTTTTAAAAGCTCCTGTTTTACGTTCTGATATTCCTAGCCCAGTGATGCCAGCAGATAGACAAAGTATTACTATCACTAAGTTACCCATTATTAAACCCGTCGTTTGGACCAGCGACCACTGGCCTAGCCCGGTTAATAATGAGTGGCCTAAACGCATTCAAAGTATCGACATAGAACGCTTTGCATTGGCAACTGGCTATAAAGTTGATGATAGTTACTGGCAGCTGGTGACTGGCAAAGGCAAATTAGTAGACATTTACCAATCGTCTCCGTATCTCAATAAACACCGACACCTTGGTTATGCGATGCAATGGTTATTAATCGCGATAGCTGCGCTCATGATTGGAATATTCAGTGTGATAAGGCTTGATGAAAGAGACGAGTTACTGGATACATAACTGAATAAAAATATTCTTGAAGGAATAAATATGAAAAATAATAAAGTTTTATTGCTAATACTAATAATCACATTTTCACCTTTTTTAATCGCAGCTATTTTAACAACAGACTATTTTTCAGATCAGCTTGGTCAATGGCAGCATGGTGAGTTTCTAACAACTGAGTTTTATATTCCTAAGTCAGGGTCAGAAAATACTGATTCCCTATCAAATAACTCAGAGTCAAATAATTCAGAGTCAAATGGCTCCGCGGTAAACAGTTCGCCACAATGGCAACTGGTTATATCTCCGGCCCATAAAAACTATGACGCGGTAACCGTTAAACTGAACAATATTAAAACAGCTCTCGGTAAACGTTCTGATTTGGTTAAGGTACTTTCCACAACCGACATCAATTCAAAGCCCCTAACCAGTGAAGATACTGTTTATATCGCAACACCTGAAGGACAATTATTGTTAGCTTATAGTGTTGAACAGGTAGGCAAACCCCTGTTTAAAGATCTTAGCCATTTGTTACGCAGTAATAGCCAGTAGGCTATATTAAATAGACCGATAGGTTATGTTAAGTAGACCAAGGACATTGGGCATAAATATGGATAACAAACTATTAAACTGGGCTCGATTAAATTTAGTAATAACATTAATCGTTATAACTTTAGGCGCCTTGGCACGTTTATTAGATGCAGGCCTTGGCTGCCCAGATTGGCCAGGGTGTTATGGACAAATAACACCGCCTCAAAGTATCGCACAAATCGAAGCCGCCAATGCTGCACATCCATTATTTCCGGTTGAACAGGTTAAGGCTTGGTCAGAAATGATTCACCGCTTTGCGGCATCAGCACTCGGTTTAAGTTTATTACTATTCGCCCTTTCGACGAGTTTTAAAACCGAATTCAAATATTTGCGCAGTGTTTCTTACATCGCCCTTAGCTGGGTAATACTGCAAGGGATTTTTGGCATGTTAACGGTCACGTTAAGAATATGGCCTCCTGTCGTTACCTTGCATTTACTCGCGGGTATGATGATGTTGGCTATTATATTCTGGCAATATCAACTAATTAAAAAGCCAGATAAATCTTTAAATTTTTATCGCCTAAAAAACATCGCGCCGCGTATTCGCTACCCATTACTCGCCGTGATATTAATTACAATACTGCAAATGGGGCTAGGCGGTTGGACCAGCTCACACTATGCCGGTCTCGCGTGTCCAGACTTGCCTCAATGCCAGAGTCAGTGGTGGCCGGAAACCGTGCACGGTCCTTTTCACGCACCCATGGTTGACGCCCAACAATACATCGGTGGTTTATTACCCATGGCCGATCGTATGGCGATCCAAATTTTGCATCGATTTACTGCCTGCTTATTAATACTGTCTGCGCTTTTACTCTGCTATCGACTGTATAACAGCCAGCATAAAAAACTCATTGGGCTCATCATGGTGCCTCTCACCCTTCAAGTATTAATCGGTATTGGTAATGTTTTTTTATTATTACCCTTATCACTAGCGTTGTTACACAATACCGGAGCAGCGCTTTTTTGGCTGTGTCTCTGGACCGTCTATTTTTCTATTTTAAAAGCAGAGATGATTAATGATTAATACCCTAACCGCAACTAAAAGTATTTCAGAAAAAGTCGCTAGCAATAAACGCAGCATTAAAGATTATCTCGCATTGTGTAAAGTAAACGTTATTTTATTGATGCTGGTCACTGCATTAGTAGGCGCTTATTTAGCAACTGATATGAGACCTGACCTGCAATTACTTGGCCTCGCCTTAATCGGTATCGCTTTGGTCTCAGCATCGGGCGCGGCCTTTAATCACGGCATTGATCAACAAAGAGACAAGTTGATGGCTCGTACACGCCATCGCCCGTTGGTGAATAACAAATTATCCCTACGCCAAGTTTATACTTTTGCCAGCCTACTTTTGGTCGTAGGTTGTGGCCTGTTATTCTTCTGGGTTAATCCATTAACGGCTATTTTATCTTTAGCTTCTATGGTCGGTTACGCATTGATTTACAGTCATTGGTTAAAACCCCTTACCCCACAAAACATTACCATCGGTGGTCTCGCAGGGGCCATGCCTCCACTATTAGGCTGGGTCGCAATGACCGGCGAAACTCATCCTCTCGGCTGGGTGCTAGTACTGATTATTTTCACTTGGACTCCACCGCACTTTTGGGCATTGGCGTATTACCGCCAACAAGAGTATGCCAAAGCTAAAGTGCCTATGCTTAGTGTCACCCACGGTAAAGAATTCACCAGCTTGCAAATGTTACTTTATACCTTATTACTGACGTTAGTGACCTTGCTGCCGTATCTTTTACATTTTAGTAAAGAGATCTACTTGATTGGTAGTATGCTTCTCAATGGAGGGTTTATTTACTTATCCATACGATTATTAATTGAACAAACGACTAAACGTGCGCAGCAGACTTTTCGCTATTCCATTGTGTATTTATTATTAATCTTTATTTTAATTATGCTCGATCGTTTAATCACTTTATAATCAATAATTTGTAATCAGTGGTTATTAATTTAAGTTTAGATAACCCTGATAAAAACACTGACTGATAAAGACTTTTTATGGCATCTCGACCGCGAATTTATACTCCAGAAGATCTAGTCCTGAATAGCAGGCTAGATCTTGATTCACAAGCCAGTACTCACTTGATAAAGGTATTAAGATTAAATGAAGGGGCTGAACTGCGTTTGTTTAACGGTGATGGCTATGAATACCTTGCGTATATTACCGTCGCGAATAAAAAGAATGCCCAAGTTGAAATCAGTGAAATATTATCCACAGATTCAAAGGTGAGCTTCCCTCTGCATTTAGGGCAAGTAATCTCAAAAGGCGACCGTATGGACTTCACCATACAAAAAGCGACCGAGCTGGGCATCACCGACATCACGCCTTTGTGGAGTGAGCGTTGTGATGTGCGCCTAAAAGGCGAACGCTTAGAAAAGAAAATGGAACATTGGAAAAAAATAGCTATTTCGGCCTGTGAACAAAGTGGGCGCAATACGCTTCCTACCCTCCACCCAGCCATGAATTATAACGACTGGGCAGGCTCTGTAGAAGCGGAAACCAAACTGGTTTTACATACTCGTGATCAGAAACCTTTAGCAGAAATCAAAGCACCCGCCTCTGTTGCCTTATTGGTCGGCCCTGAAGGTGGCATCACAGATGTAGAAGTAGAATACTGCATTCAACAAGGCTTCATCGGTTTAACCCTCGGCCCACGCATATTACGAACAGAAACCGCTGCTCTCGCCGCGTTAAGTTTATTTCAATATTTATGGGGTGATTTTTAATCAGCACTCTTTCAACTAGTATTTTTTAGTCATTAAAAATCGCGTTCACTTCCTCGAAAGTGAGCGCCCTACTTTCCCCTGCTTGCAAATTTTTATCCAGCAAACAATTACCTACCGAGCTTCTGTGTAAAGCTAAAACCGGATTTCTGAAACGACCGAACATGCGTTTTATTTGATGATACTTTCCTTCCGTCAAAACGACTTCAGCCACTTTATTTGTTAACATCGTCAGTTGTGCAGGCTGAGTAGTTATCTTTTCAAATGAAAAATACATTCCTTTAGCAAAGACAGAAATAGTGTCCTCAGTTACATCATGTTCCAGCGTGACCTGATAAACCTTATTCACTTTTGCTTCCGGCGACATGAGCTTGCGTGACCAACGACTGTCATTGGTGAGTAATAATAAACCCGTAGAATTTAAATCCAATCGTCCAACAATATGTAAATCATCACCATTCAATGTATCGGGCAATAGATCAATCACCGTTTTATGTAATTCATCTTTGGTTGCACTCACTACTCCAATGGGTTTATTCATCATAATATAAATCGCTTGCTTATTTTGCAGCAGCTCATTATCTAAGATGACATGATCAAATTCTTCGACTATGGTCGTGATCTCGCGAATAACTTCACCGTTAATCACAATACGCCCTTGTGCTAGCATCAACTTGATATCACGCCGGTTGATCTTGCATCTTTTACTGATGAACCTGTCTATTCGAAACGATTTAGTCTGCATAATTTAGCGAGTATCTTAGCTTATCTTCGAAGTCATTTATTTATTTGAACACAAGCTTAGTTTTTTCAGTGGCTAGCTTCACATTGTCACAGCCGACCGCTAACCCTTCCAACATCAATAGCTGAGCTTTACGCACGATGCCACCCGCATATCCCCTCAACGCAAAATCACTGCCAATGATTCGATGGCAAGGAATAAGCAACCAAATAGGGTTACAGGCATTGGCACTGGCTACTGCTCTCACCGAATTGACATTACCGATGGCTATCGCAATTTGTTGATAGCTCGCAAAGGAACCAGCATCAATATCACCTAATGCCCGCCACACTCGTTGTTGAAATACAGTGCCTTGAGCAGCAATGGGTAAATCAAATACTCGACGCTCGCCAAAAAAATACTGCTGTAATTGCAGATCACATGCTTCTAACCAGTCAGGCTCTTGATTACCAACCTGCTTTTCAGCGCTATCATCGAATTTGAGAAATTGAATGTGCGTTTTACTGCCTTGAATAAGGACATCACCCAATGGGCTATTAACAATTATACGATAAGAATATTTCATTATTCACTCATTCCTAAATTAATGGCCCAGCGCGACCATTATTTAACGCTTCATTTAACCGTGTCATTGCTCTATCTGTTGCAGCTAAAATCGAAGAAACCCTGTATTATGCGCCCTCTCAAATACAGACTGCTAAAATTCAGGCTGTAATTTTATACAGCCGTCATGATACCAGGCCAGCAAAATGTCTAAATTCTTTTTCAAGGGTCGCATAGAGCTTCCTTCAGATTACAGTAATTACAACTACAATACCGATCCAAGCACTAAGCATGGCTCTAAAAAGCATCCAGTCACGATTACTGTCACCAGCGAAGCCAGAAAATCTGAAATTGAAGATCAATTAAAAGCGCAAGAGATTTTTGCCAACATCACGATCGATGCAGACGGTGAAGAAAACATCAGTGAGCTGGACGTTATACTGAACAAGCCGACCACTGTAATAATAGAGAAAACCCCTAACCGCAACGATCCTTGTTCGTGCGGCAGTGGTAAGAAATATAAAAAGTGCTGTTTAAAATAGACTTATTATGGAGAGTTCTTGTTATAGCGCGCTCTTATAAGTAATTCTCGAAGACAGACGCCCACTCATCATAGTGGGCGCCGCCATGCTGGCGTAAAAGTGGGAATAACCAGTTCGCCGCCGCTGGGGCTAAATTAAAGTCTTCATCTAAAGGCTGATCTAAACCTGGGAAATTCAATGCATGCTGCACCGCACAAGCACACACTAAAAACTGGCCAATAGAATCTGCTATGGGTGCAAATTCCCATACTCCCATGCCCTGCATCGCACTGTAAACCCGGCTGTTTCGGCTCTGTTCAGACGTTTTGACAATAATCGGATCACCGCCATCATGGGCAATTAAAAACCAATCATCTTGCCAATTAGCAGATTCACCGCTCAGTTGTGAAAGCATCTTAGGCTGCAAAGCAAGATCGCCAGATTTCAATAGCTCTACCGGATGGCCTACGCCTTCCAGCGAAAGTCCTTCTGCTGGGCAAATCACATCAATATAATGAATCAACTCATCCGGCAAAACTCTATTATCACTTTCGATAAGCGAAGAGGACAGTGACTTGCCATCGATAAGTGTATTGCTACCCGAGGTAAATACCTCGGTGCTTTTTGTGCTAAAACTGGCGATTAAAGCCAAAGCGTCATTTAAATTCATAGCTAAGAATACTTTCCAAACATTAAAGAGGGTCATTAACGCTTATATTAATTCATTCGCTATGACTTTCAAGCTCCGCAATGGGTTGCCAAAATAACGACCCTAATAAAAAATCAAAGATAGGCAGGGTAATATTAAAATTGGCTTCGCCCATTTTGTCACGCTTATGATGGAGCACATGCAAATGACGCAAAGCCGTCCAACCTGGGATTACTAAAAATAATTTTTCAGCCCAATGGCCGCGAGGTATGTGATAACTAAAGTGCATCACCTCATAAAACAAATAACCACTAATCCCCGCCGCTGCATAAATATACGCCGCATTCATACTGACTACTTCGCTCAACACGTAGCCAACCGGTAAAATCAATCCAAATAGAAAAGCAAAAATTAAATACAGTGGAAATAATACGACGCGCCAATCTTGGACTGTTTCATAATTCATTGAGTGTTCTAAAAAGAAACTGTGATGATCCCCCGTATGACGGCTGTAAAAAAGTTTTCCATATTTAGTTTTTTTATGACCTAACCAACGATGTGCATAATACTCAGCAAAATTCACCATTAACATCGTTAATGGAAAAACCATCCATTCCACCCAATCAGCAAATTGCAGCTGAGACAAGGCATAAATAATGGTACCGAGCCCGACAGCCAATACACTCAACATATGAATCCAGCCGCGGTAACTTTTAGCGATACCTGCACGATACTGCTGACGAAATTTTGTCATTGCTGCTAATGTCATCATTGTCATAAGGGGCCTCATCACTGTTTTTTATTATGTGCTTTCTATGTGCTTTCTATGTGCTTTCTATGTGCTTTCTATGTGCTTTTTTATGCCTTAGCATATCAGCCCTTGATTTTTAGGCTAATCAATAATGTAAAAAAATTATCACTCAAACGAATATTACTAAAGTTAAACTTAGAGCTAACTAAACTTAGTCAGCACGACACAGCAAACTAATGGACAAGAGAAGGTTTGCAGGTGAACTCAGGCTCGAGGTTGATATAGGTTCATTACCGAACCTTGCATTAACGTTAATTTAACCCGCATCAATTCATTGGTAAGCGTGTTGAATCAACCACTTTACGCATCACAAAACTAGAGTGCACACCACTTACTCCCTCGATACGCGTTAGCTTACCCAACAAGAACTGTTGATATCCATCCATATCTTTAACAATCACCTTTAAAAGGTAATCAGCACTCGAGCCGGTAATTAAATAGCACTCTAAGACTTCTGGGAATCCAGCTACCAGAGTTTCAAAGTTTTCAAAACGCTCCGGAGTATGGCGATCCATACTGATCGAGATCATCGCCACCATATCCAACCCTAAAGCCTTCGGATCAAGCACCGCTACCGTTTTCTGAATAATACCCGATTCCTGCAAAGCTTTGACACGGCGAGAGCAAGGTGAAGGAGAAAGTCCCACTTTATCCGCTAGGTCAAGATTTGAAATAGCCCCATCTTTCTGCAGCTCATCAAGAATACGTCGATCTGTGCGATCTAGTGTTATTTTTAGCGAATAATTGCTCATTATTAAAACCTTATGATAATAACTATCACATTATGCACTGAAGTTGGTGAATCAACGTCATAAAAGAAGCAGGTATTAGTTCTCAATCGCAAAAGAAAATAATATTACTACTTTAGATAGACTGAGTTCTAACGCTACTCACCTGCGTAACGGGTTGCAAATAATTATATTTTACTGATTGCAATGACCGTAATACTACTAAGTATGATAATCTTAAACTTTGATACTACTCAAGCATTAGGACTTTCTGCAATACAGTCCCCGGAGAATAAGAACAATATGAATGCAACAAAAACTCTGAAAGAGCAAAAAAATGCACTTATTGCTGAATATGCCAAACGCAGCAATACCAAAGCTTTTATCCAGACTCTCACGACTATCTTGCCTTATTTCGTCTTATTTTATTTAGCGATCGAAAGCCTAAAAATCTCATATTGGCTAACAGCAGGGATCACGTTAATACTCACATTCTTTGTCATTCGAGTCTTTGTTATGCTGCACGACTGTGGCCATAACTGCTTATATGTAAACCCGCGCGAAAATAAAATTGTCGGATTTATATTTGGCGTACTCTGCGGAGTGCCACAACATGTGTGGTCGAAACACCACGATTATCACCATTCAACCAACGGTAACTGGGAAAAATATCGGGGTCCACTCGCCGTATTATCCGTTGATCAATACGCTGAGCTAGATGAAAAAAGTAAAAAGTCTTACGCCAACAATCGCAACCTGCGAATGGCGCCAATTGCCGGTTTTTTGTATTTCATTTTTAACCCAAGGTTTACTTGGATCAAAGGCAGTATTCAGTTTGCAATTTTTTTCATTCAACAAAAATTCAGCAATCTGTCTAAACCTGTAAGCCAGATCAATGCAGAGTTTAAAACAAATTACTGGAATACTTGGCAAGAATATCGCCACATGACGGGTAACAACCTAGTGCTATTATCCGCTTGGGTCATCGCGGCTGGCTATTTTGGTGTGATTGAATTCTTTGCTGTCTACGTCATTGCGCTTTCTTTGGCAGGCGCGATAGGCATCGTGTTATTTACCGTGCAGCATAATTTCGAAGAATCTTACGCGGCCAGCAGCGAAAACTGGAATTATTTCACCGCCACACTCGAGGGTACCAGTTTTTTACAACTGCCTAAATTTCTAAACTGGTTCACCGCTGATATTGCCTATCATCATATTCATCATCTTTCAGCCCGTATTCCTAATTACAATTTGGTAAAATGCCATGAGCAATATGAGCACCTGTTTGATCGCGTAACACGTATTAATCTGAGTGAGATTCCTAACGCTTTTAAATTTATTATTTGGGATAACCATACCAGTGAAATAATCAGCGTTGAGCAATACGACGCTTTATATGGTGACGTAGAGATGGTTCACGCCCCTTCTAATTAACTAGGAACACAGGGCGTTAGGGCATCAATAGATGCCCTAACTAATTAAAAAACAATAATTGACTCAAAAAACTCTTAATAATAGAAAATTATTGCTAAAACAGTCCAATTTAAACTGTTATTTGCCATCAATCCCCTCTTTATTGCCTTTATAGTTACCTCATCAGTTAGTTAATCTTTATTATGACTTCTTGCATGAAGTTTAGGTGCCCAATATGAGCCAAGTTCAAACAAGCCATTTCAATCATAAAAAATATCAATCTTTCCAGCAAAGCATGCCTGCCTTGAAAATGGAAAACCGCCAATGGCCAAGTAATAGCATTACTCAGGCTCCTCAGTGGTGTGCAGTTGATCTTCGTGATGGCAACCAAGCGTTAATTGAACCTATGTCAGTAGCGCAAAAGCAGAAGATGTGGCATTTAATGGTAAAGGTGGGCTTTAAGCATATCGAAGTCGGTTTCCCGTCAGCCTCACAGCCTGACTTTGATTTCGTGCGCTGGTTGATTGAAGAAAATCAAATTCCAGAAGATGTCACCATTCAAGTATTAACTCAGGCCCGTGATGAGTTGATTGAACGCACTTATAAGTCGTTAGAAGGCGCTAGCAGAGCGATTGTCCATGTGTATAACTCAACCTCTCCGGTGCAGCGCGAGAAAGTTTTTGGCTTGGATAAGCAAGGCATTATCGACATCGCAGTTAATGGTGCTAAAAAAGTACAAAGTGAAGCAACGAAATACCCGATGACCGATTGGACCTTTCAGTATTCACCGGAAAGCTTCTCCAGTACCGAAACTGATTTTGCCATTGAGATTTGCAATGCGGTTATCAACGTATGGCAACCGAGCGCTAACAATAAAGCCATTATCAACTTACCGGCAACCGTAGAGTGTGCAGGTCCGAATGTTTTTGCCGATCAAGTAGAAACCTTCTGCAAAGGGGTGAGCCAGCGTGAAAACATCATTATTTCTATTCATACTCATAATGATCGTGGCTGCGCGGTTGCCGCAGCAGAGATGGCTATTTTGGCTGGCGCCGATCGCATTGAAGGCACCTTGATGGGTAACGGGGAACGCACTGGCAATATGGATTTAATCACCATGGCAATGAACTTGTATAGCCAAGGGATTGATCCCGAAATTAATGTGTCGATTGCCGATGAAATCGTTATGACGGTAGAGGAATGCACCCAAATTAAAACCCATCCACGCCATCCTTGGTTTGGCGAATTGGTCTATACGGCGTTCTCGGGTAGTCATCAGGATGCGATTAAAAAATGTTTGTCAGTGCAACGCGATGATCAGCAATGGGATGTGGCTTATTTGCCCATCGATCCTAGAGACTTAGGTCGCGATTATCAATCGGTTATCCGCGTCAATAGCCAATCGGGTAAAGGCGGCGTCGCCTATATTATGGAAGCTGAATTTGGTATTAACTTGCCACGCTGGATGCAAATAGCGCTAAGCAAAGCCGTCCAAGAGTACAGCGTTAAACACAGTTGTGAAGTGGATAATAAAACCATTTATAAGATTTTCCAGCAGCAATTTTTGCAAACAGATCATCAAAATGAACAGCAGTATCAGGTCTTAGGTTATGAAGTGCATAAACAGGGTGAGCAAGAATCTATTCAGGCCAGTATTTGTGATGGCACCGCCCATGGTGAAGTACTAACCATTCATGGCCAAGGCAAAGGTGTTATCTCTGCTTTAAGCGATGGCGTGCACAAAACATTGGGGATTGATTTTCAAGTACAACATTTTGATCAAATTGCTTTAGGCAAAGGTACCGATGCTCAAGCGATGGCGTTTGTTCAAATCAAAATCCATAATCGTAAATTCATGGGCGTCAGCCAGCACCAGGATATTATGACAGCTACCATCAACAGTGTGTTGGCAAGCATTAATAGTTACTTAGAAAGTAAGCAAGCCGCTGCTTAAACATTAAAATATAATGGAAATAAAAGCTAGTGGCCGCCGCTTAGATCGTTAAGAGATTTGCTTAAGATCATTCACCTGCTCTAGCCTTTGATCTATCTGTTTGACGGCCTGTTTATAACTTGAACGTAAGTACTTTTTTAAGTGCACTGTCGCATTTCTATAAGCAATGCCCTTTAAGCGGCAAAATAACGCTAAGGCAAAGACATTATCCAACTCGGTGAGTGCTGGCTGGCGATTTGCCATAGCGTTATAACAGGAGCCACAGCCCCCTCGAAAGGTATAGGCGGAATTACTGAGTAATACCCCAAAGCCCATCATACTGGCTAACACTTCACTGGCTTCGGCGAAAAACTGGCTGCCACCAGGAGGCTGCTGACCCGATTGAACAATTAAATGCTGAGCAATCACATGAGCATAGCTTGCACTGAGATCTTCAGGCTTCAACGTTTGCTGAGGATCATAAAAAACGAATAAGGACTGCGCAGTCATGATTACAGGGACTTGCATACCATAAGCATCAGCACCTGCGTCAGCAATCGATGCATGCGGGAATGAATTACGGTTAATAAGCGCTAACTCATCCTGTGGAGTAGGCTGCACATGGCATTCGCTATTCACTTCACGCTCAATCACCGACTTAAGTTGAAACGGCCAATGACGCAAACCCGTATAACGCAACGTATGTTGAAAGATGTTCTGCGCCTTCGCATTGACACTGCTCACACGGCCTGGGAAAAACTCATTACTGGGTGCAACTAAACGAGTGCGATTAAAAAACTCTTCATGATCAAAATTCTGCAATACCCAAGCGACGCTAGAAAAAATGAAATCAGCGCTACTGTCATCAATCAGAGGACTGGATTTTAATTTAGTTCTTAAAAAAGAAGGCATCGACATGACAGGCCTTAAAAATGAATGGATTAAACTTGGCATCCAGCTCTCTTATCATAACGGCACAATGGAATAAAATTCACCTTATTAAGCTGAATAGTAATTTGGTATTAACATAGCATAGACAGTACTCAGTCGATAAAGATTTCCAGCATGAAATACTTACCTGCGATTGAAATAGCGCCACCCAATAACATGATTATCCAATGGAACATCAGGTTTGCTATGAGCAAGTGCAAAACATTGCGCAGTGGATTCAAACTCGACTCGCTAATAAGACTGTTGCTGTAAAATTACAGCTTTTGCAAAACTAACAAGCGGTTATTCGCTGGCATGGCGAGGTTATCGATCAAGGCCAACCCTTGATTCTTAGCCAACCGCTCAATATCGGCGATGTCTTTGATTCCCGCCAAAGGATTCACACACGTTTTAAGCCACTCATCTAAACCTGCATTGCCTTCGCTGGTAAATTGCCCTTCCACATTCACTGGGCCGTAAATAACAAACAGCCCTTTCTCTGGCAGCAATTCGCTCACATTACTAAACATATTCACGACGCTTGCATCAGAAATGTAATGCACCGTATTAGCGGTAAAGACATGGCCAATCGCTGCGGCCTTAAATTCTGGCCACACTTGATCAATATCTAATGTTAGGGGTGCTATTACATTGTCTAAGCCCGCCTCCTCAATCCATTGCAACATGCCACCATGATTCTGCGGTAAATCACTGGTTTGCCACTTAATATGTGGCAGGGCCTGAGCACAAAAAACCGCATGCTGGCCAGTACCGCTGCCAATTTCTAGCACATTAGCCGCCGTGGGCAATAAAGAATGCAGCGCCTCCGCAATAGGTTGTTGATTACGCAAGCACGCTTCTGAAATAGGTTTATTCATTTAAAAAATCCAATAATAACTTTACAAAAATAGTACTTAAGAGTGATAGAGCTATAAAACGTTAATGCGTAATGTTAATTTATTATAAAACACCGCATCAAATAAAAAACAAAAGGTACCGCACTTATGCTGGGCAACATGATGGATCAACCGCTATTAATTTCTAGTTTGATCGAACACGCAGAACGCGCCAACCCAAATTCTGAAATTGTCAGTCGCCGCTGCGAAGGCGACATCCACCGCTACACCATGAAAGACGCCGCCAAACGCAGTAAAAAAGCGGCCAATGCACTACTAAGGCTCGGCGCAAAACCCTCTGACCGCATCGCTACTTTAGCATGGAATAACTACCGACATTTTGAATTGTATTTTGGCGTATCCGGTATTGGCTCTGTGTTGCATACCATTAACCCACGCTTATTTCCTGAACAACTGGTTTACATCATCAATCACGCCGAAGACCGCTGGGTCTTTGTCGACCTCACCTTTGTGCCATTATTAGAATCCATTCAAGACCTAATTCCTCACGTTGAGGGCTTTGTCATCATGACCGACGAAGCCACCATGCCCGCGACTAGCCTCAATAACGTTACCTGCTACGAAAACTTAATCAGTGATGCCAGTGACCAAATAGAATGGCCCGTATTCGATGAGAATACCGCCGCTTCTTTATGCTACACCTCAGGCACCACAGGTAACCCAAAAGGCGTTTTATACAGTCATCGCTCAACCTTGTTGCATGCTCTTTCTGAAATCAGTCGTGAAGCGCTGGGCATCAGCAGCCTATCGTGCGTATTACCTGTAGTTCCGATGTTTCACGTTAATGCTTGGGGCGTGCCTTATGCCGCAGCAATGACGGGCGCCAAGCTGGTATTTCCAGGACAAGGCATGGATGGCGCATCGCTTTGGGAACTGATTGAAGCAGAAAAGCCCGATCTATTATTGGGCGTTCCTACCGTCTGGCTAATGCTGCTCAATCACATGGACGAAATAGGCAAAACCTTAGACTCTGTTAAGAATGTTGTTGTGGGCGGATCAGCTGCACCGCTTTCAATGATTAAGAAATTTGACCAAGTTCACGATGCTTTCTTAATTCACGCATGGGGCATGACCGAAATGTCACCGCTGGGTACCTCCAATGTTCAAACTATTGCCATGGACAGTATGCCCATTGAAGAGCGCTACAAACTGCAACAAAAACAAGGCCGTCCAGTGTTTGGCGTAGAGATGAAAATTGTTGACGATGAAGGTGAAGCACAGCCTCATGATGGGGTTAGCTACGGTCGTTTATTAGTACGCGGACCTTGGATTATTAAACAATATTATAAAACCGATGATATGAGCAGCTTTGAAAATGGCTGGCTCGATACCGGCGATGTCGCCACCATTGATAAACAGGATTATTTAGCCATTGTTGATCGCTCAAAAGACGTGATTAAATCGGGAGGCGAGTGGATCAGCTCCATCGATTTAGAAAATGCTGCAGTCGGCCACCCTGATATTGTCGAAGCCTGCGTGATTGGTGCCGCTCATGAAAAATGGGATGAACGCCCACTCTTGCTGGCCATTATGAAGCCTGGATCGACGACTTCGGGTGATGATATTAAAGAATTTTTAAGCGACAAAATTGCGAAATTCTGGATGCCAGACGAAGTGATATTTGTTGAGAGCTTGCCTCACACTGCAACAGGGAAGTTATTAAAAATCAATCTTCGAAAGGAGTATCACGATTATTTATTGAAGTCCTAAACCAAAAATTTGCCAAGATTCAGGAAAGTCATCATCGCGCAAAATGATATCCTGAATCTTTGGTTGCATAATATCTCCCTGACTTAGCTCTGATGGCCAGAGATTAAACAAATGAATCTCGTATGCATGCAATAGATGATGAGGCGTTAATAACTTTCTATGATCAGCTTCAGATAGGGTTTTATCCAATCGTTTCAAATAAAACTCTCCATTATTACTGTAAATCTTATCCCCTACAATGGCGTGTCCCAAGTGAGCCAGCTGCGCGCGAATTTGATGTTTACGCCCAGTTAGAAGCTCGCATTCGATCACTGAATAACTCACACCGTCTTTTAAGTTAGTGGCTAAAACCTTAAATAATGTATGACTCTCTTTTCCTTCCCCGCGGGGTACCACATGCATCTGGCTGCGAATAGCACTGCCACCTTCGCTCTCATCAAGAGTTGCTAGATCACACGTAAAATCCTTTGCTTCCCAAGCGGGCTTTCCCGCCACGACGGCACGATATATTTTGCGTCTAATTAAATTCTCTAACTTAGATTGATACTGACGTGCCATCACATTATTTTGCGCAATTAAGATAAGTCCCGAGGTTTCTAAATCTAAGCGATGTAATAAATGCGCATCAGGCCAAGGGCTTTCACGGCGTAATAATTGAATCAACGTGTTGTAGACATTACGTGTTGTACGATTAACCGGAAGATTAGCCGGTTTATGAACAGCGGCAATGTCATTATTTGACCAAACGCATGACCAAGCATCATCGACTTCCGCTTCTTGATAATCATAAATGGTATAACTGACAACTTGACTGGCTAATAGCAAGACATCATCAGCAATGATCACCCCATCGATCTTAACCTCACCCTTTACCCCTAGTAATAAAGCCTGCCACTGCTCTGGCTGCAAATAGGGAATAGCAGGAAGTAAGCAGGCGAGTAAATGGGTATTCGCTTGCTTTGATTTAACCGTAAAAGAGAAAGTAGCGTTCATTTAATGATTCGATATGAAAAACAACTGAATTATAGCATCGATAAATGAGCATGGGTCTTCGATAACACCTTACCCAGAGTCCTTACCTTCGTTATTAATTAAGAATTTATCACCCTTAAAATTTAATCGTGTAAAGAATAAAAAAACATACTCCTAAAGAGCCAATGTCTTATCTTTGGATATTTATAATTGATGACTCATCTATCAAAATCACCCAGTTCAATCTGTGTCACTCTTCCTTGTGAGAATAAAAATAATTTTAAACCCTACAAAAACTTCTGAAAATAATGTGCTTTTTTATCGATCATTTTACGCCAAAATGACTATAAATAGACCTTAAAGGACGACTATTTGGCCTACTTCCTACTAACAAGAATGAGTACAGAGTAATTCCCATTATTAATGACCAAAGATCACTAATCCGAATAATTCAAACACTCGTATGATGTTGAAGCATTTAGGAATTGTTGTTTAAATGTCTAAGGAGGTTATTTCTTGAGTGTTTTGCCTTTACGCATTACTTGTATAAAGCATCGTTTGTAGTATTAGCTTTTATAAGAAGGTACCCCAAGACGCAACATGCCTCATAAATATAAAACATGCAGTTAAAGCATGTCACTTTAAAACCGATAAACTGAAAATAAGGGGTCTTTATGACTACCACAACTTGGGTCGTGCTATTAGTCATAGCATTAACCGGCTTAGCTTACAAAAAAGCTAATTTGAAAGTTTCTACCTTAGTAATTGCCGCCTTTGCTGTTTTGGCTTTATTCACTGGTGCAGCGACTGGCTTTGTAGTTACCTCTGCTATTTTTGCCGCAGCATTCGGAGTACTAAGCCTCTCAGCCTTCCGTGCAAATAGCATCACTCGCCCTATCTTCGCTATTTACAAAAAAGTATTGCCAGAAATGTCAGCCACTGAATCGACTGCGCTAGAAGCCGGAACAGTTTGGTGGGATGGCGAATTATTCGCTGGTAAGCCTAACTGGCATAAATTGATGGATCATCCGAATCCTCAGTTGCGTCCAGACGAACAGGCATTCTTGGACAATGAAGTTGAAACCTTGTGCTCCATGATCAACGAATATGAAATCAAAGAAAACGGTGATATGCCCGTTGAACTTTGGGACTACATCAAGGCCAATCGTTTCTTTTCGATGATTATTTCAAAAGAATACGGTGGCTTAGAGTTTTCTGCTCAAGCACAGTCTGCTGTATTGCAAAAACTTTCTGGTCTTTCCAGCGCGGTAATGTCAACTATTGGCGTCCCAAACTCTTTAGGTCCTGCTGAGTTGTTATTAAAGTACGGTACTGATGCACAAAAAAATCATTATCTTCCTCGTCTAGTCGATGGTCGTGAAATTCCTTGTTTTGGTTTGACTGGCCCACGCGCTGGTTCTGACGCAACGTCTTTGCCTGATACAGGGGTTGTATGTAAAGGCATGTGGGAAGGTAAAGAAGTTCTTGGTCTTAATATGAACTTTAGCAAGCGCTATATTACTCTTGCGCCTGTTGCCACTGTTGTAGGTTTAGCCTTCCGCATGTTTGACCCTGAGAAATTATTAGGCGACAAAAGCGACATAGGTATTACTGTTGCGCTTTTACCACGCATCCTTAAAGGTATGGAGATTGGTAACCGTCATAATCCAATCGGTTCCCCGTTCATGAACGGCCCTATTTTTGGTAAAGATGTTTTTATTCCTTTAGACTTTATCATCGGTGGTGTCGAAAACGCAGGTCAAGGTTGGAGAATGTTGGTTGAATGTTTATCGGTAGGTCGCTGTATTACGCTACCGTCTTCTGGCGCTGGCGGTGGAAAATAC
Source organism: Oleispira sp. (assembly GCA_047612075.1). GTDB lineage: Bacteria > Pseudomonadota > Gammaproteobacteria > Pseudomonadales > Oceanobacteraceae > Oleispira. The sequence goes on from JBLGAF010000003.1 coordinate 114,509, forward strand.
GGTATTGCTACAGCAGGTGCCTATGCTCGAATTCGTCGTCAATTTGGTATTCCAATATCTAAACTTGAAGGTGTGCAAGAGCCACTAGCGCGTATCGCAGGTCACTCTTACATCAACTCTGCCGCCGCACGAGTTACTGCAATTTCGATTGATAACGGTGAAAAGCCTTCAGTTCCTTCAGCAATTTTGAAGTACAACTTAACTGAATCGGCTCGTCAGATTTCCATTGATAGTATGGATATTCATGGCGGTAGTGCAATCTGTCGCGGCCCGAATAATTATGTTGAATCAGGCTACTCTTCTGTCCCAGTGGCGATCACGGTTGAAGGTGCCAACATTCTTACGCGAACTATGATCACATTTGGCCAAGGTGCGATTCGTTGTCATCCATTTGTTTTAGCTGAAATGAATGCGGCGAAAGAAAACAATTTGGCAGCTTTTGATAAGGCATTATTCGGCCATTTTGGTTTTATTATCTCGAACATTGCTCGCTCTTTCGTATTAAGCACAACGAATGCTGCTTTCACTTCTGTTCCCGCTTCTGGCCCAACGAAAAAACATTATAAGCAGATCAACCGTTATGCAGCGAGTTTTGCATTATCTGTTGATATGGCGATGTTCTCTTTACAAGGCGATTTAAAGTTCCGTGAACTGATCTCTGCGCGTTTGGCTGACATGCTTTCCAAATTGTACTTAGCATCTATGACGTTAAAGCATTGGGAAGATCAAGGTCGCCAGAAAGACGATTTGCCGTTGGTTGAATATGCAATGGCTAAGTTGTTCTCTGAATTTGAAGAAGCATTAGACGGTTTCACTAAAAACTTACCAGCTCGTCCTGTGGGTTGGTTAGTGCGCGCACTGACAATGCCTTTAGGTCGAAGTGTTGCTAAACCAAGCGACAAGTTGGTCGCTAAGATTGTTGATTTAACAACGTCTGCAACAGCAACCCGTGAGCGTTTAATCACAGGCACTTACCGTGGTGATAACGGCCGTAACCCAATGTTCAAGTACGATTCGTTACTAACCCGTGTTGATCAAGCTGATCCTATCTATAAGAAGATTGGCGAAGCATTGAAATCTGGTAAATACGATGAGTCGAACCTAACCATCGAAAACCGCATCACTGATGGTGTGGCCATGGGTATTTTAACGCAAGAAGAAGGCGACTTCATGATTGTGTTTGAAAAAGATGTATTAGAAATGGTTAACGTTGATCACTTCCCTCTTGAAGGTTTAGGCCCAGTCTCTGTTAAACATGAGTCCCTTAAGCAGGACTCTTTAGATGTTAAAGCTACAGCTGAAAAGAAACCTGCTAAAAAGAAAGTCGCTAAAAAAACTGAAGAAACCTCTTAATAATTAGTTAAGAGCTGTTAGCGTTTTAAAAGCCCTGTTAAGTTGTCAGCGATGATAATTTAGTGGGGCTTTTTTCTGCAACAGATTATTCCATTCTAATTATTAGCTGCTCTCTATTGCCTGCCAATTCATTCCTTTAGAATGCTTTAAGATCTGACTCCTTTAATTTATTAAATATTGCTCATGGAAATCTCATGGAAACGTTTTTTGATATTCAACAGCGTGCCGCCAAGCGAAAAGGTGGTCGAGCCGCATTAGCCTCGATTGTGCGTAAGCCATTAACCTCTAAGCAGTTATTGAAAGTTTCTGATGATGATTGGCTAGAGGAGTTTACTCGTAAGATTTTTCAGAGTGGGTTTTATTGGTCGGTTATCAATAAAAAGTGGCCGGGGTTTCGTGAGGTATTTTGGGATTTCAATATTAAGAAGTTGTTGATGATGCCTCCTGAAATGTTAGAAGAGAAATCGTCTGATGTGCGTATTGTGCGTAATTACAATAAGGTAAAAACGGTTCCGGCTAATGCGTCGATGATTCATTTTGCCGCAAAAGATGAAGGTAAGCCTTTCAATCAACTCGTCGCCGAATGGCCGACAGATGACATTATTGGTTTGTGGGCTTGGCTTAAGAAGCACGGTGCTCGCTTAGGTGGCAATACCGGCCCCTATACGCTGCGTCAGTTGGGCAAAGATACGTTTTTATTATCTAGGGATATCGAGGCTTATTTACGCGCCAATGAAATCATTGATGGTGGCCTGCAAACTAAAAAGTCTTTACAAGCAGCGCAGGCTTTTTTTAATGAAATGCAGCAAGAAAGTGGCTTATCTTTGCAGGAAATCAGCCAGACGATTTCTTATAGCGTCGGCGATAACGTGGTTTAATTTTTGAGATCTGCGAATCAAAGTTGAATGTTTCATGCAAGTAAGCTCATAGTAATGCTCTTGCGCCATGGCGTTATCAATGCAAAATTTGCACGATAATAAACGGCAAAATCTGCTAGAATCATACTATTAACTACCTTTGACCTGTTTGAGAATTCCACGTGACCAATAACGACGTATTACGCCGCATTCGCTATACCTTTAATTTTAGCGATTCAAAAATGATCAGCCTATTTGCTTTGGCAGGTGAAACAGTTACTCGTGAGCAAGTCAGCTGCTGGTTAAAAAGAGACGACCATGATGATTATAAAGGCCTAAAAGACTATCTTTTAGCGACTTTCCTTAATGGTTTGATCAATGATAAACGGGGTGTAAAAGAAGGCGAGCCAGCTCCGATTGAGAAAGAGCTAACCAACAACATCATCCTGCGTAAGTTAAGAATCGCCCTAAATTATGTTGATAGCGACATGCTTGACGTAATGGCAGCAGTTGACTTTCGCATCAGTAAACCTGAGCTAACCGCATTCTTCCGCCGCCCAGGCCATAAGCATTATAGAATTTGCAAAGATCAAATCTTACGCAATTTCTTGCAGGGTATTCAGCTTAAGTATCATGTTGCAAAGCCGACTGATACCGAACAACTTTCTGATTTTGAAGCGCCCAGCGAAGAACTATAACGCTAACGTCGCTAGCCGTTGCACACGCCTGAAGCGCAGCAACGGCCAATATTTAGCATAATGAGCCTTTCTATAACATCAACAAACCCCACTCCAGAATTAATTCAGGCTGAACAATCAACTGTTCTTTTTTAACTTTCGTTAGTCTCTTAATACGGTACTCGAGTCGAGAAGCCGTGCTGCGATCCGTCACTGGATATGAGAACTCAAGAGTCAACGGCCCCTTTCCTTTTAACGCTTTAGCCGCTTTTGGTCCACCGCCTTGGTGCTCAGAAAAACGTCGTTCTACATCAGTGGTTATGCCAGTATATAAAGCATTGCGGTTATTACGCACAAGGTAGATAAACCAAGTCGCTGAAGTGCTAAGTTGTAAGGTGCTAGATGAGGTGTTAGATGAGGTGTTAGGCATAGACGTATAGCACCATACTCTTTCCGATAAATCACTAATTTTGTCTTGAACCCGTGTAGACTGATTAAAGACACACTTTTTTGGATGCTCTAATAATGTCGAGCCCGACAACTGCCCCTTATACCTCCCGTTTTCGCGATCCTTTTAGCGGTTTCAGTCACTTATTCGGTGCCTTTGTGGGCCTTGCAGTACTGTGCTTTTTTGTCATTAAAGCCAGTCTTTATGGCGATACGTGGCAGGTTATCTCGGTGGCTATTTTCGGCGCCTGCATGATTTTAATGTTTAGCACCAGTGCTGCTTATCACCTTTTCCAAGGCAGCGATGAAAAGATTCTAAAGCTTAAACGCATAGACCACATGGCGATCTTCGCGATGATAGCCGGTACATATACGCCCATTTGCTTAATCTCGTTACGTGATACCTTTGGCTGGACTTTATTGGTGGCCATTTGGGGCTTGGCGTTATCAGGTATTCTATTAAAGATATTCTGGATTGGCGCACCCCGCTGGTTATCAACACTGATTTATTTGGGTATGGGTTGGGCCTCCGTGTTTGGTCTATCAACCATGCAAGAAGTCATGCCACCGGCCTCGTTTGATTGGTTATTTTATGGCGGTATTGCCTATACTATCGGCGCGATTGTGTATGGGACTAAGTGGCCTAACCTCTGGCCTAAATCTTTTGGTTTTCATGAACTTTGGCACATTTTTGTCATGGCTGGCGCGTTTAGCCACGCCATCTCGATTTATTATTTGTTGTGATGTATTAATTTCAAAAAAGCCAATACCTGCAACGCCATCAAGATCTGGTATACTGATTTTTTCTGCTAGACCAGCCTCTTTTCGTGGAGTTTCACCTTGAGCCAACCAGCCAAATTTTCCTCTCTTGCGTTACCGCAAGGCATGTTCGCTAACCTAGAACAAATGGGTTACAACGACATGACACCGATTCAAGCGCAAGCGCTGCCGTTCGTTATCGAAGGCCGCGACGTGCTTGCTAAAGCCCAAACAGGAAGTGGTAAAACTGCTGCGTTCGGTATCGGTCTATTAACCCGATTAAATCAAAGGAATTTTGGCTGCCAAGCACTGGTTTTATGTCCGACCCGTGAATTGGCGACTCAAGTAGCAGATGAAATTCGAAAGATTGCACGCTACCAGCAAAATATCAAAATATTAACTTTGTGCGGTGGCCAATCAATCGGTCCACAGATCGGTTCGTTAGAACACGGCGCACATATTGTTGTTGGCACTCCCGGTCGTATTGCTGACCATATAGCTAAAGGCACACTGGATTTAAACTCCATCAATACCGTGGTATTGGATGAAGCTGATCGTATGCTGGATATGGGTTTTGTCGACTCGATTACAGAAATCATTAGCCACACACCTTATGACCGTCAAATGTTGTTATTCTCAGCGACCTACCCAGAAGGTATTCAGGCGCTGAGTAAAAAATTCCAGCACGAACCAGAAACTATCACCATCAAAGACGAACAGTCAAAAAGCACCATCATTCAGCGTTTTTATGATGTGCCTAAGATGAAAGATAAAGACGAGGCCTTGTTAACCTTGCTAGGCAGTAAGGCCTCTGAATCGACTGTTATCTTCTGTAATACTAAAATTGCCTGTTACGACGTTTTAGAATTTTTACGCGAGCGCGGTTATCATGCATTGATTCTTGTCGGCGAAATGGAACAGCGTGAGCGCGACCAGGTATTGGTTCGTTTCTCGAATAAAAGTGCTGCCATTTTGATTGCGACTGATGTGGCGTCACGTGGTTTGGATATCGACGATCTTGATTTGGTAATCAACTACGACGTAACCCGTGATCCTGAAGTTCACGTTCACCGTATTGGCCGAACCGGTCGTGCAGGTAAAGAAGGTTTGGCGCTTTCCTTGATGGCCGCTTCTGAAGTGAAAAAGATGTTCGCTATTAATGAGTACATGGATACCAAGTACGATACCAGCGATATCAGCAAGCTGAAGAGCCCTTACGAGCCGAAGAAGCCTAATATGGTGACATTGTGCATCGATGGTGGCAAAAAGAGCAAACTTCGCCCGGGTGATATTTTAGGTGCACTAACTGCTGATGGTGAAATCCCAGCCAGTGATGTGGGTAAAATTAATATGTTTCCGAACCAAGCTTATGTTGCCATTGCTCGCCCGAGCGCACGCATTGCGTTGAGATTGATTCAAGAAAAAAATATGAAAGGCCGTCGCTTTAGAGTGCGTCGTTTATAACCGCTTAAATAGCCCTTTATAGCATCGAGAGAGTAGCCTGGCTGCTCTCCGTATTTAACTATTAAACAGAACACTGAACAGACCATTTAAAGCAACGACTATCCTATCAACGAGAATAAAATGGCAAAAACATTACAAGAACAGCTGCTATCCATGGGGCTAACTGATAAAAAGAAAGCCAAGCAGGCGGAAAAGCAAAAAAAGAAGAACGTAAAAGAAGCTCGTAAAGGCGCAGATATTATTGACGAAGCCAAAGTATTAGCCGATAAAGCAAAGCAAGACAAAATTGTCCGCGACAAAGCATTAAATGATCAGACAAAAGCCGCTGCTAATACCAAAGCTATTACGGCGCAGATCAAGCAATTGATCAAAATGAATACAATCAGAGTCGACGGCGACCTAGCGTACAACTTTACCGCAGGCACCAAGATCAAAAAGATCTATGTTAATGGAGACATCCAAGATCGTTTAAGTCGCGGAAAGTTAGCCATTATAAGTCCAGAGCAAGATAATAAAGCCTTCGCTATTATTCCTTTGGGCGTCGCTGAAAAGATCCGTCAACGTGATCAAGAATGCTTTATCTACATTGCCGAAAATGCATCAAAGGAAATTGAAGAAGATGACCCCTATGCAGATTATCAAATTCCTGATGATTTAATGTGGTAATGATCTAACGCTGGCGTTAGCTAACCATCTAAACTAAAAACCCACATGTTTTAACGTGTGGGTTTAATGACACGATTAAGCCCGATACAAAACCTGTATCAAATGAAACCCAAACTGAGTTTTTACGGGGCCATGAACCTTAATCAACTCCCCCTTGAAAACCACTTTATCAAACTGGCGAACCATTTGACCGGGTTTTACTTCCCCTAGATCCCCCCCCGCTTTTTGACCCGATGGGCAAAGAGAAAATTGTTTTGCTAACTTAGCAAAGTCAGCGCCTTTAACGATACGATCGCGTAATCGATTGGCATCTAAACTGGTTTTAACAAGAATGTGGCGTACGCCTGCTACGGGCATGGTCGTTCCTAGAAATGGTCTATTTTAACCATTTTACCAGCTATCCCTTTAAATGGCTGCTGCTTCGAATGAATCCTTAAAGCCTATTAATCTTATATTTTCTAGTTTTCTTGACCATCCGGACAAAAACATAGGAAATTAAACTCACTTTTAAATCATTTTGTGTAAAAATGGGAAAATTTCTAGCCGGATCACAAAACATGTCAGTATTTGAAATCAAACATCCACTCGTTCAGCACAAAATAAGCCTAATGCGCGGTAAGCAAATGAGTACTCGCAGCTTTCGCCAGTTAGCCGCAGAAGTGGGCTGTCTATTAACCTATGAAGCGACTAAAAACCTTGAGCTTGAAGATTTCCAAATGGAAGGCTGGGATGGCGAATTAACCGGCCAGCGCTTAGTCGGTAAGAAAGCGACTGTAGTGCCTATTCTGCGTGCTGGTATTGGTATGCTAGACGGCGTTTTAGAACTTATGCCGAGCGCAAAAATAAGTGTTGTTGGCCTATATCGTAATGAAGAAACTCTAGAACCTGTAACCTACTTTGAAAAGCTTACCAGTGATATTAGCGAACGCATGGCGTTAATCATTGATCCAATGCTCGCCACGGGTGGATCAATGAATACAACCATTGACTTGCTAAAACAGGCAGGGTGTACCGATATTCGTGCCCTGGTATTGGTCGCAGCTCCAGAAGGTATTGATAAAGTACAAACTGCTCATCCTGATGTGGACATTTACACCGCTGCTATTGATGATCATTTGAACGCAGATGGCTATATAATCCCAGGCTTGGGTGATGCCGGCGACAAAATTTTCGGCACTAAGTAAGCTGTAACGCATAAAATATAACCCCACTATTCATCAAGTTTAAGGAATTAATATGGCGGACAACTTTTTACCACCCAGCAGCGTTGATCAAAGCAGCTTTAACCAACCTACTTGGCGTAATGCGCTTGCGGGCTTACAGATGCTGTTTGTAGCGTTTGGCGCACTGGTATTAATGCCACTGATTACGGGTCTAGACCCTAGCGTTGCGTTATTCACCGCCGGTATCGGTACGCTCATTTTTCAGTTTATTACTAAACAACAAGTGCCTATCTTTTTAGCCTCGTCTTTTGTATTCATCGCACCGATTGCTTATTCTGTGCAGACTTGGGGCACTGCAGCAGCGATGGGTTCCTTGTTTGTATCGGGCTTGGTGTATGTCGCAATTGCGAGTTTGGTTGCTGTTCGCGGCGCAGGATTCTTACACCGCTTAATGCCTCCGGTTGTTACAGGCCCTATCATTATGGTGATTGGTCTAGGATTGGCGCCGATTGCCGTTAACATGGCGATGGGTAAAACCGGTGATGGCGCTGCTGAATTATTTCCTTATGTTGATTCTTTAATCGTCTCTATGTCAGCACTACTAACCACCTTATTAATAGCAACAATGGGCAAAGGTATCTTCCGCTTGCTGCCAATTATGGCTGGTGTTGTTGTCGGCTACATCATGGCATCGATCATGGGAATGGTCAGCACAGAAGCCGTGGCCAGTAGTGAATGGTTTGCAGTACCTAACTTTATTACTCCTGAGTTTAATCTGGCAGCGATTTTATTCATGTTACCTGTGGCGATTGCCCCAGCGATTGAACACGTTGGCGATATCTTAGCAATCGGCAATGTGACGGGTAAAGACTATACTAAGAAGCCTGGGCTGCATCGCACTTTATTGGGTGATGGTATCGCGACCTCTACTGCGGCTTTATTAGGTGGCCCACCCAATACGACCTATTCTGAAGTGACAGGCGCCGTCATGCTGACTAAAATGTTTAATCCTCGCATCATGATTTGGGCCGCTTGCTTTGCTATCACGTTAGCGTTTGTGGCTAAATTTGGTATCGCATTACAAACCATCCCTGCCCCTGTTATGGGTGGTATCTTAATTTTATTGTTTGGCTCTATTGCGGGCGTCGGTATGAACATTCTGGTGAAAGCTCAAGTCGATTTAGCGGATCAACGCAACCTAGTGATCGTATCCACGACGCTGGTATTTGGTATTGGGGGTATGGCGATTGGTAATGCTGATTTCAGTTTACAAGGTATCAGTTTGTGTGGTTTGGTTGCTATTATTATGAACCTATTATTACCACAAACTAAAACAGAAGATGAGTCACTGAAACAAGAACAAGCAATTGCAAAAGATCTGGTTGATCATAATCGCTCTTAAAGCAGGCGTTAATAGCATTCTTTATTGATAAAGTATTAACCGAAAAAAAGCCATTAACTGAATCAGTTAGTGGCTTTTTTTTAATACAAGATTAACAAAATTTGATTTTTGAACTAAGCGCTTTCTTTTAATTCTTTCGCAAGATTCATATTGGCAGCACGACGTTTCTCAGCACTAATCCAGCGCGAACGCTGTTCATCGGTGTTTAAAATCAGCGGCTGAACCTTAGTCGGCTTACTGTCATCATCCACAGCAATCATAGTGAAAAAACAAGTATTGGTATGTCGTACTGACTTACCTCTTAAATCTTCAGCGATTACTTTAATACCAATTTCCATCGAGGTACGACCGGTATAGTTCACTGTCGCTAATAACGTTACCATTTCACCGATAAAGATCGGTTCACGAAAGACAACTTTATCAACCGACAGAGTCACGCAATAAAAGCCGCTATAACGCATACCACACGTTAATGCCGCTTTATCCAGCAGCTTAAGTAATTCACCACCGTGCATTTTTCCAGAGAAGTTGGCCATTCCTGGAGATACGAGCTCAGTCATTTCTGTAGTAACAATTTGAGGCATAACCGTCTCTTCACATTATTTAGGGGGGGGTGGTAAAGCACGTTTAAGCACATAGCAGGCCAATCGCACTGTTTTGACTCAATTGAGCCTTAATTGCACCACAATGTACGCCATACCATTAACAATATTGACATTTTAATAGGCGCAGTATTATAACAGGACTTAGCAGTTTGGGCTATCGTATAGATTTTGCACTAGAGCTGTGCAAGTTGAATTAGTTTAAGCACCTATATTGGGCACTCTATTAAGCTCGGCTTTTAGCTTTTGCGCATCTGGCGAACTTTATCATAAGCGGTTTGAATGTCTTGGGTTTTCTCTTTCGCGAGTTTCATCATTTCAGGAGGTAAACCTTTCGCTACCAGCTTGTCCGGATGATGCTGGCTCATTAGCTTGCGGTATTCTTTTTTCAAATCACTGTCGCTGATATTCGCTTTTACTCCCAATACCCCATAGGCAGTTGCTACTTCAGAATGTGTACTTCGGTTTCGCTCTCTGTTTCCTTGCGAGCCTTTATTATTAGTGCTCCAACCACCCCCGATGGCCGCCTTAACCCGCGAATGAATCCATTCAAACTGAAATGCTGAAATACCTAAGTCACGGCATAAACGATCTAAAACTCTACGTTCTTGTAACGTCAACTTGCCATCACTGTAAGCAACACTGAGCTGAATTTCTAAAAACATTTGCGACAGTGAAGACTGATGATTCAGCGCTTCTTTCAAGCGGCGTAAATCGGGGCCAAGATCAAAGTGCTCATCTTTACCTTCGGTAAAATACTGAATAGCTTGTTGGCGCATATCTCCATCAAGTCCCATTTGGCTCATAATATGCTGCGCAGTGGTTATTTCTTCGTTTGAAACATAGCCATCAGCCTTAGCAATCCGCCCCATCACTCGAAAAGTAGTACGAAAAAATACTTGCTGAATCTGCAACTTTAATGATGAATTTGAATGATTTTTGGGTTGCTGCTCTTTAGCGCCTAGTATATTGCGCTCGATAAACTGGTCTAATAAATGCCCTGCAATCATGCCAATAACAATACCGAATGGTCCACCACTAAAAAGCCCAAGAATTGCGCCCGTAATTTTTCCTAACCAGATTTTCATAATGTGCCTGCCATCTTTTTTCAACCTACTTTGTCAGTTTCTTTGCCATGAGTAAAACTTCTACTTGCCTTAAACGTTCTGGGGTTCCTACATCGACCCAGTTACCCCTATAAAGTTCGCCTGTTGCCTTGTTTTCTGCCATCGCACTTCTCAATAAGGGCGCTAATGGAAATACACCTGACTCTAACATCTCAGATTTCGCAGTCTTAAATAAAGCAGGCTTTAATAAACTAATGCCACTAAAAGTCAGTACTGGCTTATCGGCCGCACGCTCATCGGTATTATCAAACACAGCATTGGACTGAGTTAAAACAAAGTCTCCTGTGGAATTATGCACAGGATTTTGGACCAGCCACAAATGGCAAAGGCCTTGAATTGTTTGCGGCAACTTAATACGCTCCCAATCTAGCCAAACATCGCCATTAACCAACAAGAAAGGTTGTTCGGCATTTTCATTTTTATTGTCTAATAACAAAGGCAAAGCTTTATAAATTCCACCTCCAGTTTCCAACGCTTGCTGCTCTGGCGAATAATGAATACGACAACCAAACTGGCTGCCGTTACCCAAAGCTTCTTCGATCATATGACCCAGATAGGCATGATTGATCACAATATCGCGAATGCCCAGTAGCACCAGCTGTTCAATGTGATGAACAATTAAAGGCTTACCCGCAACAGGCAATAACGGCTTAGGACAATTATCGGTTAAAGGCCGCATGCGAGTCCCTAAACCCGCGGCAAGAATCATTGCTTTCACATCAGTATCCTTACTTAAGCCACGTGTTTTTTGTTCAATGCTGGCAAGAATATCGATTCAAACCACTGACTAAATTCTGCAAATTCTGGGTAAAGACGAGCCGTTTGTAGTATGTATTCGCAGGTTCTTGGCACATCGTTTAAATAACCCGGTTTGCCATCACGAATGCTTAAGCGTGCAAAAATGCCTGCGGCTTTTAAATGGCGCTGCATGCCCATTAGATCAAAATCTCGAATAAGTTGATCTTCAGCGATTCCGGTCGTTTGACCACTATTAATTTGAAAACTATGCGTTTTATAATAAGTTAACCAAGCCAGTACTTGCTCTCGTGGCCACTGGATATAACAGTCTTTTAAAAGAGAAACGAGATCGTAAGTTAATGGACCATAAACCGCATCTTGAAAATCGATAATGCCAATAAAGTCTTCAGTATGCTGAGGAGGTTTGGCGTTACATACCATTAAATTACGTGAGTGATAATCACGATGCACCATCACTTGAGGTTGGGCCAAAGCGGAGTTCGTTAAAATATCAAATACTTGAGCCAACATTACTTTATCGTCTGGGCTGAGTATCAAATTTAGCTGTTTTTCACACAGCCAGTCGGTGAATAAAGCCATTTCACGATCTAATAATTCACCATCATACTCAGGAATATTGTCAGTTTTGGCAAGTTGCTGCAAACCGATCAAAGAATCGATGGCTGATTTATACAGGCTATCTGCTGCGTCTGCAGTTAATTCTGGGTGTAATAATACATCACCAAAATCTTCCAACAGCATAAACCCTTGATCTTCTTCAAAGGCGAATACGGTGGGAACTTTTACCCCCACAGAGGACCAAACATTAGCAATATCAACAAATTGGCGGCTATTTTCATGCTCAGGAGGCGCATCGACTACGATCCACTGCTTTTGCACGCCCTTTTCATTATAAATGATGCGAAAATATCGCCTAAAACTAGCATCACCCGATACGGTTACCATTTGAGCAGGTATACTGTGCTGATATAGTTGCTCAATCTGATCGGCGGCCCATTGGGCTAAAACTTCCTGACGCTGATCCATACAGGCCTCTTGAATTGAGTTAGTCAGAAAAATATTGGTTCTACAATCTGCACTTTAGCACAGACATTTTCATTATTTACGCACCATAGCATAAGGATCGATCGGATTCTCCGATTTAACATGAACAAAGTATTTTCCCTGTTAATTACGGTTTTTGGTACATTTTCTGCGCAGTTTGCCAGTGCAAACGACAACGCTGAAAATGGCGCTATCGTAGACGATAAACTGGCCGCGAATTTCGCTTTTCGCCCTCTCTCTTGGTATCCGCTAGCGGCGCTAACCCCCGCAGAAGCAGAAGCGTTACCAGAATTTTGCTCTGGAAAATATCGCCCTGTCGCCATCACAACCCGCAGTGACAAAAGTATCCTTATCGAAGCAGACGAATCCACCGCCGACATAAAGGGCAACGCGATTTTTAATGGTAATGTCGAATTCAGCCAGCAAGATAAAAAGATTTTCAGTGATCATGCGGTTTGGTCGCAAACTCAACGCAGCGCTAATTTTGATGGCAACGTGAGTATTATTTCTCCTGATCTAGTCATGTCTGGCGAACACGCTGTCATTAACAACAGCAAGCAAACTGATCAAAAAACGGCCAAAATTGAGCAGAGTGAATATTCTATTCCTAGTACTCACATGCGAGGCACTGCGGCAAGCATCGATAGTAAAGGTGAATTTTTAATTCAATTAACCAACTCAACCTATACTTTTTGTGAGCCGGGTCAGAATGATTGGGATATTAAAGCCAGTGAGATAAACCTAGATCGTGAAAGCGGCGTTGGCAGCGCTTGGCATACTCAACTCAGAGTTAAAGAAGTTCCCATTATGTATTTGCCCTATTATCGGTTCCCTATCGACGATAGACGCATGACAGGTTTCTTAGATCCTACCTTTACTATTAACGGCGAAGTTCAAGCCAGCGAAATGTCGGTGCCTTTTTATATTAATTTACACCCTCAAGTTGATGCCACGATCACACCAAAAGAACTGTTAGATCACGGACTATTATGGCAAGGCCAGATTCGTCACATCACCAGCCTCTTTGGCTATGGTGAGTTAAATTACGGCGAATTAAAAAATGATCGCAGTTATTTACAAGACGAGGCTGATACACCAAAACAAGACCGCTGGTTAGTAAACTACCAACAGCGCGGTGATATTAATGCAAACTGGCATCACCGCTCGGTTTATAACGAAATCAGCGATAACGAGTTTATCAACGATACACAATCCAGCTTGGGTATTAATCGTGAAACTCACATGCCAACGCGCAGCGAAATTTATTATGATAAAAGTGACTGGCATTTTGATATTTTGGCAGAGAGCTACCAAACCGTGGATGATACAATTGCTCTATCCTCTCGCCCCTACAAACGCCTACCACAAATAAACTTGAATTTTGTCCCTGATTCTTTTTCTGGTTTAACCGGTTCCATGCAAAGCCAAGCAACACAATTCAAACGCGATAATGACAAGCTCACTGGCACCAGTGCGATTAACGGTACCCGCTTAGTTTTAGATTCTTCTGTCAGTTATATCTTTGAATGGCCTTTTGCTTATATTACGCCCAAGGCTGATTATAATGTTCGACAATATCGACTCGAGGATGTAGAACAGGGTCTGGTTGATAGTGGCTATGAAGAAAATCCAACGATTGCCGTTCCCAAATACAGTATTGATGCAGGGTTATTTTTTGAACGTGAACTTGAAGCATTTGACTCTGGCTATATTCAAACACTTGAGCCAAGAATCATGCACCTGCAAGTGCCTTATTACGATCAAAGTGAAATTCCTAACTTTGATAGCAGTGCAATAACATTTAACTCGAACCAGTTATTCCGTGATTATCGTTTTAACGGTAATGACCGTATTGGTGATACAAACCAAACAACACTGGGTTTAACCACGCGTTTTTTACAAGATAGTAATGGCAAAGAAACGTTTAATGCCAGTATTGGCCGAATTTATTATCACGAAGATAGGCGTGTGCAATTATCAGGAACGACGGTAAGCGAAGAGGATAGTCGAAAAAAATCTTCTACCATTGCTGAAAGTACTTGGAACCCTTACGATCAGTGGCGCTTGTACAGTATGCTTGAATACGGAGAGTTGCCGAAGATTGCAGGTGAAGATAGTGAAAAAGATTTATTGCAGAAACAGTTTAGTATTGAGTATAACGACAAACTAAATCATATGGCGAATATTAGCTTACGTGAAAATAAGAGTGAAAGTATTCGCCAATTAGATCTTGGAGTTTTCTGGGCGCTCAACGATTCATGGGCATTAATCGGCAGTCGCAAAAAAGATTTATGGGATTATGAAAGTGATGAAATTCAGCCCGTCGACCCGGTTATTGAAGCATTAGCAGGCTTTGAATATCAAAGCTGTTGCTGGCGCGCTCAAGTTCTTTACCAAGAACAAAGTAAACGCATTACCGATGAAGACAGTAATACCGACAAGCAATACGGATTTTTATTGCGCATCGAATTAAAAGGTTTTGCCAGTTTTGGGGCAAATCCAGACGATATTATGAATCAATCAATTCGCGGATATTCAACTCGCCGCTATTTTGATTTTGAAAGTGAATAAGATATAGGAATAAGCAAACTCTATGAATAAAAAAGTTCTTTTAGGTTTAGTTGCCTTTTGTACTGTCTTTGGTATCGCGGTTAATTCAAACGCAAAACCGATAGACATCGATCACATCGCTGCGATTGTTGATGAAAGTGCCATTATGCAAAGCGAGCTGGATGCACGCATTGTTTCTGTTAAACGCCAAATGGGCGGACAGATGCCAGCAGATAGCGTATTACGTCCACAAGTGCTTGAGCGTTTAATTTTAGAAAGTATTCAACTGCAAATGGCTGAACGTGGTGGCGTACAAGTGTCAGATCAGCAGCTCACCGATACCGTTAAACGTATTGCTGAGCAAAATGGTATGACCATTGAACAATTTAGCGCTGCGTTGAAAAAAGATGGCATTCCCTACCGTGAAGCGGTTGAACAAATTCGTACTGAAATGCTGATAAGCCGCGTACAAAAATTCCAAGTGAATAACCGGGTGAAAATTTCACAGCAGGACATCGATTATTTCTTAGCGTCTAAAGCCGGTAAAATGGCCACAGAGGCTGAGTACCGTTTAAGTCATATTTTAATTTCAATTCCAAGCCAAGCCAGTGCTGCTGAAATTAAAGAAGCGCGAGCTAAAGCTGATGTTATCTTCACTGACATTAATGCCGGTAAAGATTTTCAACAGCAAGCCATTGCAAAATCAAATGGCCGTAACGCTTTAAAAGGTGGTGATTTAGGTTGGCGCAAGCAAGCACAACTTCCTTCATTATTTGCGGATGCGGTAATCGACCTAGTTCCGGGTCAAGTATCTAAACCGATTAAAAGCGCGAGTGGCTTTCACCTTATCCAAATTGCTGATAAGCGTGGGGGTTCAACCATTATGGTTTTGCAAACTAAGGTCAGCCATATTTTAGTCATGCCCAATGAAATTCGCTCTGATAACGATTCAAGAACACGAATTAGACAAGTGTATAAAAAATTGGATAATGGCGAGGACTTTATTGAGCTAGCGAAAGAGTACAGTGATGATCCAGGCAGCGCTGCTAATGGCGGTGACTTAGGCTGGGTTAATCCTGGCGACATGGTTCCCGCTTTTGATCGAGTGATGAGCGAGATCGAGCCTGGCGTACTAAGTAATCCGTTTAAAAGTAAATTTGGCTGGCACATTTTACGCGTTGATGAACGCAAAGAAACTGATTTAGGTGAGCAGGTTCAGCGTAACCAAATTTATCAGATGCTGCAGTCTCGACAATTTGAAGAAGAGTTGCCTATTTGGCTGCGTAAGATTCGTTCTGAAGCTTATGTCGATATCAAAGAGTCATAATTGATGACAACTTTTGCAACGACTACTCTAGCGACTCCTGTTCTGGCAATCACAGCCGGAGAACCTGCTGGCATCGGTCCGGATCTGTGTGTCCAAATTGCCCAACAAGCATGGGAGTATCAACTTGTTGTTATCTGCGATAAACAGCTTTTGATTGAGCGCGCTAAGCAACTCGGCTTACCTCTGGCTATCACAGAGTTCAACGCAGATAAGCCGGCACAGACTCATACAGTCGGCCACCTTTGGGTGAAACATGTACCGTTAGCCGAAGCGAGTATTGCCGGCACATTAAATACCGCCAATAGTACCTATGTACTGAAGACGTTAGACATTGCAACTCAAGGTTGTCTTGATGGCCACTGGCACGCGATGGTGACAGCACCTTTGCATAAAGGTGTGATCAACGATTGTGCTGATATAACAACAGGATCTTTTACCGGCCATACAGAGTATTTACGCGATTTTTGCGGTTGCGAGGAAGTCGTGATGATGCTTGCCACAGAAGATTTAAGAGTGGCTTTAGTAACAACGCACTTACCCCTTCGAGATGTTGCAGATACCATCACGGCTGAACTAATCAGTCGTGTCGCACGTATTTTGCATTATGATTTGCAGAAATTCTTTGCCATCGAACAACCTAGAATCCTAGTTGCGGGTTTAAATCCGCATGCGGGCGAAGGAGGTCATTTAGGGATGGAAGAGATTGAAATTATTGAGCCAGCTTTAAAAGCACTTAATAACGAAGGCCTCAACCTCATTGGACCGCTGCCCGCTGATACCCTCTATACGCCCAAACACCTTGAACATGCCGATGCGACCTTAGCTATGTACCATGATCAGGGCTTACCGGTTTTAAAATTCCACGGATTTGGCAGAGCCGCTAATATTACGTTAGGCCTTCCCATCATTCGCACCTCTGTTGACCATGGCACCGCGCTGGATTTAGCCGGTTCGGGTACAGCAGATTCTGGCAGTTTAGAAACCGCATTAAAGGTTGCCGCACAGATGGCCACCGCCTATCAAACCAAGAGATTATCATGAGTGATTATAATGCCCCGCGTTCAACGGGCAATACGCGTAAAAAAGCAGGCCGACAAAAGTCAGCAGAACAAAAAGTTTTAATTGCCAACCAAGGTCATAAAGCCCGCAAACGCTTTGGTCAAAACTTCCTGCACGACGCTAATATCATTAATAAGATCATCCTCGCGATCAACCCGAAAGAAGGCCAAAATTTGGTTGAAATTGGCCCGGGCATGGGCGCAATTACTGGGCCAGTACTAGAAGCAATAGGGGCCTTGAACGTCGTAGAAATTGACCGTGATTTAATTCCACGCTTGCGTACGCAGTTTTTTAATTACCCAAATTTCAACGTTTACGAGGGCGATGCCCTACAATACGATTTTACCCAGCTAATCGATAAAGAAACCGAAAATCCAGCACCGCTGCGGATTATTGGTAACTTGCCTTATAACATCTCGACGCCACTGATTTTCCATCTTTTAGGCTATACCGAACAGCACCTAGTACACGACATGCACTTTATGCTGCAAAAAGAAGTGGTTGATCGCTTAGCGGCTGGCCCAGGTACGTCAGATTACGGCCGTTTAGGTATTATGGCGCAATACTGGTGTCGCGTAGAACCTCTCTTTATCGTTGGCCCAGGTGCGTTTAATCCGCCCCCTAAAGTAGACTCAGCCATTGTGCGCTTAGTGCCACATAAGACCCTGCCTTTTCCTGCAAAAAACATTACTACCTTTCAAAATGTTGTGCGCCAAGCGTTCAGCATGCGCCGCAAGACTTTGCGTAATACGTTAAAAGTTATGATTACCGCAGAAAATATTGAAAGTTTGGATATTGATTCCGGCTTACGCCCAGAGCGCTTAAGCTTAGAGCAGTACGTGAAAATCGCCGATTTTGTGTTCGACAATCCTCTAGTGACTGAAGGCCAATAACGATGACTGATTTAGATGCAAACAGTATTCTTCCGGCACACCAAATGCCAGAGGTCATCATTACGGTAGAAACTCAATATATAGAGGCTCAATCCAGCCCTGATGAGCAGCGCTATATCTTTGCCTATCATGTGGATGTCTATAACCCCAGCCATCATCCCATCCAGCTAATGACCCGACATTGGTCAATTACTGATGGCAATGGCAAACTAGAAGAAATCCAAGGTGATGGTGTCGTCGGGGAAAACCCCATTATTGCGCCCGGTGACAGCTACCAATACTCCAGTGGCGCCGCCCTGAGTACCCAAGTAGGCAGTATGTGCGGTCATTATGGCATGCGTTTATACCTAGAAGCTGAAGAAGAAACAGTCACTGATGCGTTATTATTTGATGCCATCATCCCTGTTTTTACCTTAGCCGTGCCGTCGGCGTTAAACTAAAGTAATTATATCCATAACTGGATATTGAGGTTTCTAAAGAGTGGCTACTTACGCAATTGGTGATGTTCAAGGCTGTTATGATTCGTTAATGGCCTTATTAGAAGAGATCGATTACGACGATAATAAGGATACGCTATGGTTTGCTGGCGACCTAGTTAACCGGGGCCCTAAGTCGTTAGAAACCTTGCGTTTCATTAAAGGTCTAGGGGATAAAGCCATTTCTGTTTTAGGCAATCACGACTTACATTTATTGGCCCTCTATTTTAATGACAACAACCCCAAAAAATCAGACACCCTTCAAGCGACTCTCAATGCAAACGACAGCGAAGAGCTAATGTACTGGTTAAGACATCTACCCCTCGTGCATTATGACAAAAGCCTAAACGCTGTCATGGTACACGCGGGTATTCCTCCTAACTGGAGCGCTAAGAAATCGCTTAAACGTTCATTAGAAGTTGAAACTTTTATTCAATCCGCTGATTTTCGTGAATTCTTTAATGTCATGTATGGCAATACCCCCGACAAATGGGACAAGTCACTGGTTGGTATGGATCGCTTGCGCATCATAGCCAACTATTTTACCCGTATGCGATTTTGCAGCCAAAATAGCAAGTTAGACTTATTAACAAAAGAAGGCCTAGATATGAAACCCGAGGGCTTCGCACCTTGGTTTGAACTTGAACGAAAGGCCGCTAAAAAACGCATTTTCTTTGGCCATTGGGCCGCACTTGAAGGCGAGACAAACGTTGCTAATGTTTTTGCCCTCGATACAGGTTGCGTATGGGGTGGTAAACTCAGCGCTATTCGTTTAGAAGATGAAAAGTGGTTTCGCGTCAGCGCACAAGAGTAACGAATCACTTTTAAAAAAATCATATCAGCTAAGTAATAGTAGGAACAAACATGACGGCAAGCTTCACTCGCATCAGCGCTCATGATGCCCAAAAATTAATTGAAAAAGGCACTAGCCAAATTATTGATATTCGTGATGCCATGAGTTTCCAAGTGGGACATATGACAGCGGCGATACGCATTGATAATGAAGGCGTCCCCCATTTCATGGCTCAAGCCGATCAACAAGCACCATTAATCGTTTGCTGCTATCACGGCAACTCTAGTCAAAATGCAGCGCACTATTTCAGTGAACAAGGCTTTCAAGAAGTGTACAGCTTGGACGGTGGTTATGAGGAATGGAAAGTGATGTACCCTGAAAGCTGTGAATCTTAACTCACAGTTTTCAGACTTATAGTTCATAGTTTTAAAAATTACCAAGCAATAACAATATCATCTCGCTGTATCGATAATTGCTGAGCCGACATAGAAAGTTCAGCTACGATAAACTGTGGCTGCACTTGTTTCACAGTGGCTTTCATATCAGTACTGGTCAATTCTATGCGTGGCTCTAAATCCAAATTATAAAATGTACCACTGCGATAGATACTAAACTTATCTCCAGGGCGAATACCCGCACCCGCCAACGCTTCGATGTGTAAGCGCTTGCCATCGGTTTTAATAATTTTAGCCATAAAAGGTTGGCAACGTAACGACATGGAAACATCATCAATCGCACCCGCTAATAAATCTTTTACCTTATGCCCATACTGACTTTGCCAAAATGCAGGGCTGGCGAAACGAACATTAGCCATACGATCTAAATTCCATTTTCCTTGGGTCGCATAGCTATTACTGAATATTAATGCACCGCTAAAACCATCATGGACAAAAACATCAATCGCAAATTGACGTTCAGCAGGTTCATCCGACAACCCCACCAGAGATAACCAAGTTTCATTACGCTGAGCGTTATCGGCCACCGTCGATAGGGTATCTAATCCGCGTACA
This sequence comes from Oleispira sp., assembly GCA_047612075.1. Taxonomy (GTDB): domain Bacteria; phylum Pseudomonadota; class Gammaproteobacteria; order Pseudomonadales; family Oceanobacteraceae; genus Oleispira. The sequence continues at coordinate 134,937 of JBLGAF010000003.1, forward strand.
ATACCTGAAACAATGTATTGAGCGCCTAAGTTTTGCGCCAATGTCATTGACGTTGTTAAATGACGTTGTTGATTTTGCGACGATGGCGCATAAGCAGGTTTCTCATACAAGCCGATATGGCTAGCGTCTAACGCATGCATCTGGCCACGATCATTGAGAGTATTAACAAAAACTCGAGCCAGATCTTGTTCGATATTTTGTAACTGTCCCAGTGAAGTCTGTTTAGCAGACACTAACCCAAAACCTGTAATCGCAACCGCTTTACGCAAGTTATTACCTTGGCTTTGACACATTTGAACTGGTTTAACATCCGCTCGAATTGCGACGCTATAAATACCGTTTAGTGCATCTTCCCACAGCACTTCAACATCTTTTACCTTACCTTGGCTTTTTAATTTAATGTCGTCTTGTTGCATCACACCTTTGCTCATTAGCTGAGTACTAACAACATGGGCTTCTGCACGCAGACTTGCTTGCCTCATAGCATCTTCCAATGCTTGCTGGCGAGCATGGCTTACATTACCGGCAATTGGCGCTTGCCCTTCAACCTCTACAACGTATGCATAGACAGAGCCGCTTGCGAATGAAATCCAACTAATGAATAGTATTAATAAAATTTTCATCACTGACTCCTAATCAATAAAGTAATAACCAGTCTCAGGAATCGCCGCTTCCTTTTTAATACGCTGGCGCTGACTATGGGCAAAATTAGTTGCGTTGTTGCCTAACGGTGCACTGCAATCAACGTTATAACGCTGGCTATTCACAGTCTGCAAGCAATTGCGAAAACCTTGATCAATAACCATTTCCAACAGAGTTTCAACCGTGCCATCAGACATCACATCACTAGAGATAACGCGGGCGCCGTGAATATAGGTATCCACGTAAGTGCGAAATCTATCATTCTGAACGGCTAGATCTCGCACCGTAGTACTGCCCTGCAACGCCGTTCCATAGACACGTTCAATCATCGAGCGATAAGCATCAAGCTTAGAAGCGCGAATCGCCATCAAGCGACTTTGTGATTCTGTTAACGATTTGTCTGGAATCATCGCACCATAACCGACAACCCTCAGCACCATCGCTGCAATAGGGTCAACCTCTTGCTCAACGGGCTGAAAAAAATTTTCAGGCTCTGAGGATACCGAGCCATCATCAACAAACATACCTGAGCATGCCGTCAAAAAAAGACTGCTGAGCACGATGGCCAGATGGCTTAGGGTTGGTTTTTTCATATTTGCTCCAGTGGCTCTAGATTACTAATACTTCTATGTCTGGAAGTTCTATCGGCCTAGAACTGAATATATTTAACTTTTTTATATTTAACTTTTTCATATTTTATATTTGACAGACGGCAAGCTAAAAGTCCGCGTAAATCTTTAATCTAAAGCGCGCATTAATTAAAAATAACAGGCTCTTTAAAAAGTAAATACATAACTTACATAAGTAAGCAAAAATCATCACTGTAGTAGCCAAACAGCCATGCAAGGCGAAAAGCATTCACTATACTCAAAATCTAAACAGGCTATTACATAATTTTCGAACACCATAATATGCCGCCGTTAACAGATTCAATAGCCCTGATGGAATCGATATTATGATCAAACATTCTTTGCTGGCAGCCTGTATTGCCATGATATTTGCACAGCAAGTGAAGGCGGCGCCTTTAATACCTATTGATTCACGCGGCCTTGCAATGGGCAACACAGGAGTGGCAAGTGCAAAACGAGCTAATGCACCGCAATACAATCCAGCACTTTTATCGACCGCAAATACAGCAGATTATTTTGCTATCGTGCTTCCACAAGTGGGCAGTCTGGTGGCTGATGAAGAAGAAATAATTGATAGGGCTGATGCATTAACCAACGATGAGTACTCAGGCAGTGATAATGGTGGCTCCATCATCGACCATTTTAATGGCATTACTGACGAGCTCGATATCATCTTTACCTCTGGAGTCAATGGTGATGGCGCTGGATCTATTCAGCAGCAAATCATCAATTTTAAAATTCTTATCGACAATGCTCCTGGCAATGGTGGAAACAATTCTACCAGGGCGGCAGATATCACCTTGGCAGCGGCAAACTTAGACGACTCGGCAGAAGCACTGAACGTTCAAACCGCAGACTTAGAAGTAACCACACTCGATCTAACCAATGAATTAACCACTATTTCTGGCCAGGCCCTTCGTGGCAACTTTGGCATGAACGGCGCCATTGCAATGAAAAACACGTCCTTTGCAGCGGCGGTCTCTGTTTCAGCGAATACCCACTTTTCTGGCCGTGGTTTTTTTACCGACAACGATAAATTATTGTTAAATGGCTATGCTGAAGGGATTAATGCCTATGCCGGAGAAACATCAGAATATACGTCCGCCACGCGACAACTAGCCCGTGAAGCTGAAGAATATCAAGCCTGTCTTGAAACCTCAGGTAGTTGTTCAGCTGAAAGGACCGCAGTAGAGGAAAGTGCAGCTAACGCTGAGCAAAAACGTATAGACCTTCAAGGCTTTCAGTATGAAAAAGATGGCCGCACTATTATATCCTCTGACCCAGCAACGGGTATAATTACTATAGACAACGATCTGAACTCCAATATACAAATTGTTGCGGTGGGCATTGCTGAAATTGGCTTAACCTTATCGCGTCAATTTGCTATTGCGGGCAAATACATCGCTATTGGCATTAAGCCTAAATTCCAAAAAATTAAAACCTATCACTATGTCGGCAGCCTTGACGATGAAGAAAATATCAAAGAAAGTGATGTGACAAATACAGAGCAAGATTTCTCAGACATTAACTTTGATTTCGGTGCCGCCTTCCAATTTGGCGCAAACAAACAATGGCAAGTAGGCTTTGTTGCCAAAAACTTGATTAGCAAAGAATATGAAGCGGAAAGCAACCCCAATAGTACAGGTGATACTTCAAAAACTACCGTTAGCTTAGATACTCAGTTCCGCGGTGGTGTTTCTCATACGACCGATTGGACAGTTTTGGCGTTTGATCTTGATTTAATGGAAAACGACCCAGTGGCGTTTGAAGAACCCACTCAATACGCCTCCATTGGTGCTGAACTTGATTTAATGAATACCTTTCAACTGCGCGTGGGTTACCGTGCGAACTTGAGTGATGCTAACTCTGGCGTCGCCTCTGTTGGTGCCGGGTTCTCGCCTTTTGGTGTTAATTTAGACATCGTGGCATTGGCCAACCCAAACAATCCACAAAAGGAATCAGGGGTTGCATTAGATTTGGGCTTCTATTATTAAATACTTTTTGCTTGCATGGCCATTGTTTGAATAGCCTCAAATTGCATGATCTCTCTTTATTGAATAAGAAAAGCCGTTTAAACTAGGTCTTAATCTTCGGATTAGAGCTTTTTATGACTTCCGTTTTTTCATACTGGATAATTATGCAAACCTACCTAGTAGGTGGAGCCGTTCGTGACGCTCTACTCAATATAGCGATCAAAGATAAGGATTGGGTTGTTGTTGGAAGCACACCAGCGGAGTTAATCAATCTAGGCTACAGCCAAGTAGGTGCTGATTTTCCTGTTTTTTTACACCCGAAAACCAAAGAAGAATATGCTCTGGCAAGGACTGAAAGAAAATCAGGTTCTGGTTATCAAGGCTTTAACTGCGACTTTAATCCCAACATCACTCTAGAAGAAGACTTATTGCGGCGCGACCTAACCGTCAATGCCATTGCTCGAAAAAATGATGGTAGCATTATTGATCCGTATAATGGCCAGCAGGATATTAAAGAAAAAAAGCTGCGTCATGTATCTGCTGCGTTTGCTGAAGATCCGCTAAGAGTATTACGCGTTGCACGCTTTGCCGCTCGCTTTGCTCATCTAGGCTTTACCATTGCCGACGAAACCGTCGAGCTCATGCGCAACATTGCCAACAGTGGTGAGCTGACTCTGCTGACTCCAGAAAGAGTATGGCAAGAAACAGAACGTGCGTTGGGTGAATCCCAGCCCTGGGTCTATTTCCAAGTATTACGTGACTGCAATGCTCTCGCAGTTATTTTTCCAGAACTGGATAAATTATTTGGTATTCCACAACCAGAAAAACACCACCCAGAAATCGATTGTGGTATCCATACACTCATGGTTTTAGAACAAGCCAGTAAGATCACAACCGATATTAATATACGTTGGGCCAGCTTGCTGCACGATTTAGGAAAAGGGTTAACCCAAGAAACACTATTACCGAGTCATCATGGCCATGAACAGTCTGGTGAAAAACAGGTTATTCAATTAAACCAACGCTTAAAAACACCCAATGAATTCAAAGATTTATCAAGACTGGTTTGCGTTTACCATACTCATGTTCACAGAGCGTTTGAATTAAAACCACAGACTCTGCTTACGTTTTTTAATAACATTGATTTGTGGCGCAAGCCTGAACGTCTGCAACAAGTCCTTATTGCCTGTAAAGCTGATAGTCGAGGCCGTACCGGCTTTGAAAACGTAGAGTATACTCAGCTTGAATACATCACAGGGATTGCCCAGGCTTGTTTAGCCATTAGTGCGAAGAAATTTGTGGAGGAAGGAATACAAGGGAAAGCGATTGGCGAAGCGATGGCGGCTGAACGGTTGAGTGTTATTAAACAGCTTTCAAAAGATAAAAAATAAAGAATATTCACCCTTTTTATTTTTTTCTCCGTGATGAAATCGCTGCTATCCTTTTTTAAACATCAAGCCAATTCAAGCTGGCTTTCAGCCTCAGAGCTCATCGTTTGCCAAAGCTCAGCAAAGCTTTTACCACTCACAGGGTGTACGGCATTTGCCGCTATATCTTGCAATGGACGCAAAACAAAATCGAATTTATCAATATCAGAACGCGGTATCTTATAACCTTCAATCTTGCCAACATAATCACCGTACAACAGTAGATCAATATCCAAAGTACGCGAAGAAAACTTTACCGCATGCTCAGGACGACCGTGATCAAACTCTATCTGGCGTAATACAGTAACGACTTCCGTAATCAATAAATCAGTGCGTGCACATACCACCAAGTTATAAAAATCGTCACCGTCAAAACCAAAAGACGGCGCTAAATACGTTGGGGATACCGTGAGAGTAGAAAACAAAGTCTTTAGGCTTTTCAATCCGTCAGCAATATTTTTTCCCGGTTCAATGTTTGAACCTATGCCTAAATAAATTTTAACCACGTTCTATTTCCAACCCAACCGCCATTGCATCAGGAGCAACTGCGGGTTTTTCAACGCGTATTTTAATTTTAGGAATTAAAAATTCTCGGCGTAACGTTTCGGCTAACTGCACTAATAGACGCTCTAATAAATCGTATTGATTACCTTGAACAAATTCAATCACACGATCGCTTACCGCAGCGTAATTGAGTGCGTACGTTAGATCATCAGTGTCTGCAGCCTGGGTAATATCCCAATCCATGGTTACATCAAAAATCAACGGCTGACGCACTTGTTTTTCCCAAGCAAAAACACCAATGACTGTCTCAACTTTTAGGCCGCGAATAAAAACTTTATCCATTTTATGCTTCGCCCTGCGTATTGATATTATCTGAAATAGCCGGTAACTCAGTCATAGGCCAGCGTGGCACTACCGATAAACTTAAGTCGGCGCGCTGACCCGCTAATAAACGCTGACATCCTGCATAGGCAATCATGGCGCCATTATCGGTACAAAACTCAGGACGCGGATAAAATACCTGGCCCCCTAGTTTTTTTGTCATTGCCATTAACTGCTGACGTAATAAGGTATTCGCCCCAACACCTCCAGCAATCACTAGATTTTTTAAACCTGTTTGCTTCAGAGCACGCTTGCACTTAATGGCCAAAGTATCGACCACCGCCGCTTGGAAGCAAGCACTGATATCGGCCTTGGTTTGCTCGGTTAACACCCCATCAACGGCTTGATTAATAATCGCCGTACGGGCAGCAGTTTTTAAACCACTAAACGAAAAATCTAAGCCCGGCCGATTGGTCATAGGACGAGGGAAAACAAAACGCTTAGCGTCCCCTTGCTCGGCTAGTTTACTTAACTCAGGTCCACCAGGATAAGGTAAACCCATCATTTTAGCCGCCTTATCAAAAGCTTCCCCGGCCGCATCATCAAGAGATTCACCTAATAAAGTATATTCACCAATGCCCGCCACATGCACTAGCTGGGTATGGCCGCCCGACACTAATAGCGCAACAAAAGGGAAGTCTGGTTTATTCTCTTCTAACATAGGCGCTAATAAGTGCCCTTCCATATGGTGAACACCCACAGCAGGAATGCTTAAACCCCAAGCTAAAGAGCGCCCTAAGCTAGCACCTACTAACAATGCCCCCACAAGACCAGGGCCTTGAGTATAGGCTATACCCTCCAGATCCTGCACCGTATGACCCGCTTCTGCTAACGCTTCATTAATCAGCGGCAAAGCTTTGCGTACATGATCACGGGAAGCTAATTCAGGCACAACACCACCATACTCAGCATGTACCGCAATTTGAGAGTATAAACGGTGTGCCAATAAGCCGCGCTCACTATCAAATACCGCTACGCCAGTTTCGTCACAAGAAGTTTCCAGGCCAAGAATCAGCATAAGATCTCTAATCTCTTAAATAAGGTCGTAATAAGGTCGTAATAAATCAATTCTGCGCATGATACGCTTAAGCCGAAGGTTTGAGGATACCCTGAGCAATATTAGGTACTACATTGGCCATATTAAGCCTCAAATAGAAAAATTTAGAGCTAAGGCATCGCTTAGCGGCGCAAGAATGCGGGAATTACTGATTTACCTGGTCTATACTCTTTGCAATTCTAGTGTATACCGATTAGAATGCCCGCCCTTATATAAGGTGTACATCACGTATACGTTATAGAAAGACAAAATTCGGGCTTCTTGTGGTTGCCCTTGAAAGATTAACCCTGAATATTTATTAGGTGATATTGGATGCCAGCTGTAAAATTAAAAGAAAACGAGCCATTTGATGTAGCTCTACGTCGTTTCAAGCGTTCTTGCGAAAAAGCAGGCGTATTGTCCGAAGTTCGTCGTCGTGAACATTACGAAAAGCCAACATCAGTGCGTAAGCGTAAAGCTGCTGCTGCTGTTAAGCGTCACGCCAAGAAAGTTCAGCGTGAAAACAAAAAAATGGTCCGTTTGTACTAATCAAACACCGTTTATAGTTACATAGTCGATCAAAAGAAAAATCTTATGAGTGCTATTGTTGCAAGTATAAAAAGTTCTATAAAAGATGCCATGCGTGCCAAAGACAAACCTCGTTTGTCTACGTTACGCCTAGCATCGGCAGAATTTAAACGTGTTGAAGTGGATGAACGTATTGATATTGATGATGATCGCGCCTTAGTCATTTTAGATAAAATGGTTAAGCAACGTCAAAACTCAATAGAGCAATACGAGCAAGCTGATCGTCACGATCTTGCCGATACAGAAAAGTTTGAAATTTCTGTCATCTCTGAGTTTCTACCAGAAGCACTGAGTGAAGATGAACTGGCCAAAATAGTGGCTGACGCTGTTGCCCAAACCGGTGCTGCAAGCATGCAGGATATGGGCAAATTAATGGGCGTCCTCAAACCACAAGTACAAGGCCGCGCCGACATGGCGCAAGTCAGCCGAATGGTTAAGGCGGCATTGAGCTAACCCTCACGCTGCCAGCTGAATGGCCGGCTTATCGACACACAATCTTTTGATTGCATAAAAAGGCAGCCTCGGCTGCCTTTTTAGTTTCTGCTCCACCGCTTTACTTTCGTACTCTACTCTCATATTTTAATAGTGTAATATAGACAGATGGCCGGACGCATACCACAAAACTTCATCGATGATTTAATCAGTCGCCTCGACATAATCGATGTGGTTACGGCGCGTATTCGCCTAAAAAAAACAGGCAAAAACTACTCCGCCTGCTGCCCTTTTCATAATGAAAAAAACCCTTCTTTTACTGTCAGCCCCGACAAACAGTTTTATTACTGCTTCGGCTGTGGCGCGACCGGCAGTGCGGTTAAATTTGTCATGGAATTTGATGGCCTAGAATTCCCTGATGCGGTAGAAAAACTCGCAGGGGATCTCAACATAGAAGTCCCTCGCGAAGGCACACAGCAACAAGATAGGGAACCGCAATATCGGGAACTGCATGCTTTAGCTCAAAAATCAGCCGATTTTTTTGAACTACAACTGCGCACCAGTAAAGACAAAGATAAGGCAATTAACTATCTGAAAGATCGTGGATTATCAGGTAAGGCTGCCAAGTTTTTCTCCATAGGATACGCACCACCAGGCTGGGACAATCTACAAAATACTTTAGCCCCAGGCGAAAAGAACGACAGCACAAACAATAAGACCATCAAGCAATTAATCAGCTGTGGCATGACCATTGAAAAAGAAGATGGCCGCACCTATGACCGCTTTCGTGATCGCGTCATGTTTCCAATCCGCAATGTGAAAGGCCAGGTGATCGCCTTTGGTGGACGCGTATTGGGTGACGAAAAACCAAAATATCTCAACTCCCCAGAAACCCCTATTTTCCATAAAAGCCAAGAACTTTATGGGCTTTATGAAGCCCGTAAAATTCGCCAAAAACTAACTCGCATGATTATTGTTGAAGGTTACATGGATGTCGTGGCGTTAGCCGAATACGGTATTCATTACGCCGTCGCCACACTAGGCACCTCGACCAGCGAACATCACATACGCCGCTTATTCAAAGTTGTACCAGAAATTATATTCTGTTTTGATGGCGATAATGCGGGGCGCAAAGCGGCGTTACGAGCGATGGAAACTGTCCTTCCAGCACTGCAAGACGGCTTACAAGCACGCTTTCTATTTTTACCGGATGGTGAAGATCCGGACACCATAGTGCGCAAAGAAGGCAAAGAGGCCTTTGAGAAACGTTTAGATAAATCAAAGCACTTACCTGAGTTTTTATTCGATAATGTCAAAGAGCAAGTTGATTTTGATACCCTTGATGGCAAGGCACGCTTTGGGCAAATCGCCGCACCGTTAATTTCTCGCCTACCAACAGGCATGTTGAAAGAATTGATGCAGCAGCAACTTTCCCAAGAAACGGGTATCAAACAAGAGATTCTGGCTAAATTACTGCCGACAGAAACAGAACAACCAAATCAGCACAGAGCCAATCGTCAGCAAGATACTGAGCAACCAGAGCAGAATACACATAATCACGTCTCTTCTATGCAATCTCACGCAGCCAGCAGTCACGATGATCATCAATACGATAATGGCGAAGAGCAAGACATTAATGTCGGTGACTTCATTGATACCAATGACGCTAAACGCTCATCACCAAGAACGAATACAAAAGAAGATAAACAACTAGCGCTCCTCACCCAAAAAGCACTGCATTTGCTGGTCAAATTTCCTGAAAGCGCTCAACGCATTGAGCTATTAGAAGACTTTGAACCCGAAGATGAAAGTGAACGTCTGCTGTGTGAGATTTTAAAGAAACTAAAGCAAAGCCCTCAAAGCAGCAGTATTGGTCTATTAATTCAATGGACAGGAACACCCTTTTCCGAACAGCTAAAGAACATTGCCAATCAAACCTTAGAACTCCCAGAAGGTGTTGATCATAGTGGTGATATTCAAGGCACATTACAAAATCTTCAGCTAAGGTTATTACGTCGTGAATTTCAAACCCTACAAAATAAAATCACTACAACCTCATTTTCTAGCTTAACAAAAGAAGAAAAAGCCCGTTACGTTGCCCTACCAAGACAACTTAAAAAAGTACAAAAAATAACCGACCCTTGAATTAATTTGATTCACCCCCAAATTAAATAAACAATTTAAATATCAATTCGTACTCAAGCTATCGCTTTGCCTAGCGCAATGCGTGGTTAGCGTTTATACTTTCGGGTTTATTGCCTAGCCACCGAGCAGACTACTGCGACGACTACAACAGGGCCCATATGTCAGCGAATAAACAACAATCGCGTTTAAAAGACCTCATCGCCAAGGGTAAAGAACAAGGTTACCTTACTCATGCTCAGGTAAACGACCACTTACCCGATGACATCGCGAATCCAGATCAAGTAGAAGACATCATTCGTATGATTAACGATATCGGTATTCCGGTATCTGAAGTCGCGCCCGATGCCGATGCTATGTTCGTGGCCGGTAATGATACCGATAACGACGCTGCTGAAGAAGCCGCCGCCGCCCTAGCCGCTGTCGATAGTGACGTTGGCCGCACAACTGACCCAGTACGTATGTACATGCGTGAAATGGGAACGGTTGAACTACTAACCCGTGAAGGCGAAATCGTTATCGCCAAACGCATTGAAGAAGGCATCCGCGAAGTGATGTCGGCCCTTGCGTATTATCCGGGTACTGTTGAAACCGTATTAACCGCTTTTGAAGGCGCTGAAGATGACGTTAACCGCATTGGTGACGTTTTCAATGGCTTCATTGACCCTTCTGATGAAATCCCAACTCCGCCGCCTCAGACTCAGCCAAAAGCTGCAAAAACTGAAAAATCTGATGATAACTCTGATGATGACGATGACGATGAAGAAAGCGGTGGCATGGACGTTGAAATGGTTCAAGGCCGTTTCAAAGAAGTTCGTGTCGCTTTCGATGCTTTAGTCGTCGTTCTTGAGAACCATGGACGCAAGACCAAAGAAGCTGAAGCTGCCTTTAAAGCGTTAGCAGAAGTATTTGCTCCAATCAAACTAACTCCGCGTTATTTTGAAGCATTGGTTAACAACACTCGGGAATCACAAGAAGCGATTCGCACCCAAGAACGCGCCATTATGGTTTTACTTACTCGTAAGTGCCGTATGGATCGTAAAGAATTCATCAAATCTTACCAAGGTAACGAAACGAACCTGAATTGGGTTGATGATTTAATCGCTGCAGATAAGCCGTATTCAGAGAAAGTAGCTGTTTATAAGTTCGACATTGAGCGCGCACAGAAAAAAATTAGAACGATTGAACAGAATGTAAGTCTATCCATTCCTGAGATCAAAGAAGTAAACCGTCGCGTTTCTATCGGTGAAGCTCGGGCACGTCGTGCTAAGAAAGAAATGGTCGAAGCCAACCTACGCTTGGTTATCTCGATTGCGAAAAAGTATACCAACCGTGGCCTACAGTTCTTGGACTTGATTCAAGAAGGCAACATAGGTTTGATGAAAGCCGTAGACAAGTTTGAATACCGTCGTGGTTATAAATTCTCGACTTATGCAACTTGGTGGATTCGTCAGGCGATTACTCGCTCGATTGCTGACCAAGCCCGTACTATCCGTATTCCTGTACACATGATTGAAACGATCAACAAGTTGAACCGTATCTCTCGTCAAATGCTACAAGAAATGGGCCGTGAGGCAACGCCAGAAGAATTGGCAGAGCGCATGGAAATGCCAGAAGATAAAGTTCGCAAGGTACTTAAAATTGCCAAGGAACCTATCTCAATGGAAACCCCAATCGGTGATGACGAAGATTCGCACCTAGGTGACTTCATTGAAGATACCATGTCTGAATCACCCATCGACACAGCGACCACTGGCGGCTTAATCGATGCGACTCGTGACGTACTGTCAGGCCTAACCGCTCGTGAATCCAAAGTTCTGCGTATGCGTTTTGGTATTGATATGAACACTGACCATACTTTAGAAGAAGTTGGTAAGCAGTTCGACGTTACTCGTGAACGTATTCGCCAGATTGAAGCAAAAGCGCTGCGTAAATTACGCCACCCTACTCGCTCTGATCACTTGCGTAGCTTCTTGGATGAATAAAACAGCATAGAGTTGTTTCATTGTTCAAAATGCAACCAGAAAACTCGACATTTGTCGGGTTTTTCTTTTTTCGATCATTCGTTTTTCTTTTTTAAATCAAAGGGGTGGCGCTCTTTGTAAAGCATGGTTATACTCGCTAACGTTATCAATCGATGACACCCTATCGTTATTAATAGATAGAGGGCCCTTAGCTCAGCTGGTTAGAGCATCCGACTCATAATCGGCAGGTCCGCAGTTCAAGTCTGCGAGGGCCCACCATTTTTTTACTGCAAGTTTCAAATCTCCCCCAATTGTATTCTTAGCAGTTAAGTTAAGTATTAACGATGATTAATACCTGTATCTAACTTGGCTAATAATATGTTGACCCTACTAAATTAAAAACTTGAGAGATCCTCTCGTCGATATCGTCAGATTGTAGAGTTCAATCTGCATTATTTATGAGTTTTATTATTCATTAAAAACATGGCACGGTTGGGAGATGTAATAATCAATTTTGGGATGTCATCTAAAGCAAGTTCGCCATCAACGCCTCCTTGTTTAATTGCCTCTTTAGGCATGCCATAAACAACGCTGCTTTTTTCATCTTGAGCGATGGTCAGTGCACCAGTATCATGGAGCTCTTTCATTCCCTTAGCACCATCATCACCCATTCCCGTCATAATGATTCCGATAGCATTTTTACCAGCAGACGTTGCAACAGATCGAAACAAGACATTAACTGAAGGTTTATGACGGGTAACTAAAGGCCCATCTTTAACTTCCAAACGGTATTGAGCACCACTGCGTCGCAATAGTAAATGCCGACCTCCGGGAGCAATAAATACCAGCCCAGGCATAACCCTGTCATTATTTTTCGCCTCCTTTACAGTGACTTCACAAATGCCATTAAGGCGTTCTGCAAATGCGGCAGTGAAAGCTTCTGGCATATGCTGAACTATCACAATTCCAGGGGCTGTTTTAGGTAGTCGCGTTAATATAACCTCTAATGACTGCGTACCTCCTGTTGAGGTACCAATAGCAATAACTCTATCAGTTGTTTCTGACATAGCTAATCGAGGATTAATATTTTGTAGTGGCTTAATAATTGATGGCTTGCCATCATTTTTTCTGATTGCAGACATCTTTGACATGGCTGCTGCCTGAATGGTGTGCGCCATCAAGGCTTTCGATTCTTGCAAGAAAGCTTTTAAATTAACCGTTGGTTTGGTTATGATATCAACAGCACCAGCACTCATCGCTTGCATGGTAATGTCAGCACTTTTAGTCGTTAATGTTGAGCATATAACGACAGGAATAGGATGCTCTTTCATCAATTTCTTTAAAAAAGTGACACCATCCATCCTAGGCATTTCAATGTCTAGCACAATGACATCGGGCCAGTCTTTTTGTAATTTTTCTATAGCAAAAATAGGATCAGGAGCTGATCCTATAACGGTTATTCCAGTGATACTATCCAGTACGTTGCCAAGCACTTGCCTTACAACGGCTGAATCATCAACAATAAATACTCTAATGTCTGCCATATAGCCCTACCAAAATTCAGATTGGGCATCAGTTATAACTGATGCCGTTGATTCTTCATGTTCCTTAATTGTTTTATTCCAATAAACTCGCTCTCCTCTTTCAATCTCGCGTTCTTGTTGCTTACCGATAATACTCACAAACACTGAATGATCACCGCCAACAAAATGAATTTTTCTTCCAATATTACCCCCCAAATCAGAACTTACAATAGGTATATTTTCGTTTCTTAAAAATTCTCGAATGAAATCAATATTTGCACCACCAATACTTCCTATCCCTCTTTGGTCGCCTCGAAGGTGTAACACGTCACCTCCACCAAAACATTTCGCTTTAAGATTATTTCGATTAGCACCTTTTGCCATCATGTCGTTGATCAATAGTTCCATGGCGTGTATACCATAACGCCCTTCTTGTGACTCGAGAGAGGATCGATTAAAAGAATGATGTCGATAGGCCAACAAAAAATGGTTCATACCGATTACATTATTGACGGGATCGTACAGACAAGCAGCCACACACGAACCTAACAAGGTAGAAATGACTTCTTGTTCTGTGCTGACGTAGAATTCGCCCGGATTGATAATAATTCGCTGGGGGTTTTTAAGAAATTGCTTATTCATTTTTTCATATAAATAGAAGGCTGTATCATTTCTAACATATCCGTTACTTGGCTCAATGTTTCTGCATGACTTATGAAAAAAAGACCGCCTGGCTTTAATTTAGAAATGATTCGCTCTACAACTGATTTTTTGGTTTGGGTGTCAAAATAGATCAAAACATTCCTCAAGAAAATAACATCAAATGTCCCAATATTAGCTGTTATGGGTTCAATTAAGTTTACCTGTCCAAAATGGGTTCGTTCACGTAACTTTTCATCGATACGAAAAGTGCCTTCATGCGAACGAACTCCCCTTAAGCAATATTTTTTCATTAGCTTATTATCGAGAAGTTCTAATCGACTCATTGGATAAATGCCCAGCTGAGCTTTTGCTAAAACGGTTTTACTTAAATCACTGCCAATAACTTCCCAAGTAATGTTAGGCAAATTTTCAGAAAGTAACATCGCTAACGAATAAGCTTCTTCTCCTGAAGAGCTTGCTGCACTCCAGATACGAAACTTACTTCCCTTAAAATTTTTAATCACATTGTCTTTTAAATATTCAAAGTGTTGAGGCTCACGAAAGAAATAGGTTTCATTGGTGGTCAATATATCAACCATCATTTGCAACTCATTAGGATATTCTTTACTCATCACCAGATCATAATACTGAGTGAATGTATCAAGTTGGTAATAATTGAGTCGCTTAGAAAGACGATTCCCTACCATGATTTTTTTAACTGGAGATAGTTTTATACCCGCATAGTCATAAATAAACTGACTAAACCGTGAAAATTCTTTCGTGGTAATTGAGGTAACGTTAATAAAGGTCATATTTATTAATCAATCTTCAATAGTTTTAAAATGGTAGCGAATACCTATTTATTCGCTTTCTAATTCTGGCAATGGAAGTGCCTCTTTTTTCATCGTCTTTTTAAGTTGTGACAGCTCTGCAACCGATAAAACGCTACTAATTTCTAGTAAAATAATAAATTCATCACCGACTCTACCCATAGCTTGAATAAAATCGACTCTAATATCAGCACCAAATTCGGGTGCCGGTTGAATGTTATCCTTCGAAATTTCTAGTATTTCTTTGACTTGATCAACTAGCATGCCAATGCTCTGCAACTCCCCATCTGTGATAATCTCGATCAAAATAATGCAGCTACGCTTAGTAACGCTGGATTTTTCGTAACCTAAACGAGACGATAAATCTATAACAGGAACAACATTACCCCGTAGATTAATGACCCCCCTGATATAGTCAGGGGTCATAGGTACACGAGTAATATTACTAATTTCAATAACCTCTTTCACTTCATGGATATTGATTCCTAAGCCTTCATTAGCAACCTGAAAAGTCAGGTATTGTCCCTGTAGCTCTTGCACCAGAAGTTCATCGTCTGCTGCAGCGCTATGCTGAACTGATAAATTATTCATATTAAACTCCTGCACTAAAACTTTTCAAAGTCTTTTTGATTAAAATCCAGATTGTCGTTACTAGACACAGGGGTTTTTAGAACTTGAGACTGAGTTTTTCTTGGCGTAACCGTTACTCTTCGCTCATTGGATAGTGTCGATACACTATGGCCTTCCGCAAGCTGAAAATAAGCCACCGCTTGTTGAAGCTGCTCGGCTTGGCCACTAAGTTCTTCTGACGTTGCAGCTAACTCTTCTGAAGCCGCCGCATTTTGTTGAGTGGCTTGTTCGAGCTGCCCCATAGCCGTATTAATTTGACGGACACCAGTGGCTTGTTCCTCTGATGCGGCGCTAATCTCTTGGACTAATCCTGATGTCTTCGCGATATTTGGCACAACGTCTGTAATCAACTTACCAGCTTTTTCAGCGATATCGACGCTATTGGTAGCCAACTCACTAATTTCTTCAGCAGTTATGCGACTACTTTCTGCTAATTTTCTTACCTCAGCGGCAACGACAGCAAAACCTTTACCATGCTCACCCGCAGAGGCAGCTTCGATCGCTGCGTTAAGTGATAACAGATTCGTTTTATAAGAAATATCTTCAATTAAGCTAATTTTCTTAGCAATATTTTTCATTGCACTTACAGTATTCGTTACCGCTAATGCCCCCTCCTCTGCTTGTGCTGAAGAAGTAGTAGCTAGCTTTTCTGTAACATTTGAGTTCTCAGCATTTTGTTGTACGGAAGCATCCAGTTGTTTCACTGCAGCCGTCGTGCCTTCCACGCTACTGGTCTGTTCGGCAGCACCTTGGCTAATAGTTTGTGCCGTCGCACTTACTTCTTGTGAAGAGCTGGCTAGATTATCAGCACCTGAACGAACCGTTTGAATGACGTCTTTAATTTGGTCACGCATATTAATAAGGGCATTAGCCAACTGACCAATCTCATCTTTTTGATCGACATCCAAATGTGCGACTAGATTACCTTCTGCAAGCTGTTCAGCAAAGACAAGTCCTTTTTGTAATGGCCTAGTAATTAATGATGCTAAGAAAAGAGCAACTAACATACCTATAATTGTTGCAACAACAATAACAACTATAATAATATTATTTGCATCATCGACCAATATTTCAGCGGTTGACCGAGATTCATATAAATGAGCATAACCGGACTCTTGGGCACTGGCTGCTTGCTGAATAACATTTTTACCTAAAACTTCCATTTCGTTAAGAATTGTTATCATTTTATTGTCATTCATAATCCAACGTTCAGCTGAATTTTGATAATCGATTGTAGCTTGACGAGCATTAGTGATAAGTCGATTTTCGACTGAATCTGTCGTCATTTCTTCCAGATCATCATATAAGCTCATAAGAACGGGTAGTAACTCTTGCATTTCTTTCCATGCTATACGTGTTTTATAATTAACTTCTTCTTTTTCGGCTAGCATTATTTTTAAGGCGTGTTCATAAATATTTGTAGTGAGAATGAAACGTTGAACATATTTATCTAGCACTCCTGCTTCAGCGCCGTCATTCATTGCATCAGAATACGCTTTAACTTGCAGCTCTAAGAAGGTATCAGCGGCTTGCCCAACAATATTTCCTTTCTTGTCCATTTCAGCAACGAGATTTTTATTTTCTTTTAAAGAAGCAACACCTAATCGATATTTTTCTGCGTATTTCTTTGCCCCTTCTCTCGCTATTTTAGATTGAGCTAAAAGAGTAGTATTATCAAACCTATTGGCCAACTCATCAACTTGATCTAAATAGGCATAGAGTTTAATTATATTATCTTCTGCATTTTTAAAAGATTCGTCTTTTTCAAAAATCAGATAATTTTTTTCTTCCATAATGGTTGCTAACGCCATACGTTCGACGCCAGTTGCATACTCGACTGATTTAGCATCGTTGTCAGTTATTTCAAATAATGCTGCAGAAATATCATTAATATATCCTCTCGATAGCCAACCAAACATGATAGTAATAGCGACGAGTAACATTGCTCCAGTTAATATTTTTATTCTAATACTAAAGTCGTTTATTTTCATTTTCTTATCCGCCATAAAAAACGTTAAAGTTTAATTTTTAAGTATTTTTTAATAAGTAGTAGTTTTAAATTGTTTATATTTTAACTAGACTTTGCTAGTCGCTTTTTTAATGAGACCTTGTACATCCAGAATAAGAGCGACATTACCGTCACCTAAAACAGTTGCACCGGTTAAGCCAGCCATTTTTTCGAATACCTTGCCTAAAGGCTTGATCACAGTTTGGTGCTCCCCATGTAATTTATCGACTACAAACCCAGCCTTTCGCTGGCCAAAGCGGACAACAACTAAACTTTCTCTTTTCTCCTTAGTGATGCTGCCAGTTTCACTAAAGTAATCGCTGAGTCTTAAGTAGGGCAAAGCCTCCCCCCTTAAGTTGACGTAATGAGAAACATCGTTGACTTCCCATTCGCTGCTGTTCATTTCGACACATTCTTCGACCATAGACAAAGGAATGATATAACGTTCACGGGAAGCTTCAACCATGAAACCATCAATAATCGCTAATGTAAGTGGCAGCTGAATAGTGATGGTAGTTCCTTGTCCAGGAACACTACCTACATTGACAGATCCTCTTAGACTTTCGATATTTTTTTTCACAACATCCATACCAACACCACGGCCTGATAAATCAGTAGCTTGTGCTTTGGTGGAGAGACCCGCTGCAAAAATCAAATTGTAAGTTTCTTGTTCAGTGAGGTTATGATCTTCAGAAATTAATCCGTTCTTAATTGCTTTAGTCAGAATTTTATCTGTATCAAGACCAATACCATCATCAATAATTTGAATAACAATATGTCCTGATTCGTGATAAGCATTTAACTGAATATTACCTTTTGGATCCTTGCCTGATACGAGACGTTGCTCAGGCGTTTCAATACCATGATCCAAAGAATTTCTAATTAGGTGCGTGAGGGGATCATTTATTTTTTCTACAACTGTTTTATCAAGTTCAGTCTCTCCACCAGTGATAGTAAGTTGAATATCTTTGTTGAGTTCTTTACTAATGTCTCTGACTACACGTCTAAATCTTGAGAAGGTTTCACCGATAGGTACCATTCTTAGGTCCAGGGCTGTATCCCTAATATCACTGACTAGAGTACCCATAGTTTCAGCTACTTCTTCTACTTCTAAAAGGCCATGGCGCTCAACCATTAAATTAATAGCAGCACCTGAAATAACCAACTCACCAACAAGGTTAATCAAATGGCCTAACTTTGCCGAATCTACTCGAATAAAATTGGATTCTGGGGCAACTTGTTTTTTTATTGTTGTTTGTTTTTGCAGTTTTTCGTCAGCCAGTTCATGCTGAATAATCTGTTGTTCAGAAGAATTTTCTACTAAGAGTTCTTCTTTACTAACCGAACTTATTGTCTTTGTTACTTCACTGCTAATATCAGCCTCAGTTAGCATTCCAACCTCAAGAAGCATGTCACTCAATAACTGAACGTGATCATCTGATAGGCCATCAAGCAAAGCGATGTATTTTTCTGCTTTTGAATTGGGAGCTAAAATACCTATTTCACAGTCATCGCTCGCAAATTCAAAAATATCTTCAATAGCCTTCTTATCAAAATCCGTCTTATAGGCAATTTTATATTCTAAATAACAACTCTCAGGATCAAAATTCTTGGATTCTGGCATTGCAGGAGTCAATAGTAAAATTGCCTGAATTACACCATTGCTTTTCATATATCGGATAAAAGATAAAGGATCTACTCCCATTCGAAAGGCGTCTATGTTAAATGCTAGCGATATGAACCAGCAATTATTAGGATCCGCACCTTCACTAGTATTTTCTAGAACAGTTTCTGTTATTGATATACGTTCTGAATTTTCAAAATCTGTTTTACCAGTGATCTTAATAATAAGTTCATTACCAATATTTTTTAATTCCTCAGATAACTCCTCATCAGAAGAACTTATGCAATGTGCTAAGAGGCTTGCAGTATGGTCTTTACAGTCCAAAAGAACAGAGATCAGAGGATAATCAAGAGTTTTTTCATTGTTTCTGACTTGATCTAAAATAGTTTCAGCTTCGTGGGTAAACTCAACAATGACATTAAATCCAAACAGTCCTGATGAACCTTTAATTGTATGCATTGCGCGAAATAAACTATTGATCATTTCACTGTCATCAGGCGTATCTTCTAACGCCAGTAAGGCATTTTCCATTTCTACCAATAGCTCCTGAGCTTCTTCTGCAAAGGTTTCTATGGCTGAATCTAAATCGAGATCTTTCATGAGCGATCCTAGTTTACTGACGATATAACTGGAACATCAAAAAATGAAGAAAAATTAAATATGTTTATCACTTCCATAACAGATTCGCTATGTTCAATAAAAATAATTTCTTTTTCTTCTATATGAGATTGATATTTCAAAAAAATCAATAGCTGCATACCTGCACTATCTATCTCCGAAACATTTGACAAATCTATTTGAAGACCATGTTCATTTTTCAAATAAGGGTACAATTTGTCTTTATGTTCCAACACATTATAAATCGTCATTTCATCTTGAATGAATATCAATGTTGGAGAGTCTTTTTTATCTTCTATTCTAATAGTCAAAATATATTCCTATTCAATATACGCTTAGTATTCTAAGAGTATTGCTTTAGGGTAGAATTAACTTTGATACTGCATTTAATAACATAGGAGGTTGAAAGGGCTTAACTAACCAGGCTTTCGCACCTGCAAAACGACCTAGCATTTTCTTTTCATCTCCGGCTTCTGTGGTCAGCATCATCATCGGAGTGAACTTATAGTCAGGAAGTTTTTTTGCTTCCTCCACCAAGGTTATACCATCCATATTGGGCATATTCACATCGGTGATTAATAAATGGATTTTCACTCCATTCAATTTTTTCAGTGCATCAACACCATCTATGGCGTCGATGACATCAAAACCCTCAGCTTCTAGGGTCAACCGAACGACCTTTCTAATAGATGCAGAATCATCAACGATCATTATTGTCTTTGCCATTCGTTTTATCCCTCGATAATTAATTTCTCATTATTAAAAAAATGTTATGTCTTCACTGGATGAGTTTTTATTTTTTACCTTATATTCTCCGGTAATAATTGCTTGATGATTAGCCAGTTCTTCCGGCATTGTATAACGAAGCTCCATTTTTTTGAGAATATCATTATCCTTAATTAATTCTGCGGTTCGCTCTGTAAACGCAATCTTTTTATTATCTAACAACAACTCATTTAGAGCATCCAAATTATGCTCTGCGTGTTCAAGCATTTGCGTGACTCTATCTTGAAACTGCAATGCTGTTATCACATTATGAATTTCGCTTTTAATGTTCTCTGAAGCCTCAGAAAGTATTTGTCCATTTTTCTTAAATGAATTTAGTGTACTTTCAATATTAGTTAATACTTTTTCAATACTCCCAGAACTACTTCCAATAAGGTCTTCATCTGTACTGGTAGTATCTTTGGCCAATTCTAATGCGAACCTCATTGCAATATTTATATCTTTAACCGTATCGTTAATCCTACGGCCTGTATCAGCAGAGGAAATCGCAAGATTTCTTACTTCATCAGCTACAACGGCAAAACCCCGCCCATGCTCACCCGCTCTTGCAGCTTCAATAGCAGCATTAAGAGAAAGTAAGTTAATATTATCAGCAACGGCTCGAACTTCATGAGCCATACTCTCAAGTTCTGCCGTATGGTTAGAAAGTTTTACTACTTCCTGGAACATAGCTTTCTCAGCGATACTGATATTACTAAGTTCTTTAATGACACCACTCAAAGTAAACTTTGAGTCTGTTAGCAACATATCGATGGCAGCGTCATCATCATTTTTATATTGATTAGCGAGTAAAGTATCTAATCTTTTCGTCATCTCAAAAAAAGTATCAGTTAAACTTAAAATTTCACTTTCTGTATGTTGTTTTGATGTTTGAATTTGCTTAGCGACAATAGGAATAACCTCACCTACTAAAACTTCCAGTGCATCAATATAAGACTGTGTTTGGTGAGTAGAGGTGTTACTGTGTTGATTGAGAGAGGATTCAAGTTTCGATTGTGCCAATTGCGCCTTGTTATATAGCATATAGCCAATAATCAAACTCCAGCCGACCATGACTGATGACATAAACAATAATAAGATAATTTCTACATTAATAAAGAAAAAAATCATAAGAAATGCTATCAAAGCGATGCTGCTAGGCAACAGATAGAAAAGTTTTTTATCTAAAGTCTTCAATGAAAGTCCTCCACTAAATATCAGTTATCCATTTAATGTAGCTTATAAATCATTTATAGCATTAGATTCTCAAAAGATATGATTAGTAATTTTGTTAATTCTTGTAACACGACTGAAATTCCGTTGGCATTATTTTTTAGAATTATATTTTAAAATATTTATTGTTATTGTTATTGTTAATTTTAATTTTAATCACATAAATTTTTATTATAAAAAATAGTATATGCTTTTTTTGATATCGTTCGCTTTTCAACATTACATTTACAGGCGTAAATATTTGTTACTGAATGACGAAAATTTCATAGGCAAAATTGTTGTGGACCTCCTCAGTGCCATCAAAAATGAACTCGAAGATAGTGAGGGTTCCTATATGGATTTTTTGGACAATGTACAATGAATGAGGATGTGGGATGTGTCAGGTTGATACATCTGACAGTCTAAGCTCCCGCTGAATATGATTCAGTGAGCCCCTAGATTACTAAAAACCTTTCATGATTTTCACTACAACCGCTAAAAGAAATTTTTAGTTTATACAGGCAGGTTCGCGATTAAAATACGACGACCTGCCCCGTTAAAATAATTGTCTACAAGACTATCAGGTGACTTTCACTTCTAAAGCAGCAATTAATGCCTGTGCTTTTTCAGCGGTTTCAACACCTCTGTCGGTCAAATAACCCCCGTCAATCTGGGTAATCATCCCTTTGCTGTGAAGACGCTCTGCGGCCTCAACAAGAGAAATAGCCGCATCATGGTGTACTTTAATACCTTCTTGCATAGAACGCAGGTTAAATTTTACCAGCAAATTTAATTCATCTACAACGTTGTCGTGATATGGCATATTGCTTTCCTATAAGCATTTATTGTTTGTCCACATTACTCTTGCATTTCCCTGTGTCAAGACACAAAAAAGGCCCAGTTATCAATTAGCTGGGCCATATCATGATTATAACAACCGAGATCAAGATTCTGTTGGCCCAAACGTTAGTTCAAATGACTCAGCACCTGCAAGAATCAGGTTTTTAAGCAAAATAGATAAATCGAGTTGAACGGAATTCAATAGCATTCCATACTGCCAATACATACAACCTGTGTAAATAAGCTGTCGATAAACTATGATTTCTGTTCAAAACGAAGACTTCGATTTCCCTCTTGAATATCAACAACTGCGCGAACGCAGTTTACAAAGCGGCGCTATTGTTATGTTCGTCGGCTTGGTAAGGGACTTTAGTGACCATGCCCAAGTCAGTAGCATGACCTTGGAGCATTATCCGGGCATGACGGAGAATGTATTAAGCGATATTGCACAACAGGCTCAGCAACGCTGGCCTTTAGAGGGTGTGCGTATTATTCATCGGGTCGGTGAATTACAGGCGACCGATCAAATTGTGCTGGTAGGCGTCAGTAGTGCCCACCGGGTTGCCGCGTATGAAGCCTCGCAGTTCATCATGGATTTTTTGAAAACCGAAGCGCCATTTTGGAAAAAAGAAACAATTAAAAACTCCCAAGACACCCAAAGCAGCATTGGGGAACGCTGGGTTGATGCCAAAACCAGTGACTCACAACAAGCAGCTGATTGGCAAGAGCGAGGAGAGTGACTTCTCCTCATCTCGATCTCAGTTA
This sequence comes from Oleispira sp., assembly GCA_047612075.1. GTDB lineage: Bacteria > Pseudomonadota > Gammaproteobacteria > Pseudomonadales > Oceanobacteraceae > Oleispira. The sequence continues at coordinate 158,112 of JBLGAF010000003.1, forward strand.
ACCCGCTCGCATCTTTAATAGCGCAGGAATGCTAAAACCATCATTCGAGTCCTTCTCATACTGCACCCAAGCGGGATCTTTGCGTTCAACCGCGACCATAGTCATACGGTCGGCCAATTCATTACCCTCGGTGCCGGCATGAGCTTTTACATGGGATAGCAAAACCTTATCCTTAATTTCATTATACAAAGCATAAGCTGGCTTAATAATAGCAAGATTCTTGATTTCTCCTGTTTTCTTCTTCCAGCCATTTTTTTCCCAGCCAGAAGCCCAATCACGAATACATTGAATCGAATACATTGAATCGCACAATATTTGCGCACTTAAACCTCGCTGAGTGGCATGCTGAGCCAGTTGCAAAGAATATAACAAGGCACTCAACTCAGCGGTATTATTAGTGCCATTAGGGTTATAAACCCCGTACCAAAGTTGAATGAGCTGATCATCTTGATAAACCGCAACCCCAGACCCGGCCTTGCCTGGATTGGGGTCACAGCCGCCATCACAATAAATCACCACATCGGTTTTAATCGGTGGTGCGGATAGATTATTACCACGACTTGTTTTACTAACAGTGCCACTAGACTTTGAACCAGCAGCAGTGATACCTGTAGCACTAACAGACCCGTCAGAAAATGCTGCGTCGGCTGCGGCCTTAGTCGGAAACGATTTATACTTGGCACCCGCGAATTTCATCACTTGTTTCTGCGCCGTGGGCCAATCAGTATAAATACCAGGTTCACGCCCAACCCAAATCACATAGAACTTTTTTGCCATCATACTGCCCTAACGATAAGAATAATGGCAAGATTTTAGCAGAAAACACCTTATACTCCTGCCATTCATTAAAGTAACTTTGCGTCATCTATGCGCAATTGCTAATCTCGCTACATCAGCCGCCTTGTAACAAGTGAAAATAACAATGATTAAACTAACCGTTAACGGCATAGAACACTCCCTGGACGTCGAAGTCGACACCCCTTTGTTATGGGTTGTCCGTGATTTTTTAGGTCTTAAAGGCAGTAAGTTTGGCTGCGGAGCTGGTCTATGCGGGGCCTGCACCATGCATTTAAACGGCACCCCTATTCGTACCTGTATTACACCCATCAGTGCCGTTGCAGGCCAAACGATCACCACCATTGAAGGCGTTGGTAATGTTGATTCTTTAAGCTCCGTGCAACAAGCTTGGATTGAACACAATGTTCCTCAGTGCGGTTACTGCCAGTCCGGACAAATAATGTCAGCTACGGCGTTACTCGCAAGTAATGCCCAGCCTAACGATCACGATATTGATAGCGCTATGAGCGGAAATATCTGCCGCTGCGGTACCTATCCACGCATTAAAGCCGCTATTCAGTCCGTCGCCGCTAATAAAGCAACCAACAACTTTGAACTGTTCACTAATATTATGGAGGCTAAATAATGACTTCATCAGGCACTGAGCTTAAACAATCACGACGCAGCTTCCTTAAAGCCACAGCTATGGGAAGTGGCGGTTTAATGATATCTATCGCCCTACCGAGCTGTGCAAACTTAAAGAATAACGGTATGCAGCAAGCAGGTGAAACCGATCAGTGGAATGCGAATGCTTGGCTCCGTATTGACAGCAATAATAGTATTCATTTTGTGCTCGACCGCGTAGAAATGGGCCAAGGCACGTATACCGGCATGACTACGTTATTAGCGGAAGAACTCGAAGTCGACCCAGAGAAAGTCAATGTCAGTTTTGCCGGTGTTGATTCTGTTTATCGTAATACGATTTATGGCATTCAAATTACGGGAGGTAGCACCAGTGTCACGAGCAGCTGGCACATCATCCGCGCAGCTGGAGCTGCTACTCGTATAATGCTTATAAAAGCCGCGGCACATACTTGGGGCATTAACGCAAACGAATGCAATGCTGAAAATGGCTCAGTGATTAACAAATCAAACGGACACCCACTGTTTGATCAACAAATCACTTTTGGCCAACTTGCCAGTATTGCCGCTACCTATTCAGTACCCAACGATATCCCGTTAAAAGACAAAGCCGATTTTAAAGTCATTGGTAAATACAATAAACGCCTTGATGCCCTTAAAAAAGCAACCGGCACGGCAGACTTCGGCATAGATACCGAATTACCCGGCATGAAATACGCGGTATTCACTCGTGCAGCTCGTTGGGATAGCCAAATTAAGCACTTTGATGCTAGCCAGATCGAAAAGATGCCGGGAGTTGAACACGTGTTTGCGATCAATAGACCCAGTGCTATCGGTATTGCTATTGTGGCAAAAAGTTACTGGCAGGCGCGTAAAGCACAACAAGCCTTAAACGTTGAATGGCACGAGAGTGAATTAACTGACGTCGATGATGCCAGTATCTTTGCTCAATATAAAAAAGATCTCGCCGCTGATAGTGGTAACAACGTTCGCAGCGAAGGAGATATGAAGTCCGCCTTAGAAAATGCTGCCCAGACCATCACCGCCGAATATGAAATGCCTTTTCTTGCCCACGCAACTCTAGAGCCGCAAAACTGCTCCGCTTGGGCAAAGCCTGGAAGCTTAGAGATTTGGGCACCAACGCAATCACCGGATATGGCACAAGTTGCGGCGGCGAAAGCGACGGATTATTCGCTTTCTGATATTAAAATACATACTACTTTCATTGGCGGTGGATTTGGGCGTCGCATCAATCAAGACTTTGTCGCCGAAGCCGCGGCCATCAGTGAAATGGCGCAGCAACCCATTAAATTAATTTGGTCACGAGAAGAAGATACCCAAAGAGATTGGTATCGTCCTTCTAGCTATCACAAACTCAGTGCAAGTATTAACAACTCAGGTGAGATAACGGGCTGGAATCATCAAATGGCGGGCTCTGGTGTTTTCGATTATTTTGTCGGTGATGCAGCTCCAGCACAATACCCGTTTATGCCAAAATTTATGTTTGGCATTTTAGAAAGTGCAGGCAAGTTAGGAGAAGGTATTATTGCTCCTGCTGATGGTTCCATTTACGAAGGTGCTGAAGCGATCCCTTATGATTTTGCTAATATCAATGTCGATTATAGAAAATCTGATAGCGGTATATTAGTTGGCAACTGGCGCAGCGTAGGTTATTCCCATAACGGCTTTATCGTTGAAACGTTTATTGAGCAACTAGCACAATTACCAGTAATAAAAGCGCAAAAAGATTCTTATCAATTTCGTTATGATTTATTAAAGAATCATCCAAGAGCTCAAGCCGTGCTTAAAATGGCGGCAGCCAAAGCACATTGGGGATCACCACTACCGGGCTGCACACAAGGTATATCGATTCATAAATCATTCGGTACTTGGGTCGCTCAAGTGGCCGATGTACAAATTAAAGATTCAGCTACAAAAGATAATCAAATCAAGGTAAAACGTGTCGTCTGTGTGGTAGATTGCGGGCAGGTTGTTAACCCCGATATAGTCATTGCACAAATGGAAGGTGGCATCATTTTCGCCCTTACCGCTGCGCTATACGGTAAAATTACGATTAAAGACGGTACCGTACAACAAACTAACTTCCACGATTATCAATTATTACGCATGAACCAAGCGCCACAAATCGACGTACATATTATTAATAGTGATGAAAAGCCAACAGGGGTGGGTGAGCCAGGTGTGCCCCCTCTTGCTTCAGCCGTCGCGAATGCGATTACGGCTAAAACAGGGCAACACTTTTATTCCTTACCGCTTACATTGGAGTAGTTATTGATTTCTAATGCGCCCCATCCTGTTAGGAGCGACACCCTTTTATGAATGGCAGTAATCGATTTGTCATCGAACAACTCAACCTCTGGTTAGCACAAGGTTTTCAGCCTTGGCTCGCCACCGTTATTAAAACCTATGGATCTTCTCCTAGACCAGTAGGATCTATGATGATTTATCATCCAGAAAAAGGCATTATAGGTTCTCTTTCCGGCGGCTGCATTGAGCAAGAGTTGATGAATCAACTTGCTAATGACGAGCCTAGCGCCCAAGTAAAATACCCGACCATTGTTCGTTACGGTGAAAACGCTGAGCAGCGATCACGACTCGCACTGCCCTGCGGCGGTCATTTGGATATTTTATTAGAAAAAATAAAAAGCCAAGATCAACCCCATTTTCAAACGTTAGCAATTGCTCTGCACTCGCGCCAATGGATCAGTCGTCATATTGATCTGGTCGAAGGCAGCCTACAAACAGCTAATGTGGTCAGCGAACAGGATATTCTACGCACAACCAATAAAATAATTCACGCACTAAAACCTCACGACAAGCTACTATTAATAGGTGCAGGAGAAGTGTCTCGCTGCCTGGCTGAAATCTGTAAAAATATAGAATTCGAAGTTACCCTGTGTGATTTTCGTGATGATTTTTTGCAAGGCTGGCATGTCGAAGGAGTAAATATTATTAAGACCATGCCGGATGATTTAATTGCCGAAGCTTTTCACGATAATCACTGTGCAATTGTCGCACTCGCCCATGATCCGCGAGTTGATGATATGGCAATGATGCAGGCGTTAAAAACCAATGCTTTCTATGTTGGTGCGATGGGGTCGATTATCACCTCCACAAAACGTCGTGAACGTTTGCTCGAGCTAGAACTGAGTCCTCAACAAATTAAAAGCTTACATGCACCCATAGGATTAGATATTCAAAGCCATACCCCTTATGAGATTGCCGTATCCATCGCTGCTCAGTTAATTGCAGAACGATCAAAAAGGCAAATAACATCATGAAACCAGCCTTTGGAATTTTAGTGTTAGCCGCAGGAAAATCTAGCCGCTTTGGCAGTGATAAGTTACTCGCTAAAATGCATGACGGGCGTTCAGTCATTACTCATAGTCTGGCGCCACTTCAAGCCATTGCGCTTAAGTATCAATTAGAGCTGTGCGTTATCACCCGTGGAGACAACCAAAATTTAATTGATTATCTTACCAACCATCAAATACCCCATACACTCTGCTACGAAGCACATTTAGGCATGGGGCACAGCATTGCCTACGGTATTAAAAGTAATCAGGCATGGCAAGGGTGGATGGTCTCTCTGGCAGACATGCCCTTCCTCACCCTCGAAGTAATAGAAGCACTGATACATAATATTATTAAAGACCCAGCGGAGATTGTTAGACCCAGTTTTTTAAAAAATGGAAAAAGAATTCCCTCTCATCCTGTATATTTTCCACAGAAACACGGATTTAAATTAAGTCAGTTAACTGGGGATGATGGCGCTAAAATGATTATTCAACAACAAACGTTAATCGACATTACTAATAGCGCTTGTTTAATAGATGTTGATACACCCGCAGCATTGCAGCAGCTAAACTAATAACAAATAAAGAAATAAAGAAATAAAGAAAATAAAAAAAGAGCGCAATATCTAAGATAATGCGCTCTTTCTTTGAACTATAAAATCTAACAAAATCAGTCAGCTTTAATTAGAAAGCTTGACGCATGCTCACAAGTGTAACCAACGCTTCGCCATCATCGCCATAGTCAACATGTTCTAACTCAAAACGCGCAGAACGACTGTCAGAGAAATTATGCCAAATTTGGCCAAAGAAGTTTGACTTCAGTTGACGCTTAGAAGAATCTTCATCTTCGCCCTGACCGAGACCTAAATGAATATTTGTTTTATCGTTAATTTTATACTGGGTCGAAACAGTTGTAGTATAAGTATAGTTATTTTCTTCGGTATCACGATCAGCTCCGCGGTAAGCAAAACCAAACTCTAAATCTTTGCTTACTTGCATTTTAGCACCCGCACCAAAAATAGCAGGCTCAGTCACTAAGTCTTTCGCCGCTGATACGTTAGCTTTTGCAGCATCACTTTCTGAGACTAAGTTTTGAACGTAAACCGCATTTAGAGTCACATTGCCAAGGGTCGTTGCACCTGCGAGGGTAATACCGGTAATACCGGCGTCATTGGTTAGCTCACCACCGACTTTACGATCATCGTCGCCCACATGAAGTGCAACCGTTGCGGTTACTGGAGATGCTGCTCCCCAACCACCACTACCGTAGGTATAGCTGATCATGCTTGAGTTACGGAAACCGTAAGCCATAGAACCTTTTAGCTCATCTGTAATATAAAAGTAAGACCCTAGACCGTGTGATTCGCCACGGTTTGTATTCCATGCGCTGTAAGACATGAATGGGGACCACTGAGTACCGATTTTAAAGCTGTGTTCACCTTTTTCTAGGCCTAACCAACCCAAACGAGTTTTCAATGCCTCGCCACCGCTTTCTAAAACGTTCGCGGTAAATTCCATGCGATAGGTGCCCTTCCAGCCACCTTCAATATCTTCTCCGCCTTTAACACCAATACGCGATTGCACATTGTTGGCTAAAGCAAATTCTTGTTCATCACTGTTTCCGTTTGGCGAAAAACCACCGGCAAAGATATCGGCGCCATTGCTCAAGCCTGATTCATTAATTTGTTCTAAGCCAATATCGACAAAACCGTACACATCAACCGAGGGCGCTGCAGTAGCAACACTAGAAAAAGCGACACTGGCTATCGCGATTGCTAAAAGTGATTTTTTATTCATATTCTTGTTACCTTAAATTTACAATTTTTATTAGGCTCATCATAAGCTGATCAGGAACCCAACTAAACGGATAAGTTCCCAATCAATTTATATTAACCGAAAAACACTACCTGAAAGTGGACCCAATAGACAATTAATAGTGTAAGAGTAATGTAACAATGCAATGCCTTTACGTAACATTCGATCACAATATTATTGTGTCCCCCCATGTTGAGAATTTTTATTAATAATAGATTTTGGATTAAATTATAAATAACTTCACGGTGAAGATAAAATATTTACCGTTGACTATTTAGAATCTTTGACTTGTATTATACTATCGCTGGTCATCGAATTTTTAACAATAAAGAATAATAAAGGACACCCTATGCCTTCGAATACAAGCATGCACGGCTTTTGGAAAAGCCGCTGGTTATTTATTTTAGCCGCTACAGGTTCTGCTGTTGGTCTAGGTAATATCTGGAAATTCCCTTACATTACAGGGGAAAATGGAGGTGGGGCATTTGTACTGGTCTACTTACTCTGTATATGCATTATCGGTATTCCGGTAATGATTGCTGAAGTATCTATGGGTCGTATGGGGCGCCAAAGTCCCATTAATACAATGAAGGCACTGGCACAAAAAGCAGGCGCTAGTCCATTGTGGGTAATCATCGGCTGGATGGGCGCCATTGCAGGCTTCCTAATTTTATCCTTCTATTCTGTTATCGCTGGCTGGGCTCTTTCTTATACTGTCGATATGGCGAATGGAACATTCGTTAATATCAGTGCAGGTGATTCTGGTAAGATATTTGGCAATCTACTAGGCGATCCGACTCAGCTCACTATTTGGCATACTGTTTTCATGTTGTTCACTATGGGTATTGTAGCCCGCGGTGTAAACGCTGGTTTGGAAAAAGCAATTAAAGTATTGATGCCCGCCTTGTTCATCTTACTTTTCATCTTATTTGGTTATGCCTTGAGCTCCAGCGGTTTTTCTCAAGGTTTTGCTTTTATGTTCGATTTTGATTTCAGTAAACTAAACTCTGAAAGTATCATCGTTGCCTTAGGTCATGCCTTCTTCACCTTGAGCCTAGGCCTAGGGGCGATCATGGCTTACGGAGCCTATATGCCGGACAATACGTCTGTTGCTAAAACAGTCGTGATCGTTGCTTTATTAGACACTGCAGTTGCTATTATGGCGGGCTTAGCTATCTTTCCCATCGTTTTTGCCAACGGTTTAGAACCAAGTGCGGGTCCCGGTCTTTTATTCCAAACACTGCCAATTGCCTTTGGACAAATGAGCGCAGGTGTTATTTTTGGCACTATGTTCTTTGTTTTGGTTTCTTTCGCCGCATGGAGCTCTGCTATTTCTTTAGCCGAGCCAATCGTTGCATGGTTTGTTGAGAAATATAAAATGAGCCGTGCAGTTGCTGCTGTAATTATTGGAGTTTGTGCATGGTTATTAGGTTTAGCGACGGTCTTTTCTTTCAATATCTGGTCTGATGTAACGCTGTTTGAAAAAACAATTTTTGACTTATTAGACTTCGCAACAACCAACGTCATGTTGCCACTGGGTGGATTATTAATTGCATTATTCGCTAGCTGGACAATGTCTAAAACCACAATGATGAATAACGTCGGCATTGAAAACCCTACACTGTTCAAGATTTGGCATTTCATATTGCGCTTCTTAGCACCCGCGGCTATCGTTGCGGTATTGGTTAATGGCTTGATCTAAGCAATAACCTGTAAAAAAAGGGCGCAGCTATTATAATAATTTTTATAACAGCTGCGCCCTTTTTTATGATTGTTCGAATTACAAACTAAACGTTAAAACTTAAAAGCAGCACCAAAATTTAATGAGCTTGTGGTATGACTTAAACTAATTGTTTCGGTCGAAAAACCATTCGAAACAGTAATATCCTGCCAAGCAATGCTTTTTACACGGTATGAAACATCAAATTCAACATGCTCATGCACATCAAATTTAATACCGCCTAATAACTGCAATGAAACCCCAGACAAGTCGTCATTTTTTTCTGTAATTTTAGCCGTATCTTCATAAGTATATATACCAAAGCCTAAACCCCAATAAGGTTGTAACTTGTCAGTGCCATACACGAACTGCCAATCGAAATCGGTACCGTTAAATTCTTGGTCTGAACCTGAGTCATAGCTAACGTCGATAGAAGTAAGAGATATTTGAAAACGATTATTAGTCGGAAAGCGGTAACCGATATAAAAACTAAGAGCATTTGCATCAATGTCTGTTTCATTCTCAGTGTCTGAAACTTCAGACTCGGCTTTAGCAGTACCCGTGATGCTAGTACTTAAATCCAGTCCAATAAATATACCCGGTTCAACCTTAGCTTGAGTGTTAAGAGAGATTACAGTAAGAGAAAGTAGCGTGGCTGCAGAAATAGGCTTGATCATGTTTCTTCCATAAATTTTTAATAATAATTAATCATAGTCACATAGAAATAATCACCTAGCTTCCATGCTAAAGGCGCAGACTATAATATTATTTACCTATTTGTCAATTAAGGAAGTTTCTCTTACCTGAAACTGCAACTCAGATAATCGGCGATACAATTCAGAGCTCGCAATCAATTCATCATGACTGCCCACATCCACCAGCTGCCCTTGATCAAAGACAGCAATCCTGTCGACGTGTCTAACCGTCGCTAATCGGTGTGCAATAATAAATGTTGTTCGACCTTTCATAAGTGTATCCAGTGCCTGTTGCACATAAAATTCACTTTGTGCATCGAGTGCACTGGTAGCTTCATCTAATAAAAGAATTTTAGGATCGCGTAAAATAGCCCTTGCTATGGCAAGCCTCTGCTTTTGTCCACCAGAAAGCTTAACACCTTGTTCACCTAAAAAGGATTGGTAACCGTCAGGGAGCTGCTCAATAAATTCTTCCGCATGAGCCGCTTTTACCGCCGCCATGACTTCTTCTTTCGTTGCATCAGGGCGTCCATATTTTAAGTTATCCCAAACATTGGCACTGAATAAAACTGGTTGCTGAGGCACTAGGGCAAATTGGCTGCGCAGCTCTTGTAAATCCCACTCGGTTAATGGCTTACCTAATATTTTAATGTCTCCACTTTGCGGATCACGAAAACGTAATAACAAATCAAACAACGTCGACTTGCCTGCACCCGATGGCCCAACCAGTGCAATACTCTCGCCAGCCTTAACCGCCAAGTTTAATTTCTCTAGCGCATAATTATTGGGACGTGAAGGATAAGCATAACTCATATCATTAAATTCAATCAGAGCTTCGCTATTGGATGGCTCTACTCTAGAGGCCTCTTCGAGAGAAAGAACCATTGGTGATTCAATGTCGGCTTTTGTCGCTAACAATTCTCGAATACGCTCGGCCGCACCTGCGGCTCTTTGTACCTCTCCATACACTTCCGTCACCGCCGCAAGGGAAGCTGCAACCATAATGGCGTAAAAAACAAAAGCGGCTAAATCACCCGCGGATAGCTCTCCTGCAATCACATCACTACCACCAACAAACAGCATACCGGCAACAGATCCCATCACCAACATCATTACCAGCGCAATCAATATAGCGCGCTGGCTAATGCGTTTTAAGGCAACGTCAAATGCCCCTTCTGCGGCTTGGCCAAATTGTTCATTCACCATATCTTCGCGAGTAAATGCTTGCACTACTTTAATGTGTTGCAAGCTTTCTCCTGCCCAAGCACCGACAGAAGCAATTTTGTCTTGGCTATCACGGGATAGCTTTTTCACCTTACGACCAAAAAATATTAAGGGGAAAATAATGAAAGGAACAACTAATAATACGATCAAGGTGAGCTTAATATTACTGATAAACATTAAGGTCAAACCTCCAATGAAGGTCAGGGAATTACGCAGAGCAAATGAAAACGAAGAACCGATAACCGTTTGTAATAAAGTCGTATCGGTAGTGACTCGGCTTTGAATTTCACCAGCCAAATTATCTTCAAAGAAACTAGGAGGAAGACTGACCAAGTGGCTATAAAGTTTTTTGCGAATATCAGCAACCACTCGCTCACCTAACCAAGACACCATGTAAAAGCGATAATACGCACCAATCGACATGGCAAAAATAATAACCCCAACCACGCTTAAGGCATCGGCTAAACCTGCAGTTGACTGGGATGAAAAGCCTTCATCAATCATCAACTTCAAGCCCTGGCCTAACGACAAAGATAATGTTGCCGTTGCGATTAGCGCAATAATTGCGACAACTAATCTAGTTCGGTAAGGACGGACAAACTGCCATAACCACAATAACATGATAAAACCTCTTTTTATGATCTTACAGAGATGGTGTGTTATACGGGATTTTTCAATGTTTAGTTCAATGATGCAATTAATGTTTAAATCAAAGGTGAGTCAAACAGCGTACAATTAATCCTTATTTAAAACACCTGCTTCGAGAACACAATGTCCGTTCCCTCTATACGATCTCTTGCTATTTTACTCGCGATGCTTACCGCTGTAGCGCCTTTTGCTGTTGATATGTATTTACCCGCCATGCAAGCTATGGCCATCGATTTATCAACACCGATTCATTACGTTGAAATCAGTATCAGTACCTTTCTCTTTGGTTTTGCAATCGGCCAATTTGTCGGTGGCCCAGCTTCCGATCATTTTGGCAGAAAGCCCATAATTACTTTAGGGCTGATATTATTTTCGATCACCAGTTTATTATTAACCCAAACGGAATCGATCAATCAGTTGTTATTTTTACGGGTCTTACAAGCGATTGGTGGGGGTATGGCAACGGTCAATTCGGCCGCCATGATTCGTGATTTGTTTTCCGGTGATGAAATGGCCAAGGTGCTATCAATGGTCGCCATGGTTATGATGTCAGCCCCCTTAATCGCGCCAATGCTGGGTGCACTGGTGGTCAAGTTTTTTGACTGGCAAGCCATATTCCTTTGCTTATCTGTGTATTCTATCTCAGTAATGTTGCTATTGCTTTGGCGTTTACCTGAAACGAATCCAAGAACAACAAGGCAAGAAAAAAATATAAGTCCTTCTCTTTGGCACTCTTACAAACGCGTATTAAGCCATCGCCAAGCCATGGGTTATATCATCGCAATCAGCTTTGCTTTTAGTGGTATGTTTGTCTTTGTTACCTCATCGGCTTTTACGTATTTAGAATATTATTCGGTCAGCGTGCCAATGTTTCCTTTTCTATTTGGAGCTAATGTACTGGTGATGATGCTGATGAATCGAATTAATATATGGGCACTGTCTCGCTATACGGGTTCCCATATTTTAACCGTGGGATTGTTGATACAAATTACCTGCGGTATTGGGCTCGTGGTTGCAAGCTATAGCCAGGCCGACCTTTATTTTGTTGTAGTATTGAATATGTTATTTGTCGGTTCGCTGGGCTTAATTGCGGCCAATGCCACTGCAGGAGTACTCAATTTTTTCCCTGACATCAGTGGTACGGCAACCGCAGTCATTGGCGTCTCTGAATTCACCTTGGGCGCTATCGTTGGGCTGTTATGGTCTTATTTACATGACCTGCAATTCATCACCACCCAACAACATACCCTAAGCCCGATGGCTTGGGTGATGGCGAGTTGTGCGCTGATAGGTTTGCTAGGGTTAAAAGTATTATCAAAAACTAACTTTCTGTCTAAAAAACCAATCTAAGCCGCTTTAGCATAAACCTTAGAAGAAGAGACTGCCTTAGAAGCCTTCTGCGCTGCTAGCTGCTCACGTTGTTTTTTTGTTTGTGCTTTTTGCGCTAAAACCAACTGTAATAATGTATCGCTCATCGCGCTTTGTAATTCAAGTGCACTCATATTCTTCTCCAGATTTTCATTAAATAATAGTCAAGCTAGTATTAAGCTAATGCTAAGTTAGTCTTATGTTAGTCCTGCAATCTTTTGATTTGCCGCTTGTACCGACTGCTCGGCATTGCCAACTGCCATACCTTCCGCAAAAATAAATTCAACTTCTTGAATACCGACAAATTTTAATACCTGTTCAACCCAAGGAGCCTGATGGTCAAATCCACTGCCTGCATAATGACCACCTCGAGTTGATACGACGTAAGCTTTTTTTACATTGAGTAAGCCCACCGGACCGTTTTCGCCATAGGTAAAACTCACCCCTGCTCGCGCTACGTAATCAATCCAAGCTTTGACCGTGGAAGGTACGCTGAAGTTATACATGGGCACTGCCAGTACTAAGGCATCGGCTTCACGTAACTCTTCAATATAAATGTCAGACCGCTTTGCTGCAGCTCGTTGCATGTTATTGCGCTCAGCAGGGGCTAGTTGAAAACCTGAGAAGACTTCATTCGTTAGATGACCTAAACCTTCTTGATTTAGATCTCGATAATGAACTTGTGATTGCTGACCTTTTCCTAACGGACCCGTCACTAGTCGATCAACCACGGACTTAGCTAACATTGAAGAACTGCCGTCACGGCCGGCAATACTTGAATCTAGGTGTACAATTTTCATTAACCATCTCTCTCACTACTATTTGAGTAGCTGCTTTAAACTAATAGCGTTATTATATATCTATATTATTGATTAGGTAGGGGTCAAAACCGATCTATTCAATCGAAATTTTAGATGAATAGGCAACACCTCATGCCCTCGCCCTCTTTGCGCAAAGCCGCCATGCCTCAAGTTTCACTCGAGCAGTGGTCCATGTTCATTAACGTAGTAGAAGAAGGCAGCTTCCAAGCCGCAGCGGATAAGTTGCTAAAAAGCCAAAGCAGTATCAGCTACGCTATGCAAAAGATGCAGCAAGGTTTGGGGGTGAAAGTTTTTGAACATAAAGGTCGCAAAGCGGTGCTAACGGACGCTGGTCAACTCATGCTGCAACGCGCGAAGGATCTGATTCATGCCGCCAACGCCGCAGAAAAAGTCGCCGCAGATTTTTCTGAAGGTTGGGAACCGCAAATAGGCCTAGTGCTTAACGACATGTTTCCAAAGCATATTCTACACGCCGCCTTAAAAGAGTTTGGCGAGCAGTGCCCACAGACTCGACTAGAAATATACGTAGAAGTACTTTCCGGCGTCGACGATAAGTTACGCCATGGTGAAGCACAGATCGCTATTCACCACATGATACCCAGTGGTATGGTCGGCGAACCCGTCATTGACTTGGAATTTGTCCGCGTCGCCCACCCTGATCATCCGTTACACCATATTGGCCGCTCCATTTATCACAGTGATATGAAGCTTCATCGTCAAATAGTGATCCGCGACTCCGGTAACTACCGCCGTGAAAACCGAGGCTACTTAGGTTCAGATCAACGCTGGACCGTACCCAACATGCGTGAAGCATTAGGATTATTGAAGCTCGGCTTTGGCTCAGGAGTATTAGCAAGAAGCATTGCTCAACCAGCCATCGATGCCGGTGAATTAAAGGAATTAGACATTGATGGCAGCGGCGCTATAACGTCAAATCTGAACCTCGTATATGCCGACAAGGCCAATACAGGCCCTGCAGCTTTGCTATTGGCTAAATTGCTTAAAGAAGCAGCAAAAAACAACAAGTCTGATAGAATGTAGTCAGAATTTTATCCATACCTGTTCCTTATTTATTAGAACACGCCACCGAGGCTCTCCCTTGTCTGCTGAAATAACTTCTTTCTCTGATTTTTTTATCCACGATCGTATCGAAAAAGCCCTTGATAATCTTAGGCTTACTATTCCTACTGACGTGCAGAAAGCTTCTATTCCTCACGCCCTAGACGGCAAAGACCTTCAGGTTTGTGCAGAAACAGGCAGTGGTAAAACATTGGCGTACATACTGCCAATGATGCAAAAGTTCCTAGAATCTAAGTCTGTTATTCAAGGAACTCGTGGTCTAATCTTATGCCCGACACGTGAACTAGCCCGCCAAGTATTCAAGGCAACTAAGCAGTTCACCGACGTAACCGGCATGAATGTTGGCCTATTGACGGGTGGTGATGACTTTAAGTTCCAAGCCGCTATGTTACGTAAGAATCCGGAAATCGTAGTGTCGACCCCTGGTCGCTTGGTTGATCATATTAAACGCCGTTCAACCGACTTGGTTGGCCTAGAAATACTCGTGTTAGATGAAGCCGACCGTATGTTAGACATGGGCTTCGCTGAAGACATGGAGATCATCTCGGGTGAATGCAACGAAGGTCATCGCCAAACGTTATTATTCTCAGCGACGCTGCACCACAAAGGCATCGCTCGCGTAGCAGCAAAAGTACTTGATAACCCGATGGAAATTACCACGGCGACAGTTCAAGACAAGCATGACAATATTAAACAGCAAGTCATTCTAGCGGATGACAGTGCTCACAAAGACCGTCTATTGAGCTGGTTGCTCTCGAATGATGATTTTGAAAAAGCCATCATCTTCACTAATACCCGTATTGAGTCAGAACGTTTAAACGTTTTCTTGCGTCAGCACAGCTGTCGTTGTGCAGTATTACACGGTGAGTTAAGCCAAGATCAGCGTAACGCGACCATGCAATTATTCCGCGAAGGCAAAATCAACGTTTTAGTGGCTACTGACGTTGCTTCTCGAGGTCTGGATGTTAAAGGCATCGATCTTGTTGTTAACTACGACATGGCGCGCAAAGGCGATGACTATGTTCACCGTATTGGCCGGACGGGCCGTGCTGGTGAAACAGGTACTGCGATCTCATTGATCAATCATACTGAGTGGAATTTAAAAGCGGCCATTGAACGCTATATTAAGCAAGACTTTGAGCATCGCTCTATTAAAGAATTGAAAGGCGCTTACAGTGGCCCTAAACGCTTAAAAGCGTCTGGTAAAGCCGCTGGTGTTAAAAAGAAGAAAGCCGGCCCTGGTCGTGATAAGCGCCCTGGTAAAGGTGCTGCTCCAGCGACAAAGAAAGTCAGTGCTAAGAAAGCTAATGGTCCACGCCCTAGCCGTCCTCAGCCAAAGCCGAGCAACTTAATGGATTCTAAAGGTTTCGCACCGATTAAGAAAAAGAAAAGTCCGGCACCGCAAAAACCTAGTGATGACTAAGGACTAACGTAACTAAAGACTGAAATAGCTAGAGCGAAGGTACTAATGCAGTACCGTCGCTTCTACATCTTCAGCAAACTCCGGTGGTAATACGCACACTCGATTCAGCATTAACAAACGATGGTTTGGCATAATCACATCTTGCTGTTCTTCAGGGGCATCTATAGTTTCTGGAGAGATAATGTCATCCAATAATACCACCGTGGCATCAATCGAATCCAACCCGACAATTACCGCGCTATAAAAACCATAAATAGTATTTAAAGAAATTAAATCCCCGACCTCAATTTCTTTACGATAAGTGAAAAAATCTTCACCTTCCAAATTATCCCCCGGCCATGGCGTATGAAAGCGTGCAGTCGCCACCAATTGAATCAGGCTTTGAACCATACTGTCTTCGATATCCAATTCTATATGTTTATAGCCAATGTTCATCACTTTATGCAATAAGCTCATAAACAGCTCACCGTCTTCTTCTGACCAGCGTAAATCAATCGGACTTTGGTGCTGAGTAGAGGGTTTAAAAGTGACATCAATCGCATACTCAATCGCGATTTTTTCTTCTTCCGCACCGCGGGGCATAAGCACACTGACAATATCCATGCCAGAGTTCTGTTCGTTGGCTACGCGCCAAAACATGGGTTGTAATACGCCACTCATGTCGCTCACTCCTCTATGGTTTACTTCGCACTGTGCCTAACATCAATTTTTTTTATAACAGCACAAACTTATTATTAGCAGGGCTAAAAAGCCAGCGCAAGACAATAGTTGAGGTTTTAAGGGGCAAGACCGCCAAAAGTGCACTTAAGTGCTAAAAGTGACAACATCTTTTGACCAAACAATACAATCATTGGAAAAGAAAGCTACTAGCATGTCTAAAAGCTCTATTTTAAGTGCATCAATAAATTGTTTTATCCTCCCCCAATAAACTCTGAACAATGACATGAAAGATCATATGTTGTTCATTCACTCCAGTTAACCACTGAGCACCCGGCCCTGTGGCATATATCCCGACATCTTCACCGCCGTGGGTTTCAGAATGTCGCGGAATTAACGCTTCTTGATGATAGCCAGGCAACTGCGTATTAATCGCAGAGATATCTTTACGACCCGTATTAATCGCAAGCTTCTTCACTGCATCAGCATCACCTTCAATGCCTAAGTCATGCATGCCACGACCGTTCATGTAAGACAGGGTCGTATAGGGTAGGCCATCATCCGCTAACGTGGGCGTAGTTTCTCCTGCGGCAACAACCTTACCTAGAATCGGGTTACCTCGTTTAGGATAACCCGCAAACGTCATCACATGGCTGTGATCTGCAGTCACAACGATAAGCGTATCGGCTAAATCCACTTGCGCTAATACCGACTCGATCGCATCAGAGAACTCGATGGTTTCATGCAAAGCATTATAAGCATTGCCTGCATGATGGCCGTGATCAATGCGCCCTGCTTCGACAATTAAGAAAAAACCGTCTTCATTATTTTTTAATTTTGAAAGCGCAACATTGGTCATATCGACTAAGCTGGGTTCGTTTGATTTTTCAGCCGAATAGCTCATATGAGAATCATTAAATAAGCCTAATATTGGCCCATTGTTTTCGTTATTTAATGTTAATAACTGTTGCTTGGAATTAACGTACTGACCCTGCGGATAGATTTTCTGCCATTGCTCAATTAGGTTCTTGCCGTCCTGTCGAACGCCCATATTCGCTTCTGGTAAAAAATGCTTACGTCCACCGCCAAGCACAACATCAATGCCACCTTCAAATGCCAACAGCTGCTGTGCGATATCAATACAGCCTGCAGCCTTTGCTTTAGCGCTTAATTCAGAATCATTTTCCCAATTACGCTCTGCAGATTTGGCATAACTTGCCGCAGGCGTAGCATGAGTAATACGCGCTGTCGTAACAATACCGGTTGCTTTCCCTGCTAATGTGGCAAGTTCTAATGCCGTCGTGACTTGACGCCCCTTAGCCGAAGCACAGTCACCACGATTAGCCTGTTCGTCAACCGACAAAACACCAGCATCCGTTTTAATTCCTGCCATCATCGCCGTCATTGTACCTGCTGAATCAGGTGTTTGCTGATTGACGTTATACGTTTTAGAGAAACCAGAAAAAGGAAACTTCTCAAAACTTAATAAATTTTCTTCACCACTTTGGCCAGCGATTTGTCCTTGTAAAATACGGGCAGCAGAAACCGTACTCACACCCATGCCATCACCGACAAACAATATGACGTTTTTAGCACTACTGAGGGAGCCCTTCAGCACAGGATTATTCATTTTATTTTGCAAGTCACTCTTAGCTTGTTGAAACCAAGGATTATTAACTTGATGAGTTGGCAGTAATTGCTGATAAGTCAAAGCGTTATTTTCCACACTGTCTCTTTCATCACCGACTGTGCAGGCCGTTAAGTTAGCCGCTAAAATAGCGACCAAAATAACGGTAGGAAAACTGATTGAAAAAACATTCATATTTTAAGCCTTTGATTTAATAAAAATTTTAAATTTCTTTAAAAAGAGACTCACTGTAATAATTCCTGATCAATTTTCTGCCAAGAGACAAGTTTAAAGTTCTGCGGTTGATGAGGCATTAAATTACGGCCATCTTGCACAACCAGCAAACCTTGTGGATATTTTTCACCTAGATAAGCACTCGATACCGCTAAACCATCAGTCTCTGAAGCGCCATCAATACCGCTCGCAGCATTAAGGACAAGACGAAAACGTCCAACGTATTCATAAGGGGCCTCAGCTTGAAACAGAACATAACTATCGTTACCTTGGCTAGAAACTAATAAGTAATTCTCAGTCTCTGTTTGATATAAATCCATGCCTTCAATATCAATCTGTAAATAATCAGTGATGGCTGATATTTTTTCCATTTTGCTATTACTATTATTGCCATTATTTGTATCGACATTTGGCTCTGCGCCTAAAGTCCATAGCGCAACATTTTCTTCACCAACAAATAAACGCTGGTTTTTATCGTCCGCAGCGCACCCTTCTGGCTGTGAACCGACGCTAAATTCACGTACGCGCTTTCCCGACCAGCCAGTTGCACTATCACTAATTTCATATTGTTCATAACGACCATCTTCATCATTAATAAACACGTAAACCTTGCTCTCTAAGCCACGGTACATACACAAACCATAGACATCATCTAAGCCAGTAATAATCTCATTAACTGCTGATACTTCACCGTCGATAGGAGAAATGTGAAACAACGCAATACTGTGATTATCGCGTTGACTTGCCGCTGCAATATCCGCAGGTAATCCTTTGTGAGTAAACCCTTGACGAATATCCACGTTATTCACACGCCCTACATCCAACTGCTGAATCAAATTGCCATCGAGGCTATACACTAATAGTCCACGTTTTTTGTTAGTGCCTAACACTAGGCTCTTTTCCGCCACCGTAGGATGAACCCAAATAGCAGGGTCATCTGCTGCATCACCCGCATCGTCCACGGGCTGAGTTTCAGCATCTACCGGAATGTTTACAATAAAACGGTCAGATTCGTTATTTATTACATTCTTTAATTTATTAGCGGTCTTTATTAATACCTTAGTTTGAAATGATTTATCACTATTATCATCCAGATAATTTAAAATAAAGTAATCACCATCTTGCTTAACATTAAGGCCATCAAGCTTTATTTCAGCGTCTAATTGATAACTCCCCTGTAAGATCGCTTTACTTTGAGGAGCTTGATTAACTTGTACGTCATACTGATGTATAAAGTGACTTTCCTTTTCTGCCACAAAAAGCTGCTGATTAATGATCGCTAGCGGACCACTATTTTCGAGTAAATTGCCATAAGGATTTACCAAATCAATAATGGATCGGCTAATTTCACTTTCTGCACGGGCCGAATAAACCCAGACGCCAACATGTTCCTCGCTAACGAATAATTGATCAGTTTCATTATCCACAACACAATATTCTGCGTTCGGTGGCATTGGGAACTGTCTAATTTCTAATAAACTAAAATCATTCCCATTTTTCTGGATTAACATTTGATGGGCCATCGACGATGCATCTAATAAGAAGACCTGCTGTTCACTCGCTTTCCCTTGTGGTTTATAAAAACATAAGCCTTCAAGAGGATAGCCGACCTTGGCAGAAAACGAGTCGATCATGTCATCAGTCTGTTCGAACTGATTAATAGTATCAACCCATTCACTATTAATAACTTTTAAGCTTAAATCAGATCTAGATTCTGATAATAAACCGCAGCCTGTTAATGCTATCGACAATAGACTCGATAGCAAAGTTAGGCTCAGTGTGTTTTTAATCAATCTATTTTTTTTCATAGTACTCACGATTTATTATCCGATTATTAGAAGTTGCTGTAGCTCAAACCAATACGATAAGTCTGACCATAATCTTCAAATTGTGTGTTGTATTTTTCGTTATTACTGTAAGTGTAATAAGGTTCGTCAGTAATATTAGCTATTTCAAAGTTCACCTTAAGGTTTTCTTGAATGGCATAGTTAGCACTGAAATCTAGCTGAGTTTGCGCCGCTTGATAAACATCTTTTCTTTTATCAGTAATATCATCCACTTCTATTAGGTATTCAGATTTGTAATTGGCTGCAAGACGAAGCATTAAAGCGTTGTGTTCAAAGCCTAAAATAAAGTTACCCGTTAGATCAGATTGATTCGGCATAGTGATATCGCGATTGATTCTTTGGCCATCATCAAAAGTGCTAATGCGGGCATCACTTTCACTAAACGTTGCATTAGTACTCAGCATTAAACCGTTGAAGGGCGTTGGCAGCATGCTCATCTTTTGTGAGTAAGCTAACTCCAAACCTGTCAAGTTTGCTTGCTCGCCATTTTCGAAGGTGATAACTTCATCGTAATCTTCCCACCCAGCAGAGCCTGCAATATCTGTTTCATAAACAAAGTTTTTAATATCTTTATAAAAAACAAACGCGGATATCGTACCCGCAGTCCCCGTAAAGTGTTCGATACCAAAATCATAGTTAGCAGACTCAAGTGCCTTCAACTGCGTATTGCCAAATTCCGCTTCCTCACCATCATCAACAAAACTAGGCGCTAACTGTTCAAAACTCGGTCGTACAACTGAGTTAGTCCATGCCGCACGAATTTGAGTCTCGTCGCTTAATTGGAAACGGGCATGCAGCGCTGGCAATATATGAGAGTAATTATTTTTCTCATCAACATTTTGAAAGTTAGCATCACCGTCAGAACGAACACCTTTTAGTTGATGCTCGGTACCTTCGTAACGAACTCCAGCCAATATCCTTAATTCGTCCATATCAATACGGCCCATAACATAAGCGGCCTGAATGTCTTCGTTAATGGTGTAATCAGCAATGCGAGATTTTTCTTCATCGATAAAATCGTCACGATTTAAACTATTAACCAATTCATTAACCTTATCATCAGAAATCTGAGGACCAAATTCTCCCAAGTCATAATCAACCTGGCCATCAGTGAAATTGGTGAGTGAAAGCTGCTCGTCGGTAAAGCCTTGATCACCTAAATCTTCAAATACGTATTCGTTAATGTTTTGTTTCTTTTCACGCTGACTGGCTTTCACCCCAAGCTTAACCAACGCAGGATTGTCGTTTAAATAAATATCATGGGTAAAGTCAAACTTTATACTTTTTTGAATATCTGAAGTTTGAGACGTTTCGTATTCAATTTCATCCAGTTCATAGTTACTCGGATCTAATGAATCGGCTGAAGCAATAATTTTTGGTTTTTTGGTATTAGTGAAACCCATATTATCAAAGGCATCTGCTTTGAAGATCGCACCACCAATACCACCTGGATCGTCTTCACTTGCTTTGCTAAAGCCAGCTGCAAAATCAATCGTCCAATCATTCACATAATGCTGACCACCGAGCGTTGAAGAAAAAATGCGCTGTGTTTCTTTACGGTCTTTTAGTTCCCGTTTAATCTCAGCTAAACCTGTTTCACCCGCTATACGACCCTTGCCGTCGAATTCTAATTCGATGTCATCATTAAGCTCTTCTTCGCCAAATTCAATCACACTGGCTTGGCGTTGTTCATCATCACTGAACTCACTGTATAGCGTGCGCAGATAAAATGATGTATTCAAACCGAGCTCTAAATCAATATTCAGTGCTGCACCGATGCGCTCACGCTCAATGGTATAATCACGTTGCTCAAATTCTTCTAAAGCAACCCCGTCATCACCATCAAAATCCCAAGCACCTCCAGTTTCCACATTATCAGAACCGAACTTTCGATTTTCCCAGCTTAATGCTCCAGCGATACCAAAGCGATTTTCTTCACTGAGCTGAAAGGTATTACCCCCCGTCACTGCCAGTGCAGGACTCGCCTCTTCACTGTGCGCATCATAGCCACCTGTCGCACGCAAAGTATAAAAGCTGCCGTCACGCTCAAACGCTGACAAGCTTTTCACATCAATACTGCCACCGATTGAGTTAGCATCCATATCAGGAGTTAAAGTTTTAGTCACGACTAAGCTGCTCAATAAATCAGCAGGAACAACATCCAGAGCTACTGCACGACTACCGGATTCAGGAGCAGGAATTTGAGTGCCATTGACTGAGACACTGTTTAAATCAGGGCTAATACCACGAACACGTACAAAGCGACCCTCACCCTGGTCTCGTTCAATTGATAAACCAGGAACACGTTGCAATGCTTCTGCAGCATTGTTATCGGGTAATTGACCGATGGCATCAGCATTAATCGCGCTGATCATATTATCGGCATAACGCTGACGATCGAGGGCGCGTTGAATTTGTGCGGCCTGACCGACTACCAATACTTCTTCTATCGGCTGGCTGTCAGTATTAATTTCAATGTTACTTTCTAAATTTTCGTTGTCTTTAATTTCCACACTGTCTTGATAAAGTGTCTTATTACCTAAAGAAATACTTAAGTCATACTTTCCCGCAGGCAGGTTCGGTAAGCGAAAACGACCGTCTTCTACCAAAACCTCACGTTTATTCTTTATATTATCTTGTGCTTGAATCTTTAAAACTGCACCCGATACATTAGCACTGCTGCTGGCATCACTAATTCGACCTTCTAAAGTTCCGTCAGCTGCAACAGTGGCAGAAGCCAATGCTATAGCAATCACTAAGGGTTTTAATACAGAATTCATAATTGCTTCACATCCAGTTATTTGTTTAATCTGGCGTGACCATAGAAAAACTAAATGACAATTATGTGACAAAGATTCTAATACCTCAGATCGAGTCAATTTTTATGTTTGATTTGTGGTTAAGAAGTCGATTTTTAGCAATATATTTTCATCTACTGATCTAATTTGACACTCTTTAGAGCCTGAATTGTTAATTCGTTAAAGATATTAATGCCACTGGTTAAAGTATTTTTGACGTTGCTTTGAGCCAATTTGACCTCTTATAAATATTTTAAGTAATTGGCACGCTGTAAAGTAACTGTCACATACTTTTGTTATCCCCTATTCATACCTTTTACTGTGTGAGAATCAGAATTATGTTCAGCCTGCTGAAATTACATCTAAATAAAATACTTCTGATTATTAGCTTGCTCATTATCTCTATCTTTGTGAGTCTATCTTTAGGTGAGATTAAGTCATGGAATCAAATAGATTGGTTAGACGTTGCCAGTGAAGGAGGCTGTGCGATTGCGTTAGCGATTTGGATGATATTTATCTTAGGCAGTCGCCCCCAAGGTCGCGTAACTGATTTATTGGCATTGGGACTCGGATTTATGTTTCTTGCCTTTTGGCAAGATACACTCGATGAATTTATTAAACTACCCAATTCGCTGCTGTGGGATCAAATGGAATCCATCGCGATGCCTTTAGGTGTTCTGTTACTCACCTATGGTTTATACCACTGGCATCAAGAACAGCTGGCTTTAAACTATCAGTTACGCAAACGTGAATTAGTTTTTCGTGAACACCGAGTGTTCGACCAGTTAACCTTAACAGGACAGTTTGAATACCTTTCTCAACAGCTAATCTCTCACAAAAATAGCAGTCGAAAAAAATCGCTGGTCTTTTTAATACTCGATATTAATGATTTCTCACACTTTAACCGACAGTTTGGTCATCAAGAAGGTGACCGTTTATTATTGGAAATGTGTGAGCTTATCTTATTAAACTTACGTCAGCAGGATTTGATCTGTCGCTATGCCGCTGATCGTTTCGCGATTATATTGCCGAACACATCATTAACTCAGGGTCGACAAATATCTGCTGAATTAAAGCAAGCAGTGAAACACTTTGCTTTTAAAGTTCCACAATCTTCGACCTCTCAATTTCAAAGTTTAAGTATTGGCTGTGTTCAATGGCAAACAGAAAATAATGCTAGCATTGCTTTAGAAACGACGGCAAAGCTGCTGGAACGGGCTAATATCGCCTTGTTAAAAGATAAACCCATGCACCTTTCTAATGTAAGCGATCTAGCATGAGCAAGCTGATATGAGGCACTTACTATGATTTTGCCATCGACTCTATCTTATGAAAATGACAAAGCGATTTATTCGGCTCATCATCATGCAGCCCTGTTAGTTGACCTAGTACAGGGGCGAAATAGTTATAATATTAACAGTCATAAGTTATTGTCTGGCACAGGATTATTTTACGAAGATATAGTGAGTGGTGAAAAGACCATCAGTGGGCAACAATTTTTACGTTTAATTAAAAATGCTCAACACTTGTACAAACACCATGATTTAAGTTTTCGCTGGGGGCATACTCTCTGGCCTGGGCACTATGACAGTTTCAGCCAATTATTAGGAAATTGTCAAAATCTTTATCAAACACTGCAAGTATTGAGCAAATATCGCTTAAAACTATCTCCACTTATTACTCCGATTATTACTCAAGATAACCGCTATTGTTATATTCAATGGCGCGATGCCATCGGCTTGGGTGAGCAAAGAAAATTTGTAATTGAAGCGTGGATGACTGGGTTTGCAGCATTGTGTCGTGTTCGTTCAAAGCAAAAGCTGCCATGGCATTTTGCCTTCAGTCATGTCAAACCCAAGTATCAAGAACAATACCAAGTTAATTTAGGAGAACAGTTATATTTTGACGTGGGTATCGATGTAATGGCAATAGATAAGGCATATTTACATCAAAGCTGGCAACGTGAAACGAATACAGCATATAATATTTCTTTGCGTCAATGCGAACAATTTTCAACTCAAATTGTGGGATTTATTGAACAGGTTTTTGATTATATCCAGGCTAACATTCGTCAATCGTTAACGTTAGAAGATGTTGCAGCACATTTTCAAATAAGCAGTGCAACGCTTAAGCGTAAACTGAAAAAACATGATAGTCGCTTTCAGCAATTACAAGATCAAGCACGATTATCGACTGCACTGTACCTGTATCAATGTAATGGCTTTAATAATTCACAAGTCGCCCATTATTTGAATTTTAACGACATGCCGAATTACCGTAGGGCCTTCAAGCGTTGGAGTGGTCGGACCCCCAACAGCTTGAAACAAGACTTACTAATATCAACGATAAGTCCTATTTAATTTAACAGCTTAAACAAGCTTCGCTTCAGAGTTTTGCTCTTCATCTTCTTGCTGTAAATCCAACTCAGCATTAGCTAATAAAGCAAATTCTTCTTGCGCAGTTTTAGCAACCAAGTGATTTTTACTGTAAAAGAAAAAATAACAAGCACCCAGTGCATATAAAGCAATAGTAAAACCAAACGCGCGAGGATCAAATGCATAAACTCCCGTTAGTGCCACCAGCGATAAAATTAAAGCAGTAGAAGACGTTACAATACCACCTGGAGTTTTATACGGACGCGGCATATCAGGTTCTTTAATGCGCAATAGTATGTGACTTATCGACATCAAAGCATAAGAGATAGTCGCACCGACCACTGCCATAGCCAACATAAGGTCACCTTCACCGCTTAACGAAGCAATAAAACCAAGTACACCAGGGACAATTAGAGCCCAAGTAGGTGCTTTGCGGTTACTGGTTAACGATAAGAACTTAGGTAAATAACCGCCACGTGATAACGCAAAAACTAAACGACTATAACCATAAATAATCGAAAAGAAAGACGCTACTAAACCCGCAAGACCCAGTACATTAACGATAATCGCTAAATTGTTATTGCCCGTTGCATTTAACGCATCAACTAAAGGTACGGCACTAGCACCCATAGCCGCGGCACCACCGGTACCCGCCACTAAAACAACCACTAATATTGCGGTGACTGTTAAGAACAACATCGCGGCAATGATTCCTTTAGGGACATCTTTTTCAGGATTTTTTGCTTCTTCAGCTGCTAAAGGCACACCTTCAACCGCTAAGAATAGCCACATAGCAAATGGCAATGCTGCCCAAATACCATACCAGCCCATCGGCATAAATGTAGAAGCGCCAACGGCATCCGTTACGGGAATATCAAATAATAACGACGCATCAAAATCAGCTAATAATGCTATCGCTGTTGCAATAATCGCAAACACTGCAAAACCAGTAATCACCATCATTACTTTTAATGCTTCACCCGCACCGACTAAATGCATAGCAATAAAGGCAACATAAAAAGCCGCATAAACCCAGGGACCATTAATACCGATTAAAGCTTCAACAGCCGAACCAATAAAGATAACAATCGCCGCAGGTGCCAACACATATTCAATTAAGATAGCTAATCCGGTTAGATACCCTCCTGCTGGTCCCATTACTTGGCGAGCGAAACTATAACCACCACCCGCAGCTGGAATGGCCGACGACATTTCTGCTAACGATAAAACCAACGCTAAGTACATTACTGCCATTAAACAAGCTGCAATCGCAAAGCCACCCCAGCCGGCTTCTGCAATACCGAAGTTCCAACCGGCAAAATCACCGGATATAACATAAGAGATACCTAAACCGGTTAACAAAAGCCAGCCTGCACTGCCTTTTTTTAACTGACGCTTAGCCAGATAATCTTTATTTACTGTATTTTCATTCATACCATCACCTTACTTTAGTTTTAACATTTTAAATTTAGCTTTAAGAAAGCAGAAAATTTTTATCGTCTTGCACCAACGAATTAATCACGTCTGTAGAACGATCTTTTAAATTGACTCCCGTTAGCTTTCGCTGGTGTGCTTGAGTTAAAAGATAAATAACCTTGTTTACCGCTTCTCGATAAACCAATCCTTCTAAGCGTATATTTGAAATACAATTTCGCGATTCATCGGTCAGTCCCAATTTCGGTGCCCAGGTCAAATACAGACCTAAGCTATCCGGCGAACTGAGTCCTGGACGTTCACCAATAAAAACCAACACCGATTTCGCATTCAATAATTCTCCAACCTCATCACCAATGGCAACACGTCCTTGTTGCACGATGACGATGGGTGCCAGACTAAGAATACGACCGTCATCGTTTAATAAACTTTGCTCAGATAAACGTTGAGTTAACAGATGCAATAACGGTGCAGCATTTTTTTGAATGGCTAGAGATGACAAGCCATCTACAATCACAATGGCTAAGTCATAAGGGGCATCATCGGGAGCTGCCGCGTGTTTTAATAACGCAGCCGATTCGCTATTTAACCGTCTGCCTAAGTCAGGTCGCTGTAAGTAATGCGAACGATTCTGTATTTGGCTATGAACACTGAGACAATGCGCTTCAATATCGGTTATCAAATTTTCAGTATCTAAGGGTAAATGCACCGCATCTTGAGCCTGTGCATGAGCCAATTGAAAATCTAATAAATGCTTAGTCGGTACACTGATTCCTGCGCGTCCTAAACCGATTCTGGCTGCGGTATATTGACGCAATACCTGCCAAGAGTTTTCGACCGTATGCTGACTCGCAGACTTAACTGTATGCTTAACCTTGTTTTTACTATTAAGATTAATGTCTTTCGAACTCATCAGTCGTGCCCCAAAATATTATTGAGTGATGCTGAAAATGCATCAGGCAAAGAATCGTTTAATACAAAGTTATGAACATCATCAAAAATATTCATCTGCTCTAACCAGTTCTTAAATTCAGGAGCAGGATCCAACCCTAAAACTTTGCGAGCGTATAACGCATCATGAAAAGAAGTCGTTTGATAATTCAGCATGATGTCGTCTGAACCTGGAATTCCCATAATAAAGGTACAACCTGCCACGCCTAATAACGTTAATAAATTATCCATATCATTTTGATCGGCATCTGCGTGGTTGGTGTAACAAACGTCACAACCCATCGGCAAGCCTAATAACTTGCCGCAAAAATGATCTTCCAATCCCGCACGAATAATTTCTTTGCCATTAAATAAATATTCAGGGCCAATAAAACCCACAACAGTATTCACGAGTAACGGATTGAATTTTCTTGCCACCGCATAAGCGCGCGCTTCACAGGTTTGTAAATCCAAACCATGATGAGCATTTGCCGATAACGCACTGCCTTGTCCAGTTTCAAAATACATGACGTTATTGCCTACCGTGCCCCGGTTAAGCGACAACGCCGCTTGCTGCGCTTCGGCCAAAATTGCCAGATCAAAACCAAAACTTGAGTTGGTCGCTTCGGTGCCACCTATTGATTGAAAAACCAAATCGACAGGAGCGCCATGCTCAATCGCTTCTAAAGTATTGGTGACGTGAGTTAAGACACAAGACTGCGTCGGGATTTGATATTTTTGGATCACATCATCCATAAGCTGCATGAGCTTAGTCGCTTGAGCGACGTTATCGGTGGCAGGATTAATACCCAATACCGCGTCACCACTGCCATATAACAGACCATCTAATAAACTGGCGGCAATACCCGTAACATCATCGGTAGGATGATTAGGCTGTAAACGGGTAGATAAATGCCCAGGCAAACCGATAGTATTGCGAAAGGCCGTTGTTACATGGCATTTTTTTGCGACTAAAATAAGATCCTGATTACGCATAATTTTACTGACGGCAGCGGCCATTTCTGGGGTAATACCCGGCCTTACTTGCGCGAGAATTTCAGGGGTCGCTAAATCACTCAATAACCAGTTACGAAAATCCCCTATGGTAAGATGAGAAATTAACGAAAACGCGACGAGGTCATGATCATCGATAATCAATCGCGTAATTTCATCACTTTCATACGGTATTAATAAATTTTGTAAAAATATTTTAAGAGGCTGTTCGGCTAATAACATTTGTGCGACGACGCGCTGCTCAGCATTTTCTGCGGCGACCCCAGCCAGACGATCGCCAGAGCGTGCCGGCGTCGCTTTAGCCATTAAATCTTTTAAGTCTCTAAATTCGAAAGTACGTTGACCGAGAACGTATTTATACATTGCAGCCTGCCTGTGCATCTAAATTTCTCCACCAAACTATTCATAACAAACTATTCATAACAATCTATTAACTAAAAAACACTTGCAGCAAAAGGAATACTTCTTGCTGTCTAAAATTCTAGTAATACGATAACAAGTATAATTTTTAAACGTTATCGAGTTTTGGCAAAGTTTTAGCGTTGTTTTAATAGATTTTAAAGCAGAAGTTAAATCGAGACGATAGAGAATGCTCATTATGAAACCACCAGCTTCAATACGCGCACTGAATAAGAGCAGTAATTGTCCTCGCCATGAGGTAATGCCACATGGACGTATACAATTAGAAGCAACAGATGCTGACCAACACGCGCACAATTTAACGAACTGGCAGCAGCAGTATGATCAGGTAAGTGCTGGCAATTTTTATGGACAGTTAGTAGAAATACAATTTGAAGGTTTGCAGTTATTTCAAGAGCATACCAGCCAAGCATTACGCCAAACTTGTAATATCTGGGACCATTCCTTATGGTTAGGAATTCCCGTCAATGACAATAGAAGCAGTAAAATAAATGGTCTGAGTATCGAACAGAATCAAGTCATGTGCAGCCCAGGAAATCACCCGTTTGAATTAATCACGCCAAATGAATTTGATATTTATGGGCTAGTGGTCGAGCAAGAAAAAATACAGGTAATGGCAGACAACCAAGGGATTTCAATAGATTGGTCTCATTTATATCAGCAAGGTCGACTAACCCTACCGGATAAAACCATTAACGCTTTGCGCTTTGTTTTGAATAATTTATTAACTGATAACCGCAGCCAACCCCGCCCTGCGAAACTGCAGCACGATGTTATCATGATGGCGTTATTAGAGAGCTTAGAAAATTCTCAGCCCGTAAAAAGTAAACCTGTAAGTTTTTTTCGGCGCCAACAAATCGTAAAGCAAGCAAAAGACTATTTATACTTACACCAAGATAGCGCAGTTACCATTAATGATCTTTGCACCTTATGCCACGTTAGCCGACGCACGCTACAGTATAGCTTTGAAACCATATTATGTATGAGTCCACTACGTTACTTGCGCTTGAGCCGACTGAATGGTGCACGCCGAGAGCTAGCCCTCAGTCAGAACGAAACCATTGCCGATATTGCTACAAAATGGGGATTTTGGCATCTAAGCCAATTTACTCAAGATTATAAGCAGCTCTTTAACGAGCTGCCGTCGGTCACGCTAGGCAAATGTGCACATGAAAGAGGACTTATGAGTCGTCAGAAGGCGGCTCAACCGATGGGCGTTTAAACGCTGGACTAGGAAAGTGCCGAACGTTGCCTTCAGGGTCACCTTTCGAGGGTGAAACTTTAATCACACCAAGCTTTTCCATCTCATCAACACGAATGATGGAAGGTAACGGGATAAAACTGCGTTTTACCCCGGAAAACTCCAGCTTTAATTTATCAAAGCTAATCTTAGCCTCGACCTTATCACTGGCATTATCGATTTGGCTCTCATCAAATAACAGTTCTTCGACTTCAATAAAGCCATACATCTCACTTTGAAAGATATATCGGGTATACAACTCATATACTTCGCCTTGATTGTTAAAAATAACGCGATAAATAGGCTCAGCAGTTGGTTTTTCGGCCATTAGGCTCAAACTCGTTGGGAAAAAAAGTATTTTACCATACTTACCCGATCAGAAAACCCAACTGAAAGACAACATTAGATTGTTCAGCCATTGAGCAGTATAATGCTGCGCATTGTATCTTCGAATACGTACATCCCCAGATTAAGACGAGGTCGCTGAATCCTATGGCGAAGAAGCTGTTTATAAAAACCCACGGTTGTCAGATGAACGAATATGATTCGTCTCGTATGGCGGATATGTTGGGTGAAAGCCATAAGATGGAAATCACAGACAAAGAGTCTGAAGCCGATGTTATCTTGCTTAATACTTGTTCTATTCGTGAAAAAGCGCAAGAAAAGGTATTCCATCAGCTGGGTCGTTGGAAGCATCTTAAAGAGAAGAATCCCAATCTAATTATCGGCGTTGGTGGTTGTGTGGCGAGCCAAGAAGGCAAAGCGATCATGCATCGTGCGCCGGTCGTCGACATGGTCTTTGGTCCTCAGACCTTGCACCGCTTACCTGAGATGGTAGATAAGTCAGCCAATAATGAAAAGGTCGTTGATATTTCGTTCCCTGAGATCGAAAAATTTGACCATTTGCCCGCACCCAAAGTAGAAGGCGCCAGTGCCTTTGTATCTATTATGGAAGGCTGTTCAAAGTACTGCTCATTCTGCGTCGTACCCTATACCCGTGGTGAAGAAGTTAGCCGTCCATTGCACAGTGTATTAAAAGAAGTAGAAGACATAGCGGCGCAAGGTGTGCGTGAAGTTAATCTGTTGGGTCAAAACGTAAACGCTTACCGTGGTGGTGTGTTTAACGGTGCCGTTGCAGCAGCCCGCCCACACTCAGGTTTGGGTGTCATTATCTCTGATGCTCAGGGTCACGACATCGAAAATACCGGCGATGCAGAAGACTACGCTGACTTAGCCGAACTGATCACCCGTGTGGCCGATATAGATGGCATTGATCGAATTCGTTTCACTACCTCGCATCCGATGGAATTCAGCGATAGCTTAATTGATGTCTACGCTGAAGTACCGGAGTTAGTGAGTCATTTACACCTGCCAGTACAAAGTGGCTCTGACAAAATTTTAAGCGCGATGAAGCGTGGCCACGGGCGTGACGAGTATATTTCGAAAATCAAACGTCTGCTGCAGATTCGCCCTGATTTGTGCTTGTCGTCTGACTTTATCATCGGCTTCCCCGGCGAGACTGATCAAGACTTCCAAGATACGATGAACCTGATTGCTGAAATTGGCTTCGATATGTCCTTCAGCTTTATCTACAGCGCTCGCCCTGGCACACCCGCTGCAGACCTTGCTGACGAAACGCCAGAAGAAGTTAAGAAGCAGCGCTTACAGATTCTTCAAGACCGCATTAACCAGCAAGCGCAAGATATAGCGCGCAAGATGGTAGGCAATATTGAAACAATCTTGGTAACAGGCAAATCGAAAAAGCACGAAGGTCAGTTACAAGGCCGCACGGAAAACAATCGTGTTGTGAACTTTATGTCTGACGACCAAGGTCTGATCAATAAATTCATCAAGGTATCGATCGACGAATCCCTGCGCAACAGTTTACTGGGCACAGTGATTGATCCTCATCTAGCCTATTAAAAAAGTTGGCTTACTAAAAAATTATCTTATTGATTAATGAGATAACTGCGAGCATTCGAAGTGTTGGTTTGATAACCACACTTCCCTCGTTCAACAGCAATAGATAGAGCTAAAAACGCCAGTGATGAAATCACAGCTTGCGAATCAACTGTAATTCAGCATAAGCTAAGATATTACTTATTAACCGGGAGTGATACCCACGTTGAGCGACAAATTAGCAGTACAAAACGAAAAGCCAGCTGACTCTGTCAATAACAGCAATGGCAACGCCAAACACGGCATCACGTTCCGCGTAGAGCCAGACGATACCAAACGCCTAGCTAACTTATGTGGACAGCTCGATAGCCACCTCAAACAAATCGCCAACCATTTCAAGCTAAAGATCTACAATCGTGGCGCCCGCTTCCAGATAGAAGGCGACCTCGACAAAGCAGACGCGGTTAAAAATCTAATCAATCGCCTCTACCACGAGACTCATAATGGCACTGAGATCACCGCCGATCTCATCCACCTGCTATTACGTGAAGCCAAAGCTGAACACGCCTATAATCGCAAAAAAACCAATGTTGATCATGACGAAGCCAACGTCATCAAAACCCCACGTATGATGATCCAAGCGCGCGGAGATCATCAGCAAGGCTACCTGAAAACAATCCGTGAAAATGTTTTGAACTTTGGTGTTGGCCCTGCGGGAACAGGTAAAACCTATCTTGCCGTCGCCTGCGCCGTGGAAGCACTTATGCGCGACGAAGTAAGCCGTATCTTATTAGTGCGCCCCGCCGTAGAAGCCGGTGAGAAACTCGGTTTTTTGCCGGGCGACTTATCGCAAAAAATCGATCCATATTTACGTCCATTGTACGATGCCCTCAACGACATGTTAGGCAGCGAACAAGTCGAAAAAATGATTGAACGCAATATCATCGAGGTTGCACCCTTGGCCTACATGCGTGGCCGTACCCTCAGCCACTGCTACATCATTTTAGATGAAAGCCAAAATACCACCCGCGAACAAATGAAAATGTTTTTAACCCGCATTGGCTTTGGCTCCAAAGCCGTGGTAACTGGGGACATAACCCAAGTCGACTTACCCCGTGGCGTACAATCAGGCTTACGCCACGTACTCGAGGTGTTAGAAGGTGTTGAAGGCATTGGCCTAATTCATTTTGCTAACTCCGACGTGGTACGTCACCCTATGGTACAAAAAGTAGTCGACGCTTATGATAAATTTGAAAGCGCCGAGAAAAAACGCAAAGACGCTAAACATGCCGAACAAAAACGCATTGCTTTAGAGCAAAGCGCACAACTGCAAGCAACCCATGCGATTCTTACTGCAGCACCTGACAGCAATAGTGAACACGATAAATAATGACTAAGCTAAATCCAGCAGCAACTCCCTTAGAAATAGCGCTACAACTAGACGTGCAGCTTGCAGTAGATAAAGAAAATAATTTACCCACTGAAAAGCAGTTAACTCAATGGGCAATAGCCGCGTTAATTTCGCGCACTGAGTATGAAGATCCTGAGCTTACTATTCGCATCGTCGACGAAGCCGAAAGCCAAGAGTTAAACTTTGAATATCGTGGCAAAGATACACCAACCAACGTTTTATCTTTCCCCTTTGAAGCACCCGCTCATGTGCCTATTCCCTTACTGGGAGATTTAGTGGTGTGTAAACAAGTGGTCGAACGTGAAGCGATTGAACAAGGTAAAACACTCACCGCTCACTGGGCACATATGACCGTCCATGGCTGCTTGCACTTGCTAGGTTTCGACCACATAGAAGATGAAGAAGCCGAAGAAATGGAAGGCATCGAACGAGTTATAATGGCAGAACTAGGCTTTGACGACCCTTACAAGGATGATGAATAAACTGAGTAAGTTTATTATATAGAATGACTGATGGTGAGTGGCCGATAGTAAATCACTATCGCTTTAATAAAAAATACTCGCTTTCAGTATTCAACTCAAGGGAGTAGAGTAATTTCTTAAATCACTTTACTCCTTTGAGGTCCTCTCTGTTTTATTCAGTGCCTAAGCCCCAACAATCCACTCAGTGCTTACCGACAGAACCGATGAACAATACAGCACTGGTGGCTGAAGGTGGCGGTCAACGGGGTATTTTTACTGCTGGTGTTTTAGACAGCTGGTTGCAATCTGGCTTCAATCCGTTTGATTTATTAATCGGAACCTCTGCCGGTGCACAAAATTTATCGAGTTATATTACAGGTCAAAAAGGTTTTGGCCGCCATTCGATTACCTCGCTCTCAAAAGACCCCAAGTTTTTAAATTTCTCGCGCACGCTTATTGGCAAACAGGCTGTCGACTTAGACTGGTATTTCAATCAGGTTGATCAAGCCGACAATAAACTGGACATAACCTGTGGAGAAAAACGCCTCGCTAAACGCCAATTATTATTTTCAGCGACGAAAGCAGATGATCGCAGCGCTGCCTTTTTTGAGCCGACTAAAGACAACTGGCTAACCGTGCTAAAGGCTTCTAGCGCCTTGCCCTATTTTTATAAAAAAGGCGTGAAAATTAATAACCATTATTACGTGGATGGCGGCTTATCAGCCCCGATTCCAGTAAAAGAAGCCTATCAGCGTGGAGCCAAACGGATTGTCGTAATACGTACAATACCCAAAGATGCGGCGGTTCAATCTCCTTGGGCGCACAAGTTAATGTCTATGTTATGTCATACCAATCACTGCCCTAGGTTATTGGATTTAATTAACCATCACGAGAATGCTTATCAGGCAACACTGAACTTTATTGAAAAGCCCCCTAATGATGTTGAAATAGTACAGGTTTATCCTCAGCAGGCACTCGCCAGTCAATTAGTCGGTAGCAGTCATGACTCACTAAACAGTGATTACGATTTAGGTTTTCAAGCAGGATTGGCTTTTTTAAAGCGCTATGAAAATACTTATATGCATGGTGAAAAGAGCGTTGAATGAATAATCCAGAATTACATTAAAAGGTAATTCTGAATTAAACACGATTTATTTAAGCACGACGCTTTCTAAAAGCATAAATACCCGCATCAAATAATGTACCGAAAAATACGCGCCACTCACTTAAGTTAGGGTTAGGTTGTTTGCCATTGGCCATAAGCGCAAGTTGAGCTTCGTACCACGTGATATTTAGCATCGCCATTTTATCAATCGCAGGCTTACCCGTGGTTAAATTCTTCAACGGTTGCTGATGATTTTCATCAGCGATTAATTTATTAGGAAAATCTGGATCGACTACGGTTGTGCGTGCCATACCAACAAAATCAGTCGCCCCCGAGTCTAATGCCGCCTGCATCGCTTTAGACGAACGAAACCCACCGGTAACAACTAATGGCGTATCCACCAGCGCACGAACTTTTTCGGCATAATCTAAGAAATAAGCTTCGCGTTCAACCGTCGATTTT
Organism: Oleispira sp.; assembly: GCA_047612075.1. Lineage (GTDB taxonomy): Bacteria > Pseudomonadota > Gammaproteobacteria > Pseudomonadales > Oceanobacteraceae > Oleispira. Next base: position 193,556 of record JBLGAF010000003.1, read on the forward strand.
TTCGCATCACTGCCCATCATCGATGGGTTTTCATAAGTCCCCCCCGAAATTTCAATCAAGTCGATACCGGCATCTGCTAGGGTCTTGACCACTTCCATCGAATCTTCTTCGCTGAAACCGCCTTTCATAAAATCAGCAGAATTTAATTTAATACCAATGGGAAACTCAGCACCTACTTGCTCACGAATGGCCGTATAAATAGCCAACACAAAGCGCATACGGTTTTCTAATGAACCGCCCCACTGATCCTCACGTTTATTGTGGCGTGGTGATAAAAACTGACTGACCAAATAACCGTGCGCCCCATGAATTTGCACCCCCGTAAAACCACACTCTTGTGCCAATTTAGCACTGGTCGCAAATTTCTTAATGATAACCAAAATCTCTTCTTCGGTTAATGCACGTGGCTTATTAAAGCCTTTTTCCAAACCACGAGTTAACGCAATCGCAGAAGGAGCAACAGGTACCTTGACAATAAAATTAGGGATTTGCTTACCTGGATGATTAAGCTGCGTCCAAATCTGAGAACCGTTTTTCTTACCGGCGGTCGCCCATTTTTTAAATTCAGTTAAATCACTTTCTTCATCAAGCACAACATTTTTAGGTTCACCTAACGCCGTACGATCGATCATTAAATTGCCTGTCATCGACAAGCCAATGCCCCCGTCAGCCCAACGGCCATAAAGCTTAACCAAACCTGGCTTAGGATTATGTTCACGAGTGCCTAGTTGCTCGCTCATAGCAGACTTAAAGAGTCGATTTTTAATTTGCTGACCATTTTTTAATGTAAAGCCAGAACCTAAACGTGCTGATACCAATGCTGTCATTTTTACTTCCTCATTTTTATTTAAAGTATTAAGATCAAGCCTTTTTAGACCGATCGTCTTATAATTGGTTTTAAAAAAAGCACACACTGTGTACTAATTATCATTCATCATAACTGCATCACTTCTACTTTTTATTTGTTAGCAGCGTCACAATCATTAATTCCATAATTCGTTTTACCGGCTGAGTATCCGCTGACATTTTCATTTTAATCAACGCCCCTTCCCAAGCAGCCCAATACACGGAGGCCATATCAGCCGGGGTAATATCGTCACGAACTAACTGCTGGATTTGAGCCTGCTTAAAAATAGCGCTAAAAAATGTTAACCACTGTTTCATCGCACGTTCTAATTCAATACGGCACATTTCACTTTCAGCGGAGATTTCAATAGCAATGGAACCTACCAAGCAAGACTTCTTAAAATCATGGCTTGCGTACTGCTTTAGGCTGTAGTGATAAATCGCTCGCAACTGCTCGATAGGATTTAAAGTCTTGCCTTCCTCCGCCATAAACTCAGTCAGTTGGTCCAGTAAATCTCGGCTGTAGTGGCTGATCACCTCGGCCACAAAGGCCTCTTTACTGGCGAAGAAATTATAAAAAGAACCCTTAGGCACATTCACTTCATCCAATATTTGTTTAATACCCGTACCGTGATAACCATGCTTTGACAATTGGTCAATACCAGCGGTAATAAGTGCTTCTCGGGTATGCTCGCTGCGTCTAGGTCTATTCATACCACTACTTTATGACCGATCGTCTTGAAATGGAAGAGAAAAAAACAATTTAATGTAAAAATGCCTCATAAAGAGTTTTTAACTGGGTTATAAGCTTACCGCATCAAAAAAGTATCGTTTTGTTACGGCCACTGTCTTTTGCATTAAACAGCGCAGTATCGGCTTCTTTAAATAACGCTTCGAATTGGTTTGAGTGCTCATTATTTAGGCTAATACCTATACTTACGGTAATGTTAATACCATTGATTTTAGTTTCCTCAATGGTAATTCTAAGAGACTCCGCAAATTTGAATGCATTTTTTTTATCGATATCCATTAATATTAAAACAAACTCCTCACCACCAAACCGCGCAACAACGTCGTTCTCTCGCTGTCTGGAGAGTAATATTTTCCCTAATTTTCTTAGAGTATCATCACCAAAAGAATGCCCATACGTATCATTAATTTTTTTAAAAAAATCTATATCAATAACAATAACAGCCACCGATAATTTACTGCGCCGTGCTTGAGATAGCGCCTTACTTGCTCGGCTATCAAGCTCTCTTCTATTCAACAAACCCGTCAAAGAGTCTACCGTGGCCATTTCGAGCAACTCCTCGCTTTGTACCTCTAATAGCTCTTTGGCTTGAATCAGTTCTTGGAATAGCTTGTCTCTGTTAACACAATCAAAAAGTGACCAGTACGTTGTTTGGTGCTCATCTAACTTAATGTTGACAACAACCGGTATTTTTACGCCTTTAGAGGTGATCAAAGTCAACTGTAATTCTTCAACACACAGCTCATTGATTAATAATGGATACGCATAACTGTCGATGAAAATATTTGAAGCCTTACTGAATACCTCACTCAAGCTCATTTTATTAAGAACGTCTTGCGAGCAACCCAGAAGATTGACCATATATTGGTTACTATAAAAAACTTCTCTCTTGGCATTTATAACTAAATGACCCGAGTTAAAACTGTCTAAGAAAGAATTCAATTGGCTAGTCATTTAAACAACTCATACCGCAACCGGCTTACTGTTTATAAAATCGATGAGCAACGGAGTGATTAGATCCGGATCCGTCATATGAAGGCAGTGGCCTTCAGCTTCGATCAGTTCTAGTTTACTAGTACGTATATTTTTGGCCATATAGCTTCCAATACCAGGAGATGCCAAAGAGTCTTTTGCACTCTGGAATATCAACGCAGGTTTAAGTATCTCTTTTAATAACGACCGGTAATCGGAGAAAAAGGTCGCTTTGGCAAATGTTTTTGCCACGATAGGATCTGTGCTGCAAAAACTGCTTGATAACTCGCCAATAAATTCAGAATTATGATTTACACCCATAACCAAAGGCGCTAAGTAATGAGCCCAACCTATGTAGTTCTTATCCATTAGGTTGATAAGCTCTTCTAAATCATCACGTTCAAATCCACCCTCATAATCGGGTGGTAAGTTCATAAAGCAAGGCGATGGGCAAATCATTGTAATATCCGAAATTCTATCACCCACATGAGTTGAAGCGATACCCGCAATAATAGAACTCACAGAGTGGCTTATAATTGATACGTTGGTTAAATCTAACGACACTAATATTTCCTCAATATCCTTAGCGTAACCGTCTAAAGTCTCATATCTTTTTTTAGAAAAACTCTCTAAATCCGACTGTCCAGAACCCACGTAATCAAATAATACCACCGTAAACTGCTTTTCCAATTCAGGTGTCATAAATCGCCACATTTTCTGATCACAGCCAAAACCATGGGCTAATAAAAGCGTCTTTTTGCCCTTACCTATGATATTGATGTTGTTTCTTGTGACTATCTTGTCTTTATCAAGGTATGCCAAATCGTGATTAATCATAAGAATTAACCTTTCTCTAAAAGTAATTAAATATTAAAGTTTAAGTAATTAAATATTAAAGTTTGAGTAATTATACAAGTATAGCCGAGTTTAAAAACTCTAACTATTGATACGCATCACTTCAAATATAATAACGAACGGTCGATAGATTTTGACTATCGAGCCTATTGGAACAAACAATTATATCTATTCATTAACTTACCCCATAATATCTCTTATGGATTCATAACATGAAGCCAACCGAAACACTTTTAACACCACTAACCTCCCTTAATAGGAATGAAAAATGATCAATACTGAAATTAAGCCATTTAACGCCTCTGCTTTTAAAGAAGGCGAGTTCGTAGAAATCACTGAACAAGACGTATTAGGCAAGTGGGCTGTATTCTTCTTTTACCCAGCTGACTTCACCTTCGTTTGCCCAACTGAACTAGGCGACCTAGCTGACCATTACGCAGAATTGCAAAAGCGTGGCGTAGAAGTATTCTCTGTATCAACAGATACTCACTTCGCTCACAAAGCATGGCACGACAGCTCTGAAACAATCGGCAAGATCAACTACTTCATGGTAGGCGACCAATCAGGCAACATCACGAATAACTTCAACGTAATGCGTGAAGGTCAAGGCCTTGCAGACCGTGCTACGTTCTTGATTGATCCAGAAGGTGTTATCCAAGCAATGGAAATCACTGCTGAGGGGATTGGCCGTGACGCTGAAGACCTACTTCGCAAAGTGAAAGCAGCTCAGTATGTTGCAGCTCACCCAGGTGAAGTTTGCCCAGCTAAATGGAAAGAAGGCGAAGAAACTCTAGCGCCTTCACTAGACCTAGTTGGCAAAATCTAATAGCCAACCCAATCTAGATGAATCGAATGCCCCGTTGCCATATACGGTAACGGGTCACTTAAAAGTTTCATACCGGTTACAACTATCTAATTGGCCTCCAATCTAGGAGAGACAACCCCATACGCAATGACCACTTTTCTGCGTAGAAAATTATTAAACATTAAAGAATTCAGAAGGTATCACTATGTTAGACCAAGCAATGAAAGACCAATTAAAGGCGTATTTAGACAACTTAAAGACCGATGTACATCTGGTTCTTAGCCTTAATGACAGTGATACCTCCAACAAGCTGCATGGCTTAGCGAATGACATCGCATCACTGAACAACAAAGTAAAAGTGATTGAAGATCAAAGCGCCAGCCTACGCAAACCTATTATGCAGGTCGTTAATCCAAACACACAAACGGCGATCGGCTTTGCGGGCTTACCCATGGGTCACGAATTTACATCATTGGTTTTAGCCTTACTGCACAGCGGCGGCCACCCAATGAAATTAGAACCCGCAGTGATTGAGCAGATCGCAGGCCTACAAGATGAGATGAGCTTCGAAGTCTTCATTTCTTTAAGCTGCCAGAACTGCCCGGATGTCGTACAAGCCTTAAATATGATGGCGGCGATTAATCCTAAAATTAAAACGACCATGATCGATGGCGGTGCTTTCCAAGACGAAATTGCCGAGCGTAACATCATGGCGGTGCCTAGTGTTTACCTAAATGGTGAAGTATTCGCTCAAGGTCGAATTTCATTAGCTGAAATTTTAGCGAAAGTAGACTCGGGATCTTCTAGAAAAGAAGCCGCAGCACTTAATGAAAAAGAACCTTATGAAGTCTTGATCGTCGGCGGTGGCCCTGCAGGTGCATCAGCGGCGATTTACGCCGCACGTAAAGGCATTCGGACGGGTATTGTTGCCGATCGTTTTGGCGGCCAGTTATTAGACACACTGTCGATTGAGAACTTCATTTCGATGAAAGAAACGGAAGGCCCTAAACTCACTGCTGCCTTGGAAGAACACGTCAAAGATTACGATGTGGACATCATGAATCAACAAAAAGCCAGTAACGTTGTTTCAGCAGAGGAAACAGAAGATGGTTACATCCATGTTGAATTAGAAAGTGGCGCAATATTAAGAAGCCGCAGCGTGATTTTATCCACCGGCGCACGCTGGAGAGAAATGAACGTACCAGGCGAGCTGGAATATCGTAATAAAGGCGTGGCTTACTGCCCACACTGTGATGGTCCGTTGTTTAAAGGTAAAGAAGTCGCAGTCATTGGTGGCGGCAACTCTGGTATAGAAGCCGCCATTGACCTAGCCGGTCTTGTTAAGCACGTCACTGTATTGGAATTTTCTGATACGCTGAGGGCTGATAAAGTATTAGTTGATAAAGCTAATAGCATGCCCAATGTTGAGATTATTAAACAAGCACAAACGACTGAAGTACTTGGCGATGGCACTCGCGTAACCTCGTTAAACTATATCGATCGAGCAACCGGTGAAACCAAGCAAATTGAACTAGCCGGTATCTTCGTGCAAATTGGTTTGATACCTAATAGTGAATTTTTACAAAATTCAGGTATTGAGTTATCACCACGTGGAGAAATTGAAGTGAGTCCGAAAGGTGAAACTTCAGTGGCTGGGATATTTGCTGCAGGAGACGTAACCACGGTACCTTTTAAGCAGATCATCATTGCCATGGGTGAAGGTTCGAAGGCCAGTTTGGGGGCATTTGATTATTTAATTCGCGCACCTCTTCCTAAAAAAGTGGTTGAAGAATCATTAACCGCCGCCTAACTTTTTTTCACCAACAAGCCCTTTCATCAGATTGACTGCCATGATTGCAGTCAATCTGATGAAAGGTAGCCTTTTATTTTTCTAACAACACTGTTCTAAACAGTGCCGTCAACCAAACTAGGATTATCCTGCCAACGCGCCAACCACAGAGAGAAATCACGGGCAGGCATGGGCTTAGCGATACCATATCCCTGAGCTAACGAACAACCCAAAGATAACAACTCGTCTCCATGAGCAGGCGTTTCTACCCCCTCTGCAATCACCTTGAGATTAAACGCTTTCGCCAATTCAATAATACCTTTAATAATTGTGCGATCATCGGTATCTATCAACATATCTCTAACGAATGACTGATCAATTTTTAAGTACTCTGCGGGTAATCGCTTTAAATAGGTTAACGAAGAATAACCCGTACCAAAATCATCAATAGAAAAAGCGATTCCAAGTCGGTTACATTCTCTGATCACACCCGCAGCGATATTAATATCTTGCAGTGCACTGCTTTCTAATATTTCCAGTTCAAGTTTTTTGGGATTAAGTAATGGGAACTCTTCCAACATTTGCTCTAGTCGCAAAACAAAATCAGAGTGCTGAAGTTGCAGTGGGCTGATGTTGACACTAATAGGCATTTCCATCACTGTCGAACGCCAAGTATCCAACTGTTTAAGAGTTGTTTGAATCACCCACTCACCCAATTCAATACTTAAAACGTCCAGCTCTAAAGTAGGTAGAAAATCAGCGGGAGGCAAAATACCTTTTTCTGGGTGATTCCATCGAATGAGTGCTTCTAGGCCGATCACTTCTTTGCTGCGCAAATCAATTTTGGGCTGGTAAAAAAGAACGAACTCTTCGTTTTTTAATGCTAGTTTAAGTCTCTCAAGCTCTTCGTGCCGATGCTTAACGGCACAATCCCGTTCAATATCGAACATGTGCCAACGGTTTTTACCTGATTGCTTGGCCTTATACATAGCATGGTCAGCGTGTCTTAAGAGTTGATCAGGGCTGCAATTATTTTGTGGATAAAAGGTTACCCCAATGCTTGCAGTCACCTTAAGAAAATGACCATCAATATCTAATCCAGTGGCTGCAGACTCCAGCAGACGTGTCAATGCAGCGTGACTATCTTTAATATCGTTCAGCTGATTGATCACTGCCACAAATTCATCACCGCCGATGCGTGCCAAAGTATCCCCATCCCTAAGGGAATTTTTAAGATGCTGAGAGATTTTTCGTAAAAACTGATCACCCACACTGTGGCCATGACGATCGTTTATCGCGTTAAAGCCATCTAAATCAATAAATGCGATCGCCACTAATTGATTGTTTAGCACGCACTGTGTCATTGCTTGCTGCACTTGGTCAGAAAGCAAAATGCGATTGGGTAATTCAGTGAGTGGATCAAAATGAGCCGATAGCTGCAAGGTAGCATTCGCTTCTTCAAGCTCTAAGTTACTAGTTTCAAGCTTGCGCTGAATAGCCTTTTGATCGCTAATATCTTGAAATATACCGGTTAAGCGAACAGCGATTCCATTTTTTTGGGTGACATTACAAGTCGTACGCACATCAATTTTTCGCCCCTTAGTCGTTAACGTCTCAAGTTCTAAATCATAATCAACACCATCATTAATAGCCTGATCTAAAGCTTTAGAGATTCTTACCCGCGAGTCGGGTAAAAAGAAATCAATTCCAGCATCCAAAGAAGGGGAATATTCCGCGGGTGAAGTCTCATGAATCCGATACGTTTCGGCGGTCCAATATAGTAAACCCGTTTCTAGATTTAATTCCCAGCCACCCACGTTTGTTACTTTTTGAGACTCCTCCAACAGCTGATTTGCAATTATGCCATCACGCTCACGCTCTTTGCGTTCAGTAATATCTACTTGGGTACCCAGCATTCGCTTTGCTTTACCGTTTTTTTCCCACTCAATGACCTTACCGGAAGTCAAAACCCAAACATAGTGCCCTCTTTTATGTTGCATTCGAATTTCAATTTCATAAGGTTCACCGTCCCAATGTTTTTCCAGTTGTTCATTTGCCCTCAAAAGGTCATCTGGTTGGACACGATTGGCCCAGGTGTCTACGGTAATAGGCTGTAACTCAGACACCGAATAACCGATGATTTCAGCCCAACGTTGGTTAACAATTAACTTTCCGGTCTGTACTTGCCAGTCCCAAGTGCCCGCCCCAGCAGCATTTACGATCAACTCAAGGCGTGCTTCATTGTCATTTTTAAAGTTATTTGTAAGGGGAAAAGACTTAATAAATAATCATCCTAGCCGTAAAAAAAATCATATGTCGATGGTTATGTTTGAAAATTCATTCAGGCAGATTTTGATGCCAGAATGCAATACGCCATTAATCACTAATAACTACATATTCTACACCATATCATTTTTTTGTTACAAAAATTGACTATAAACTGACTTTCATCTTTGGGACATGACAAATACAGTGCTGTCCACCAGAGTAATTTTGATGTTTATTGGCTCAATCAACCTGGCTTTGTCTTGTAAAAATAGAATAAGACATTGGCAACAACATCAATAGAATAGATCGTAATCGGTTGAATTGTGATAACGCTAGTGATAAATCGGTTTTAAAGAACAGTTGTATTACCCTTGATTTTAGATGAGAATACTTCGCATTACTATTTAAAGGATTGCTTAAGTATGCCGATTGAGTTTTCAGTCTTGCCAGGACATTGGCCATGTAGCCATCGCGCAAACGACTTCTTTTGAGTATAAACCCCTCGAAAATACAACAATCACCTCACTTTATAAACAGCATAACAACTGGCTAACCGGCTGGCTGTGTAAAAGACTCGACTGCCCTCAAGATGATCAAGATTTAGCACAAGATACTGTTATGCGAATAATTCGCTCACCTCAAACTGTGACAAAGATACGCGAACCCCACAATTATTTACTCACAATTGCCCGTGGATTAAACGTTGATCTTTTTCGACTTCGAACGCTTGAAAAACAATATATAGAAGTATTAATAGAGATTGACGCCATGTTGGACGGCTTAGGTGAAAAGACAAAACAAACATTTATACTCTCTCGATTTGATGGCTTAACTTACCCAGACATAGCCCAACAACTGAATATTTCATTACGTACAGTGAATAATTACACGACCTTGGCAATGGAACATTGCTGCTTATTTCGTCTTCAGAAAAAAATAAAATGTAAGTTCAGCACACAGAAATTAATGCCAGTATCCGTGAAGCAGTAGAAGCAGCAGCAAAATGGTATACGCGTTTAAACTCGGGCGAAAGTCTGGAAGCTATGTCACAAGAAAGTCTGGAAGAGAAATGGGGATATAGCTAACAGCCATCAACCCATAATAATTTTTACTCATTTATAATCTACTCTTAAAAAGTGGAACTGCGTCACAAAAAAATAAAAACTGTCTAAAAATTGATTTTTATTTAGAGTAATAGTTGCTATAAATATTTCCATATGAAAGATAATTATAAGATTATTTTTTATTTATATATTTAATAAAACTTTAAATTTTTTTATATTAGCCATTCAACACCTTAATAAAAATTGGCGAAAATCGTCCGCTACAAAGTGCCAATTCGTGAAAGCAGGCACTTTCGAACTGCCGTATTATCTCGGCTTAGGATTGTCGACAGCCCTAAAAATTATAAAAACTATTAATAAGGTTGCAGTAATGAATAAATCTATTTTCAAAAAACTTTCTATAGGCACGGGTGTACTACTTGTTTCTATGAATGCCTTAAGCTGGACACCCAGCCCTACTCCAGACCCAGAACCGACACCTGACCCAACACCTTGCCAAGGAGACTGTGACTTTACCAGAGGCCCAAATCCTACAGTGTCTTCTCTGGAAGCTTCTACTGGTCCTTACTCAGTTGCTAATCAATCAGTACCAAGATCGGCAAGTGGCTTTGGTGGTGGCACAATCCACTACCCGACAAATACGTCAGGTAAAATGGGGGCAATTTCTATAGCTCCAGGATTTCTAGCCGGTGAATCTTCTATTGAATGGTGGGGTCCTAAACTTGCGTCCCACGGGTTTGTAGTAATCACTATTGCAACTAACTCAGTATTTGATCAACCCAGCAGTCGCGAAACACAACTGGCCCGCGCTTTAGATTATGTTATCAATCAAAGTAATGCTGGCAACAGCGCTATTTCAGGTATGGTAGATAGCACACGAGTCGGTGCTATGGGCTGGTCAATGGGAGGTGGCGGTGCTCTTAGGCTTGCCTCTGGCGAACGACTTAGCGCAGCTATTCCTCTGGCACCTTGGAACCAAGGAAGAAACAGTTTTAACCAGCTAAATACGCCTACCCTAATTATCGCCTGTGAGAATGATAATGTAGCGCAGGTTAATAACCACGCGTCACCATTTTATAACGCCATCCCTAACAGTACAGATAAAGCACTATTAGAAATTAACGACGGCGCTCACTCTTGTGCCAATGGTGGCGGAACAAATGGCGGACTGCTAGGTAAATATGGCGTATCATGGATGAAACGTTTTATTGATAAAGACCTACGCTACGACCAGTTCTTGTGTGGTCCAGATCATGCCGCTAATAGCGCTGTTTCAGAATATCGAGGAACTTGTAACTACTAAAAAATTAATAATGTTTAAATTATAATAACAAGGCCGAATAAGCGGCCTTGTTATTATAATTTAAAACATACAAGTAAAACGACAATAAAAAATAAAGATAAGTGAACAGATTATGACGGAACTGAATTCAATCAGTCGAAAGCTGTATATCTGGGTCAACCAGATGTTATATCTGGGTATTAGCCCAGTTCCCTACCGGGAACATGCAATCGTATCCGATAAACTGATAATCAGCCTAGAAGGCGTTATGGAAATCACCCTAGAAAATGGAAATACAATTAAATCACGTACTTGCTTAGTGAAAGCAGGAATTAACTTTGAAAAATCTAACATTAATACCAATAATGCGGTGATAGCGATTTATTATATCGCACCGATTACGCAAGATTATTGTGCCCTCGAAAGTATCATGTCTTTCGCCAAAAAAGGTGTGCACTTCGATCACCCTGAAGAAGACGTTTTAATACAATCCTTATTAAGTATTCGCAACACGTCAACAACAACAGAAAAAGCCTTTTCTATGCTGAGAAAGTTAATTGTTCAGCCTCACCTTGAGAATCATATATTTAGAGACTTTGACGAACGAATTGTCGAGATCATTATAAAAATTAAAAACACAGTTAATGAAAACATCAGTCTCAAAAGATTTGCCGACGATGTTAATTTATCAGAATCCCGTTTAGAAAAATTATTTAAAGATCAAATCGGTATTCCAATCACTAAATACCGAGTCAAGTATCGTGTTTTTATTGGCATCATTCATCTCGCTTTAGGTCGTTCAATCACCGAAGCCGCACTTGCGGCTGGATTTGCTAGCTCTTCGCACTTTTCAAAGTCTTTCAGTGCTATTAATGGAATACCACCGTCAACAACTTTTTTAAAACCGCCGTATTTGAATATATTACTTGCAGATGAAGTACTTAAAAAAGTAGACCTAACTAATAAGCAAGCAGCCGAAATTAAAAACACAACTCCCAAAAGAATTCAATTAGGTGAATACAATGAGTATCTCATTACTGGCAAAATCTAACCGCGTACGTGTGGCTATACTGTTAGCTCTAATAGCCACCTTATACCTAGTATTTTTTGGTGCCGATACAGGTAAAGACACAGCACCCTTACTGAATACCAAAAGTGATAGCGATAGGCAAAGTCCCCTCATAGTGGATATAGACAACCCTGAAAAAACCATCGCAACAGCATGGCAATGGGAAGAACCTACAAATACCCCAGATGAAAACTCCTCACCCGCGTTTTCTGAAAAAGTAGTCTACAACGCCCTACAAAAGGTAAGATTAGACAGCCAAGGTAATGTCATTATTGATCACGAAGCGCTCATCGCGCTCAATGCAACGCTCGATGACAGTAGCCTACAATTAGACGAACAAGCATTGCTTGAACTACAAATAATTATTAGGCAAGGCTTACCAGGTAATGCTGGCGATGATGTCGCTAAAATAGTGGCAAACTATTACCATTATTTAGAAGCCAGTAAAGAATTTAATGCGATATATGAAACTGGCTCTTCTAATTCACCGGCAATTGAAAACACCACTGATGAGCACAAAGAAAACTATCGTGAGCTCACCGCTCTTCGCGAGTTGTATCTCGGTAGCGATACCTCAACTAAATTGTTTTCCACCTCTGACGCCAATGCCAATTATATGTTTGACATGCTTGAAATTGAACAGGCCACAGACCTCTCTGATGAAGAAAAACAACAAAAACGATTAGAGATAGTAAACCAACACGCCGAACAAACCATCGATATTAGTAACTGGAATGAACGGCACAATGTCTTTCTCGCAGCCAAGCAGAATATACTTCAAGCCTCCATTAGCGATCAACAAAAGCAGACACAACTTACCGAATTAATGCATCAGCATTTCAGTCACGAAGAAATCGCTCATGTGCGACACATGAACATTGATAAACCGTAATCGAGTTACATGGTTATGCTTGCTAGCCCTCGTTTATACGACGGTCACCTTGTGGTCGATACACAGTGACTTATCGACTACAGTAGCCAAGGGCGCTTCGGCTAACTGGCGGCAACCCATTCTAGCGAATGCTCTTTACCCCGACCCTATTTCTATGCAGCAATGGCACTTCGATTATGCTGCGATAGAACACATACTCGCAAAGGTTAAGTTTAGTAAAAATAGTAAGTTATTACTTAACCCAAAATTAGCCGAGAATTTAGCAAAAGCGGTCGCGTCACTGCCACAAAACATGAACGACAGAGCATTACAGCGCATGGCTTTTTTAGTTTCTATGAGTCTGCCCTATTTACCCAAAGAGGCCGAAAAACTAGCCACTTTATTGATAAGCTATTATCACCTGCAATATGCAACGCATAAGGCTCATTCAATAGAAAAAGACCTTCTTAAAACAACCGATAAATTGCAAGCCTTTCTGCAAGAAGAAGCACTGCAAAATCATTACCTAGGTGAAAGTGTAGCGACACAATTGTTTGGTAAACAACGAACTATCACTCGCTACCTATTGGAACGTAAAGCCATTAAAGAAAATTTAAATTTAACGTCGCGACAAAAAAAACAACAACTCCATGCGCTACAAAATCCATTACTAAGGAGATAGTGACAATGTTAGCGTTACTATCGGCTTTATCGGGCATAGTGCTATCCATTCCTTTTCTCAGCCCGCAACATTATGCCTTAGCATGGGTTGGGTTCATTCCCTTATTAATCGCCATTGAAAGTACTAGTTTAAGCAAAAGTTATCTTTTAGGTGCGATAGCAGGTTTGACATTTTCTATTAGTGCTAGTTATTGGATAATCGATTTTTTAATGCTGTCAAAAGGATACGGTATTATTTTAAGCACTGTATTTGCCGTTATTTTCTGGCTGTATTGCGCTCAACTTTTCGGTGTCATCACCTTATTATTTAAAGTCATCAAACAACGAATCAACGTGCATGAATATCTTTTATTTCCACTCATCGTAGTTTCAGTATTCGCAATATACCCAATGATATTTAGCGCTCATTTGGGCGAAACTCAAAGCCAATTTTTAATTGCGATACAAGCAACAGAATTTGTTGGTGTATACGGCTTAGATGCCATCATTGCCTTAACTAATATCGTTATTTTTCGACTTGTACTGCAATTCATAACCGTTCAACCTTCAAAAGCTAATCAGGAAAAGGCTAGCCAGAATAAGTGGCCCTTGGGGATAGCAATGCTATTGCTATCAACATGGTTTTATTACGGCTGGTCTTCCAACCTAGCGTGGGAAGCAAAGATAGCGCAATGGGATACTGTGCGTATCGGTTTAGTGCAGCCCAACGAAATACCCAGCCTAGAAAAACAAGTGCTGTACCCAGGTTATAGCCGCGCCTTTCCGCCAGAAATGGCAATGACCCAGCGCTTAGCAAACATCGGGGCTGAAGTTGTTATTTGGCCCGAGGCTAAATATAAGGCTTACTTCGACCAAACCGAAATTGCCAAAGCCTACCATCATCAAATTAACGCACTCAATACCCGCTTAATTTTTCAAGATATTGAACGTACCCAAAATTCTTTAAATTCAGCAGTAAAGCAGCAATACAATAGCGCCGCCATGATATCAGAGCAGGGGAATATGATCGGAAAATATCAAAAAATGAAACGCATCGCGTTTGGTGAATATGTGCCTTTCGTCAGTGATATCCCTATGCTAAATAGTTGGGTTGAAGAGTTTTTTGGCTCCTTTCTTAACGAAATGAGACAAGGGAAATCGCATCAGGTCTTTAGCAGCGATTTAAAAAGATCACTTAATATAATTCCACTGATTTGCTATGAAACAATGTTTCCAGAATTTGTTGCCAAGGCCGTATCAGAAGCATTAACAACCGTTCCAAGTGCTGACCTGCTGATCGGCTTATCCAGCGACGGATGGTTTGGCCTTACCCACCAACCTTATCAACACGTTAACTCCTCAATACTTCGGGCGGTCGAGAATAGACTGCCATTAGTGCATGTTTTAAATAACGGCCCTTCCATCGTGGCGATGCCAGACGGTAAGGTCATTTTTAAAACTGAAGCCAATCAAGCGGGTGGATACCTCGTTGATGTTCCCTACGGGAAAGGCTCTGAAGGTAGTTTTTTCAGCCACTATCCGCTTTTATTTATTTATAGCGTTTATGGTTTAATGTTATTTATTGGCTTAAACGCGTTGCGAAAAAAACAACAAGTTTAATAATTGAGACAATCAAACCTTGCCAAAGAAAATCGGCTTATCTTTAACTACTTCTGTGCACTCACACCCATTAAGTGCTCGACCTTTTTGACATTTTTAAAGCCAGCTTTCTTAAGCCTTCGAATCACACCATCGACAAAGCTGCTGCCCGTCTTTATTACGTGAGGATTACCCGTGTAATGAAACAGTCGTCCGCCGTGACGCAGTACTCGAAAAATCTCACGATAAAATTCTTCGCTGTAGAGTTCTCCGGCAAGAGAAAAACGTGGTGGATCGTGCACAACCGAATCAAAAGACGTTGCCGACATAGTTTGGATCAACTCATAGCTACTGCCCTGACGCTGCACGATTCCTTCGTTGCTCAAGTCCTTTGACCAAGGGTTTTGTGCACGCAAACCCATTACTTCTGGGCTTAGTTCAATAGTTAAAACCTCACTAGCACCTAATCGATGAGCCGCAATGGCCGCATAACCAAGACCGCTACAGCAGTCCAGCACTTTATCACCCTTACTCACCGCCTGTTTAGCCATATCGGAAGCACTGGCAAAAGGATCGGTTCCCTTCGATATATGCATCTTCACACCGCTAATCTCTAACAGCGGCGCGCCATTGGTAGGTGCGAGCTTATAATAACCGACGCTGCGATCTTCCAATGGATCCATATCGCCATCACGGCAGAGGTAGATTCTTTGAGTTTTTTTGACGATCTTTTTGAGATCAGTGATGGTGAGCTGATTATCTTCATCGAGTATTAGGCCCTCTGCACTTACAGCAAAGTATTGCTCGGTAATATTAAGGTCGGTAGAGAGAAGGACGCTGGTAAGTCCTTGAGTGATAGCAGACAGTGCTTGTTTAGCATTGTCTGAATGAAGATAGTAGCTGGGCATGATGAGCGGCGATCTAGTTAGAAATTATGAACGCACTATAGCACTCCCAGCGAAGACTGGTTCAACAATCCGTTATGATAATCGACACTGTGCAGTCTGGGTCACCGAATGAATCATAAGTCACATAGCAACCATTAGCAGTAGCCGCACCCGAGCCTTGAATATCATAACCCACTCTGGTGTAGCGATTATTAACGATAGAGGTTAGCCCTGCAGATTCAGATAAATCAATATGGTCAGGCATGCTTAAAGCATCACCTAATTCAGCCCTGCTTTCTGGGCACAAATTACGCCAATCAACTTCAGAAGTTCCGGCCTCGGTTTCAATAATATAATCTGCCTGCTGACCTTCAGGATTTGAGGCCGAGATCGAAAGCCCTTTCACATAAGCTTGGCTGCGAATAATGCTGATTGTTGAACGCATAGCCCCTGTAATGCCTTCTAAAGTAGCAATTCGAGCCGCACTAGAAAGATCACTAAATCGAGGCATAACAAAGGCCGATAAAACACCTAAGATCACAATCACCATAATCAGCTCAATCAGAGTAAACCCAGATTGGCTAGAAAATTGATGTGATAAATTATGGGTAGATGACGCTGGCTTTGGATAACGCACTTAATAAAAAACCTTGCATGTTATTATTAGTACTAACTATAAACGATAACTAGACTCCCCTACAATACCTAAGTAATTGCCTATTTTTCACTTAAGTAACGAGCTCCGTGATCTGGCACGGGTAACGAACAGTAATCGTACTTACCAAATAAACGATAACGATTAAAAGCAATACGATCGTATAGCCAATTACGAAGAGGTTTAGGAATAAGCCAAAATACAGACACTGCCCGCCACGGGAAACCAAGTTTTGTAATCACCTGAAAAAATGCATCACTTTGCTGATAGAACGTATCACCTTCTACATAAATCATGGATTCATACACATCAGTCGGCAAACGATAGTGCTTCAAAATCTTCTGGCCTTCTTCAGATTGAACACTGCACAATTTAAAAATGTGCTTCTGATCATGCTTAATGATGAAATTACTCCAAGCGTTGCAAAGCTTACACACACCATCAAATAAAATGACTTGATCAGTACTGCTAATATTGGGTGGCAAAGCAGTAAAACTCATAGGCAATTACCCTTTCAATATGTATGTATTAACAATAAATTAGACATCTTTTTAAACCTGCTGAAGGCTTACTTCCATTTTATAATAAGAAATACCCGATCTAACAAACGCCTCTCCCTGCACTTCCATACCAAACTTCTTATAAAAGCTTACCGCAGTGGAACGCGCATCACACCAGAAGGTTTGGACATCAACGTGTGTTATTTCATCTACAATATGGCTGATAAGTTTCGTGCCTGCTCCACGACCTTGAAATTCTTTTAAAGTCGCAAACTTCCTCAGCTTAGCCACGCGATCATGAATGAACGTTGATGCGACACATACCAGTACATTATTTGAGTAAATGCCATAATGAATTGATGTATCGTCGCCCTCAACCGTACAAAATGAAAGCGGCTTATTCGGCCACAGAACACTGTGCCTAACAGGCAGTACTTCATCCAGCGTGATTATTCGAATATCCATAATTCACAAACCCCATGTGCACTTTAATAGCGGCTAGATTAAGTACAGATTAAAATAAGAACTATTATAGTATTTTGCCAAATCTACACAACTACCTGAAGTAAATTATAAGAGAGATAGAACGTACTCATAATGAAGTTTAAGCGTAGTAGCTAGTGCTGATGAGCTACTAGCGCGTCTATTCAAAGACCTATTAAAGCCCTATTAAAATCCTATTAAAATCCTGCAAAAAGATAATCAAGAAGCATCAGCTCTGCTAGTGATTTTTGATGTTTGCTATGAATTGATAACGTTAAAGACCGCACTTGCTCTGGCTATGCGTTTTGAATCGACGAAGAAATAACTATTAGCAAAGGCCATATTTCTACCAACCTTTTGCACGTCGACTGATATTTCAATCCAGTCGCCTAACTTT
The DNA here is from genome assembly GCA_047612075.1 of Oleispira sp. GTDB lineage: Bacteria > Pseudomonadota > Gammaproteobacteria > Pseudomonadales > Oceanobacteraceae > Oleispira. Next base: position 211,309 of record JBLGAF010000003.1, read on the forward strand.
ACCGATCCAGCGTAGTCTATGTTGAGACTTGCGGTGACCATAGGCACAGGGTCTTTACCTTGAAAAGCCGCATTATAGCCAAGCGCAATGTCCGCAAGGCTGCTAAGCACACCGCCATGAACCAGATCTCTAGCATTGCAGTGTTTTTTCTCTGCTCTAAGCCCAATTAATAATTCCGTGGCTGTTTTCTTGTTATAGATTGGCCCTAATAAATCTAAAAAAGGGCTACTTCTAAATATGGGTACGAATCCTTCTGGTACTTCATTCATGGTGCTTCTCTTATGGTTCATTCTTGGTTTTAAAAACGATGAATTAACCATAAGGGCTTTGGTTAGCTTGTAGAAATTCCTTATTTTTATAGCGGTGTATTCGTTTGGTTAATTTTCCACTGCGGGTTAATTATTTTTAAGGCTAATAGCTGTTAAGTGAGCATTTCACTAATCACCTTAAAGTCTATAACACCAGCATTTATTAAATCGCCGTCTTTAACCAATTTCCCATTACCCTAGAGCGTGCCGTCTATGACCGCATCAATATTTAAACCGCGTTCAATGATTGATCTCTTAACCATCGGGATTTTTTTGGCCAGCTCATGAGGCTCACTGCCACTGCATTCTTTGAACACGGTTAGCAGTGCGAATTTTAATTGTTTTATTTCAGCACGTAGCTGTTGAATTTCTTGTTCTGTCGTCATTTTTTACGCCTTCTTGCTATATTGATTTATGCTCCAATTTACCAGACATATACCCTGATACAACTCAATTAAGTATTTTATAAATGTACCCGTCAAAACCACCAATTCATCGGCATCCATGGCGACCCCTTTGTTAGCACTAAGCTATCTGGCGTACTTCCGATCAACTGACCCTGCTTCTCCCCATTATCTTGATTTCACTAAAGCCTACGTTAATAAGCAATGGCCGACGTTGCCATTTTAATATAAGTCCTCTCTATCATATGAATTGTCGAGTAGTATGATGTTGAACTCAATTTCAGATGTTACTTCAAGGACAATCAATGACCATGATGCAGAAAGTCTATTGGCTTATCGCCAGTATCGGTAATCTCTTAGCGCTTTACTTATTCAGCCAAGACGCAAGTTTTACTAAGGGATTGTTACTGCTGGCCACGGTTGGTTATACCGTGATTGGTTTTTACGATATGCATTTTAGTCGTCATAGCCTTAATCGCTTGTACCCTGTCGTTGCTTATATTCGTTATTTTCTTGAGTCTTACCGAGTCGAAATACAACAGTATTTTATTGCTAACGATACCGAAGAAAAGCCCTTTAATCGTGAGCAACGCACTCTGGTGTATCAGCGTGCTAAAAACATTAGCGATACCATTGCCTTTGGCACACAGCGCAATTTATTAGAAGAAAACTATTTAAGTCTGTGGCACTCCTTAGCACCCAAGACTATCAAAGACGAAGTTAAGTCGGTGCTTATTGGTGGCCCAGACTGCCGTCAACCTTATGCAGCGTCTTATTTAAATATCTCAGCGATGAGCTTTGGTTCTTTAAGTGCAAATGCGATAGAGGCGTTGAACTTGGGCGCACAAAAAGCGGGTTGTTATCATAATACCGGTGAAGGCAGTGTGAGCCCTTATCACCTTAAACATGGTGGGGATCTTGTGTGGCAAATCGGTACCGGGTTATTTGGTTGTCGTACTCTAGAAGGAGATTTTTGCCCTGATTTTTTTAGTAAAACGGCTACCAAACCCGCCATTAAAATGATTGAAATTAAGTTGTCTCAAGGGGCAAAGCCCGGCCACGGTGGCGTATTGCCCATGGCCAAACTTACGCGTGAAATTGCCGATATTCGCCAAGTTAAGATGACAGAAGATTGCGTCTCTCCGGCCGTTAATCCCGAGTGCAGTACCCCTTTTGCCTTATTGTCGTTTATTACCCGCCTACGCGATTTAAGTGGTGGTAAGCCGGTAGGGATTAAGTTGTGTATTGGTAATCCAGCCGAATTTTTAAGTTTGTGTAAGGCCATGATCGAGACGGGCATCACACCCGACTTTATTACTGTAGATGGTTCAGAAGGAGGAACAGGGGCGGCGCCGGTAGAGTTTAGTAACCGCTTAGGCATGATGTGCATGGAGGCTGTTTATTTTGTACACAATGCGTTAGTGGGCGTGGGGCTTAGAGACAAGATTCGCATCATTGCTTCAGGAAAAACTGCGTCGAGTTTTGATCTACTGTCAAAAATTGCCGTCGGTGCTGACGTGGTTAATGCCGCCCGTACTATGATGATGGCGATTGGCTGTGTGCAGTCACGTCATTGCAATAACAATAAATGCCCTACGGGTGTGGCGACTCAAGATCCTGCCCGCGGCAAAGCAATTAATGTGCTGGAGAAAAGTAACCGCGTCTGTAACTTCCATCGCAATACGTTAAAGAGTTTTTATGAGTTGGTTGGTAGCATGGGGCTGGATGATCCGGCTGACTTAATGCCACAAATGATTAAACGTAGAACCTCAAATGGTTTATTGAAACCTGTAGCCAGTTTTGTTGAACCCTTGATAGCCAACGAATTGGTTGATAAAAAAGAGGCTTCTGAACCTTGGCAGCATTGGTGGGATCAAAGCTCAGCAAATAGCTTTTATGTTTATGATAATCTTATAGCGTCTACTAAAAGCTAACGGTTAGATAAAGTTTAAACAAAAAAAAGGTGAACTTTTAAATAGGTTCACCTTTTTTCTTAACAGCTCGCTAAAACAACAAGCTAACTCAAGCTACTCATGCGGAAAGAACCGCTTGAACTGCTGGCATTAGCTGGCTCTTACGCGACATCATGCCGGGTAAATACATCAGCTGACTTTCAACGGCTTCGCCATAGGCTGTCGCAGCAAGCTCTGCTTCGGTATCTGAGTAAACAACTAAATGTGAGTTCTTTGTTTTGGTATCAACGATTGCAAAGAAAATAAAGTCCAAACCTTGCTTCGCTTTTTCACCTTTCATTTCAACCAACAAGTCAGCTTTACGCTCAAGTAACTGTTCTGGCAATAATGTTTCAGCCACACCAAAACCTACTTTCTTACCGTTAATTTCGTAGTGCTTAAAATCACTTTTCAATACGTCGTAAGTTGATACGTCAGCAAGATCTGATTTTGCTTCCATCATCGCTAGGCCAAACGCGTATAAATCTTCGATGCCAGCAATCTTCGCTAGTTTCTCAGCGAATGGCTTATCAACGGAGCAAGTCGTCGGTGATTCGAAAATTAAGGTATCAGACAAGATACCGGCCAATAGAACACAAGCCGTAGTAGCACTTGGCACTTTGCCCATTTTCTCGAAACGATCAGCAAGGATAGTCGCTGCGCTGCCCCAAGGACGAATATCAACCGACATAGCAGTATTAAACGTGATTGGCTGATCTTGAATAGCGTGGTGATCGATAATACAAACGATATCGCTGTTATCTACATCTTTGTGTAGCTGTGTTTTTTGATTGAAATCAACAATGCCTATTTTCTGACCTTCTACTTTAGAGATCATTTTAGGCACTTCAACGCCACAATAATCAACAACAAAGGCAGTTTCTTTATTCAATTCGCCAGCACGACGTGGCTCACCACCAAATAACTCAGCCGCACCAATAGCAGAGCCAATGGTATCGCTGTCTGGACTAAGGTGGCCTAACCATACTAGGTTGTCTGTTTCATTGTTTTCGGGAGTTTCTAGATCAAAAAAAGCCATTAGGTTACCTGTATAAATTATCTATCAATTGTTTGAGTTTAAAATTGGCGTAATTATAACCAAAAATTTAATTTCTGGTCATGCTACTTTAGTTTTCTTTATGCTTGCCCCAAGGATCAGAACTATCGGTCGATGGTTTCTTGTTAGACGAGTCTTTCTTATTATCATTGCTATCAAATGAACTTGAGTAAGAATTGCCACCGAAAGGCTTAGAAGTCTTTTGCTCTTCACCTTGAGAAGTGCTGCTACCATAGGGGCTAGAAGAAGAGCCGCTAGAAGGTTTTTTATTTCGGTAAGGCGCTGTCTTACTTCGATCCTTTTCGCCACCCTTGTCGTTACTAAAGCGCTTACCCTTGCTATAACCAACACCATTACCGTGTTCTGCTGCTTTCTTAGCCCGCTTTTCACGTAATTGCTCTGCATCTTCTAGACTGAGTTCTTTAGGTTCACCCGTCAGCTGATCTTGCGGAATGGTACGGTCTCTTGGCGGTAATTCGAATTCTTTCGCGGATGCACGCGGTAAGCTTTTATACTCGTATAAATAAAAGCCTTCTACCTTCTCACGCGCCCAATCTGTTTTCTTGAGAAACTTCTCGCTCGACTCAATACTTGGGTTGGTATTAAAGCAGTTAACATTTAGATAGGCGTAGAGAATCTCAAAACCATAATGCTCAGAAAGGATCGTTATCAGCTTGTTTAAGCCGATACCGTGCAGAGGGTTGTTTTGATAATTTGTATTGTCGTTCATGTGGAGTCCAGCAACAGAGATAATGTAGGAATAAGTAAATTATATCCCTCCATTGTACCTGTTGCTGAGCAGTCTACCTAGAGTACAGGCTTAACCCGAAGCACAAGATAGGATTAAAGCTGATTTAGGTTGGCATAAACACGCTAAAGTTAGCCCTGAAGCTTGCTCACCAGCGAGTAACCCTGGCGCATCTTCTATTGTGAGTTGCACTTTGCCTCGCTCGACTTTTATCATACAGCAGCCGCATTGACCCACCCCGCAAGCATGGGGGATTTGCAAACCACTCTGCTGCGCAGCCTGCAAGACCGTTTGGTTCTCAGCAATATGCAGTTCATGGCTTTCGCCATTGGGTAAGAAGATGTTCACGGGGTGTAGCTTACCTATAGGTTCAACTTCCGGCAGGCTAAATTCTTCACTGAACACCTGCTCGGGCTTAACTTGTAACTTACTTAAAGTGCTAGTAACCGTATTTTTTAGTCCTCTTGGGCCACAAATGTAATATTGGTTATGATGCAGGTTTTGATCAACACCTAACATGGTAAGCAGAGATTCTTCGGTCAAATAACGCGTTTTATTCTGATTACCCGAGCGGCTGTGAGTAGAGGGCCGCGTGAATTGATGGGTCAAATTAAAACGCTCAGGATATTCGGCTTGCAACTCGGCTAATTGTTGAAAGAACATCACATCATGACTGTGGGTATTAATATAAATTAGCTGCACTTTTTCAAACGCTGTTTTTGTATCATCCTTTAACGCCGTTTTGGCGATCGACAAAATAGGCGTAATACCGCTGCCCGCAGCAATAAGGACTAAAGATCTAGGCTCTTTTATCAACCCAGACTCATAAACAAAGTCACCAAAAGGCCCCGCGACGGTGAGTTCATCTCCTAGTGATAATTCATTGTTTAAATAGTTGGATAACAAGCCCCCTTCAATGCGCTTCACCCCGATAGTGAGCTTACCTTCATTAGGCGACTCACAAATTGAATAACAACGCGTAATCGCCTGACCACTGATCAACTTAGTGACCGTGACATACTGCCCTGCTTTAAAATCAATCGTTTTACCGTGTAATGCAGCAAAACTGATGGCAACTGAACGATCAGTTAACGGTTCAATACTCTCGACACTCAAAGTAAGTTTGTGAAACCCTTCTAAACTGCTAGGTTGCAATGCGTTTAAAGACTGACCAAATCCCGGTTGGTTTTTAGCAAACAGCACTTCAATGGGGGCGTTATTTTTCTCTAACATCGGGCGTATTAGATTAAAAACGCGTTGGTAGTGATACCAAGATACTCTGGGGTATAGATGATGAATGTGATGGTAGTTTTGACCTAGGGTTATAAATTTTAATCCTGGGAATAAATAGCTGCGCGTATTTTGATAACGCCCTTGCTGGCGCGTCGGCGTATGAGGAATCCAATCAAATAGCATACCTAATACAAAGCTGGCCAGAAATGATGGGATGATACTAAGCATTAATAGCTCCGTTCCGTATCCCGCCATCACTAAGCCAATCACAATAGAAAAGGTGGTAGTAAAGTAGATTAATGTACTGATATGGGTCGAGGAAATCACGGGATCTTTTCTAAAACGGGTCATCATTAAGACGATATAATTCAACGGTAAGGTTAGCGCACGCAGACTAGCGTCTACCCAAGTATCACCGATTACCCAGTGGTCAGGGTCTCGATCAGGGTCGTTAGTAAAGGCGTGATGATAATCATGGATTTTAGCGAATAGACCAAAAGGGACGATTAAAAAAGGAATAGAAAAAAACCAGCCCATAGTGCGCTCTATTGGTTTCATCCAGATGACGTCATGGGCGATATTGCCGTGGCCCGCTTCATGAACCACGGTAAAGCCTAGGTATAGGAGCAACGTAGAAATCAGCATGCCCGATAACAAGCTAATGCTTTCTGTATAGATTGAGCCAATTAGTCCGATGTACGCTACGATAATCCCGAAAAAAAATAAAATCGTGCCCCATGCGATGCCCGTTGAATAATCTCTCCAAGTTTTAGTCGTCATTCGATACCTCAGCTTATATTCATTATCTTTGTGTTGAATACTTTAGAGTGATTTCTGTACTTTACTTACCATTTGATGCCACCTTCTTGCCATTTCATGCCAATTTTCTTAAGCTGAGATAATTGCCTTGATTGGAATTTTCAATGAGCACGCCTTATATTAATAGCAGTTTTTTGAACGGTTTCAGCCAATTAGTAATTCTGAAAGGGGGTAATCCAGCCGCCTTATATGAGCTAGCAGGCTTAGATAAAGAAGTCTTTATTGAGGAGAACCTGCTATCTCGTGAAATTAAAAATCTATTAATTCCTTTCGACAAGTTTGTCGATTTGTTAGAAATTACCTCGCAACAACTCAATTATACTGATGTGGCAATGGAGCTGGCACGCCAACAAAGTATGATGATTTTAGCGCCGCTTAGATCACAGTTAAATCAATGTAAAAATGTGTTGCAAGCGATGCAAGTAATCGTTAAATATTTAAAAATATTAGTTTCAGGTTATCAGGTAGACATTAAAATTGACCGACACATCTCAAGAATCTCGTTTTCTATAGAATCTGAAAGAATTAGAAATCTAGTGCAGTATCAAGACTATGCTTTGGCGAGCGCAGTATCGATTTTGCACGGCATGTTGGGAAAGTCATTCCCCTTAAGATCGTGTTATTTTTTAAGAGATGAAAAAAATGCAGAACGCATCGCTGAATACACACACTACTTCGGCTGCCCTGTGGCGTTTAATAGCGCAGAGCTAGCGATTACTGCTGAAAGTTCTATTCTAGAAAAGGATGTTGCGCCGTTAATCGCAGAGATTAATACTCAGGTTAATGCCGCGCTGTCTTCTGCGAATACCGATTTAATTGCCCATGTTTCTCGTATTATCAGTCTTTCATTAGCCAATGGCAGCACGAGTATTGTGGATATTGCCGCAGCGATGAATTACAGCCAGAGAACCCTGCAACGTAAGCTGAGTGATAAAAAAACTTCATACAGTGCGCTGCTAGATAGTGTGCGCTTTAGTATGGCCAATCAATATTTGAAAAGTACCTATTATCGCTTAACCGATATAGCACTGTTATTGGGCTACAGTAATTTAAGTTCTTTTAGTCGTGCGTATTTTCGGTATGCGGGAATGTATCCGATGGAAGTGAGAAAACGTATCAATTACACACGTTAGAACAACCTAGGATATTGGCGACGAATTATTTTAATTTCATTCATCACTTCGTCGGTTAATGTCACATCAATAGAATCTATATTGCTGCGTAACTGATCCATGGTCGTGGCACCGATCAAGGTTGAGCTCACAAAAGGTTGACGATTAACAAAAGCCAGTGCCATTTGGCAAGGATCAAGATTATAGCGTTGTGCAAGATCTATATACGCTGTTGTAGCCGCATCCACTTGCGAAGTTTGTCTATGTTCCACACGAGTTTCGATGGTTAAGCGTGTGCCTTCAGGCGAAGCACCTTTGAGATATTTTCCGCTTAAAATACCGCGAGTTAATGGCGACCAAGCCAGTAAACCACAGTCTTCACTTAAGGCAATTTCACTTAAGTCTGGTTCAAAGTCGCGACACAATAACGAGTATTCATTTTGAATACTGGCGATGCGTGGCAAGTCATGCTCTTTGGCTAACTGTAGCCACTTAGTCATACCCCAAGCGGTTTCATTCGACAGGCCAATGTGACGAATTTTTCCGTCTTTAATCAAGCCCTGAAAAACGTGCAGACATTCTAAAAAGTTATCTTCTTCGGCTATTGGGTCAAACTCAGGCGAGAAGTCCCAAGTCTTACCAAAGTGGTAAGCACCACGATTGGGCCAATGCAATTGATACAAATCAATATAGTCGGTTTGCAGGCGCTCTAAACTGCCTTCTACTGCCGCTAAGATATTCGCTTTATCGATGTGGCTTTTACCTTCTCGTACCCAAGCTAAGCCTGGGCCAGAGATTTTAGATGCAAGAATAACCTTGTCACGCATGCCACGTTCTTTAAACCAATTACCAATAATGGCTTCGGTTTTACCAAATGTATCAGGGCTTGGTGGAACAGCGTACATCTCGGCGGTATCGAAGAAGTTTATGCCTTTATCCAATGCATAATCCATCTGTTCAAAACCCTGTGCTTGGGTGTTCTGCAGACCCCAAGTCATAGTACCTAAGCCGATTAAGCTTATGTCTAAATCAGTGCGGCCAAGCTTACGATATTCCATAGTTCATTCCTGCTAACATTGCTCTTATCTATAAGCTGAGTCTTAAACTTTTGCGTAGATGATTGAAACGGGAATACCCAGATCAATAAATCGCTGTCTTACGCGGAACAATACAACGCCAAACGTCATAGTCGGTAGCCCTTCAAATGCAGGGAAGGCTTTTACTAAATCTTCAATTTCTACAAAGCGTTCAAGTACAACACCTTGCTGGCCGCCGTTTTTCATCGATTCTTGATGCTGTGTGAAAATCTCAGCGACTGTTTTATTCACTAAATCATCAAAACCGAGGAGTGTGTCGACAACACCTTGTGGTGGCTGCTTCTTACCAGCTTCCCACTTACGCAGTGTGCGTTCATCAACGTCAACAATCTTTACTAAGGTTGAAATCGTAAGACCAAGGGACTCGCGTAAGGTTTTAAATTCTGCTGAATGCATAAAGGGTTGCTCTTAAAGATGCTAATAAAATGTAATGATTGGGACTAAGGACAGCCCTGTATCAGGGCCGTTGTCCTATTGAGCGGCATTCTAACATATTGTCAGTCGCTACGGATGACACTTTTCGTTTCAAAAATGCTATTTTAGGGTATCAATACACATTGATTAATAAACGAGTCACGATTGAAATGACTGTACATGAGCGCTATTTTTACACTAAGATTTTTCACTCAAAAAGCACCCAGTGATAAAGGGGAAGTAATGAATAACAATATTAAGCAAACTCCCTGCGTCATCTGGTTTACCGGCTATAGCGGTGCTGGTAAATCCAGCTTAGCGATTGAAGTGGAAAAAAAACTTAATACCCTCGGCCTGAAAACCTCTCGCCTAGATGGTGATATCGTACGTAATGGTTTATGCAAAGATTTAGGCTTTAGTCAGCAAGATAGAGAAGAAAACATTCGCCGCATTGGCCATGTGGCACAGCAGATGGTCCAAGCCGACCTTATTGTATTATGTGCATTCATCTCTCCCTTTCGAAGTGGCCGCGATAAAATACGTGGCCTGTTTCAAACGGGGCAATTCATTGAAGTATTCGTGGATACGCCATTAGCTGTTTGTGAAAAAAGAGATGCGAAAGGTTTATATCAAAAAGCGCGTGCGGGTGAAATTAAAGAGTTTACCGGTATTGATTCGCCCTATGAGAAACCTTTAAAGCCTGAAATACACATACATGACGCACCTAACCTACTATTAGAGCAATCTGCTCAGCAAGTAATGCAATACTTAAGTTCGACTTAAATTAGATACTTTAAGTACGGCTATCACTCATAATAATATCGAGCCTAGCCTGAGCCTTTTTTAAATCTTTTAAATCAGATGCCTCAATCATTTCACACTCATCTAAAATCATTTCCTGCACATTAGACGGATAGTATTTGCAGTCATCAGGGCGATCAAAATAAATATCACAGGTGTACTTTACTTTAGCTTTCTCGCCACCACTTTCTAGACGTAAAAACGGACACAGTTCAAGCAATTTTCCCGTTTTAGGATCAGCCCAAATCTCACCTTTATTCACGTACTCTGCAATAGCTGGAGTAAATACTTCCCACAGTTCTATCTCTTGTTTAGAAGCCGATAGTGCACCGTTGCTGTATTTAATGCAGCATTTTCCACAGGAATTACAATCTTTCATAAGTTTAGAAATTTAATGGCTACGTCAATAAGATTAGAGGACTTGAGATTCACAGTAAACAGGAAATTTATTAGCGCTGCTCTGATTCAATTAACTTCATCAAACCAATAAAAATCTTCGCCGTTGAGGTCACTAATATCTGACGGTCAATTCTATAATCCGTGAGCAACCAGTTGGTGGCCGCCTGTCGCATCGCGCCAATAGTTGAAATACCCAATACTTCCATCTCGTCCTTTGACAATACCCAATCAGGATACAGCCTTTGAGCCAAGCCCATCACCAATTCTGAAAAACCAAGAATGTAGCCATTGTAGAGATCATCAACTTCACTACTGATCCCCACCAGTTCCAACATACACACTCTTGCAATACGAGAATCTTCCATCTCGGCAAAATAGCAGTTCAACGCTGCATGAATCAGTTTATTGAGATCCGCTCCGGGAGCCGCTTCAGCGACCTCTTGCAGAATTTTATTGCGAATATTGGTCATGCAGTCTTCATAAACCGCCATCAGCAACTTTTCCATCGTGCCATAGGCTTCATAAAAATAGCGATCGGTCAGCTTGGCTTCACGACACAAGCCTCGCACCGTCGCTGCACGAAATCCTTGGCGACCAAATACTTCCAGTCCAGCGATTAAAAACTGCTCGCGACGCTGCTGTTTGCGTTGGTCTAGGCTCAGTCCACCATAGGTGCGGCCTTGGGGTAGTTGTTTGTCTAGGTTCATGAACGCATTTGACAACAGTTGTCGTCAGAAGTAAAGTGACTACAGGCGTCATCAGATAAGTCAATAATACAGACCAACAATAAAAACAAAGCAGCGTCGGAGTATTTAACAGAATGAAAACCTATAAAGCCATAATAATCGGCAGCGGATTTGGCGGCCAGTGTGCCGCTTTAAAACTTAAAAAAAACGGTATTGAAGACTTCTTGATCCTCGAACGCCGTGGCTTTATGGGTGGAACATGGTGCCAAAATACTTATCCTGGCGCGGCTGTTGATGTTCAATCTTCCTTATATTCAATAGAGTCAGAGCCTTACGATTGGTCACAAATGTTTGCTAAGCAAGATGAGCTAGAAACTTATACCAATCACGTCATCGATAAAAACGATCTGCGTAATAAAACTCAAACCAACGCCAACGTCAGTAAAATTGAGTGGCATGAAACAGATCAACAGTGGCAAGTCCACTTGCAAGACCAGACCACCATTAGCGCTCAATTTGTTATCAATGCATCTGGACCCTTAAGTACGCCCGTTATTCCCAACTTTAAAGGCAAAGAAACCTTTAAAGGTGAATCATTCCATACCAACAATTGGAACCAAGATTACGATTATAATGGCAAACGCGTTGCCATTATAGGCAGCGGCGCCAGCGCGGCACAAATCATTCCCGCTATTGCAAAAGACGTAGGTGAATTGCATATATTTCAGCGCAGTCCGCACTGGGTAGTGCCTCGTCCAGACTATGTATTTAAACCTTGGCAACGCAAGATACTTAAAAAGAAAATCTTGTATAAATTGCTCAGAAAAATTGTTTATTGGAAACTAGAAAGTCGCGTAATTGCTTTCAAGTATTCACCCATGATGCTGAAATTAGTCGCTCAAGATCAAGCGCTAAAACATATTAAATCGCAGATTTCTGATTCTGATTTGCGCGCAAAAGTAACACCTGATTACACCATTGGCTGCAAGCGCATTATTTTATCCAACACACTGTATCCGGCTCTTTGTCGAGACAACGTAGCGCTCCATGATAAATCTCAGGGAATTAAAGAAATCACCGAAACGGGAATCATTACTCAAGATGGCGAACAGCTTGATTTAGATCTAATCGTTTATTCCACGGGTTACGATGCCACCGATGGCGTTATTTCTTATCCGGTTATTGGTCGTGAGAAAAAACAACTGGGGGAGTTCTGGAAAGAATACCCTCGCGCCTATTTGGGTACTTGTGCGCCAGGCTTCCCTAACCTATTCATTGTTACCGGCCCTAATACGGGCATTGGTCATACGTCGGCTATCGTGGTGATTGAAGCTCAGATGAACTACATCATTTCCAGTATTAAATCGCTCAATGCTCCTGAAAATAAGATGAAAAACAATAAATCGATTGAAGTCAAAACCGATGCAGAAAGTCGCTATACCCAATACATCCATAAAGAAATGGCGAAAACCGTATGGAAAACGGGTGGCTGTAATAGCTGGTATCAAAGTAAAAGCGGTCATGTGATTGCCATGTTCCCAGGCTTCAGTTTTACCTATCAGCGCTGGACTAAAAAATTTCGCCCCGCCGATCATACTTTTTCGTAACCCCTAAAATAACAAAAAGAATAAAAATTCTCATAAAAATATAAAAAATAAAGAGACAGATAATGAAAAAAATTAGCGGCATATTATTACTCAGCATCATAGCAATAAGTGCTATCTGGATATTCACAACCTACCCTAAGATTGGCCACATAACGTTTGAAAACGCGACCGACCTTGAAGCCAGTTTATTTGGTTTTGAACAAAAAGAAGCCAATATTGGGGAGATGAACTTAAGCTATTACGAAAGTGAAAGCTCTGCGAATAAACCGACTGTATTGTTACTGCATGGCTACAGCGCCGATAAAGATGTTTGGCCACGTTTTGCCCGCCATCTAGTGGATGATTATCACATTATCATTCCTGATTTTGCTGGCCATGGTGATACCGAATTTAACAAAGGCTGGGATTACAGTGCTCCTAAACAATCCCAACGTTTATTGGCATTAATCGATAAGTTAGACATTCAACAAGTCCATCTTGCAGGGAACTCCATGGGTGGGTTTATCGCCGCCTACTTTGCTAAAGATTATCCTCAGCGTACTTTGTCCGCATTATTAATTGATCCAGCAGGGGTTCGTTCTCCTGAGCTTAGTGACATGGACAAGATGCTAGCCAAAGGCCGTAACCCCTTTGAGATACATAACAGCGAAGAGTTTGCTGAGTTTTACGCTATGACTATGGCTAATCCTCCCTGGTTACCGGGCTTTGTTTTAGACGCAGTAGGCGAAGATTACCAACAACGTCTATCTCAACTGCAACAGATCTTTGCTGATTTTCATGGCAAAGACATGCTGGACTCGCAACTGAGTGAAATTCAAGTACCCGTGTTATTACTTTGGGGCCAAGAAGACCGCTTAATCCATGTCAGCGCTGTTGATGTCTGGAAGGCGGGCATTCCTAATATTCAAACTGAAGTCTGGAAAGGTATTGGCCATATGCCGATGGTTGAAGTAGCGGAAAGAACAGCCACTCTGTATAAAAACTTTTTAGAAAACGTATTAGAAAAATAAAACGATTAAACTCAAGCTAATAAAATTAAGAAAGGGCGCCGCGATTACAGGTGCGGCTAGTGAATGACTTTGGAGGCTAGCTTTTTGACTTCAATACGTTCTAAGTCCGAGACTCTTATTTCTCGGCCACTTTGAGTGATAAATAGACGGCCTCGCATATCTTTTTTAAGCGCAATAAAGGTTTCCGAGGTGCCTGTTTGAGGATGGGTAATCGTAACCTGATATTGCGTATTATCTTCTTGCCAAGATAAGTAAACAACCAGAATAGCGGCCGCTATAATTAACCCCGCTATGCCATACGAAAAAGGCTTAATCCAAGTATTTTGGGCTGCATTTTTAGCCAGTAACTTACCTGTGGCCGCGTTATTAGAGTCTAGGCGCTTATTGTTTTGCGACCTAAACCAAATAATAACCGCAACGACGATCGCCAGCGTAAGTAATAATTTTAGAATCATAAGATTGCTTATCGAGTGTAATAAGCCTGTATTTAAGCATACTTACCTTAAAAGTATTATCAATCTACTCAGGTAATGCGCTAACGTAGTTCGCTAAGCGATCCCAACCCTACAATACTCCCATATCGTTCCACACCCACGCTCGGGTTTATCATGATATTCGACAATGTGATTAATCGAGTTAATTTACATAATATCATACGCTGGTATGAGTGTTATATCCCAACTACTGCTATAAAATCTGTCGTCACTATCAAATGATATACCATTATTTTACATTTAATGTTGTGCGTATAGTATTGACAAAGTTTGGTAAGAAATCTTCAAAGCATTGGTTTAAACACACAGGTTCTCAAGATTTAATGTCTATAAAGATTTATGATAGGGTACGTCAGCAACTTGAATGGTCATTTGGGCGAGTATTAATTCTGCATGTTAATGGAATTGCAAAATTAAATGAAAATTATTTTGGAGTCCTTGCATTCAATGATTCTGATAGAGCAGTTATCTGGGGTTAACGTGAAAAAAATATTTTATATTTTAGTACCATTGTCATGTGTTATTGCATATTGCACGATAGCTCTGTATTCGCTGTCTGAAAGCAATATAGAAGATATCATTATATGCAGTAGTAATAATGAAACTCATTATATACATGACGGGGTATGTGAGCTGTATTTACTGAATTATCGAGCTACAGAGAATGATATTCAGTTCTTAGAGACTGGATCTGGGCTAGCATTTTTATTTGGAATTCAAAATGAAAATAAACGATATAATTATTTAGAGTATTTTTTGTCTAAGGGTATATCGATCAATACTTTAAATAGTGTTGATGGCCTATCACCTTTGCATGCTGCAGTAGTGTTGAATGATCTTAAACTTGTTGAGTATTTGTTAGGTAAAGGCGCAAGTACAAATCAAATCGATAAAAATTATGGATTGACGCCTCTTGAACTTATACAGAAACTCAATACAGGTAATGAACCTGTGGATAGAGGATCCATAGCTAAAATATTAGCTTCTGCCTCGGATAAATCCGAATAATCGATAACTAGAAGCTCTCAATACCACTAGCTACGCTTACTATAAAGATCAAAAGATATATCCATTGATTATTACTTAATGGATATGTCCGAATAGCACTTCTAAAACGGTAAGCCTAATAAAATCAAGAATTCCCAACTTAATTTGTATAGACACATCAACAGAACCTGCTTGCACTCGCATTCCACTTGCACTCCACTCTGATGCCATATAACGGACTGTGCGAATAAACGAATGGCATTAGATTCCATCATAGCCACTGATTTTTGACTTCAGTGAAAACAGCTTTTAGCTAGAAGGGCAACAAGCGGTTTTGATTTTTCATTAAGATAAGTAATCCAGTGTTCAGTACTCTGCTCACTTAATACCTCTGCAACTCCATAGGCAATTGAGTGACGGTTTGCAATACGATGCCACGCTTACCTTCCAATGATAATGAGGTGCTCATTTTCAAATTCCATAGAATTAGTATCATATAATGCGCTGCATTAGAAAATACTGAGCTTAGAAATCTGGAGTATTATTTGTTTGTGGCAGCTGGGTGAATATTCAATTCAATGACTGTGTATTGTGCGTGTCTTGAAAATACTGCGCAGTTAGCAGAGAAGTACTTCTATCACTGCAATCCAGTGCGCAGTACTAAAGAAGCGAACAACCCTGAGACTGCTGAGAAGTTATGGAAAGTGAGTGAGCGGTGGATGAGGGGCTTAAAATTTCATCAGCGCAAATTGCTACTGAAAATGAAACCGTGAATGCTTAAGCAGTACTAAATGTCGTAATAGTTTGACAAAGCAAGATTATTATACCAATATGTCGTAATAATACGACATATTGGCACTCCTAATGAATAATCCAGGACTCATTGATATAGGGCTAAAGCTTAAAGAAATTCGCAAGCAAAGAGGCCTAACCCAACAGCAAGCAGCTTTTAAGGCATCGATTCTTCGCCAAGATGTTTCTAAGATTGAAAGTGGAAGCTTTGTGGGTGCAATATCAACTCTCAATAAATACCTACAGTTTGCAGGTTTACAACTTACCAGCCAGGCACTGCCCAGCCAGTTTGTTCAACTCGATGATTTAAAGTCGGTATTTAATGATGAATAAACTACCAGAACGTATTCGTCATATTGAAGTGAGTTCTTTTTCTGAAACAGCAGGGTCATTATCTCAACCCTCCCAATTCTCTTTCCAATACACGGGTAACCAGCCTGTGTCTTTAACAATGAATGTAAGAGATGAGCCCTACCATTACGGCTCACTTCATCCAGCGTTTACCCAAAACCTGCCAGAGGGCTATGTACGCCAATATATTTATGAAAAACTTCAGCGCCATGCACATGTAAATGATTTGTACTTGCTAGCACTTCAAGGCGACAAAGGTATTGGGCATTTGTCGTATGCGTCAGAACTTGCACATATCGATGAAGATCAATTCTCTCTTACCGACATTCTTAGTTGGAATAAACAAGAGTCGCTATTTCCACAATTGCTGGATCGGTATTACCTCAATGGCTTACTCGCAGGGGTTCAGCCGAAAGTAATGGTACCAATCTCTGGTCGTACGGCAATTCACCAGAATGATGTCATCGTTAAAACCTTTGATGAAGAGTACGATTTACTCACCGTAAATGAATATGTATGCATGAGCGCAGCAAAAGCCGCTGGTTTAGCTCCGCCTAACTTTTGGTTATCAGATGACCATAAATGCTTTGTCATAGAGCGATTTGATATTGTTGATGGCCAGCAAATGGCAGTTGAAGATTTCACCGTATTAATGGGGAAATCAAACAATGAAAAATACACATCCAAATATGAAACGCTATTAAAAGCCGTTAGAATATTTACATCTTCGCAAGCGGAAGTTGAAAGAGCTTATCGCTACATTGTATTTAATTGCTTAATCGGTAATGGCGACGCGCATCTTAAGAATTTTTCTATCATGTATGACATAAATAGAGAAAACATTGTAATGACCCCTCCTTACAACATCACCCATACACTTATTTATCCAACGATAGATAACAAACTTGCTCTAAAAATGGATGATAGTAAGGCCTTTCCTGATTACAAAACGTTAAAGAAATTTGGCGAGAGTTTTGACATTAAAAAATGCAGCGAAATCATAGAAAATACTGCTGCGAACATTACTGATTACATTAATAGCTCTGCTGAAATAGCCCTAATGGAAGGTCTGAAAGAATCGATTGAAAAGTCTTTAGCTCAGGCGAACACAGGTACTTTTAGTCGTACGAATTATCGCCATGATAAACATCGAAAATTTGAATAATTAATTCACCCGAGGCATAGTGCCAGGAGACACTGCATGCCCTCGTATTCCACTTGCCTCAACTCTGATGCCATATAACGGACTGTGCGTATTAACGAATGGCATGAGATATTCAACCGCACCCCACTGATTTTTGGTTTCAGCGAAAACAGCTTCTAGCTAAAGGGGCAACGAACGGTTTTGATTTTTCATTAAGATAAGTAATGCAGAGTTCAGCACCCTGCTCACTTAATACCTCTGCAATTCCATAGGCAATGGAGTGGCGGTTTGCAATACCCTATACGATGTCACGCTTACCTTCCAATGATAATGAGGTGCTCATTTTCAAACTCCATAGAGTTAGTATCATATAATGCGCCGCATTAGAGAATACTGAGCTTAGAAGTCTGGATTGTTATTTATTTGTGGCAGTTGGGTGAATATTCAACTCAATCACTGTGTATTACGCGAGTCATTAAAATACTGAGGAACTAGCGGGAAAATACTTCTCCCATTGCAATCAAGTGCGCAGTTCTAAAGAAGCGAACAACCCTGAGACTGCTAAGAAGTTATGGGAAGTGAGTGAAGTGTGGATGAAAGGGCTTAGCAAAGCGACTGTTCAAGCCTCTGCAGTAATAGAAAGTAAGGGTGAATGTAGTTAGACTTAATGCAGGACTTTCGATTAGACAAGAAGCCTTTGCACTCAGGGAGCTAAGCCACAACTGCCTCCGTGATAAAAAGAGGGGATGGATGCTTACAACTATTAATTTAGGATGAGGTTAATTACAAAAGGGGAAAACACTGCTCAGCAAGCGCAGCGCAGTGTAAGATTACATTGTTTAATGGAATTACAATCACTTTAAAAATCTGTATTTAGCTAAAAAATATTTTTAAAGACAATAAAAAAATTCAGATTAATAGTCATCCGTTTAATACCAAAGATCTAATCAACCCTGATCAATAGATAAATCAAAGGGCGATCTTCCGTACCTGATTTACGAAAAACATGCCCACTAACATTATTAGTAGTTAACAGTTTACCTATTGCTCCACAAAGCATTTTATTAACATAGCCTATTTTTTTTGACTCGTAATTAATGCTAATTGCATCGCCATCATGGCAATTATATTGCTCAGGAACAAATTCAACACTAGCTCCGATAGGAATTAATTCTAATTCAGAGTTAGATAAATGATGACGAGTACCAGCTACCTCCATAATATAATCAAACGGTAATTGCGCTTCATCTAATTTTGGTATAAGCACAAGACCATCACTAGGCAGTTGCACACCTGTATGTGCTAGCAATGTAAAATCATCAATTTCTAGGTTTTTTGAAATACCGTAATACTCAAGATATTTTGAAAAATCCTTACGTGACTTAGGAGGGAGTCTTTTTAAAAATAAATCGAGAACATTTCCATTATGAAATCTATTTTCAGTACGGAAAGAAGGCACACCTCTAAAACCAGCTTCAGTAGCTTCCTTATAATCTATGGAATCAAGATGATATTCAAACTGAAAATCATTCTCTGAAACTTTTTTTATTTCAGCTACAAAATATCTCACCTGATTACCTTTAGGCTGCCAAGTGAGGTACAGTGTTTTTATATCTAATGGGTATTCAATAGCATTCATTTTAATATTTCTATGATTTTCATATGCCGAGCTGTAATGATTTTTGCAATCCACCTATATCTATCTTTAGTAAATCTCTCATCACACTCAATACTGGTTAACTTTTCAATTTCTTCTAAAGCAGAATCCAAATCAAACTTACTAAGTTTATCTAACATCCGATCTTTACTACTTTTCCGCCTAGCTAACATCTCTATTGAGGTCATATGCCCAATTCGTAGCTTAGGGTCTTGTCGAGTAAAGCGAAGGTGATGATTCCCTTTCATGAGATAAGAATTGAATTTATTTATATCCCACTTACTAACTTGATCAATAAATCGCTCATGCCCTAGACTAGTACCATTATCGAATAATGGACTCAAGCATGATGTAGAATCTTGTTTAAAG
Source organism: Oleispira sp. (assembly GCA_047612075.1). GTDB lineage: Bacteria > Pseudomonadota > Gammaproteobacteria > Pseudomonadales > Oceanobacteraceae > Oleispira. The sequence goes on from JBLGAF010000003.1 coordinate 230,750, forward strand.
ATAAAGCCCCAATTTACCTGATGCCTATCCGTATTACCGATCAACGAATCGTACAGAAACATATCAGTTAACCAATCAATTGGTTTGTCACTGAGAGCTTCATGCTGGCTCATAGCACGGCAAATAATGTTCAAGTCAGTTAAATTATGCTGGGTCCCCAGTTTATCATCAAATTTAGCGTTTAGCTTTTTAAAAAATTCTTCCCCATGGATAAACACCTCGGTATCAACATCGTAGAACCACTTAATCAATGCACCATACCGTTGTCCATCACTATCTACGCGCACAGCTGGTAAAGCTTTCGGAACATCCATACTGAGGTGCTCAGCTACAATATATGCAACAATCTCTGTCCAAAACTGATCTGGATACCTAGAGATTGATTCTTTAAAAAGATAGGGCCAATTAGGCTTAACTAGGCTATGCACCTGATCTATGGGAGACCATAACATCTGCTTTTCTCGTGCACCAATAGGGAAAATCTCATATTTTTCATCCCCTTTCCATGAAGATACATCTATTAATTCCATATACTTCTTGCCTACTTATTCTTATCTAGAGCACGTTACTTGTCACATTACACAGGTATAACATTAATCTTAAGTGTCATTTATTTGCATATTTACTATATATTTCCAGCTTCGATTTTTCCAACTGACTCAGCAATACTTCCTTCATCTTACTTTGAGAAATATTTATTAAGTTATCTTTAAATCTAACTCCACTGACCCGAATCATTAACTCTGATGATAAATCTTGCTTCGCAATAAAATCAGGAAATTCATATGAAACCTTACATGTCCCACTATAATCAACAAACTGAAAGACATACGACGCATCCATTTTATGCACCTGTATATATCTATGCATTAATTTATTTTGGATAAAAAATGTGGAATGTAGATTTTTACCCTGAAGAATAAGATTAGATACTTTCTTTTGCATCCAAGATAGTTCCTCTGGAAACTCCTCCTTTTCATCAGGACAAAATCCGACATCTTTGGTATCAGTAAAGTAAAAATCAGCCCCTGTATGGTCTTGACTCAGTTCTTTAAGAAATTTTATTCTATTTTCATTAGTAAAATCCTTAAATAATATCCTCTTCACTTTCTCCTTTTCTGCAACATGCCCATTACTTTTCATGTGTTTAATAAAATCAGCCACAATTTTATTAGCTACTTCTTTTGTTTCTCTAGATGTATGCGAAAGACTTATATCAACATCCAAGTTTTCTTCATTCTTATTAAATTTAACTTTCCCACCAAACTGTGTAATATTTTTATCCCAACTCTGAGTAAAGTCGCGCCTCTCAACAGTAAAATCTATTTCAACATTATTTGGATCACCATCAATCACCTTAAAACCAGGAATTCCTAACACCCTATAATTTGAAAAGGGTTTTTTCACTACTTCTTGTATACTGTACCCCGTAGGAATCGATGACATCAGGCTCACGCCATCATTATTACACTTAATAGACTGGGTCTGCCTTTTAGGATTATCCTCCTTAACTTTTATACAATCATGGAGATGTATTAATTCGGATGGTGTTAACCCTGTCTTTACAAGCAGCGGAACATAAGATGATTTTTCTTCAACTGCTACAAAAACTCCACGCTGCCTAATAATTGTCCTCAAATCAGATTTGGCTATACCTGAATCATTCAGAAAATCTCGTAGCGCATCACCATATGGCAGAATATATTTCTTATTATTCATTAATCATTACCCTAAAGTCATTACTATAAGACTTAACTGTTACATTCAATAAATCAAGTTTATCATTTTGAATTCTCCTAGCACGCTTTACAGATGCCTCATGATTTATTACATCATAATCGGGATATAAAAAAATAAAATCACCAGTAAAATCTTGAGACACATCACTTGCCAAATATAACAATCTATTAATAGATTCCTCTGTAAACTCCTCACGACTAGCTAAGCAAAATGATGTTTTACCTGTAACATTATCTACAACCCTAAATGGAATAATGTCGCTAGTTAGGTATTCAACAGGAAATACTTTCCCATACCTTGAAGTTGTAGGATCTCTATAATTGGAGGAACTAAAGGTATAATGAAAATAAATCTCATGATTAGAAAAGCTATTCCTAACATACTTTATTGCATTATAAATAAATGCTGCCCTGGCATTATCCACGATATGTATCGTTGAAAAACCAAGTGATTTATCTAAATTAATATTCTTAATTTTACTTACAACATCTTGATCAGATTCTCGATCATTTGTTAACCAAAAAAGAACACCAGTATCATTTGCTGTACTTATAGCCATTCCTTCATAATCTTCATTATTCTGCGACCTTAGATCTGACTTCATATAGCATTCAATTGTATGAGCAAGATCCTTAAAATGTTCTTTAAATTTACTAGTTGGATTTATAGGATAGGGATTTGATGTATATTTCACTGAAACTACAATGTTGTCTAAAGTGAAATCTTGAAGCTGAGACTTAAATGAATGAAATATATCAATTCCATGAGTTGTACGTTTAGAATCTTTTTTCAACTGATGCGATACTGCAGAGTGGCAGCTCAATGATTCACCATCTTGAAAATTAGCCCACCCTATCGTAGTCAGAAATTCACTAACTAACTTTTCGCCTTTTTCACCAATTTTTTTTGACAACTCACCCATAAAAATCCCTATTATTCAACCGTAAGTACATTTCAAGAAGCTGAAACTAAATTGGAAATTTAAACATTAGAATCCCAATTATCTACAGCACTGCTTAACTCGTGTGACAACACTATCACCACTCACTATGCATGAATATAAAAAGCTACTAGTCCTAAGAAATAGACAATTCGAATGCCACCCTTATTTAAGGTTATCTTTATAATTTTTTATCTGAACCACTAGAACACCCCTGATCAATATTCGAACAACTTATTTACTTTCTCCACTTTAAACATTGATATCAAATACTATGTCCTGCTGATTAGTACCTATTTATCAATTAAACCTTGGCGCCTGACTCTGCGGATGCCATTCCCACCACTCCTGCTGCCCTTCTTCAGTATCGTCCTTCTTCTTCACAACATCCCAAGTCTCAAAGTAGTCAGGGTTTTCGATATCGATATGATGTTCGGCATTTTTATAATGCCCTTTCGGCGCTATAAACCAAATGTCTAATGAAGCAGGAATGTGGAAGTTAGGAGTCTCTGATTTTTTTCCTTTCTCTGCGCCTTCAATGGCGTCGAGTTTAACGGTAATGCCTTCTTCCTTATTCACAGTACTGACGCTACCCGCAAACTGAGCTTGTTTTAAAAGATCGACATTGGCATTGATGTAGCCAAGGCCGATCAAACAGGTTTCTGGATCTTGTAAAACTGCGCCGTATTCTGCGTGTTTGGTATGGGCCTTAGTCAGGCAACCTTTCATACATGTAACTGGCTAAAGGATCTACACGCTTATTTTCTACTTTTCAAACAGTCCTTTAACGGGCAACAAGTCATCGTACTCGGCTTGGGTCTTCATCGCTTTTGCTTGAAAGGTTTTCATCATGTCGTTCGGTCGGAACATACCCGCTTGCCATGTCGCCATGTACTTCAAGCTGTCTCCCACGGTGTGATCACGACTATAATTAAGCATTTCTTTGCAACCCGTCACCGCGAGTGGTGAATTTGCCGCAATCTGCGCAGCTATTTCCATTACCCCCACCAGCATACTTTCTTGGTCGTCATAAACTCGGTTCACTAAACCAAATTGCTGCGCTTCGCCGGCAGAGAATTTACGACCGGTAAAAGCGAGCTCTTTGACAATGCCAGCTGGAATTAACTTAGGCAGACGCTGCAGCGTGCCGACATCGGCCGTCATGCCCAATTCCGTTTCTTTAATGGTGAAATATGCATCAGCCGTGCAATAACGGCTATCGGAAGCACATACTAGGTCTAATGCTCCACCAATACAGCCACCCTGAATCGCAGTTAACACGGGTAACCGGACTTCTTCTAAGGTACTTAGAGAATCTTGCAGCTGCAATACTAAACGACGTAAGCCTTCGGCCATACGCGAAGGATCTTTCGATTGTGGCATGGTTGAAGTATCACTAAATACACCCAGATCCATACCCGCTGAGAAATGCTTACCCGTGGAAGATATAACGATCACTCGGGCATTGGTTTGACTTTCAATATCACGAATACAGTCTGGTAATTCTAGCCAAAAGGCTTTGTCCATCGAATTCATCGCTTCTGGGCGGGAAAATTGAACGTGGGCGATCTTATTATCGAGGGTGATATTAAAGCTTTTATACTCTCGTAATGTAGCTTGAGATGAAGTGGATGATGTCATAGCGGCAATCTCTGCAGTAGCGCCGCATTAACAACGGCTTTAAATTTACACTGTAAATATAAAGCACATTAGGTTTTAACGCAAAGACCGTTAATGCAAAGCGTACTAGATTCCGGTCAGCGCTCGCACACGAATAGATTCTGTGGCATTAAAATCACGGGCTAATAAAGCATTTACGGCCGTTTTTTGATCTGTTTCACTTAACCCAGATGCCGATATCGAGTCATACGTTGTATTAAAAGTTCCTAATCGCTGCTGCCATTGGTCGCGCTGTTTATCTAGCTGAGCTAAAGCGATTGCGGCTTCCTCACCCAATGACTGTGCCCGCATTTGATAAATTTCTGCGGGAGTTTTCCCTTCAGACTTCATGGCTTCAGTTTGTTGAAATATTTTCCCAGGGGCCATAGCACTTTTTCTGCCTGCTCTAATGTCTTCGGGCAATGATGCCTCTAAAGCTTCAACCTGTTGCTGTTTTTCTACTGAGGTTAACTGCTTATTTTGCTGAATGGTTAAATGCTCAAGCATAAAAGCATCGTATTCTGTTTCAGCTAAAAATAATGCTTCACCTTCAATCGGTGTAAAATATTTTTGTTGAAGCGTCGCTAATATTTGCTTTTGTTGGCGAATACTTTCAAGTTCAGATAGATTCTCATCGCGCTGTTGTTGCTCTAGGTTAGCAAGCTCGACTTTATATTCAATAAAACGCTTAAGTGCTCCATAACCCTGTTCGAGTGCTGGTGAAGTGAGTTGCTGAGCTAAGGCATTTTGGATACGCAATAAAATATCGTCTAACGATTCTTCGCCTTTTGCCGACAAGTAAAGCTCAAACAAATCTTTCAATTCCATGCCTACGATCAAATTACCATTACGATCTAATGGCAAAGCAATATTCAAATCGATACCTTGTAAGCTTTTAGGAATAGCTTTGTCAAAAAGCTTCATCTCTTTTGAATCTGACATCGCTTGTGCTTTTTCGAATGCGGTTTGATTACTGGTCAGTAGTGGTTGCAGAGTCTCGTCTATTTTAGAGCTATCTAATCTAGAGCTATCTAATTTATTTTCATTATCAGATATTAAAAATACTGAAGATAAAATAACGATTGAGATGCAACAAGAGAATATTTTTTTATTATTAGTCAAGAAAAAATTCCAATCTTAATGGTTAATATTTGAGAAAATGGCTGCTGAGCATAAATCACTCAGCAGCTATTTCCTTAATATATAAACTAACGATTAATAGCTATAGGCCCATATTTTTTAGACGATTAGCATGATTTTTAAAAATCGTTTTTGGATTAGTTTCCAATATAGATACCAGACCTAATACCTGATTAGTGATGTCTAAGTGATTCATCATGTAGTCATCACGTAAAACAAGACCAAAATGGCTTGCACACACACCCGTAACACCGTCGCTAGGCGCGCCTTGAAAAGCGAGAGAACTTGCAGCAAACAATACATCCGATGGATCAAGACCTGTTGTAATAGCTGCGTCACCGCCTAATGAAAATAATTTAATATTATTACCCTCAACGTTCACTGAACTAGGACCTTCGCCACACTCTTGTGAAGGTAAACCCAGCGGAAAACTTGCATTGAAATTAGCAGAACCAACCTCATTAAATTCTCCCAGCATGGCATAAACATCTGATTCACTGGCACTATTATTAGATAATAAATTCACTAGATTACCAATTGCATTTCCTACCACAGCCAACAGATCAGCTTGCACAGTACCTTCTGGTGCAATCCCCGTTACTATGTCTGCTACCGGTGAACCCGTATGAGGAGTCGCCATAGTAGTCACTGAAACTACTAGATCAGGACGCGCTGCCATAACGTAGCGAGAAGTTATTCCACCTTGGCTGTGTCCGATTAAATTAAATTGGGTAATTTTCCCACGAGAACCGGCTACAATTTCATCGAGCTGAGCAATCAACTGCTCACCACGTTCAACCGAGCTATCAAACGCATTAATTCTTGGTACAAAAACCTTACCACCACGATTTTCTATTGCAGAAGGAATTTGATACCAATAATCGATACCTGCGATGGTATCAAAAGCAAAAATACCAGGGACTAAAACAATGGGATGTTTTGTTTTGGTGTATTGAAAGTAGTTACTGAACCAACCCGCTTGTGTTGGCGCAGCTAGAATCATTGTTGCAATAGCAGCAATTAATAATTTTCTCATAATCGTCCTTTAATTATTTTTATTAGTAAAAAGTACAAGTTCAGCATAGGCATAGATGTTTAATCCCACTTGTACGAATTGATTAATGTTGTTACTTTTAAAAAATAACTATAAAAACGAAATTCTTAATTATGAGATCTAATATTACTGCTCAAAAATTTTCTTCCCTTCTTTATTTGTGGGACAAACGTACATTATATATTGGCCCGCTATTTGAACCGCTTAAATTATCTCAAGGTGCCGCTGCCCTGCTAGTTTCTTTGGATAAACCAATATCGTTTAGTGTTGAAGGAGAATCAAAAAGTATTGAATGCACTAGCCTCTTATTGCCTGCTGGCTTATCAGTGAGTATCGATACAAAGGATGCAATTATTGCAAACTGTAACCTTGATCCGTTAGGCTCTGACTTCTCTGGCCTTTCAGCATTAATGCAAAAAAAACATAATAAAATTGGCTACAGTCTCAAGCAATATCAGGACTTCCAAGAGGTTTATCAAAATCTGCAAGCTCAGCCGTTAGACTCCGCGAATGCTTATGAAGTATTAGATGATTTACTTGACAAACGCTTCCGTCAATTTTACCCAAATCACGCCATTGATAACAGAGTGGCGAGAGTGGTCGAAGAGATTAAGCAAACTGCAAGCAATAACCTATCGGTTGACGACCTCGCCAGCCTAGTGAATTTATCCCTACCGCGACTGGTTCAAATATTTAAAAAGCAAACAGGAGTTCCTATACGCCGTTATCGTTTATGGCATAGGTTGTATATAACAGCGATAGAAGTTGCTAATGGTGGTAATTTAACTGAAGCGGCCATGAGCGCTGGGTTTACCGACTCCGCTCATTTTTCGCATACTTTTAAGGCCATGTTTGGCACTACGCCAACAAAGATTTTGCTGCAGCCGAATGGTTTGAATATTATTAGTCCAAATCAATAGTGGCTTTTGTCGCTGATATACTGGCTATAGTTTTTTAAGGAAGAGATCAACTTGGCTAAAGACTTGTTTTGATATATCACCATTAATGATGCCGTGTTGGTCAAAATCAATTTCATGGAAGGTTTTATTTTGACTACTGATAAGCCGATAAATATCCTTACTGCTTTGCACATCGACTTTAGGGTCGTGAGTAGCGTGCATAACCAGTGTTGGTAGAGTAATGCTTGCTAAATTCTTGCGCACACCTTTCATCAGTTTTTTAATTTCCACTATGCTACTGACTGGGCAATGTAGGTAATTAATATGCGGGTTGTCGGCATGATTAGTAACATATTCTTTTGTTACCTTGCTGGCTTTAAGTAAATTTAACGCTTTGTTCCAATGGTTCACCGGACTGGCAAAATTCGCTGAAAACTTCTTCAATTTTAGCGGGGCACTGATACAGATGAGTGCGCTGAATTTTTTCGGATACTTAATCGCGATATTAAGGGCCAGAGCGGCACCTGTGGAAAATCCGGCCAGGATGATACCATCACTGCATTCGGCGAGTATTTTATAGCCTCGCTCCACCGCTTGTATCCATTCTAACTTACTTCGAGTCGCCAGATCACTGACCGATGTACCATGGCCGGTAAGCCTAGGTGCATAAACATTATACCCCTGCTTATATAAAGCATCAGCCCAAAGCCTGACTTCAAAAGGCGCCGCCATCAGACCATGAATGAGCAATACTCCTTTTTTATTTTTAGGATGGTGAAGTAGATAGGGCTTACCGATCGTTTTATCTTTGCTTTCACCCGCAATGGAATGAAATCGGTAGTCTTGATCAAACAACGATTCTTCATGAGCTAACGACTGTTTGCAACATTCGTTCAAAGGTTTAGTAGTATTCATTAGACAATCGCCGCTGCTGAAAAGGCACTATAAATTAAGGCATAGTGACATCCTGCACCAATTAATACCATCACATGAAATAATTCATGAAAACTAAAGATGCCTGGAAGTAACACAGGTTTTTTGATCGCATAAAACACAGCTCCAAAACTGAATGCCACACCGCCTAAGAACAATAAGCGCACCTGATCTTCACTCATATGCTCTAGTATCTGACTAATGGGTAATACCACTGACCATCCCATAATCAAAAACATGGCTGCATAGATCATGCGAGGAGCCCGAGGGAAAAATATTTGCGACACTATGCCAAAAGTCACTAATCCCCACTGCACCGCAATCATTGGTAGACGCCAATCATCATCTAAGAAGAAATAACATACGGGGGTATAAGTGCCAGCAATCATGAAGAAAATGGCGAGGCGGTCCATTTTTCGCCAAAAGGATAGTTCGTTATCTTCTGTTTTAAAAAAATGATAAAGCGAGCTGGCAAGTAACAGGAAAATAACAGAGAAACCATAGATAGCAGCGATGGCCATCATAGAAACTGAATCTGAAGCTACATAAAGTAAAAAAGCTGTGCCTATCACAGCGACGAACAAACCGATCAAATGTGAATAAAAATTAAATAACTCTTCTGACTTAACCAATTGCTACCTCCGATAGTGCTTTAGCCTAATTCGGAGGATGGTAACATGGATTAATTATCGACCATTGACCTATCTTCAGTGAACACTTGTTTATAATTATCAGTATTACCCTGTAATTCAATGGCCGACATTTATAGTCGCTAAGCAAATATAATCTCTAAGCAACTATAGTCTCTAAGCAAAAGTAACAGCGTCGCTTAGTTCAGTCCGATCGGTTCGTGCCTTGTTAGCAGGAGCTTCGTCGTCGGAATAACCAAATGACATACCAAATAAGATGCCACGCTCTTCAGGTAACTCGAACATCTCGCGGATGGGGCCAGGGAATTGCCCAAGAGCCCCTTGCATGCAACTAGAGATATCTTGCTCTTTCAATAGCAGTGTCAGGGTCTGTGCATAAATACCTATATCAACCGCTCCCATGATATCAAGATATTTATCCATGGTGAAAATGGCAACATGGGGAGCATCAAAGAAGGCCCAGTTGCGCAACATGGCCATTTGACGCTTCTGCTTCTCTTCACGGCCAATATCCATCGCACTGTAAAGAGCATTGGCTGCCCCAAACTGACGATCCCGATGCTCGCCTTGATAAGCAATGGCCCAGTTAAAATCAGGGCTTGGCTTTTGTTGCTGCATAACCGCTTGAATCAATTTGTTCTTCAGTGCCTCTTTTTGCTTACCTGAAACAACTAATACCTTCCAAGGTTGAACGTTACAATTTGATGGCGACTGCTGAGCTTTGGCAAAAACTTCTTCTAAAACACTTTGATCAACAGGCTCTTTTTTGAATCCACGACAAGATACTCGGCTTTCTATGGCTTGGCTGACATTCATTATAAATACCTACTAATTTATTATTGTGATTCATACTGGTTAAGTATGTTATCGAATTATGATCATAAACCGAATGAATTTTATTAATCCCTATCTATTCACCACATTGTGACGATCAATGAGAGCAAAAGTATTGTTTAGTTTTACAGCTAAGGACTTTACCAGAGTCTTTCATAATTTATCCTACGGAACACTTTATGTTTTTGTCATTAACTCTAGAAAGCCGAATCGTGGTGTTGACCCCCTTACATTGCCTAACAAATGGCTGCATTTTTTAGATGAATGAATAATGATTGTTCTAAATTAGAAATTGACTCTCGGTGACATTTTGTCATTTAATCAAATGATGACAATCCCATTTACTAGCTTCGAACCCAAAATTGCAATACAACCCGTTAGGTCACTGATTAACTACTGTGAGCGCTCTGGGTTGCTGCGTACCGATTTATTAAAGGCTACTAGCCTTGTTGAGTCGCAATTAAATGACTGTCGTTTATTAATTGATGTTCGGCGATATGAAGACCTGTATCGATATGCCAGTAATGCTTTAGATGACAATATTTTAGGGTTTAAGTATGGACAAATATTTGAGCCAGATAGATGGGGGGTGCTAGGTTATATTGCTTTAACGTCACAAAATATAGCGGCTGCAATAGAAGCTCAGTATCGGTTTCAGTCTTTGTCTGGAAATATGGGGACCCCCATAAAAGTCAGTTATAGCAAGGTCACCACACTCCAATGGGTACCTGCCTACAATTGCAGCCATCATTTAACAGAACAGATCATTGCGGGGTTAATCAGTCTTTCTAGGGTGCTTACAAACGATAATAATTACGCGCCATCTAAGGTATTTTTCACTCATAAATGTCAATCTGATAAACATCTCTACGAAGATTACTTTCAATGCAGCGTAAATTTCGAAAGTGAATATAACGGAATCTTATTGGATAATAGTGCTCTAGAGGCGCGTTTAACCAAGTCAGAAGCCGAACTAAACAACGTTTTGTATCAACATGCACAGGCCATGCTCGATCATCAAACATCCAGCACACCCATGGAAGTGATTAAGGACTATGTGATTAAAACACTTCCTAGTCATGTGCCTGATATTAAAGAGGTGTCTAAATACCTTAATCTAAGTATTCGCAGTGCACAGCGAAAACTACATGAGCATGGCACTAGCTTTAGCCAGGTTCTCGATGCCATTCGAAAAGAATTAGCATTAACGTATTTAAGGCAAACACATAACTCTGTTTTATACGTCAGTGAACGCCTAGGCTTTTCTGAGCAGAGCGCTTTTCAGCGTGCATTTAAACGTTGGACCGGAACCACGCCAAGGCGCTATCGCTTGTCTATACTGGATGAGTAAACGGTTACTATCACTTTTTTGACTCAAGGCGCCAAAGACTTGACCTAAGCAGTCAGTATTATTCTGGTTGGATCAATTAAAGTGTATTTTTAATACAGCTCTGTTAGGAACCTACCATGCCAGAATTACACTACGACGGTGGTCAGCAATGGATCCTGAATCTTACCTTAGCCATGATGGTATTAGGCTTAGCCCTAGACATACACCCCCGTAATTTCCTCAAGGTATTCAAAGATCCTAAAGCTCCTGCAATAGGTTTAGTTGCACAATTTATATTATTACCCGCTTTTACCTGCGGCTTAACTCTGTTGTTGGATCTGCCAGCTGGAATCGAGCTGGGTATGATATTGGTTGCAGCTTGTCCCGGTGGCGCGCTTTCCAATTTTATTACTCATTTGTCGGGGGGTAATACAGCACTTTCAATTTCGATCACGGCCATCTCCAGTACATTAGCTATTGTTATGTTGCCCATTAACTTTGTTTTTTGGGCTTCACTAAACCCTGTTGCAAATGCACTCTTACTTAATATTAATGTCAGTGGCGTCGACATTGCACAATCACTGTTGGTGGTATTAGCGGCTCCTTTAGCACTGGGATTCTTGATGCAACATCACATGCCAAATCTTTCTAAAAAATTACACACAATATTAAAATACGTTAGTTTGTTTGCATTGGTTATGTTTATATTTTTGGCGGTCTTTAAAAATTATGAACATTTCATTGCGCAGTTTTGGCTATTATTTATCGCCGTATTCGCACATAACATGCTGGCGATGGGAACAGGCTATGCGGCGGCCTCTTTTGGTAACTTACCCCAAGCAGATAAAAAAGCGATTACTTTGGAAGTAGGAATGCAAAACTCTGCACTGGCTATTGCCATCGTATTTACTCAGTTTAATGGCGAATACGGCATGGCGTTAATCAGTGCATTTTGGGGCACATGGCACATTGTTTCTGGTATTACGTTTGCGGGTGCATGCCATTACATGAGCAAGAAAAAAGAGAATTTTGTATGAAGATTTTAATTACCGGTGCTGCTGGGGATATTGGGACTCGTCTAGTTAAAATATTTAACAAACGATCTGATGTGGTTTTATTCACCACAGCACTAACCCCTTTGCATTATGAATCTAGCAGTATACATAAGGTATTTGATGTTCGTAGTAATGACTTTATTCAATGGGTAGAAGAGATTAAGCCTGACGTAATCATCCATTTAGCGTCGATCATTCAATTACCCGAAAATATGACGACTGAAGAAGCGCACGATATTGATGTCAAAGCTACTGAGCGATTATTAGAGGCGGCGGTAAAAGTGTCAGTTAAAAAGTTTGTGATAACCTCTAGTGGAGCTGCTTACGGCTACTGGAATGATAGCGCTGACTGGTTGACTGAAGATATGCCTGTTCGCGGTAATGATGATTATTTTTATTCATCACACAAGCGTCAAATTGAAGAAATAATGGTGAAATATCGTCAGCAACATCCTGAATTAAAACAAGTTGTATTACGCCCTGGCACTGTGCTCGGCCCCAACTTTCATAACCCTATCACCGATATGTTTAGTAAAAAAATAATCAGCGGAATTGCCGGTAGCGAATCTCCTTTTGTGATTATTTGGGTAGATGATTTAGTGGAATACTTAATTGAAGCGGCATTAACTGATGTAGAAGGTGTTTTTAATGTGGCGGGTGATGGTACCTTATCTTTAAAAAATATTGCTAAAAGATTAAATAAATTTTACGTGCCTATACCGCCTAATTTTTTACGTTTCATGCTGTCGATTTTAAAACCATTAGGGCTTTCACAGTATGGACCAGAGCAAGTTAAGTTTATTGAGTTTAGACCGGTACTTTCTAATACTAAAATAAAAGCAGTGTTTAAACATCAGCCGAATAAAACAACAGCGCAAGCATTTGAAGCATTTCTAAATGAAACTGATAAAGAGTATGTAAAATCATGAATATAAATATTCTAATAATCACTCTGATTGCCTTCAGTTATAGTGCTTTAACTGCAGCAGGGAATATTGTAGTAAAAGACGTAACCGGCAATATCGTTGAAAATGTAATGGTCTCACAAACACCGGTATCTGGATTTACCATTGATCGTAGTGATAACGGTTACCCACCCAATGGCATCGTTAATCGCTCTACTGCTACTTACTCTCAATTCACTGGTAACGATGGCAGGGTTTCTTTTGATACTTTTAATAATGAAAAAGTTCGATATCGTTTAAGAAAGCCTGGATATAAAGATCACACCGTTGAGTTAATGGGTAGTTCAATATGGCAAGCAGTAATAGAAAAAGAGTATGACCCTGTTGCTTTAGCCGCATCACGTCCAGCAAATACTTGGTTAGCTGCGTTAGATCTAGAAACTGATTTAAAAAAGCATTATGTAATGCAGTGCGGATTTTGCCATCAGCAAGGCAGCCTGTATTTACGCAAAGACAGAAGTGAAAAAATGTGGGATGAAACTATTTATCGCATGGTCAATTATGGGGCCCGGTTGGCAGACGATGCTCAATCGAAATTACCCAAACTATTGCACGAAAAATACGGTCGTTTAAATGCTAATCCTGACTTGATATCTGCAGGAACGCCTTGGGCGGCTCACTTAAAAGATGCTTCTATTGTGGAATGGCCTATTGGCGATAGCTTTTCTCAAATGCATGATCTGCTGTATCACTCCACTGGTAAAATTTATGTGGGCGATAATTTACAAGATCGTATGTATGAAATAGACGCTAAAACAGGTGAATATATTGTTTATAAATTACCCAGAGAAGAGTCAGATCAGCATGGCGGTTTATTAGGGTCTCGACTAAAAGATTTTCCTAAGCATGAAACATTTGCCGGTATCCATTCTTTTGCTGAAAGCACTGAAGATAACAATATCTTTATTACGGCGTCTTATCAGCAGCGTATCATTGAATTCAACCCAGCCACCAAAGAATGGACCAATCATAATATGGATGAGGGCTATTATCCTCATACAATACGCATTGATAGTGATGATAACGTATGGTTTACGTTAGCGTTATCTAATCAAGTTGGCAGATTTAATCGAACAACAAAAACATTTAAGTTTTTTGACTTACCCTCTCGCAGTTTTAAAGAAACCATTACCATTAATTTAATGGGCGTATTGTTTAAATTAATGAGCTGGGGATTGCCCATTGGTAATTGGGCGTCTGTCGATAGAGATTCAACGGGAGTACCTTTACCCTACGGTATTGATATCGCACCTGATGGCGGTGTTTGGTTTGCCCGCCTGCATGCCGATAGTATTGGTAGAATTGATCCTAAAACTGATAAAATTAAAATGTACGATACACCCTTTAAAGGCCCGCGCCGTTTAAGAATTGATGATGAAGGGGGGATTTGGATTGCGGCTTTCCCTGAGTCACAAATTGTTCGCTTTGATCAAGAAAAAGAAGCCTTTGAGTTTTTTGATCTCCCCGTCAAACCCTTCGGCAGCGAAACACCCTACTCATTGAATATTGACAAGAAAAGATCAATCGTTTGGGTGAATGGTAATACTTCCGATGCGCTATATGCTTATTATTATAAAGAGAAACGCTGGCAGCATTATCCTATGGCAAAAAAAGTCACGTTTACTCGTGATGTTGAAATAGCCCCTAATGGAACGGTATTCACCACTAATTCAAGTTTTCCAAGTTGGCACATAGAAGATGCACAGCCGACGTTAATTGTTTTGAAACCCTCCTTAAAATAAGCATGGATCTATGAGTCGTTAATACATGAAACTTTTTATTTTTTACCTGTCATGTTTTATGGCATTTGTTGCAGGGCATATGCTCAATTACAGCGCCATCATGTATAGCCTTGAAATCTTTAATTCATCGCTATTAGCTGGCTTAGCCTATGGTTTATGTTTTGGTCCACCTGTTTTATTTGGTTGGTTAGCAGGAGCCTACATAGATCGTTACAGTGCCAAAAAAGTTTTACTGATTGCGCAAAACTTTTTTGTGTTAGGTGGACTAGGCATGTTGTACGTCATGACCTTTAAGCCTGAATCCAGTATTACTATTTTTTTAGTGTCTAGTTTCTTTATTGGCGTGGGCTGGGCTTTTGTTGCGCCTTCTCGATTAGCAGCCATGGGACAATATATAATTGATGAGAAGTTAGCGCAGTCAACCATCACTTTCAATTTACTGATAATGATTGGTTTTGGACTAGCGCCTATTTTATTAACTCAGATTCAAGCAACGTTTAATTGGCAAGGGGTAGCGATAGTCAGTATTTGTTTGTTTATGCTGTCGAGCTTACTGTTAATTAACGCACCCAATGCTCATAAACGAATGCGTCATGAAAACTTAAAAGAAGAATGGACTGGCTGCTTTAATGCCTTAAAGTCGATACCGGTCATTCCTCAATTATTATTTGCCGCTATTATTGGGTATTTAATGATGGGCCCAATGCAAGTGATATTGCCGCAGGTAGCTGAGCAACAATTAGGGCTAAACACCATTGAAAAAGGTCAGTATTTGGGATTAATTGCATTATCGTTAATTTTAGGTGGCGTAGCCGCTATGAAGTTAACAGCGCTTATCCCCATTGGTAAATCTATATTAGTGATGCTGTTTATCTGCGGACTCTCGATGGGTCTCATTGGCTTTATCGAGACGGTCTGGCTAAGTTGCTTGGTTTTGATGATAGGAACAACGTTTGCAGGTATTGTCGTTAGTTTTATTGTGGCAGGCCTACAGCATTACACTCCCGTTGAAATTCGTGGCCGTGTGATGAGTATTTACACCATCATTAGCCAGGTAATTTCAGCAATGGCTGGGGTGCTTGCAGGGGCGGTTGCACAAGGTATTAGTGTTCCTGTTAGCTTGTATATGATTGGAGCGTTGTTTGTTGTATTGACAGTCATCCTTACGATTAAGGGAGATAGTTTAAAAGCGTTTAATCGTTTTAATCCCCATTAAGAATATCTTTTTTTAACTCGTGTTTTACTCTATTAAAAAAGCCAGCTGATTAATTAGCTGGCTTTCTTCATCTACGGTTTCATTATTTCAACTATTTCTTTCAACTATTTCTTTCAACAATGCCCATCATTTTATAAGTTAGCACGGCGGCGGAAAACTCATAGCAATGGAAACCTTCAATGGGAGCAAACTCAGTCACATCAAAACCAATAATATTACGTTGCTTGGCCACACATTCAAACAGCGATAAGGTTTGATACCACGCCAGACCTCCAGGGACCGGAGTGCCTGTAGAAGGGAATACCGAAGGATCCATACCGTCGATATCCAATGTAAAGAAAACGTTCTTTGGAAAGTCTTCTGGTAAAACAAAGCTACCGATGTTGTTAGGCACAAGCTCTTCAGCATCAAGATGATAAACACCGTGCTTTTTACGAATCTCAACTTCTTCTTGGCAGAAGGCGCGGATGCCTAATTGAAACAAAGGAATGCCTTCGTCTACCACGCGTTTCATCACAGACGCGTGGCTATAAGGATTGCCTTCATAGGCTTCACGTAAGTCAGCATGGGCGTCTATCTGCACCACACCAAAGTCTTTGATGCCCGCGGCCAATAAGCCCTTAATAATGCCATAGGTGACAGTATGTTCGCCGCCTAAACCAATCGGGAAACCACCAGCTTCAACAATGGCTTGGGTATCGCGTGCAATGTTATTCACCACCGTTTCCGCATCCCCTGTCATATCAACAGGGGGATGGGTGAAGATACCTTGATCGCTGGGCGTACTTTTTCCGTCCCACGTTTCTAGCTGCCATGAAGCTTCTAAAATTTTGGCGGGGCCTAAACCTGTACCACCACCATAAGAAACCGATTCTTCATAAGGAATGGGCAGTATATGGAAACGTGCATCTTCTTTGTTAGGATGCTCGAACTCGGAGCCTAAAAAAATGGGATAACCCGGGGCGGCTAGCTGATCAAATTCTTCCATTGTTCTCTCTATATTAATAAGTCTGTGATAATCAAGTTTGGCTTTTGTTCCGCTTTTATTCCGAGTCGGATTCTGAATAGCCTGACCAGATATCGGTATTGATTGACGATTTATTTTTAAGATTCTTCTTAGGCTTCTTTTTGCCGTTGCTCTTACCAAAGTTCTTACCACTGCCTTCTGGTGGTGCCATTGGTTTATCGAGCACAGAAGACTCTTCAATTAGCGATTCATCCACTTCAAAGCCAGCGACTTCTTCACGTTCAAGCCAGATTTTGTTCTTTTTTTCGATGATTTTGAAATGATGATAATCTTCATAATCAATCAACGATAACGCTAAACCGACTTCACCCGCACGGCCACTGCGACCTATACGGTGCATGTAGTCGGATGGACTTCTGGGTAAGTCAAAATTAATGACTACAGGGAGTTTTTCGATGTCTAAACCACGAGCCGCAATGTCGGTGGCAATCAAAACTTCAATATCGCCCGCTTTAAAACCTTCAAGCACACGACTACGAGCGCCCTGGCCTTTATCGCCATGAAACACTTCGGCGGTAATATCATGTTTAGAGAGTTTATAAACTAGATGCTCACAGCCGTTTTTAGAGTTGACGAAAACTAGGGCTTGGCGCCATTGGTTCTTCTTAATTAAATGCGCTAATGCGGCTGTTTTTTCGCCCTTGTTAACGGTAAAAACACGCTGCACTAAGGTGCTTGCATCAGCACTTTGGACTTGTATTTCAACAGGGTTGCTAAGTAATTCTGCTGTTAAAGCTTTTACTTGCTCTGGAAAAGTTGCTGAGAATAATAAGATTTGTTTTTGCTTGGGTGTTAGGACCAACAGCGCAGAAAGTTCTTCTGCAAAACCTAGGCTCAACATGCGATCGGCTTCATCGAGCACTAGAGTTTTGATCATATCGAGCTTAATGGCATTGCTTGAAATCAAATCGAGCAATCGACCTGGAGTCGCCACCAAAATATCAGTGCCGCCGCGTAATGCCAGCATTTGAGTATTAACCGATACACCACCAAACACAGCAACCGTTTTGATCGCGCCGTTAAAGTGAACCGCATAAGATCGAATGCTGTCCGCAACCTGCTTGGCTAGTTCACGAGTTGGTACCAAAATCAGTCCAGTAACATAGTTACCTTCTCTGTTTTTAATGTTCGATGATTTTTCAGCATCCTTCTGTTGCGAGAGTTGCTGCAACAGTGGCAGTGCGAAGGTTGCTGTTTTACCCGAACCGGTATTTGCCCCTGCAATCAGGTCACGCCCCGCTAATACACTAGGGATCGCTTGCGCTTGAATAGGCGTTGGCTGCTGATATTCAAGCTCAGTTAAGCGGGCTAACAAAGGCGGGATAAGGCCAAGCTCGTCAAAGGAGACAGTAACGCTGTTAGCTGCGGAGGCTGGACTGGAATCTAGAGTTGTATCAGAGGACATGAGGGTAACGGCTCAAAGCTAAAGTAATAGCCTATATTTTAGCGTATTTATGCCCTGTTAAGTTAGTGGTATCGATAAACCCCCGTTCTAAATACTTGGAATGGTAATAAGCGTCGAATAAAAATGGCTTTGTCGTTAAATACAAAGCCATTCGGGATTAACCTTGAGCGTAATCGTCTAGAAAGATTCTCAGTTCATGTGCCGACATAGGGCGAAAAGGCTCCTCGTTAAATCGTTGCTGGCAAAGCTGATACAAGCCACGGCTGTAGGGCACATGCACACAATGAGCATCGGCAAGCTTCAACATATAGCCATTGATCGAGTCCAACTCCGACTCACCAGCGCCACGCGCGATAATGTCATTGGCCATACTGGTACTGCCAACGATGGCCATTTTCCGCCTAAAGATAAATCGGGTGAGTATTGCGGGCAGACGCTTGATCAACCTAATAACATTCCATGGTGGCAACGGGCCCGCTTTTGTCTCTTTAATGCCCGCCGCTTGCAGAGTATTGATGCCTTCATTGGTCAACTGAGTAAGCACCGCTTGCAGCGGTTTGAGAGCAGACTCCTCTCGATGAGAGTTGCCAATAATCGTCGTAACCGAATTGGCGAGATTATTCACCAATTTTGCGTGCGCATGATCTTGAAAAGATTGGCTGAATTCACAACGAATAAAACTTGAAAAAAGCGCCGTAAGGTCTTTCGCCACCGATAATGTGCTAGGACTTAGCGTGCCCAAAATAATGGGACCAAATACGCTAATATTCCAATTAAGACGGTTGTTATTGTGAGGTTCGGTTTCCAACGCCGGCCATGCATTGTAATTGATGATGGCATAGACCACTCGGTCAAAATACTTGGGAAGAATCGTCTGATTTTCGACTCCATTTTGCAAACCCAGCACCAGCGTATTTCGGCCAATTGCATTCACAATGTCTTGGCAGCAGGCATCTAGATGAAAGTTTTTAACCGTTATAATCAACAAATCGATATCCTCTACTGCCGCCAACGTTTCAACCACTCGAACGCGAGTATCTTCCTGCAATACTTTATTATCGCTCAGCATACGGATGCTCTTTTGTTGCAACTGCCGAGCATTTTCACCTCGAGCCAATAGCGAGACATCATGGCCAGCACGAGTTAACCAAGCAGCTAAAGTGGTGCCGATCGCGCCGGCACCATAGACAGTAATTTTAAACGGTTTTTGCATAGCTAATACGCTTCCTGTAAATCAGTATGAAGAGCGCGACATTCAAAAATGCGACGCCCGTGTAAATCATTGCAGGCAACGCCAACAAGGTATTATTGAGTAGTGATGTGGCAATGAATATTCCGGTAGCACTGTTTTGAATGCCCACCTCAATGGTCAGAGTTTTGGTTTCTTTAAACTCAAGGCCCGCAACCGACGCACTGATATAGCCCAAAGCCATGGCCAAGATGTTAAGAATAAACATGGGGACGATGAGCGCATTCATATCACCCGCAATTTCTTTGCCACTGCCAAACAGTGTTAGGCCAATGATACCGAGCAACAGAATATTTGAAGCGCGAGCAATAGCAGGCGCTATGCGGATCGAAAACTCTGGCCGCAGCTGCCTAAGCAACATGCCCAATACGACAGGCAGAATGGTCATGGCCAGTAGCCGAAGACTGGTCGCCAGTAGATCAAGCTGAACATACTCACTTTGTTGTAAAAAATGACTGAGTGAGAGGTTAATGATGAAGGGAATACTGACGGTGCCGACGAGCATGCTAATGGCTGTCATGGTAATACTGAGTGCGGTATCACCCCTCGCCATCTGCGTTAATAAACCCGAAACAACGCCCCCTGCACAAGACACCAAAATCATGATGCCGACAGCCTGAGTGGGCGACAGATTAAAGCTGACGGCGACCGAAAACCCCAGTAACGGCAAGCCGATCAGCTGCCCTACTACACCCACCAAAACCGCTTTGGGTCGCTGCCCAAGCCGCTTGAAATGGGCAGGCCTTAGCGCCAACCCCATTCCAGCCATCATTAAGCCTAGGGTGATGGAAGTAAGATATTCAAATACAAAACTCATAATCTATCGATGCCATCTGGATGAATTAAGTGAATAGTATACGCATTACTTCAAACCCAGCCAGACGGCCTTACGCCAATAAACAGTTGTTTTTCGCCACTATAAAGTAGACTCTGTATTCAGATTTGCGCAGGCGACCAAAATACAAAAAAAGTCCTGTATGCAGACAATGGCAATAGCCAGAGAGTCTCAATGAAAGACATAACAACAGATCAGGTATACGGCCACTATATTCCATGTAGCCACCTCGCAATTTTAGTGACGATGGCCGAACTCTCAGGCATAGCGATGCAACCCCTGCTAAAGAAACAGGCACTCAACCTTGAGACAATTAATACTCCTGGTGCCCGTATCCCAGCGTCACAATATGGCCAGCTATTATTAGCAATTGACGCAGAGACAGACGAAGATGATTTTTGGTTTCGCTTTGGCCAGCAGTTAGATTTTCCGGCGTTTGACGCCTTGGGCCAGGTGATACTCTGCTGCGACTCACTGCATCAAGCCATACATTTGTTAGCCCAATATTACCCACTATTAAGCTGCGGGTCAGAGCTTAGGTGTGTCGATGAAGAAAACGCCGTTTCGCTCTATATCTATCGACAAGGTGAAGTGGAATCACGCGCGAGTCTGATTCGATCTGAATTGTTAGTCGGTGTAATTTTTAAAGGTATTTTGGAATCTTTGGCTGATCGAGGTGAAAAAATTCGCTTTGAGTTTGACTACAGCAAGCCCAAGTATTCGGCGTTGTACACTAAATATTTGAACAACAACTGCACGTTTTCTGCCCCCCAATCAAGAATGATCATTCCCGCTGAATACTTACAAAGCCCAGGCTTGCGACCCAATGCCGTGATGCTTAAAATTCTGCTTAAGCAATGTGATCAACTTTTAGAGCCACTACAAAAACAGCAATCGATTTGTGCCCAAGTAAGAACCGCAATCGCAGCCATACCCGACAGTTACCCAACCGCTGAGCAAGTGGCCGAAAAAACGGGACTAAGTTCGCGCACACTTAGTCGGCGCCTGAAAAAACAAGGCACCAGTTTTCAACGCCTAATGAACGAGGTGAAAACTCAACGTGCGTCTAACTACCTGCAGACGACACAGCTATCTATCGAAGAAATTTCGACACGAATGGGGTTCAGCGATTCTGCTAATTTTCGCAGTGCCTTTGTCAACTGGACGGGTATTTTACCCTCTCATTATCGACGCTCTTGCCACAAAGAATAGTGAGCAAAGCGACGAGCCTGAATCGTATTTATTTCTTTATTAGTTCCTCGGCTATCACCTTTAAGATAAACGTCTCCCGCTCGATCGACAGGCCCTTCTTATCACTGTTAGCAATGACTTCTTCATTATGGGCAATCGCCTGATGAATATTCATCCACAGCGGGGTCATACCATTACTCACTTCATGTGACTCGTAAGCCGTATCGCCTAGGGCCTCATCGATTTCACACACATAGCAATGCGAGATCATGTGGATAATATCGGCATCGGCTTTATACCAAGGGCGATACTCATCATAACGCGCAAACTCTTCGACATTGCGTACGCCCTGCGCGCCTGGAAAGGGAAGATTTTGAGAACCAACAACTCTGTATTGGATCTTGCGGAATGGTGCATTATCCGCCCGCTAAGTTTCTTAGGTATTAAGTGGGGTAAACGCTATCGTACACAACATCAAGGTGACCCGTTGCTATTCCGCTGGGCGGATAAGGTGTACTTCCCGATTCCAATCTGGGGCAATGTGGGCATGAATATAAGGGGCTCAAAGCAAAAATAATAGCTGCATTTTAGCGTATTTATGCTCGATTAAGTTAGTAGAATGTAATTTTCCATGATGCCAAATCTATCCTGCCCCCAGAAGATAGTATCGCCATAACATATCGTTGGTACCCCCCAGCACCCTACCGAATACATGTCTTCTAGGTTTTTATCAGCCCAGTGACGCCAACTTTTATCTTCCAGCTTGCGTTGCGCTATGCGCCAATCCAGACCACAGCGAGTGACTATCGTTTTCATTCCCTTATCTGTTTCAGCCCTAATACCTTCAGAGTTCACCGCTCGGGCAAAGCTCAATAAAAAATCGTGATACTTACCTTCAGCCTTGGCATACTCGATCAAAGAATAACAACGCTCTACGGCAACGCCTAATGGATCGGCTACATACCCATAAGGCAGACCTAATTTCGAAGCTTCTCTTTTAGTATCTAAAAAGATATAGATTTTTTTTGTATCAGGTACATTCATGTCCCGCATCATCATTGGTAACACAGGTTTAATCGTTAAAGGAATGCGGTGGTGCTTAGCGAGCATGATGGCACGCTCTAAAGCAATGTATGAATAAGGGCTTCGAGCAGACCAATATAGAATCAAAGGCTGCTGTTTATTGCCATTCATATTGAATGGCGGCGCCTTACAAAAACCTTCATAAGTAAGATTGAAGTGTATAGTTTCTTTTTTATCATGAGCCAAGCCAAGACTCATCAATCGCTGTTCTAAATGATCCAGACGATCAATACCCCAATACCACTCGCCTTCAAAATTAATCATGGCACCGAAATAGTGACCAAGCTTAGTTAAAAGCTCGAAGTTTTCATACAACTTTTGTTGATTTTTATTAATCGAAACATCATCTAAAACCGACGCCGTCCCTTGGAACCAATACTGATCCAACAACGCTGTCGCTTGCGTTATAAAATCTTCAGCCATTTCAATATTGACCAAAGCGAGTGACAACTTATTTGTGATGTCTTTACTAATGGCACAGAGCTGATCTTGAGCTGGAAAACGAAAATTATAAAGTTCCGCTAAGGGATAAGCATCGTATTTTGAATAGTCCTGTAACATATCAAGGCGTGGGAACATTTCAGTATCTATTTCTTGAAATACATGAAACTTTAACGTGACCTTAAAACGCGCTTCAATCGAAGGTAAAGCTTGCAACAGTAAGTAACTATAGGGGTCATCTGCTTTTAGAAATACATCAAGGGTCGGTGATTGACCCTGTAAAGTCCTCTTCGCTAAATACACTTGTCGCTTTACATCACGAATCAAATCACTAGAAACTGCCTTTAAAACATGTGGCATAATATTCTTTTTCATTGATCCATCCTATTTAGCAAATCCTATTTTTTTAAAAGTCTCGCTGAGCTGGCGAGATTTAAACTTGCCTTTAATGCGATGGATAAAGCCAATAACTTTTAAGACTGTTACGGGTAAAAAAGAGGGATGTGTTTCAATTAACCTAGAATCTAACAGACCTGCATCTCGGTGAATAAGGTTGTCGCTATAGTCTTGAGTTTTGATCATATTAATAAATGCTTGGCGTGATGGGTAGTATACCAAAATTGCCTCATCCCACTGTTCATCAGAAGGACCAATCAATGCTGTTTTGACTCGGCCTCGCCAAATTGGGTAGCCACCAACCTCAAGTAATAGTGGAATAATGGCTTTACCATAATTATCATAAGCTCGTGCGCCACTGCAGGATACGCCTTCTTTTGCCGTGCCGCTGTAATCGGCCTGATCTCGAAAGCGTAATAAATTAATCATGACGATGGATGAAGCTGATGATGATTCTTTAACAAACTCCATCAATTTTTGCTGAGTAGGTTCTACATAGTGCGTCATAATATTTCCAATTTAACGTGACTGTTTTATTAATATTTTTATTTTTTCGATGGGCTTTTATGGTGATTTTTCAGAGTCATCTTAGCCATTTGATTACTAAAAAGCTTGCGAGAAATACGCTGTATAATATCCCCTAGTTTTCCGTCATTACCTAATATCACCAAGCCCTTGTTTTTATTGATGGCCTTTAATGTTTCGCGTGCAATGTCGTTGCCGGTTAGCTTTGCATTAGCAAACCCTTTCGATACCCGCTTGTGTGTTTTGGGTGTATCCATGCGACCAAAAAGTTTAACAGTTTCAGCAATGGGTGTGCGTACATAGGTAGGGCATACGGTGGTCACGCCAATTTTGGCAGGCGCCAATTCATTGCGCAGGCAGTCACTTAAGGAAATAACGGCCGCTTTAGTTGCGCTGTATGCTGACATGCCTGGAACCGCCAATATGCCAGCGGCAGAGGAAATATTGACGATGTGACGAGGTTGCTGGTCTTGCAACCCTTGCGTTTCCATGGCCGGTGCTAGTTGTTGCAATAACCCGACTAAGCCACGTACGTTTATATTGTATAAACGCTCCCACTCTTCTAGTGGGGTATCAATTAGATAGCCCGCACTGACAATACCGGCATTATTAACAATAATATCTGCGCAAGGTGCTAGCTTGCTGACTTTTTCAGAGATGCGTTTAACATCCTCTAATAGGCTGATATCGGCGCTTAAGGTTTCAATGGCTAGCGCGCTGTGGCTCGATAGTTTTTCTGCAGCATCAGCTAACTTGGCTTCATTACGAGCCACAATTAAAATCTGCGCGCCTTTTTTTGCAAGAGCTTCAGCAATCGCGAGACCAATGCCGCTGCTGCCGCCCGTAATAACCGCTAGTTTTCCATTTAAATTTTGAGTATTCATAAGCATCCAACATTTTTAAAGGTCGTAAGGAATCCAACGATGATCACAATAAAAATCCCCAAAAGATAAGGCGTATTGCAAGTTAACATCAACACATTTAAATTATTTTAATAAAATTTTTCATCTTTGTAGAAGTAACTCGAGTGCTTCTTGAGCTGTTTCTATACAGGCTTTTTGATTTTGGCCGGTAACTATTAAATGTTCTTTATCCACTTCCACATGAGTACTAAACATATCGATCAAGCTACTTTTACTTTTGTAATTAGCATTGGCATTAATCAGTTCCGTTTCAGGATGTTTAGGTGTTTTTCCAACCATGAGTTGTTTCAATTGTTTATTAGTCACCCCAGTCACGTTAACACCTTCAACCAGTGGTGAACCATCGGGTTTCTTCGCACCAATAAACCCTAGAGGGCCATGACAAACCGCGCCAAGAATCACTTTAGCGGCATACGCTTCGCTTATTTTGGTAGACAGGATATCGGACTGAACCATGTCATAAGCAGCACCCCAGCCACCGGCCAGAAACACAATGTCGTAATCACTGAAATTGAGATCGCTGATGGCTTTAGATTCTTGAGTCTTTTGTACGAATTTAACATCATTCAAAAATCGAATATCAAGTTCAGTTCTAACCATTGGCATTAAAGAAAGTTTTTCAATAGGAATTTGACCCCCTTTAATGCTCGCAAGATCCACATCCATCTGCGCATCTAAGAATGTGTAATAAGGTTCGGTGAATTCAGAAGCGTAAACACCTGTCGCTTTGCCCACTTTTGTAGTTTTACCTGTTTTTTTATTAATCGTATCAAGAGTGGATTGACTGGTCGTGATCACCAGCGCTTTTTTCCCTTGCAGATTAAAGAACTTGTATTGTCCTTTTGACTTATGCGGTAAATGCATTTCAATGGGCTCACTCTGTTATTTTTTTAATAAATGACGCATAACCCATTAGAGCAAAACTTTACTATGATCGAAATAGCAGACACGCTAATAGAGCAAAACTTTACTATGATCGAAATAGCAGAAACGCTAACTGCTACAGATAGGGCTGGCTCTGTATCATTTGTGGGTAAATGGGCAGCAATTGATCACTTATTGCTGCCCCTCTAAAGTAAACGCTACGGCGTATACCAAATAGCAGACGTATAAGCCCGTTCTTGAATCACAGCAGGCCCTTCACTGGGTGCATCAATTTGTAAGGCAATGGCATCATATAAAGAATGGCGCGCAGTGGGAATTTGCAGTACCCGCACATAATAAAATGCTCGCTGCTTATGATTAAAACTTGGGTCTACCCATATTGTGGATAATTCAATACTGCCAATGGTATTTTTAACTGAACCATCCACACGACTCACGGTATCACCTACCGCTGATAACTTTTCATTGTTAAGAGTACGGTCGCCTGACCAGGCTACGTTAAATACTTTTTCATGGCTTATCCCAGCACTGTCCAACCAACCCTTTACAACTTGAACACGATCAAGGTTTGCACCTAATGGGTCTTTAGTGGCACGAATTAAAAATTGAATTTTACTATTTTCATCTCTAGTGCCGACTAAGTCACCTCCCATTGGCACTCCTTGTTTATAGCCATATTGCGCCATACTTTCGCTATGTAAGGCTTTTTGATCAAACCCCCAACCGCCAAAAAGACGTACCTGTATACGAGGACCTGTGGTGGCATAAACTTCTCGACGTTTAAACGCGGAATAAATACTTTGGCGCGTATTATCATCACTCCACACAGCGGCTAAGCCACCAACCGACATATTCCAACCCGTTGTATTGGTGCCACCAATAATACCTTTACGCTTAGTCTCTGGGGTGGAATCATGAGCAAACTTACCCCAGAAATTATCTTCTTCAGCGCTGGACAACCCTGTGTGAGAGTCAGTACTTCCAATCACACCAAACTTATAAGGATTAACCCCAATTTTCTCCTCTATTTCTAATCCGCGCTTTAATCCTGAGCGCACATAATCTCCTTCACTAAACTTAGCTTCCTCGGGTGTTTTTTGTAAATAAAAACCGTAGCTTTCAAAGTCAGAGAATTCATCATTAGGAGAAACTGCTGGATGAGTTTCGCTGTCTCCTTTAATTTGCGTCACCTCTACTACTGGCTCCCACATCATTCGAGTTTGCGCATAATTAACGGTAATTGGCTGCCCCTTTAAAGTCACCTCAGGAAACATATAGCCCTTACTAATATTAGAGTTATGAGGAATGGCAATAAATTCACTGCCGGTTTCTTGGCTAGTTTTATCCAGCCACGCCCATAAATCTTCTGGGTACTGACTTTGATCAGACCCAAATGGAATGTATTGTTTGGCTTTATCGCTGCCATCAGGAGAAATAACCACCCGGTGTAAGTTGGCACCCGTAGGGACTGAACTCCACTCCCAACCAATCAACGCTGTGAATTTACCGGGTTGATTATGGCGCTCGGCGGCATCAACAATTTCTCCCCAGGCTGTCACTTCAGTGGGAATCATATTGCCTAAGTTATTATAAACATGGTTAGCAGGATCTTGGACGGGATCGGTGCCGGGTAGCTGGGCTTTTTCTGGCAAGACTTCATTAAACAAAGAAAGACCGTCGCCTTCGCCACCATCGAATACAAAGCGAATAAATTTAATGGTGAACCAGCGAATGATACTTTTAATAACGCCTTCATCACCATACTCTTCTGTTTCTGTAGCGATCGCCCTTATTACCCCCATGCCCTCAGCATGATCGGATACCACTAAAAAATCCAACGGCTGATTGATTTGCACGCGTGCTCGCGTATAAGGATGAATAACCGGCAAGCCTTTAGCCCAGCGATAGGCTGTGTCTGGATCAGCTGACTGATTTTTATTTAAAAATGCATCAAATGAATAGGACGTATGCAGGTGTGTATCGCCCCAGTATAAATTTGTCGCCTCACTGCTTGTAGACTCAATGCTTGTAGACTCACTGGCACTGGCGACATAACTGGCTAAGCAGAAGAGTAACGGTAATGTAAATTTTATTTTTATCATTTCACTTTCCTTTTCACTTTCTTTTTCACTTTCACTTTCATAAAAGTTAATAAGCAAAAAGATGATTCAGTATAGGAATCATCTGTATGCACATCGTTAGATTAATTAAACTAATATTTTTATAATATTAAACAAACATGTTTAAGCTTCTATCTATAAACCAGTAACCACTTAATGAACCTATGGCGTATAAGAAAATCATAGAGAGAGGTATACGGCCTTCACTGATAGACGCATAAGAAATTAAGCGAATAAGCCCTAATACCACGGCAATAAAAGCCAGTTGCCCTAGTTCTACGCCTATATTAAAAAAAGCTAACGCAGATATTTTCATGCTTACCGGCAAACCTAAATCTGCTAACGCACCGGCAAAACCAAAACCATGCAATAATCCAAATCCCAATGAAACGATTACGGGATAACGCCAAATTAAACTTTGCGAAGGATTCCCCAAGACGGCCTTGGTGATTTCAACGATCAGCATCACTATACTTAACGCAATTAGTACCTCCACCACATTCATGTGTACATTAACAAACCCAAGGCTCGCTAAACTTAATGTAATTGAGTGTCCCAGAGTAAATCCGGTAATGGTTAATATTAACTTACGTTTTCCACTCGTAATTAAGATTAAACATAAAACAAATAACAGGTGATCAAGCCCCGACAGTATGTGTAAAAAGCCACCTTGTATATATTGCTGCGCTACTCTTATGAGAGACATTTTTTCAGGTAATACAATAGTCAATGTATCAGGGACATTAAATAAACTGAAAGACACACCATCATATTTTTGAAATTTTATTAAGCTAGATAACACAGGATTATTGTCAGGATAATTCAGGACAATACGCATAGTACTGTTATCCTTTAGACACTGATATTGGTGATGCCCACTTAACGGATTAAGTGAATTATTCTTATCATTAAGGTAGTCGTTAGATTTTAGACGCTGACACCCACCCTGCAGAGAAATGATAGGTACTTCGCTACTAGCCATAACGGGAGGAATTTTCCAGCGTACCTGTACCCCCCCCTTTTCTTGTTCATTCACCTGAATATAAACAGGGCGACCTTCATGGGCCATGATTTGTGCAGGCACAAAAAACAGTAGTAATAGCGAGAGTACTACTTTAATCAATACTGGCATCGTGCTCGCCCGCATCAGTATCGTTTATTTCAAGTTTGTTATTAATAGAGTACTTATTGATCATTATGTTAAGTGACGCAGTTTTTAACTCATTTTGCTGAACACGTTTTAAGTCTTGTAATACCTGCGGTGCTACTTCGACTAGGCTGGGGATTCTTTCAGGATGATTATTTTTCACCATCACCAGGTGCGAGCCATACTTAGACTTAATAGGCCCATACCAAGCATTACTCGGTTGAAGGGTGAACACTTTTTGACTGAAAGGTAAACCGAAGTGGCTGGTCACAAAATTCTGGGTTCGATCTACATAATTACGATGAAAAAAGAACCGTTGACCAAACTTCGAAGCTTGTTCAAAGGGAATAGAATTCTCATTCAACTCTAGCAAAGTCTTTTGTACTTTCTTTTCATGTTGATCTTCATCCTGAACTAGGTCTTTATCAAAAAAAACATGGCTAAACGTTATAGATCCTTCGATCCTATAATAAAGTATATTTTCATTAAAATAATCACTTAGAATCTTTTGATCAATACCCGCTATAGACGAGGTAAACCCACTATTGATGAACTCTATTTTTTGAATCAAGCGGTTGCGAATAATCTGATCATCTAAATCCAAACTCATATCAAGAGCCTCACGATACATTACTTCTTCACGTATATAATCCGTTACTAAATTTTGCTTTTCAGATTCGTCTAAACTTTGCCACTTTTGTTCCGCTAGCGTTGCGTTAAAAGCTTTATTTTGAAACTGTAGAAACCTAACCATGATTGAAGTATTTACATCAATGCCGTAATTATCACGAGAAGGTGATGCAGAAAATACATCTACTAAAGAATACAATACTAGGCCTAGCACCAAAAAATGCAGTAAGGGCTCTTGATAATATTTTTTTAAGTTATTGAACATCAATAATTAGCTCTCTTATTTAATATCTAACGTGATATCTAATTTAGTATTTAACAATTCAAGTTTATCTCCATCAATAAAACTCAAATCATCGTCGTACTCGTCTATTGATGTGATGTCCAAGTGATTTTTTAAATACCTACCGTTAAAGCCTGCACTATTATTTGGTAAGCCAACGATTTAAGATAGCCGCCATTGTGTGGCTGGTAATCATTTCGTTGATGTTTTAGCACCGAACGACGCACGACCTATTAGAGCAAATCTCTACTATGATCGAAATAGCTGACACGCTAACTGCTACAGATAGGGCTGGCTCTGTATCATTTATTGATGAATTCACAGCCATTAGCCTGTATTGTTGACTAAAAAATTGTATATATGATCAGTTGCTTCAAAACTGTCTATCAAAATACTCAATTATAGAAGCCCTAAATGACACGGCAAAACCAGATTAACTTCTCAAAAAAAACGATCAGTGAAGCCTTTTGTCTACTGATTAAAAAGTATAAATTTGAAGAAATCACGATTTCACAGATTACAGGTGAAGCGGGGGTCTCACGCAGCACCTTTTATCGACATTTCGATACGGTTGAATCTGTCGTTGAATATACTAACGATTCTGTAGCTGAAGAAGGTTTAGCGATGCTCTCTGCACTCGAATCGCCGACATTGGCAGACTTAATTCACTGGCGGCTTAAAATCGCCAAAGAATTCCCTTATCTGAACGACCTTGAACTGCATCCAGCTATAAAGAGTATTCTGGCAACGGTATCTCCTGAAAGGCTGCGTAAATTTAGCGAGGTATTAGATTTTAAAACACCTTATAAACTGACTTTTAATGAAGCTGGTTTTCAAGCCGTGATTAGCCAATGGGCCAAAAACGGATTTCGCGAGTCAGTTGATGAAATGACCACCATCATCCTCCGATTGACTGAGTCTTAACCGCGACTTGCTTATCCGCTACCAAGTCTCTTTCAATTAAGTCTCTTTCAATTAAGTCTCTTTCAATCAATTCGCTTGCAATTACTTTTAACATAAACGTCTCCCGCTCTATCGAAAGCCCTTTCTTATCGCTGTTCGCAATCACCGCTTCGTTGTGAGCAATCGCCTCATAAATATTCATCCACAGTGGTATCATGCCATTACTCACTTCATGGGCTTCAGCGTTCTGCGTGACGTTCAATGAGTGTGAGAGCGCTGCTAGATGAAAGCTCCTGTTGAATGAGTGCCGGGGATAAATCGGGGTGAAAGGATTTTTTGGGTACAAGTGCATGCGGTTGCTGAGTCATTGCCGTTCGATAAAATTGGTTATTCTTTAAAATATGTTTGATGCAAGATAGAGCATGATACACATACCCGCGATAAGGGCTAAATTTAAGTCTTTGGGACCAACATAGACCTCGTAACCATCTTCTATCTTTGTGATGGTCACAGTATTGTATCTAATATCAATCTTATCGCTTAAAAATCCTTTAGGAAGGCTAGAAATCCATTCAATTGAATCAATATGTTCCTTGAAATCGTAAAACTCTATATCCAATTATCTATCCTTAATTTTAATCCATCAACAACAAACAATTTACGGCTATTTTAAAGCTAACGCCAACATTGTGGGGTGATATTACACCTCCTTAGGTACTGTAAAAACAGTCCACTAAAGCGGCGTAAGATCAGCATTTGTCTCCCGAGCTTAGATCCGCCATTAGACGCATAGAGTCTTGATAACCTGGACCTATTTCTTGCATCAAGGCCCTATTTTTTTGTCACTTTTTTTCAAACAAGTATTGTTGAAATCGTCAAACTTATTGCATGTGGTTTGCACAAATAAATTTTGGGGCGGGAAGAAAGAGCACGTTTTCCGATAATAGCAGGTGCTACTGAACTTATCCCAGTGCTGACATTCTTCAACGCATTCGAGATTATTGTATGTATAAGTCGTTTTTTCAAACAGGCACTTTTTATTAAAATCGTCCCAGTGCTGACAGTCATTGAGGGCCAAGGGAATATCATCAGTTAACGGTGGACCACAGGTGACGGTGAGGTCTCCCTGTTGGTATGTATCTCCCGTGTCGAGACTTATCTCTTTTGCTCCGACATTACCTGTCAAAAACATTCCTCCTGCAATTAAACCTATCAATATATATCTGTTCATGGGGAGACTCCTTGTTGTCTAATTTGTCTATAATCTAACTTATACCGATTGGGGTTTATAGGAAAAAATGTAAAAGTGAAATAGCGTCTTTTATTGTCACAGTTCCCAGCGGCTACCTGGCACTCGTCGTATATGAAGATGGGCCAAGAGACGTATTGTTGGTCGGATCAAAAATTGAGCGCTGCCAATGATAAACAGCCAGATAGCTACTTTTTCCATCGAAGGATAAAGAAAAAACACACTCCCCGATAGGAACCAGCCCGCTATGAAAAAATCATTAATAATACTAATAACTTCATAGCTACGACGAATAACTAACTGTTCATCGCCGACGGTAAAGGTAAGTGGGTTATCGATACTATTCTTGTCGCTCATAGAAAAACCTTTGATCTGTATTAGTGAAAACTGCTCAACACGCGCATAACAGCTTATTCATCGTCTATCACGACACATATCCCAGTAAGTCCTTCAAAAGACTTACATGCCAACATGTTGCGAAATCCGTATTTAGTGGGCTTATATCTGTTTCCACCCATACCGCCCCTTGATATCAAATCCGAAAAACTGACACAAAGACCAGAAATAGACTCCCCCTAAAGCCGGTTCACCGGCGAAGTAATCGGCGTAGAAGCGTTAATTCGCTGGCAGTATCCTGTTCGTGGTTTAGTCCCACCTTCAGAGTTCTTGCCGGCGATAGAAAGTCACGCCATTAGTCTGGATCTGGTACGGGATATTCGTCACTCACTTATCTCAGACGTTTACCAGTGCACATGATTAAAATCGAGGAAATTAGACATAAAGTATCAGGTAAACGGCAGAATCGAGCGCAGCGTCACCGGACAACTCGCCAATTTGTTTAAATGTGAATGCTTCGTCTGCGTATTCAAAGTTAGAACCAATATCATTGTTTTTCATGCTATTTACTCCCCACTATAAATTACAATAATTCCCAATGAAGAACTGCTAACGCCTTTGGAATGTGCGCGTTGTTGCGAAGCATCCGTCTGCCTTTATTTGTTAAGTCATTTCTCTGCCTAAGGTATTAATACAAACTTACCTACGTGCTTTTTCTCAAGAAACTCTTTTTGGGCTTCAGCGATTGAAGACAACGGAAAGGTCTTCGCTAAAATCGGCTGAATTTCACCCTGCTCTATGTATCGCACAATATTTGGAAAAACCGTTTCGTGCCAAGCGGTTGTCCCTACTATAGTGATGTCCTTTAAGTACATATCACGCATATCAAGATCAACAATAGGTCCCGCAATCGCGCCAGATGAGACAAGCCGCCCACCTCGT
The DNA here is from genome assembly GCA_047612075.1 of Oleispira sp. Taxonomy (GTDB): domain Bacteria; phylum Pseudomonadota; class Gammaproteobacteria; order Pseudomonadales; family Oceanobacteraceae; genus Oleispira. Next base: position 264,477 of record JBLGAF010000003.1, read on the forward strand.
TTTAATAGTTTCATCATGGTAGGAAATCCACTGCCAGCCACATTATCGACGACAACATCGACAGATTGTTCCCCCAGTTCGGCTATCAGATTAGCGGATCTTCCTAACACTATGTCTGCCCCAATCTGCGACACCTTTTCATGCTTGTCTTCACCTGCAATGGCGATAACTTTTGCACCCCTGCGTTTTGCAAGTTGCACTGTAGCAGAACCCACACCTCCTGATGCCCCTGTTACCAAGACCGTTTCACCCTGCCTTAAATTGGCTTTGTGAAGCATGTTTTCAGATGTTCCGTAAGCACAAGGAATAGTTCCAAGTTCGGCGTCTGTCCAGTCACATATCACCGGGAACACTTCACTTGCTCTTATCTTCAAATATTGAGCAAATGCACCGTCAAAATCAGACCCCATCCAAAGGTTATCTAAGGAGCCAAAATCGTGTTCCCGAATACACGGGCGGATGAGGATACGCTTATCCATAAGGTTTCTATCGACATCTTTGGCCACATCTACCACCAACCCACAACAATCTGTGCCTTGTATAAACGGAAAAGGTGTCTGATCATTCCAGCCACCATCAGCCCTTGAAGTGGTCAGTTGTTCATTCGATTCCAAAGTTTCGTCAGTGGAGCCGTTAACTGAAGCAGAATACCATCCCAACCTCGTATTAATTTCTGTATTGTTGACGCCGGCGGCCAACACTTTAACCAACACTTCTCCTTGCCCGAGCTCAGGGGTAGGCACATCTTTGTACACCAATTTCTCATAGCCACCACTACCCATGGTGACGATGGCTTTCATTGAACTGTGAGTCATATTTCTGGTTTCCGTATATTTAACGCCGCTATAACTGGTGCGGTTTGTGTAGTGGAGTTGTGCGGTATAGTGGCGAAGCCATCGCAAAACGGAGCGTAGCAAATTGCATCATCTTTCTTCTCAGGTGTGCCGCTAATTTTTTTCTATTGCTAGTGTCCACGACGGCCATGATGGAAAACTAATAGTGATTTATAAGAAAGTGTGTCGCAAAAAACCTTTATATCTAGGAGGGACAAGCGAGGGGGATTTTTATTGAGATCATACACCTATCTCTTTTAATGACTTCAACAACAGTATAAGCACCTATCGCACTTGTCAAAAATCTTTAATGTACCCCTCACCGATATCAATGTTGCGAACCCAGAAATAAATACTCATTTTTTTCGTTTAAGCACGGCTGACTTTGTTGAACAACATGCTGATGACTCACCCGGCAGAGAAATCTGCATGTTGCTATATTTAAATAATGTAACCAGTTGGTATTGGTCTGAATAATGTCTTTAATGCACCTACCCTAACCCAAAGCACTATGTCATAGTGATATCAGAACAATAAAAGAGATCATATAATGACAAATGCTAATGAAGGTGCAATAAAACCACGCCGTATGCAGTTTGATACTGACAATATGAAAATGTCTCAGTTTTCGATAGAAAATAACTCACTGATCAGTACCTTCTTCTATTCTCTGTCGGCTATGTTTCCTGAAGGTGAACGCTTTTTTATACATGCAGTACGTCATTATCAAAGTGCCATTACTGACCCTAAGATGCTCGAAGATATTCGTGGTTTCATTGGCCAAGAAGCGCACCATGGGCGCTGCCATGATGACTTGAATAACGCCATCGAAAAACTAGGCATTCCTATGTCGATGATCACCGACAACATGGTCTCTCGGGTAAAAATGCTAAAGAATCGTTTTGGGCCTGAACGTCAACTAGCACTCACGGTCGCCATGGAGCATTTCACCGCAAGCCTAGCTGAATTTATTTTAGAAAACCCAGAAGTACTAGACAACGCACCAGAAACATTTCGCGAAATGATGCTATGGCATTCAGTTGAAGAGATCGAACACAAGGCCGTTGCGTTTGATGTGTTCCGCCTACAAGTGAACGATGAATTTATGCGTCGTCGAGTTATGGTTATTGCGATGATTACCATATTTTCTCGCATAGCATTCTTTCAAGTTCGAATGTTATGGAAAACGAAGCACATGCCCAGCATGAAAGAATGGATAACCGCTACACGATTTTTTTGGGGCAAAAAAGGAATACTACGCGCCAATAGCAACGGCATGAAAAAATTCTTTCAGCGTGATTTTCATCCCAATGACATTGATCAAACCGCATTAATTGATGGTTGGGAAAAACGTTTTCCTGAAGTAGCCGCCCAAGAAGCTTAATAATGCCTAAGCCTTTATAAGCTACTTTCTGGGTATTACTTTGGGGAAAGGTGACTGGCATTAAGCGCAGTCATCTTGTTCTCGTTCACGATGCGCACTTCTCTTTGAGGGAAAGGAATCTCAAAACCATTTTGCTGAAGTGCTTCTAAAATCATCAACATAAGATCACCACCGACTCGGTTCTTACCATCGTCAATGCCTTCCATCCAAAACTCCACAAACATATTAATACCGGAGTCACCGAAGCTATCAATTTCACAATCTGGACGCTCTTCTAAAGGCACAGCATCACCACTGAATACTTGCGGGTGACTTGCAACCACCAGCTTAACAATTTCGACTAATTTTCGAATATCAGAATGATAAGCAACCGAAAAATCCACTCGATAGCGCTGGTTCTTATCCTTATGAGTCCAGTTTATAAACGTACCGACAATAAACTTTTCGTTGGGCACTACAATATCTTTGCCATCAAAGGTTTCTAACGTCGTCGCTCGCATGCTCAGCTGCCTAACAATGCCCTTACTACCATCTTCCAACTCAATATAATCGCCGATAGAAACAGAGCGATCTAATAAAATAATAAATCCGGATATAAAGTTCGATGCAATCGCTTGTAACCCTAAACCAATACCCACACCAATGGCACCACCAAAGACCGCTAACGCCGTTAAATTAATACCCATTACCTGCAGCAATAATAATGCGATTAAGGTAAACGTGCTGATCTCAAAAAGTTTAGCCGCCACTTCTCGAGTACGAAGATCAAGCTTCTCTTGCTTACGAATAATTTCACCACCGGTTTTATTTGTCGCCCGTCCTAACCAAAATAATAACGACCCAAATATAGCAACCCTCACGATACCGTAAGCGGAAATATCAATATTACCAACCGATAACGATATAGACTCTAATATTTCAATTAAACCCAGCAGTACATCCAATAAATGCAAAAACAGTATCGGCATTCCAACCCATCTCAATAGCGTGGCAACAAACTGATTGTTTACAAAATCTCGAATGATGGAGTTGAATATATACAAGATACCCAGGGTTAATGCCGTCTTTTAAATCCATAAACTATTGGCCGCCTCAATGTTTACCTCAATCAATATTTTTATTATCAATATGGCTAATACCGGTGCAATATAGTTGCCTAGTTTACTGATAATCTTTTTTTGTAATGAAAAAATACCCTCTGTCTGGGTATTAGCATTGAAAAATGATACATATTTTCTAACCCTGTTCGAGACTAAGATTGAACATCCATAGACCGATAAAATAATACCCAGCTGAATATAGGTATTAGGTTGAGAAAAAGTAACCTGTAGACTTACGCCAAAGGCTTCGATTAACTGATTTAGATTATCTAATACCACTGTTGTAACCTTTTAATTTGTACTGTTTTCGGAAGAGGAAACACTAATAAGCCATACTACCCAGTTTACCCTTAATCAGATCCGGCATTTTCTTACGTATCCCCTGTAAGTTTCTTGATTTTACAGCCGCCTTCTAGATTAGCGTATTTATGCCCACCTAAGTTATTAGAATTAAACCTGAATTTCATAACCCACTAGCAACTGCTCGACAATCACCTTCAATATAAAAGTCTCTCTCTCGATCGAGAGTCCTTTTTTATCACTATGAGCAATAACCTCTTCATTATGGGCAATCGCCTGATGAATATTCATCCACTGCGGTACCATGCCATTATTCACTTCATGGGCCTCAAAAGCCGTCTCACCCAACTCATCATCGATCTCACACACGTAGCAATGGGAGATCATATGAATAATATCCGCATCAGCTTTATACCAGGGCCGGTATTCATCATAACGAGCAAAGGCCTGAACATTACGCACGCCTTGCGCCCCCGTTTCTTCCTTAAGCTCGCGTATTAATCCTGCGATTTCATTTTCCCCCTCATCGATACCACCCCCGGGAAGACTGTAATCATGATAACGCTGAGTATAGAGTAGAAGAATATTCTCGCCCTTCAGCACAATAGCACGGGCGGCGTGGCGCTCGATGAGTTTGAGATTGCTGGAAGAGGAGATATCTACTGGGGATAAATTTGGGTGGAGAGTGGTTTTTAAGAGTCGCATAATTAGTGTCTAGGGTTATTATATCGGGCATTGTAACACCTCTAAATTATTTAGAGGTGTCCACTAAATCGGGGAAAGATCACAGCCTTAACTTTGAACTCATTTGTATATTGCCAAGTTCTTCTTGGATTGTTATAGCGTGGCATTGGACACCTTATCTTTAGTTAGATTTTGGTGTCCGTTTTATAGGGGGAAGATCACGGTCGGCTGGATTGTCTTGTTATATTATTCAATACGTTCAATAGTTCCTGTTGTGTTGAACACCGGACTCCCATCTGCATCATCAATGACAACATCCATATTACCCGACATTTGACTACCTGACGTTAATGTAAATACATCAGCAGTTGTGCCAGAAAAAACTAATTGCCCATCGCTATTAACTGACCATAAGTCTGTACCTGCACTACCGTCTTCGTCAATAATAACAACAGTGCCAAGTTCGTTAAATGTATATTGAGCTATTTCAGAAAGGCCATCACCGTTTATTCCAACAACTTCATAAACTCCAGGTAATGTCGCCGCATCGAATCTAAAAACACGTTCAATGGTTCCTGTTGTATTGAACACCGGACTCCCATCTGCATTATCAATGACGACATCCATATTACCCGACATTTGACTACCTGACGTTAATGTAAATACATCAGCAATAGTGCCAGAAAAAACTAATTGCCCGTCGCTATTAACCAACCATGATACTGTCTCTGCAGAGCCGTCATCGAAAAGAATAACAACAGTGCCATCTTCGTTAAATGTATATTGAGCTGTTTCAGGAAGGCCATCATCGTTTATGCCAACAACTTCATAAACTCCAGGTAATGTCGCCACATAGAAGCTAAAATCATCTACCAAACCCTCATCTCTCAATGTATCTTCAAAGTGAGCTATCGCATCATTTTGGGATATAAGTTCAACATTCGATGAACCTGAGTTGGCCACTAGATTTGTCACAGCAGATGATGATTCAAAATCGGTGATTGATAATTCAAAATCAACTTGTGTGGCTGCACTTTTTGCTGTTTCGGTTATTGTAATCCCATTATCAGGATTTCCATCTTCATCTAACGTTTGAAGTAACCTTATGATATTTACAACTGTTGGGTCAGAGGTGTCGTCGCTACCAGCCAAACCCAGAGGCGTCACTGTTCCTGCTGCGGTAACCGGCGGTAATTCAAGATCACCGATAAAGAAGGTAACCGTTTCACCGTCAACGTAGTCGTATTCACCAAGGGAGTTTGTAACGCCTTCTAAAGTTTCCGTTCTATATCCAATATTGGCAACGGGACTGTCTAAGAAAACGCCTGTTTGAGTATTGCTTGAGACATTGTCATTGTCATTGTCATTTGAAGATGAGCTACCTCCCCCGCATGCAACTAAACCGGCACATAGGCCTACGATCAAAATACTATTTTTCATCACGATGCTCCACTTGGTTGGTTAAAAATATTAAATTTTAATCATGCGCATGCGCATGCGCGTTTGCATGAAAAAGACACTAAAATTCTAATACAACTTTTTGATTTGACTCGATAATTTTTTAAATCCTGTTGAATATCGAGTCAAATAGGCACGCGCATTGGCAGAAATAATTTGGGTCTTATTATTCCAGTGTCTATTTTAATACTAGATTGAGATTGTCAATTTTGTAAGTTTTTTTTATAGAAAGCGAAAAGAATTACACAACACTTTATTGATAAATTAATAATTAATTTAGCATCATCTATTTAAGAACCTAACGCGTCAGTCACCGACAGCCGATTTCTTGCCTTAAGGTGGACTGGATTGTCAGGCATTTTTTAACTGTAAAGTTACCATTTCTATTTTATCGTTGAGAAATTAGTGATGAATTGAGTATTTACCAAAATTAAACTTTTCTCACTCGGATAAAGAACCAAATATTTCATCTTCTTTAACCGCTGATGTTACAGATTCCTCTTTTCTTCAGGCAACTTATGTCAAAATCGTTGCACCGAATAATAGTGACTTCATCATTTTATTATTTCCACGATGAGTCCTTTTAAATTTCACATTCGATTAAATTAAGGGTGTAGACCAATACTGAACATAATGGCCGTACTATTACCTATCCCCACTTCACCAATGTTGTCGTCTGTATCGATATCAAGCTTACGACCGAAGCTTTGACCTAATTCTAGGGTTACCCACATTTTTGGTTTAAATTGATATCGAATACCAGTACTGCCCACCCAACTTGAGTAAGAAACGTTAACGTTGTCTTCTTGGGTCGTTTTAAAGCGCCAATTACCACCCACAGGTTTTATCGATGCAAAACCAGTCCAGTTCGATTTCCAGTGATGCTCATATTTGGTCACAGGAAAACCCACATCGATCTGACTTTGTGGCGTTGGACGATATTGATAAGCTACTAACGGTATGGGCTTATATTCACCAAACAAACGGTTTACCCCGATACCCATGATCCAACCAGATTTTTTTGTGGAGTTATATTTCCAAATAGCAAGTCCCATCAGAGAAAAAGCCTCATCATCCAATACATCTCCATCCGAATGAAGACTGGGGGTTACTTGAATAATACGCATCCATTTATCATTTAATTTTTTAATAAACATGAATTGGGATTTGATGGTGTACAAGGTTGGATCACCCGCTACATTTGGAGCATTATTGACTTCAAAATTAGTTTGCTCAAGGGAGATTGAAGGTAGCATAAAGTGATCACCCACATTGAACTTGCCTAGAGGTATTCTAATCTGGGTGTAATCCATGGATAGATCAGCCGCACTGCTTTCCAGTGAAGCATCACTGTAAGAGTGATGCTTTAACCCCATTGCAAGTTGTTTAGGAATTGACCGTTCCATCACACCTTCTGTAGCATAAGAGAAACTGGTTGCCATTAACCCCATTAAGACTAAAGTCGTCACACTTTTCATGATGTTCACCAAATGAAATTTAAATTTATTAGCATTTTCATAGGTTGACTAAAGCCCATTATTAATGCCTAACGACCCGCTAAAAAGCAAAATTTGTAGACAGCTTTTTTTGTGTTTTTTTCAAAAAAGGTGACAGCTTGCCTAATTCCCGATTAAACACCTTGTTAACTACTGATACTTGACTGACGTTCTAATACCCAGCAACGCTCATTGTTTGTAAAACCTATTTGCTCATAATATTTATTAGCGGCCGGAGCTGAAATTAATATTAATTTGCAATTGGGCCCAAGTTGATTTTGAGTAACCTTCTGCAATTCTTTACCTACACCTAATCTTTGATGTGATTGACTTACAGCTAGATCGGATAAATAACACGCATAATTAAAATCAGTCATGCAGCGCGAAATACCAACTAGATTCTCAGCATCCCACGCACTAACAATAAGATTACTATTTGAAATCATACCTTCCATGCAAACTCGGTCACCCACTGGGCGGCGCTCGCCTAAAGTAGAGTTTTTTAGCAGCTCGATAAATTGGTCAGTGCTAATTGCTGCATTGATTTTATATTCGATGTTCATAGTTTCCTTAAACAGTTAACGCCAACATAATGGGCGCGAGGATTTTTGCACGTCCAGCCAGCTTTACTGGCTATCATTCATGTTCTTGTTATGCGTTTATTGGTTGAACATCTACTACACCAGTACGTTCAAGAATCTCTGTCTCAAAGCCATCGATACTTTTCTGATTCTTTTTACCCCAATACTTCTCTATGCCATCCGCGCCTTGCTTTTCGGACCATTTAGCTAAATTGTCTCGATCATCTTCATAACTAAAATAGGGAACTGACATCCCACACGAAGATTGGACCAAGTCGATATCTAAAACAAAGATCTGTCTAGCGGCTACGCTGAACGGGAACTGGGAGTTGTATTTTTCCCAATCTTTATCATTCTTGTGCAGAACCTTCGCTTTACCGTAAGCTCTTAGAATTAAGGGCTTGCCTTCAAAAGCACAAAACATGACCGTCATCCTTGGGGTTTTCAATACATGGGATGCAGACTCATTTCCGCTCCCAGTGAGATTTAACCAGGCAATTTCTTTTGAATGAATTACTCGAAGTGAATCTCCTCCTTTAGGAGAAATATTAACACTTCCTGTTTCAGCTGCAGTTCCGACAAAGTATATTTTTTGTTCAGATATAAACTGAATGTGCTGCTCACTTAACTCAGAGTATTGCTGGCCCATTTAATCTTCCTTAATTATCTAAATTAACCTGCATAACGCCCGCATTTGTGGCGGTTTTGTAGCGAGGCACGAGCGGAAAAACCGTCCAAACCACGCAGTAGCTGATGCAACATGCGTTTGTTATACGTTTACTGACTCGGCTTCCCACCTAGTCATTTCTTCTTTGATAAAGTGATTAACTAAATCACGATACATTTTTTCAATAGCATCAGGACTCAAGCCTTCGGATGAAGCCCAAGCTCTACGTTGCTCCAACATAGACTTAAATCGCTCAGGTGCGCGAACAGATGTTTCCGATGTTTTAAACTTTGCTGCAGACTTTACGTACTCGAAACGCTTTCCTAAAATGGCGATAATGTCTTGATCCATATTATCAATTTCAATTCGAATATCCTCCATTCCTGTACAGTTTTCAGGTTCAATATTATTTTGATACTTCATAATGGTACTCCTTACCATTGGTAAACATTTAACGCTGCACTTACCGGTAAATTATGAGCACAGCGAGTAATTTATTCGTGAGCAGTGCCTCGTTAGAACTTTATGGATAATCTTCTCTTCTCGCAGCGTATTGACCTCTTGTTCTGCTTGCGATGGGACCTGCCCCTCTATGATGTATGTCAGCTCTATTACAAATAGTACAGAGTATTTGTAAGTTTCCAAGGTGTCCGCCCCCTCCTTGAGCTTGGGCAACCATATGATCCCCTTCAAGTCCTGCTGATGTATGAAATTTTCTACACTGACAGCATTGGTACATTGGTGTGGGGACGCCATTGATATTAACAACAATGAAATTTCTATCATCTAGAGCTTGGTTGATGACTAAAGCGCGATATGAATTACCTGGATAATATCCACATTCGACAAAAACACCTTGAGATCCTTGAAATCTGGGCATTGTATAACTCCTTCCTTTTTGTTTTAACAGCTTAATCATGCGCGTTTGCACGGAAGCGATATATCTCGATTCCAGTACAGTTGATTGATTTAACTCGGTAATTTTTGAAATCCATTTCCAAGCTCCAGAAATACGCGCATGCGCGTTTGCAATAATAACGAGGGTATTGTTATGTATTATGTCAATATTTACAATACATTGATTCTGCTACACTTTTTTAATTACTAGGAACGCTCAACAGCCTAGATAAACGTCTTCTAAAAAATATCAGACTCGGTTTTATAATGTGCATGGCTGTATCTCAGTCATAAGAAAAGAAAACAATTACAGGCTGGGTGAATCCTTTAATAATAAGCCACAGGCTTAGTGTTATTTCAAATAAGCCCCCTGGAATAACACTAATAATATCGATGATTTCATTGTGGCCAAAAAGTTCTGATATTGAGCCCGATAAAAGAATTATGTATCCAATGAGTCCCCAGACTGACATTAGTCGTGGTATGAGTTTTGATTTGTATAGTATTGAAACAAACATTAAGCCACCCAGACTCCATAGTGCCATTCCCATATGGTAGGCATAAAAACCGCCTTCTTTAAGAACCTTACCAATTATTTCAATACTGGGTATCGCAATAGAATTGGCTTTTACATATTCATTGCTGAGAGGAAGTAGTAAGAGTAAAAAAATTGCACCAACAGCAAGTATTACTGTCGCAACTATTGCAGCACTAAGATAACCATAAGCTAAATAATGGCTGTACGGCTTTATTGTTGGCAGCATAATTACAGGCAATGCAATATTAAGAAAGGTGTGTACCAAGGCAATAAGAACAACACCAATAACCAGCTGTGTTTGGTTGGTATTAATCTGATCAAGAAAATCTGGAACCTTTAAAATTGTGTCTATAAGCCCACTTCCTATTCCATAGGACAAAAATGTGAATATAAAAAATATTCCAAAAATTCTAGCGCTGTTTCTATGTGAATTCATTTCTCTCTTCCATTTAAATTAATATATAAAATAATTTAATTTTATTACGCCGTAAGGATATATTTAGTCGATCACGTAATTATTTGGTTGATAATTTAAGCGCGTCTACTTCAACAATCTGCGTTATAAATTACAGGCATCTGTCCTTCCCATTCTTGCCATTTACTGTCATTAACAATCAGCTGCGACATAAAATGAGCAACATTGATTCGACTGGTTTTACCTGCATCAAAAATGGCACTTCGAATTGGCGACGCATAAACTTCATATTCGGTAACTGACGCTTGGTCGATAAGGCTGTCGGGGCGAACTGCAGCCCACTCGATCAACTTTTTATGGAGACCAATATTCGTTTGTAAATAGGCCGCTGCCTGCTCGTTGTCGGCGTGCGGTGATACTAAATGTCTTATTAAGGAGAGAACAATAGATTGCCTTTTCGAAATGGTTTCATGAGCCTGTTTGTTAACGTTACCGGTTGTGTTCATCAAAATAAATTTAACAGGGACCTCGGGGGCAGTGCTTTCAATAGCCAAACATAAGCGTTGCACTGCATCTGTCACTAATCGCCTGGGGTGACCAAACATGCCTTTTAAGGTTAAGTTGTGACCTAGGCAAGAAACAACTGCGTGGCAACCCTGAACTTGTGTTTTAAGTGCTTCATCGGTCATATCCAATAGGCTCGCTTTGGTGACTCTTAGCCTTTCATTTTGTTTTAGTTGATCGGATAGGACATCAGTGGAACGCACAATAATTTTTACCGCTTCACCTTGGGCAAGCAGTTGCTCTACCAATAAACGACCTGTTGCACCATTTGCCCCGACTACAAGAGTTGTCATAGCAATATTCTCCTTTTATCAATTAATGGTATTACTATACGTATACTAAAATAGTTGGTAAATTGAAGAATCTGTATTATTGGTATGCATATACGTATGAACTGGACATCTGTAAATTTCGACTGGAATCATACCCGCGCTTTTTTAGTGACGGCGGAAGAAGGTACATTGTCTGCCGCCGCGAAGGCCTTGGGTGTAACGCAACCAACGCTTAGCCGCCAAGTCGCTGCACTTGAAGCTGAGCTGGGTATTACATTATTTGAGCGGGTTGGTCAGCGACTTGTGTTGACGGGAAGTGGTGCCGAGTTGTTAGAGCACGCGCGTTCAATGGGCGATACAGCGCTGCAGTTTTCATTGGCGGCCACGGGTAAATCTCAACAAATTGAGGGCTCGGTTGTAGTTTCTGTTGGTGAATTAGATGCGGTGTTCCGTTTGCCCAAAATTATCGCGGCATTACGACAAGAAGAACCCGGTATTGAGATAGAAGTGGTCGTGACTAACAAGACCAGTGACTTAAAACGTCGCGAAGCTGATATCGCGATTCGAAGTTTTCGCCCCACGCAAAATGACTTAATCGCAAAGAAACTGGGTGAAGAAGTGATTTGGCTCTATGGCACTCAGGAATATTTAGCGGGTTTGTCACAATTTTCTGGCGTCTCAGATTCTTCTACTTTTTT